>JBHJIR010000001.1:0-36513 GCA_050043265.1 Kiloniellaceae bacterium
CGCGCCGGCATTGCCGCCGGTCATCCTGCCGGAACCGGCGCCGCGCGATGTGGCCGAGGCACCCACGCCCGTCCCGCCGGCTCCGGTGATCGAGATACAGCCACCGCCGCTGCCGCCGCCAGCCCCGCTGTTGCCGCCCGCGCCGGCCGCCGCAACGCCGACGCCGGCGCCGCACCCGGAAAAACGCCGCGCCGCACGCGGCGCGACGACCGAAGAGCGCCGTAACGAGGTGCCGCAGGAGACACGTGCGGTGCCGCGCCCGCCGGTCACCGCCGCTGCGGCCTCGCTGATCGGCCCGCTGGCCCGCCGGCGGCGCACAACCACGCTGTTCGGTCTGCGGCGGAGGTAGCGCGCCATGCCCGTCGCCGATCTCTATCTCGTGACCGCCAGCCTGCGCCAGCTGCTGTCGTTGAACGTGCGCCGGCTGATGGGTGGCGTGCCGCCGGAGCAGCTCAACGTGACGACCATGCCGCCGGAATTGCTGGAGGACCCCTCGCAGACGCTGAACCTGCACCTCTACCACGTGGCAGAGGATCCGTTTTACAAGAACGCGGTGTCGCCGGGACGCGGTGGCATTCCGGTCTCGCGCCAGCCGATGCCGCTGATGCTCTACTACATCCTGACGCCGCACCATGAGGTGGCGGCGGAATTCGACGCCGAAACCCAGCAGCGCCTGATGGGCTTCGCGCTGAAGACGCTGCACGATTTTCCGATCATCGACGACGATCTGGAGATCGAGCCCAACCCCGTCGAAGGGCCGGTGCGGGCGATGGTCGACGGTCTCGTCGGCGGCACCAACCGCATCGAGACGACCCTGCGGCCCATTCCGCCGGAAGACGCCATTGCCTTCTGGTCGGCGGAGGACCAGGCGACCGCGCGGCTTTCGGCCTACTACGAGACCCGGGTGGTGTTCCTGGAGCCGGAGCCGCCGGCCCAGTACGCCGGCACCGTCACCGACCTCGGCGTCTATGCCGTCTCGGCGCTGGCGCCGCGGCTGACCGGCTCGCGCGCCACCTTGCGCTTCACACCGCCGCCGGCCACCGGCGCCGGGCCGCAGGCGATCCGCCCCGCCCCGGCGCGCGCCACCTTCAATCCCGCGGTGGTGCCGCCGGCGCCCGAGGCCGACAGCACCGTCACCCTGGTCGGCTCCAACCTCACCGCCGGACTCACCCAAACTCTGGTACTGCGCAACGAGCACTGGCGCGGATTGGCGCCGCCGGTGACCGAGGCTGCCGTCGATCCGGCGCTGAACCCGGCCTGGGCTGTGAGCTTCGATACCGGCAGTCTGCGCTTCGTCATGCAACGGACCCTGGACATCGCCGATCCCGGCGGCGGCGTGGTGACTCTCGACGTCTTTCCCGGCATCTACGGCGCCAGTATCCGCACGCTGCTGCGTCAGCGGGTCGTCGGCGGCCAGACCCTGCGCTCGGAAAGCGAGACGGCGGCCACGGCCTTTGCCCTGGGGCCTCGTCTCGACGTCGCCGATCCGCCCGACGGCAACGGCCGCATCGCCATCCACATCGTGGCGGCCTTCAACCTTGCCGACCCGGACCTGCGCGTCGAGGTCGTCGTCGGTGGCGAGGCTTACGTGCGGACCAATGCGTTCTCCGGCGTGCCGGCCGACGACGCGGGGCTGTTCACCGTCGCCATCGGCCGGGTGACCATCCAACCCCTGTTCGACATCGCCACGCCGGGGCTGCATCCGGTGCAGCTCATCGTCGACGGCGCCGAATCGCAACCCTTCTGGCTGGAGGTCTGAGTATGGCGATCGCGGCACCCGGCAAAGAAAACAAGAGCAACACCGTCGATCTCGCCCCTGCCGCCGCGCTGCTGGTGGCACGTGCCCGCGGCGCGCTGAGTCGCCGCCTCGACTGGCTGGCAACGGGCGCAACCGACGATGCGGCGGCGGAACGTGCCTGGGCCGCCGGTCGCGACGATCACGGCCAAGACGCCGCGGCGCGGCGTCTGGCCGGACCGGAGGGCGCCACCTGGCGCCGCCTCACCGGGCTCTTTGCGCTGAACGCGGCGGAGGCCGACCTGCTGTGTCTCGCGCTTGCCGTTGCTGCCGATCCGGCGCTGGGCCCCGACATCGCCGCCGCCCAGGGCGAGCCGCGCCGCCACGCGCCGACCGAGGCGCTGGCCCGGCGCCTCTTCGGTCACGGCCCACGGCCGATCTGGCGTGCAGTCTCGCCGCTGGCGGCCTGGCACCTGTTGAGCGCGCATTGGGCAGCGCCCGGCGTCGCGCCGTCCTTCGAGGCCGCCCCGGTGCTGGTCGACTGGTGCTTCAACACCGCCAGCCTGGATGCCGGACTGGCCGGCATCGCGGTACCGCCGGAAGACCACGCGCCGCTGCCGGAATGGCCGGTGAACGAAACCGCACGGCGCCTCGCGCGGGTGCTGGAGCGCGGCGGCCCCGTGCGGCTGGTGGTCGAGTCACGCCGCCACAGCGGCCGCATCGGCTTCGCTGCCGCCGTCGCCCGCGCGCTGGGCCTGAAGGCCGTGATCATCGATCCGGCGGCGATCCCCGCCGAGCACTTTACCGAGGGTTTTCTGCGGGCCCAGCGTTTCGGGCTCTTTGCCGAGGCGGCGCTGCTGTGGCGTGCCGGCGGTCCCGCCTGGCCCGACACGGTGCCGTTGTCGCCGGTACAGATGGTGGCGGTGGACGTGGGCGAGGCGCCGCCGGCCCGACGAGACGTCGCCGACATCCGCGTCGCCCTGCCGGAGCCGGGCGCCGAGACCCGGCTGGCCCTGTGGCGCCGGCTCAACCCGCAGAGCACGGAAAAGGATGCTGCGGCGCTGAAGGCCCTGGCCGAGACGCCGGGGCTGACCATCGGCGATCTGGCGGCGACGGCGCGGGCGGCGCCGGCATCCATCGCCGATGCCGCCCAGGACCTGCGTGCCCGTGCCCGCGCGCGCCTCGGCGGGGCCGGGCGGGCCATCGAGCCGGTGTTGGGCTGGGACGACATCATCCTGCCGGCGGCGCCGACGGCGGAACTGCAGGCCTTCGCCTTCGAGGCGCGGGCCCGCGCCCGGCTGCTGGCCGATCCCGAAGCCTGCCGCCTGTTCGGCCGTGACGCGACCTTGAGCGCGCTGTTCAGCGGCCCGGCCGGCGTCGGCAAGACCATGGCGGCCCAGGCGGTGGCCGGCGAACTGGGGGTGAACCTTCTCATCGTTGATCTCGGCGCCACGGTCAGCAAGTTCATCGGTGAGACCGCCAAGACCCTGACGCGCATCTTCGCCCAGGCCGAGGCGGCCGGCGCGGTGCTGTTCTTCGACGAAGCCGACGCGCTATTCGCCAAGCGCACCGACGTGCGCGACAGCCACGACCGCTACGCCAATGCCGACACCAACCACCTGCTGCAACTGCTGGAGTCTTACGGCGGCGTGGTGATCCTGGCGTCCAACAAACGGGCCAACCTCGATCCCGCCTTTCTGCGCCGCATGCGCCATGTGATCGAATTCCCGCGCGCAGCGGAAGCGCAGCAGAAGGAGCTGTGGCAGCGCCTGACCGCGGTGCTGGCGGGGGCGGCGGCCTCGTCCGACCTGAAACCCGCCTGTGCGCGTCTTGCGGCGGCGCACAGCCTGTCGCCGGCACAGATCAAGTCGGCGGTGCTCAGCGCGCGCTACGCCGCGCTCGCTGCCGGGCGCGCCATGAACGAGGCCGACCTCGCCGCCGGGGCCCGCCGCGAGCTGGCCAAGGAAGGCCGCGGCAATTCGGCACAATCGACTGACGGGAAGGGGAGGCGCCGCCGTGGCTGAAACCGGTTACTCCCTCTCGCCCAAGGTGATGCGCGGCGCGCTGGTGCAGCTCGTCGAGGGCGTCGTCGGTGTGGAGCCGAACATCAATCCCTTCCAGTACAACCCGGAGAGCATCACCCGCACGGTAGAGCCCTGGAATCCCTTCGAAGTTGATCAGACCAACCGCGGCGCCCAGGCCCCGACGGTGCAGCCCTACGATCCGGAAGAGAAATTCACCTTCACCCTGGACCTGCATGCCGCCGACGGGCTGGAGGACGGCGATCCCCTTGTCACCGCGACGGGGGTCGCCGCGCGCCTTGCGGCCCTGCGCAAGCTGACCGAGCCGACGCAGGGCCTCATCGGCGATCTCATCAACACCGCCCAGGCGCTGGCCGGTGGCGCCGCGGACCAGGAGGTGCGCGCGACGGTACCGATCACCCTGCTGGTGCTGGGGCCCGGCATCATCCTGCCGGTGCGCGTCACCGAGATGTCGGTGGAGATCAAGGAATTCACGCCGCTGCTCTATCCGCTGCACGCCGAGGTGCAGTTGGGCATGCGGGTGCTGACGCCGGACGTCTTCAAGTGCCGTCATGCCGTGACCACCGACCTGGCCATTGCCGCCTACAACCTGACCCGCCTGCAGGAGGACGCGCTGGCGATCGCCAACATCGCCAACGCCGTGTCCGCCCTGCGCGGCATTTTGCCGTTCTAGGGCCTTTCTAGGAGTAATGAGATGGCCGTCTTCGGACCTAAGAGCCGCTACCGCAGCGCCACGCTGGTCACCGCCACCGACCGGCGCGGGCGCAGTGTGGTGGCGCTCACCCCGGTGATCCCGCCGGCCGAGCGCATGCTGGGCGAGCACTTGCGGCGCGAGGGCCAGCGGCTGGATCACCTTTCCGCGCGCTACCTGGACGATCCGGAAGGCTATTGGCGCCTCGCCGAGCTGAACGATGCCATGAGCCCCGACGCTCTCGCCCAGGCACGCACCGTCAAGATTCCGACGCGGAGGTAGCGGATGGGATTCGGCGCGACCATCACCACCGGCGATGCCAACGCCCCCCTGCGCCCCGAACTGGCGCAGTGGCTGGTCGAGGCGCGCGTCGAGCAGGAGCTCAGCAAGCCGACGCGCTTTGCCGTGCGCTTTGAGGACGATATCTGCGGCGACCAGCCGGCGGTTGCCGGCGCGCCGGAGCTGCGCCCCAACACGGTGATCGCCATCATCGCCCCCGCCGGCAACCAGCGTTACTGCCTGGTACGCGGGCGCATCACCCAGGTGAAGTGCTCGACCCGCTTCGGCGGCCAGGGTTCGTGGCTGGAAATTCACGGCGAGGACCGCCGGGTCGAGATGGACCGGGTCTGCGTCCAGGCGGCCTGGACCGGGCGGGCTTCCGACGCCGCCAGCCAGATCCTTGCCGCCTACGGCTTCACCCCCGAGGTGGAGCAGACCACCACGGTCTATGCGGAAGACGGCAACACCCTGTCGCAGCGCGATACCGACCTGGGCTTCCTGGAAAAGATCGCCAGCGAGAACTCGATGGAACTTTGGGTCGCCTACGAGGTCTCCGGCGGCGACACGCCGCTCAGCACGGCGGTGAGCGTGGCCGAGACGGCGAAGCTGCAGACCTCGCCCTCGCCGGGCGCCAATCCCGGGCCGCCGCTGCCGCCGGTTCTGGTGCCCTCCGGCACGCCGACGATCCGCGTGAACGTCAGTGGCGACGACTGCCCCAACGTCACCAGCTTCAATGCGGAGGTCGATAGCGAACGGCCCAATGCCGCGCGCGGGGCGACGGTGAACGCGCGCGATGGCCAGGTCGACGATGCCGGCGGCGAAAGCGTGCAGCCGCCGATCGACGACGGCGCCGGGCTGGTGCAGATCGACGGCGTCGAGCGCACCATCTGCGTCGCCAGTCCCGGCGATTCCGAAGAACAGCGCCGCCGCCAGCAGGCCGCGCTCACCGAGGCGTCGTGGTTCGTCGAGGCGACGGCCTCGACCACCGCGCACATGCTCAACGGCGTGCTGGCGCCGCACGAGGTCGTTGCGGTGACCGGGGCCGGGGCGCAGCTCTCCGGTGCCTATCAGGTGAAGGAGGTGACCCACGTGGTGAACGCCTCCGACCATTTTATGGACGTGAAGCTGCGCAGCAACCGCGTCGGGGAGGTGTGACCATGCCGCGCGACGACTCGGAAGCGATGTTCGAGGCGATGGGCCGCACCTTCTTCGGCAAGTACCGCGGCCAAGTGACCTCCAACGCGGATCCGACCAACCGCGGGCGCCTGCAGGTGACGGTGCCGACGGTGATGGGCGACGAGCGCCTCTGGGCCTTGCCCTGCGCGCCCTATGCCGGCGACCAGGTGGGTTTCTTCGCGCTGCCGCCTAACGGTACCTCGGGCTGGGTCGAGTTCGAGGGCGGCGAGCCGACCTACCCGATCTGGGTCGGCTGCTTCTGGGGCGATGGCCAGATCCCCAATGGCGACGCGGTGCCCGACGTGAAGTTCTGGAAGACCGACCAGGTGACCCTGCGCATCGACGACAGCGACGGTTCCCTGGTCATCGAAACCGCCGGCGGCGCCAAGATCACCGTCGGCCCGACCGGCGTCGAGATCGAAGGGGCCGAGGTGAAGCAGACCGCCAACGGCATGGTGACGAAGCTGGATGCCGCCGGCTTCGACGTGAACAACGGCGCCTTCTCGGTGATGTAGGAAAGGAGATGCAGCGATGACCAATCCCGTCGAAGCCCTGGCTGCCGGCATTCAGGACCCGGTCGGCGTGCGCGCCACCGCCAAGATCAGTGCCAATACCCGCGTTTCCGCGACCACCGGGCCGCTCGGCATTGCCACCGACGTGCTGCAGTTTCCCGGCCCCAACGTCATGGGCAACTGGATCGTGCCGGCGACCCGGGTGCGGGTGCAGGGCCTTCCCGTCATCAACGCCGCCTCGGTGGGCGTCGCCATCGCGCCGGGGCCGCCGCCGTTTCCCTCCGGCCCGCTGACCGTGGTGCAGCCCGACCAGCGCGTGAAGGCTTTGTGAGCTGGCCATGGCCGATCCCGTCCGCCGCCTGCGCTATCCCTTCGCCGTCGATGCCGGCGCCGGCCGCCTCGCCGAGGAGCCGGACTACGACGCTTACGTGCGCCAGCTCATCCGCCAAGTGCTGCTGACCGCCCAGGGCGAGCGGATCAACCGGCCGGACTTCGGGGCCGGGGTGCGGCGCATGGTCTTCGCGCCCAATTCCCAGGGCACCGCCTCGCTGGCCGAGACCTTCGTCTATCAGGCGCTGACCACCTGGCTGTCCAGCGTCATCAAGGTGGAGAAGGTGAAGGCGGTGGCGGTCGAGGAACGCCTCGACATCCTGGTGGAGTACATCGTCGTCGCCAACGGCGAGCGGCGCTACCTCAACGTGGAGGTCGCCGCCTGATGCCGGACCGCAAGACCGTCCTCTGCGGGCAGACCGCGCTCACCGGGATCGACTTCGTCCGTGTCGTCGATCCGGCGGTGCAGACCACGCTGCAGGTCTACTTCATCGTCGACCCGACGGCGCTGGATGTGCCGCTGGTCGACCTGGCGGCGGTGACCGCCGGGCCGGTGGCCGAGGATCCGGCGCTGGTTTCCATCGTCAGTCCCTCCGGCGGCGAGTCCGTCGCGGTGGTGGAGGTCGATACCGTGAACTGGGTGCGCGTGGCGGCGCCGGCCGGCGACCGCACGGTGCTGGAAATCACCACCCTGCAGCCCGGCGACTTTTCGCTCTACACGCTGACCATCGACGCCGCGCGCATCGCCCGCTTCTTCAACGATGTCACTTTCAGCTTCACGCAGGGCTGCCCCAGCGACCTGGACTGCGAGGTCGAACCCTTCTGTCCGCCGGAGACGCCGGTCGATTTCCCGGTCGACTACCTGGCGCGCGACTTCACCTCCTTCCGCAACGCGCTGCTCGATTTCGCGGCCCAGCGCTATCCCGAATGGCAGCTGACCCTGGAAGCCGACGGCGGCGTCATGCTGCGGGAGATCATGGCCGCGCTGGGCGTCGAGTTCGCCTCCATCCAGGACCGCTACGCGCGCGAGGCCTACCTCGATACCGCGACGCAGCGCCGCTCGCTGTCGGCGCTGGCGCGGCTGGTCGACTACACGCCCGACCCCGGCCGCTCGGCGGGCACCGAGCTCGCCATCGGCGTCGGCGCCGGCGGCCACCTGGCGTTAGCAGACACACCGGTCTGGGCGACGCCAGCCGGCGAGGTGCCGATCCCCTTTGCGCTGCTGGAGGACCGCTGGGTTCATGCGGCGTGGAACGCCATTCCGCTGCACACACCCGACGAAGCGGCGCCCTGCCTGGAGATCGGCGCCACTGAGGCCTTCCTTGCCACCGCCTCGCCATTGGATGCGGAGGTGCAGCCATTACCGCCCGGCGCCGATCCGATCCCGCGGGAGCAGGCCTGGATCGGCCGCACGGCGATCCTGCGCTCGCGCCCGGTCGATCCCTCGGTGCCGTCACGGGCCTGGACGGTCACCATCACCGCGGTGGAGTTTCTCACCGATCCTTTGGCCGAAGGCGGCGCAATCCCGGTGACCCGCATCGCCTGGGCGCCCGAGCAGGCGCTGCCGTTCCAGCTTTGCCAGGGTGAGACCGTGGCGCTGTTGAACATCGTGCCCGCCATCGCCGGCGAGACGCTGCGCGAGATTTTCCGCATCGGGCCGGACGAGGCCTTCACCGCGCGTTATGGCGGTGCCCTCGATCCCGTCGAGCTGGCCAATCTGCTGGCCCTGCCGCGGGCGGTGGAGCGCGAGGGCCCCTGCGACAGCGCGAGTGGAACCCGGTCGGTGCTGCTGCGCTATGGCCTGCGCGGCAGCGAAACCCGCGATCTCGGCTGGACCGCGCCGGAGGCGCCGGAAGTGGCTCTCAGCGAGGTGGTGCCCGACGGCATCGGCGGCTACATGCCGGACCCGGCCGGGCTGGACTGGGCATACACGCCCGACCCCCTGCAGGCCGACGACGAGGAGACGGTTTTCGCGCTCGACGAGGGCGTCTGGCGCGAGGTGGTGGTGCATCGGACGCCGCAAGGCGACGTGGTGTTCAGCGACTACGCCAGCAATGATGGTTTCTCCCTGCGTTTCGGCGCCGGGGCCTTCGGGCGCACCCCCGCCGACGGCACGCTGTTCGAGGCCGCCTACCGCACCGGGCCCGCGTTGCGCGCCAACCTGGCGCCGGACAGCGTGACGGAACTGGTGCGCCCCGGCTCGGCGCCGCCGGAACAGCCGCTGGCCTTCGCCGTCTGGGTTACCAATCCGCTGACCATCGACAGCGGCGCCGCGCCGGAGACGGCCGAAGAGATCCGCATCGCGGCGCCCGAGGCCTTCCGCGCCTTGCCGCTGCGGGCGGTGCGGCCGGAGGATTACCGCGAGATCGTCGAGCGCCTCGACTGGGTCCAGCAGGCCAACGCGGTCACCCAGTGGACCGGCTCCTGGTCGACAGACTTCGTGACCGCCGACGAGCGCGGCAGCTTCACGCTCAGCGCGCCCCACCTGGCCGAGCTGGAGGCGACGGTGGACTGCGTGCGCCAGGCCGGCCGCGCTGCCCAGGTCGAGGCGCCGCAGTTCCTGTCGCTCGACGTCGAAGCGACGGGCTGCGTCGCGCCCTCGGCTTATCCCGGCGCGGTGAAGGAGCGGGTCATCGAAGCCTTGGTCGGCCATCGTCTGCCGGGCAGGGCGCCGGCCTTCTTCGATCCCGACAATTTTACCTTCGGCGAGCCGCTGGTGCGCTCGGCCCTGGAAGCGGTGATCCAGGCGGTGCCCGGTGCCCGCGCGGTCGAGCGCCTGCGCTACCGGGTGCGCCACTTCCGCGGCTGGCAGGACTTCACCGTGCCGGAACTGACCGTCGCGCCGGGCCAGATCCTGCGCTGCGCCAACGATCCGAATTTTCCTGAACGCGGCTCGCTCACCGTCATCGTCGAGGGGGGAGCCGCGTCATGACCGCCTGCTGTCCCTGCGACGTACTGATCCATCCGCCCAAGCCCGACATCGCGGCGGGGCTCAGCGACCTGCCGCGCCAGCTCGTCGGCTTCCCCGAGTACCGCCGCGCCCTGCTGTCGGCGGTGCGCGACCATACCGCGCTCGGCGGCTGGCGGCCCGGCAGCGCCGACGACCTGGGCGTCATGCTGCTGGAGATGTGGGCCTACGTGCTGGACGTCACCGCCTTCTATGACGCGCAGATCGCCGATGCCAGTTACCTGCCGACGGTGGACGAACTGGCCGCCGCCCGCCGCCTGGCCGCGCTGATCGGCTATCAGCCACGCCCGGCCCTGGCGGCACGCGGCGTGCTGGCACTGCAGGCGACCGGCAGCGAACCGGTCAACCTGCCGGTTGGCACCGCCTTCCGCTCCGATGCCTTCGGCGACGAGCCGCCGCAGATCTTCGAGACCCTGGCGCCCTTCACCATCCATCCGCAGCACAACAGCTGGAAGGTGGCGCCGATCCGTGGCGGCGCCTTCGACGGCCGCCTGCTACTGCGTCCCGGCGATGGCGCGCCGACCCGCGGCAACGTGCTGGCGCTGTTGGTCAACGGCGCGCCGCAGCATGCCGGGCGGGTTACCGACATCCAGACCTGGCGCGGCCCCGATGACGCGCGCTATCTGCGGGTCACCCTCGATCCGGACCCCGGCGGCCTGGTCGGCGACCCGCTGGACCAAGTCGAGGCGCGCCTGCTGGGATTGAGCGCCGCGCTGTCGCCCTTCGGTGCGGACATCAGCAATGTCGGTTCCGCCAGCAGCTTCAACCTGGACGGCCTCTATCCGCAACTGCAGGCCGGCATGCCGGTGGCGGTGGAGGCCGGCGGCACGCTGAGCGTCGCCGTGGTCAGCGCAGCGGCCCGCGCGGATGTCGCCTACACCGTCGGCAGCGGCACCTCGGCCACCACCCTGACCGTGCCCCAGACCAAGGTGACCCTGGACCGCAACCTCTCGATCGCCAGCGCCACCTTCTCGCGGCTGCATTTCAACGCCATCCGCCTCGGCCGCCCGACGGCGACGGCGTTGACCGCCCTGACGCTCGACGACCTGCGGCCTTCGGCGCCGTTGCTGGCGCCTGTCGACCTGGACGACGCCGGGACACCGGCGCGGGTCGTAGCGCGGGGCGCGCGGGAACGCGGTGCCCTGGTCGCCGGCAGCATCAGCGAAGATGGGGAGGGCGGTGGCAGCTTCTCGCCCAGCGACAGCGCCGCGTCGTTCCCCAGTGTGTTGCGCACGCCACTGACGCTCCACGGCAACGTCATCGACGTGGTGCGCGGCGAGTCGGTGTACCAGGAAGTGCTCGGCTCCGCCTCGGCGGCGCAGGCCTTCCAGAGCTTCACCCTGAAGAAAAGCCCACTGACCTGGATCGACGACGCCAGTGCCGTCAACGGCCGCCGCCCGCTGCTGGAGGTGCGCGTCGACGGTATCCTGTGGAGCCGCGTCGAGACCTTCTACACCGCGGGGCCCGACGACCGCGTCTACGTTCTGCGCACCGACGCTGATGGCAAGGCGCGCGTCGTCTTCGGTGACGGCGCACGCGGCGCCCGGCCGCCTTCGGGCGTCGGCAATGTGCGGGCCGACTACCGCTTCGGTGCCGGTGCCGCCAAGCCGCCGCCGGGTGCAGTGCGTCAGCCAGCCCGCCCGGTGAAGGGCCTGGCGCGCGCGGCCAGTCCGGTTCCCTTCGAAGGCGGCGCCGATGCCGCGACGCCGGCGGAGATCCGCACCGCCGCGCCGCGCAGCGCGCTGACCCTCGGGCGCGTGGTGTCGCCGCAGGACTTCGAGGCGGTGGCGCGCGACTTCGCCGGGGTCTTGAACGCCACCGTGAGTTGGGCCTGGGACGGCCGGCGCCAGCGTGCGGTGGTGAAGCTGTGGATCGTCGCCGACCAGGGCGATCCCGCCGACGCTCTCGCCGCCACCCTGTTGGCCCAGGCCGTGCCGGGCACCACGGTGGTGGTGGTTCCGGCGGTGGCGCTGCCGCGATCCTTCACCGCCGATATCGACATCGATGGAACCTATCCGGCGGAAGAAACCCGGCTGGCTGCCGAGGCGGCGCTGTTCGACGCCGAAACCGGCCTGCTGGCGCCGCGCAACGTGACCATCGGCGGCACGCTGTTCCGCAGCGTCATCGTCGCGCGGCTGCACGCGGTGCCCGGCGTCGTGGGCGTGCGTGCGCTGCGCGTCGACGGCGCGGCGATGGACTGGGCGGTGTCGCCGGGCGAGGGCGCCTATTTCGACTTCACCGGCGCGATCGTGGAGTAGGGGCGATGGCCGACCTGGAAACCCTCGACATCCGCGCCGCCGAAGATGGCTTCGAGGCGCATTACGCCGAGAAGATCTGGGCGCTGATTCCGGAAACCTACCGCCACGAGGACGGGCAGGGCGACAACCCCGGCGTCCTGCGCGCCATCGTCGAGGTGATGGCCGGGCAGGCCGCCGTCGCAAGGCGCAGCGTCGACCGCCTGTGGGCCGATGCCCGCATCGAGGAGGCCGACGACTGGGCGGTGCCCTATATCGGTGCGCTGGTCGGCACGCGGCTCGCCAACGCGCTGAACGCCGCCGGCCGCCGCGTCGACGTGGCGCGCACCATCGGCTATCGCCGGCGCATCGGCACCGTGCGCCTGCTGGAGGACCTGGCCGACGATCTCGCCAATTGGGACGCCGTCGCTTCCGAGGCCTTCAAGCGGCTCTACCGTTTCCGCCATGGCCTCGACCCGGCGCCGCCGCGGCCCAGCTGGCATCCGGGGCCGATCACCGGCACGCCGCCGGGCGGCTTTGCCGACCTGCGCAGTCCGCGCATCGACGAGGTCGTCGATGGGCCCTTCGACGACCTGGCGCACTTCCCCGAGTTCCGCCGCCTGCGCGGCCACCACGGGCGCTACAACATTCCCAAGGTGAACCTGCACCTGTTCCGCCAGGAGGCATTGCCGCTGAGCGGGCCGACACCCGTCGACCTGGGCGAGGGGCGCTATACCCTCGACCCCAGCGGGCGCGACGTGCCGCTGTTCCGGCCCAAGCGGCGCGACCGCGGTGCCTGCACCCCGGCGGTGGAATGGCGGGTGCGCGGGCCGATCGACTGCGACCTGCTGAATGCGGCGACCTACCGTCTGGTGCGTGAGACCGCCCCCACCGGCCTGGAGGACGAACTGTCCCGTCTGTACGGCGAGGTCTTTGCCGGCGCCGCGCGGCTGATCGAGACGGCCGATGCGCTGCTGACCGAGCCGCCGCCGGAGGGCCTCGACCTGCCGGTGCTGACCGCCGCGCAGATTGAGGAAATGCTGGGCCGGGCCATCGCGCCGGACTCGCCGAAAGCCAATCTGGTCCCCGGCGCGGTCTCCCTGGCTGTCGGCACGTCGAGCCTGGCCGAGCCCTTCGGTCCCGGCACTCTGCGCGGCGGCAACCTGTTGGAATGGCTCGGGCCGCCACCGGGACCGCGCTGGGGCGATGTGGTCGTTGACCCGATGCGTGGGCGGGTGGAACTCACCGGCGGTGCGGCCGCTGCCGACCGCGCGCTCTATTGCCAGCGGATCTACTACGGCAGCTTCCATCCGGTCGGCGCGGGCACTTACGAGCGGCGCGACGGCCTGGCGCGGGAAGGCGTGGTGCCGCTGCCGCGTGGGCCGCTCGGGCCCGCCGGCGAGGATCTCTCGCCCGGGCCGGTCACCGGCTTCGCCCTGCCGGCCGACGGCGTGCACGAATTCCTCGACAGCAAGACCTACGAACCGACGGCGCCGGCCGGCAACATCCTGGCGTTGACCGGCGACCTTGTGCTGCAGGCCGCCGATGGCACGCGGCCCTATGTCCGCATGGTGCCCGATGCCGGTGGCACCACCCTGACCGTCACGTCGCCGGGCGACGACACCACCCTGGTGATCGATGGCCTGTGGCTCGGCATCGTGCCGAGCGGCCTCGCGCCGGCCGCCGCGCCCCCGCCGGTGGAAACGCGCCTCGTCCTCGATGGCACCTTCGCGCGGGTGGTGCTGCGCCGCATGACCCTCGATCCCGGCGGCGAACGCGCCCGCGTCGACCCGGCGCAGGGTTTCGCCATTCCCTTCGTGCAGCTGGAACTTGCCGGCGCGGTCGACGAGCTGCTGATCGACCGTTGCGTGGTCGGGCCGATCGTGGAAATCGCCGGCGGCGTCGATCCCTGCTCGGCGGCGCTGGTGCGGATCTGCGATTCCATAATCGTGTCGGTCGATGGCCGGCCGGCGATTCGCACCCCGGTGGCCTCCCTGGAGATCGAGCGCTGCACCGTCTTCGGCGATGTGGAGGGTGCGCGCCTGGAGGCGACGGACAGTCTGTTCGACGGCGAATTGCGCATCGACGACCGTCAGGGCTCCTGCGTGCGCTTCAGCGCCATCGGTGGCCCGGCCGGTATCCGCGCCTACGAGTGCCACTTCTATCCCGGCGGCCTGCCGCCCTGGCTTTTCGTTTCCCAGAGCTTCGGCCAGCCGGGCTTCGCCCAGCTTGCCGAGATCGCCCCGGCGGAAATCCGCCGCGGTGCCGAGAACCAGTCCGAGATGGGCGCCTTCAACCGTGCGCTCGACCCGATCCGGCGTGCCGACCTGGCGGCCAAGCTGGACGAGTACACCGCCATCAATGCGATCACCCAGTTGGTGATCGAGACCTGAGAGGGGAAGTCCGATGCCCAGCCTCGACATTTCGCGCAACATCCTGCAGCCGCAAAAGCGCTATGTCCGCGTCGGATTCCAACAGGGCCGTGTGCCGCTGGATTCCGATGCCAACGACGCCGAGGCGCTGGGCGCCGAGGAGCTGGGCCGCGCCTTGGCCGAGACGATCTGCAGCGCCGGCTCGCCCAACGACGGTTTCCGCATCGACGATGTCGAAGCCGATGCGGAAAGCGGCTTCTACGATTTCTCGATTGGCCAGGGCTCCTTCTACCTGGGTGGCCAGCGTTACGAGCAGGCCGCGGAAGATATGACCTACACGGGCCAGACCGACTGGCTGCAGCGGGTGCTGGACGCCGCCGACGTGCCGGCCGTGCCGGAGGCCGAGCGTAACGACCTGGTCTGGCTGGAGGCCTGGGAACAGCCGATCTCGCCGACCGAGGACGCCGAGCTGATCGAGCCGGCGTTGGGCGTCGACACCACCGGGCGCGTGCGCCGCACCTGGCGGGTCCGCGTCGAGACCGGCGTGACCGATGACTGCCGCCTGGCCTTCGAGGATATCATCGACGAGGCCTATCCTGGCGCGACGCTGGATACCGCCACGGGCGCGTTGAATTCCGATACAGAACTGACGGTGGACTTCGTCGACGGCGATCCGGAGAACCTGTGCACGCCGACGGTGCGCGGCGGGTATCTCGGCGCGCGCAACGAGACCTACCGTGTCCGCATTACCGATCCAGGCCGTTTCATCTGGGGCCGCGACAATGCCAGCCCGGTCTATCGTGTGCGCGCGGTCGACCACGAGGTCGATGGCGTCTCCACCGGCCTGCGCCGCATCGAGTTTATCACCCCGCCGCGTGATCAGTTCGCCCAGCCGCTGGCCGGCCAGGCGGTAGAGCTGCACCGCTGGGGCGCCCTGCTGCCCAACGGCGAGAAACAGGCGGAGGCCGAGGGCCTGCTTCTGACAGTCGAACGCGGATACGATCCCGCCGACGATTCCATCGTCGTCTCGGCGGCGGTGCCGGACGAATGGTGGGACTGGTTCGACGCCGAAGGGGCCGCGGCGCTGAGCGGCCGCGACGATCCTTCCGTGCAGCGCTACCTCTACCTGCGCCTGTGGAGCGGCGCCACGGGCGACGCGGCCGACCCGGATCATAGCTTCAACATCGCCGAAGCGGTCGAACTGGGCGACACCGGCCTGACGGTGGAATTCTCCGACGAGGGCCGGCCCGGCGACTACTGGATCATCTCGGCGCGGCCCAACACGCCGCTGGAGGTGCAGCCCTGGCGGTTGCTGGAGGGGGCGCCGCCCAACGGTCCGGGCCTGCGCGTCGCGCCGCTGGCGCTGATCCGCTGGCGTGCCGATGCCGGCGGCGGGCTGGCACCCGACGTCGAGGACTGCCGACACCGATTCCGCCCGCTGTGCCGGGTCGGCACCTGCTGCACGGTCACTGTCGGCGACGGCGAGATGAGCTTCGGCGACGTCGACAGCATTGCGGCGGCCATCGCGCGGCTGCCCGAGGAGGGCGGCGAGGTCTGCATTCTGCCCGGCGAATACCGCGAGCACGTGGTGCTGGACCGCAGCGACGTGATCTTCAGCGGCTGCGGCACGCGCTCGCTGTGGCTGGCCGAGCCGGGCAATGACACGCCGCTGCTCACCATCAGCGACGCCGCCAACGTCACCGTGCGCCGTCTCGCCATGGTGGGAACCGAGGTCAGCGCCATCGTGATGGAACGCGCCAGCGCGGAAGGCCTGCTGGACACGATCCTGCTGTCGGAACTCAGCATCGTCGCGGCGGACCGCGCTGGAATCGCCGGCTTCGACGGCAGCGATATCGCGGTGGAGCGCTGCGAGATTTTCCTGGCCGCGACCTCGGCGACCCTGGAGGAGGACCCGGCGGTCGGCCGCGAACCGGCGATCTATCTCAGCGGCGAGGAGCTGCGCGTCGAGCGCTGCCGCATCCTGGCCGATCTCACGCAGAATGCTGCATCGCAGCCGCTGGGCGGCATGCAGATCGGCGGGGGTTCGGATCGGGTGATCCTGCGGCGCAACATCATCGACGGCGGCAACGGACACGGCATCATCCTGGGGTCGATCCGTTACGTGCCCGCCGATCCGCGTGGCCCCGGCGGGCTGGGTCAGGACAGCTACACGGCGGACCTGCCGTATCACGGCGCCGGGTCCTTCAACGGCTCCTACGCGGCGATCGGCATTCAGATTTCCATCGACGAGAAGGGCTGCATCACCTTCGATCCGCTGCCCAACCCGCCGGACGACGAGGCGGGCAACCCGCTGGTGCCGGCCTCCGAGGGCGTGCTCTACGACCTGCGCATCCACGACAACGATATTCTCAACATGGGGCTGTCCGGCATTTCGGTGCCGTTCTTCTTCGACCTGGTGGAAAATCCCGATCTCATCGGCGTCGAGCGCCTCGATGTGTCGCGCAATCGAATCAACGGCTGCCTGCGCGGCGACCTGGTCGCCTTCACCGACACCATGACCCTGGCGGCCGGCTATGGCGGTATTGCCCTGGCGCAGGTCGGCGACGGTACCTTCCGCGACAATGAAATCGTCGACAACGGGCGCGCCAGCCTGGTGCAGATCTCCGGGATCTTCATTCTCTTCGCCGCCGCCATCACCATCGAGCGTAACCTCATCACCGACAACGGCGGGCGCGCCGCCCGCGGCGACCTCGCACCGCTCGGCCGGCGCGGCGGCGTGGTTCTGGGTCTGGTGCTCGACGGCGCGGCGGCGACCTTCTCGACCGGTTCCGGGCTGGGGCGGCGGCGCCAGGCGCTGCGGCTGCACGACAACGTCGTCGACAGCCCCAATGCCCGTGCCCTGAAGGCCATTGCGCTTGGCCCGGTCAGTGTCACCGGCAACCGCCTGAACGGGCGCGGTCGCTCTGTCCTTGGCCAATACGGTCCGTTGATCGGCGTCATCCTGGCAGCGACCGTCGGGCCGCCGATCTTCCAGGCCGGCTTTCTCGGCCTCGTCGTGCTGGCACTCGGCGCCCGCCTCAATCTCTTTGGCGCCGGGCTGGCGATTCTGGAGATCTACCTGGAAATCATCGGCGGCGACGTGGTGTCGCTGATCGACGTGGCCCCGGCAGAGGAACTGACCGAACTGCTGGACAACGGCGACAACATCGTCTTTCCGGAAGGCCTGCTGGGGGGTGGCGAGATCCTGTTCAACGACAACCAGGTCTCCCACGCCGCCCACGCGCCGGGCAGCGCGACGTCGCTGTCCGCCGTGCTGCTATCCCGCGCCGACGATGTGTCGGCCTGCGGTAATCAGTTCGAATGCGAAAACGACCTGCAGTTCGTCTTTATCAACGGCCTCATCACCGGGCTGACGGTGCGCGTCGCCAATAACCGTTTCCAGGAACGGGTGAGCACCAGCCCGCAGAACTTCCACGGCTATGTCTCCGCTTTCACGGCGGGTGCCGGCATGAATACGACCCTTGCCAACCAGGGTACCCATTGCTTCTTCGTCGCCGGGCCCCCGGCGCTGCGGATCGATGTGAACCAGAGCCTGCTGGCGGCGGCGTTCCCGGCGGTCTGCGGCGCTGCCGGCAAAGCCGCCGGGCGGTTGGCGCTGTCGGGCAGCTTCATCGGCGCCGGCCAGCAGTCATTCCGAGGATAAAAGGAGCCTACGCGATGACACGCAAGACCACCTTCGATCCGGATGAGGCAGCGGAATGCGCCAGCCTGTTGGGCGAAATCACCGACCGCGGACAGCTGGCGGCCTTGGCGTTGTCGCAGCCGGTGCTGGTTGCCCGGCGCGCCCAGCTGGAGCGCGAGCAGCTGCGGATCAGGACGCGGCACGGCAAGGAGGATCCGCGGGTGGCGGCCCTTGACACCGCGATTGCGCTGGCCGCGGCGCGCATCGATCGGGTGGCGGCGGTGGCGGAACTCCACACTGTCGATACGCCGGCCGAGCCGGAAGAAGGCGGTGTGATCTTCGGCCGGGTGAGCGAGAAGGGCTTCGGCCGTGCCGACCTGGTGGTATCGGCGGTGAATGCCGACGGCAAAGTGGTGGGCTTCGGCTGCACCGGCCTCAAGGGTGCCTTCGAAATGAAAGTGCCCAAGGGCGAGGGACTGCGCCTGCGCGTCACCGACAAACCCGGGGCGACCCTGTGGCGCGACCGCGATCCCTTCGACATTGACGATGGCGCGCGCATCCGCCGCGAGATCGACCTCGGCGCCGCCGGCCCGGAGTGCCCGATGCCGGATGACGATACGGGCGAGCAGCCGGAGACGGCCAAGGTGCCGGATCTTGTCGGCCGCGGTGAGGCGGAGGCGCAGCGCCTGCTGCTGGCCGCCGGTCTGGTGCGCGGCAAGCGCAGCGAGGAGGAGGATCCCGACAACGTCGGCCGCATCGTCAAGCAGACGCCCAAGGCGGGCAGCGAGGTTGAACGCGGATCGGGGGGCGACATCGTCGTCGGTGTCGAGTCCGGCCTCACCATGCCCGATCTGACCGGCGTGCCGCTCGACGAGGCCCTGGCCAAGATCAAGGATCTGGGCCTGCAGGCGGCCGACCCGGCCTTCGCCCCCTCGGCCGATTTCGAAGGCCGTGTCATCCAGCACACGCCGGTCGCCGGGACGAAGGTCAAGTCGGGCGATACGGTGACCCTCCTGGTCGGCTCCAAGCCGAAGCTCACCCTGCCGGATCTGCGCGGTCTGAAACAGGCGGAGGCGGAAAAGCGCCTGAAGGAACTGGGGCTCAAGGCCGGTGAGGTCGGCTTCGTCGACGACGCGGAGCGGGAGGGGCTGGTGGTGCGTCACACGCCGCTGCCCGGCGCCAGCGTCGATCCCGGCAGCACGGTGGCCCTCTTCATCGGGCGTAAGCCGGAGGCGCCGGGCGATGCCCGCAAGATGCCCAACCTGGTCGGTGAACCGCTCGACGCCGCGTTGAAGGTTCTGGCCGAGATGAAGCTGAAGGCATCGGAGACGACCTTCGTCAAAGATCCCGAGAAAGCGGGCCAGGTGATCAAGCAGAGTCCGGCCGCCGGCAAGGCGGTGACGGTAGACAGCAAGATCGCCCTCACGGTTGCCAGCGGCAAAGACGAACGCGACATCCGGTCGGTCGTCCTGCTGGCGGCACAGGACCCGGCGGTCGAAAAGCTGGGCCTCAAGTCCGACGACCTGCTGCGGACGCTGAAGGCGAAGAACGTCAATTCGCTCGATCGTCTGACGGCGGCGACCGCCAGCGACGCGCAGGTGCGCGAGGTCTTCGGTGTCGACACCGCGGCCAAGGCCAAGCGCCTGCGCGCGGCGCTGCGTGCCGTGATGGCCGGCATGGCCTGAGGCCGCCTTGGCCGCGCTCGCCCCGCCGCAACCGAAGACGGGCCCCGGCGCCGCACGGCGAACGCCGGTACGGGCCGGGCCCGCCTCCAACGTGGCCGCGCCGGCGCTGCAGCCCAAGCTGGAAGTCGGGCCGGCGCGCGACCGCTACGAGCAGGAGGCCGACCGTATCGCCGACCGGGTGATGCGCAGCCCGGCGCCCGAGGCCGCGTCGGTGCCGCCCCCCACGGTGTCGCCCCTGGTGGTCCAGCGCCAGGCGGAGACCGACGAGCAGGAAGAAGAACTGCAGCGCGAGGCCGACAAGCCGGATACCAGGGTCGAGACCTTCGAGGTGCCGGAAGAGGAGGTCGAGCGCTCCCAGCGCGACGCCACAAGCGGCGGCGGCGGCGCGGCATCCGGCGTGCCCGCCGGTGTGGAATCCTCCATCGCCTCGATGCGTGCCGGTGGTGGCAGGCCGCTGCATCCCGCGGCGCGCTCGGCCATCGAACCCGGCCTTGGCCACGACCTCTCGGGCGTGCGGGTGCACGACGGCGTGGCGGCGGCGAATGCGGCCAAGGCGGTGAAGGCCCGGGCCTTCACCCTGGGCAACGACATCTTCTTCGGCGCCGGGCGCTACCGGCCCGAAAGCACCAGCGGGCGCCGCCTTATCGCCCACGAGGCGGTGCATACCCTGCAGCAGTCGGGCGGATCGGTCCGCGCCCAGCGCCTGCAGCGCGATGGCGAAGGCCAGGTCGGGGATCTGGAGGACGACCCCGGGCGCACCTTCCAGGCGCGCCCGGCGAGGGTCGGACAGATCGAACTGGCCGAGACCGGCAGCGGCGGCACCCTGCGCATTCCCAAGCTGAAGCTGCCGACCATCCAGGGCGCCAAGAAGGGCGCGCAGGCCCATTCCTATGGCCCCGGCATGCCGGGCCAGGGCAAGGCCGCCATCGTGCCGGGCACCGCCTTCGAGTTCACCGGCGGCAGCGAGCGCGGCTCGACCACCGCGCGCCAGCGCTGGCTGCGCGATGCCACCACCAATGTGACCCCGGGTCTGGAAACCGCGATCCCCACCAAGGTCCAGAACTGGGCCGGCGGCTTCGAGCTGCTGGGGCCGGACAACGTGCGGCGGCGTTACGTGCGCCTCGCCGGGGCGCGGGCCTCGACCAGCAGCCTGCTGATCCCCGGCACACCGGCCGAACTGGCCCAGCACGAGGTATTCCGCCTGCCGACCTGGGACCGCCGCGGCGGCCTGGCCTTCTACGACGTCGATCACGCGCAGGAACTGCAGCTCGGCGGCCTCGACGGCTGGGATAACTTCTGGCTGCTCGACCAGTCGGCCAACCGTTCCTCAGGCTCGCTGATCGCCAACGAGGTGCGCGGCAAGATCTCCGGCCTGCTCGATGCGGCGCGCGACGGCAATTTCTGGCGCGGTCCCAATGCCGGCAAGGCGCCCGCCACCGACAGCCTGCGCGCGGGCGCGCCGGGCTGGAAGGTGGTCTTCGCCGGGTTCGACGGCCTGCGCATTTCCTGGAGCAACCGGAACGCCTACTGGTCGCGCGCCGAGATCATCGCCGGCGATCACCTGACCCACCTGAAGGCGATGAACGAGTCGGAGCTGTTGAGCGAAGGCCTGGTGTTCCGGCCCGGCGAGACGCCGGAGTTCGTCAGTCTGTTCTCCTCGGCCGCCGGCGGATTCCGGCGCCGCATGCGCATCGAGGGGGAGAACGCCGTGCCGGTCGGCCGCGGCATGGAGAACTTCTACACCGGCTTCAACCTGATCAGCGCCACCTATCATCCACCGGCCAGCGCCGACAGCACCGAGGAACTGGGCAGGCTGGAAGGGCGTATCTTCACCAACCGCATCATGCAGGTGCAGCCGATCACCCTGAACATCATGCACGCCGCGCCTTTCGGTTTTGGCGGCCACGTGAACCAGGAGGCGATGCGCGCCGCGATCCGCGGCCTGAGCACTCAGATCACCGGCGCCAGCCCGGTCAGCTTCACCGAGGCCGGTATCGGGCCCGACGGTGCGCTCTTTGCCGACGGCACCATCAGCGCGACCAAGGCGCTGTTTCCCGGCCTGGAGATTCCGATCCGCCTGCGCGGCAACGACATCTACATCGAATTCCCGATTCCCACCGAACGGCTGAACTTCGGCCCGGTGCACGTGACCGAGGCGGCACTGCAGGTCGGTGTGGGGGAGAGCGGCGTCTTCCTGGACGGCTCCGCCGCTTTCGAGGTCGACCAGGTCGGCAGCGGCATGGTGAGCGCGCGGGTGGAAGAGGGCAATACCATCCTCAGCGGCGCGTTCGATGTGGATCTCGACTTCCTGGAGACCGCGCGGGCCGAGGCGACCTACGACCTCGGCGCCGATACCTTCACCGTCAGCCTGACCGCCGGGGTCGGCGAGGGCGCGCTGCCGGGCGTTACCGGCGGCGAGGTGACGGTCACCATCACCCGCGAGTCGGTGGCGGTCAGCGGCGCGCTGCAGCTCGCGCCGCCGCTGGAGGGTGCCGAGATCACCGTCGCCTACACGCCGGAGGGCGGCCTGACCCTGGCCGCCGAGAACGTGCCGCTGCCGGTCGACCGCCTGCCCGGCGTCAGCAACGCCACGGTGTCGATTTCGGCGACCCGCAACGCGGAAACCGGCGCCTGGGCGGTCTCCGGTGCTGGCGGCGCCGACCTCGCGGTGGCCGGCGCCACCGGGCGGTTGGATATCGCCGTCGCCGGCACCGCCATCACCATCAGCGGGCGCGGCGAGGTGGAGCGCGGGCCGGCCAGCGGGTCGATCCAGGTGACGGTGACCAACCGCCCGGTCGACGAGGACGGTAATCCGGTCGAAGGGGGCGAGCCGGCCGCCGACTTCACCGCCTGGGGGCGCGGCCGGGTGGAGATCACTTTCGGGCGCGTGCTGCAGGGCTCGGCGGAGATCGAACTGACGCCGCAGGGCGCCATCATCCTGACCGGCACCATCGGCCTGCCGCCCAACTTCGAGGTCTTCCCGCGCCAATCCTACGAGCGCGAGCTGTTGCACATCGAACCGCCGGAGTTTCCCATCTGGGGCGTTTCGGTCGCCGGCATCGGCATCGGTATCTTCGCCTTCGTCGATGCCGATGTGCGTTTCGATGCCTTCATCGGCCCCGGCGAGCTGCGCGAAACCCAGGTGACCGCGACGATGAACCTGGACGAGCCGCAGAACGCCACCATCGACGGCTCGGCGCGTTTCTTCGTGCCGGCTGGCGCCGGGCTGACCCTGGACCTCGGCGGTGGCCTGCGTGCCCGCCTGGCCGTTGCCTATGTGCAGGGGCGCGTCGGTCTCGATGGGCGCCTGGGCATCGAGGCGGATGCCTCCGCCGGGGTACAGGTGCACTGGAGTCAGAACGAGGGCCTGTCGGTCGAGGCCGACGTTGAGGCGACGGCCCGGCCCAAGTTCCGCATCGGCGCCAATGCCTCGGTCGAGGCCGGCGTCGATGTGCTGGTCGGCAGCATCTCGCACACCTGGGGGCCGTGGCGGCGCACCCTCGGCGAGTTTGGCCCGGACATGGAATTCGGCATCACCGTGCCGGTGCGCTGGAGCGAGCGCGAGGGCTTCGACTTCAACATCGACGACATCGAGGTGCGCCGCCCGGACATCGACGCCGCCCAACTGATGAGCTCGGCCTTCGACGAACTGGTGTGAGGGTCAGTCGATGGTGGCGGCGGCCTCGCGCACCGCGCCGCGCAGCCAGCGGTGCAGCGGGTCGCGGTCCAGCCGCTTCGGCCAGACCTGCACGATGCGGTGCGGCGGCGCCGCGAAGGGCGGCTCATAGGTCTCCAACCCGTCCTCGCTGGCCAGGCGCAGCGCCAGGCGGCGCGGCAGGGTGCTGATCATCGTGCTGTCCTTCAGGATCGCGGGGATGGCCAGGAAGTGAGGGACGGTGTGCTGGATCGTCCGCGATTTTCCGAGATCGGCCAGCAGGTCGTCGATCCAGTTCCGCGCGTCGCCGTCCGGCGCCATGATGACATGCGGGCAGGCGGTGTAGGCGGCCAGCGTCATGCGCTTGCCCTTGCCCTTTCGCGGCCCAAGGTGCGGATTGCCGGCGGCGGCCACCACCAGGGCGGTTTCCTCGAACAGCAGCGCCTGGTTCGTCCAGCCGGGCTGATTGTCGCCGACGGTGATGGAAAGGTCGATGTCGCCGCCGCGCAGGGCCTCGTGCTGGCTGCCGTGGGCGAAGTGGCGGGTCCGCAACCGTACCTGGGGCGCGATCGCCGTCACATGCCTGATCAGGCGCGGCAACAGCACGCTGGCGCCGTAGTCGTTCATGCCCAGCACGAAGCTGCGCTCCAGCCGTGCCGGCTCGAAAGACTCCGGCGGTGCCAGACTGTCCTGGATAAGCTGCAGGCCGGGCCGCACCCGGGCATAGAGATCCTTGGCGGCGGCCGTCGGCACCATGCCGTCTGGGCGGCGGATGAAGAGTTCGTCGCCGGTCAGGTCGCGCAGGCGGGCGAGAGCATGGCTGAGGCCCGGCTGCGTAACGCCCAGGCGCTGTGCCGCGGCGGTTACCTGGCGCTCCTCGTAGCTCGCCACCAGCGCCTTGAAGAGATTGAGATCGAGTTTCTCGACATTCATATCTGAATGATATTCATATTCTTTATGCATTTGTAAATCATGCGGGGTGCGGCCCAATCTTCCTGTCAATCCAAGACCTTGATGGGAGACGGTGAATGACGCGGGTTCTCGCGCGCTGGCGCGTATTTCTGGCGGGGGCGCTGCTGGCGCTGGGGACGGGCTGCGCCCAGATGCAGGGCGAACCGCCGATGCTCGCCTACGAACTGTACGGCAGCGGGCCGGAAAAGGTGATCGTGCTGCACGACTGGCTGGGCGACCGCCACAATTACGACCCGGCCCGGCCCTACCTGGATACCGCAGCCTTCACCTTCGCCTTCGTCGACCTGCGCGGCTATGGCGACTCTATGGACATTCCCGGTGCCTTCAACGAGAACGAGGCTGCCGGCGACGTGATCCACCTGGCCAACGAACTGGGCTGGGACCGCTTCCATATCATCGGCCATTCGATGACCGGCATGGTGGTTCAGCGCGTGGCCGCCAATGCGCCGCTGCGCGTCGTCTCGGTGATCGCCACGACCCCGGTTTCCGCCGCCGGCATGCAGACCGACGCCGACACCTACGGCTTCTTGGAGGGTGCGGCCAAGGATCCGGAGGTTATGGCGCAGGCGATCCAGGCGCTGACCGGCAAACGGCTGTCGGCGCTGTGGGCCGACTTCAAGGTCCAGCGGGCGCTGGCACGCTCGACCGAGGCGGCGCGTCTCGGCTATCTGGAAATGTTCGACAAGTCGGACTTCCATGCCGATGTCCAGGGCCTCAAGATGCCGGTGACGGTGATCCTCGGCCAAAACGACCTGCCGTTCTTCCAGCCGGACTACATCGCCGGTACTTTCGGAAAATGGTATGCTGACTTGACGGTCGTGGTCTCGCCCAACGCGGGGCACTATCCGATGCAGGAAACCCCGGTCTTTTATGCCAGCGTGGTGGATGCCCAGTTGAAGGCGCACCCCACGCAATAGGGGAGGTCGATGTGACGCTGCGTACCCTCCGCCGCCGGGCCTTGCTGCCGCTGATCGGTGCCGGGCTTGTCCTCCCGCTGCTGCCGTTGCCGGTTCGCGGCGGAGAGGACGCCACCGATCCGCGCGCTGCGGTGGTGGCGATGGTGGAGGCGGCCTGTGCCGCGCTCACCGAGCACGGATTCCCGCGCGGCATCGGGCGCGCGGCGCCGGATACCTGGTCGCGGCTGGACAGCGGGCTCTATGTTTTTCTGATGAACCGCGCCGGCCGCCTGCTGCTGCATCCGGAAGGGCAGATGGAGGGGCGCGACGTCTCAGGCGCCCGCGACCTTGCCGGCGCCTTCTTCATCCGCAATATCCTCGCCGCCTGCGCCGCGCACCCGCGAGGTGTCTGGACCGACTATCTCTGGCCGGACGGAAACGCGGGGGAGGCCGGCACCAAGCACACCTACTCCAAGGTCGCCGCCACGCCCGATGCCGGCGACCTCATCGCCTCGGCCGGCTACCTCGCCACCGAGATTTAAACGACTGAAGTTCAGGGGCCGTCAGCCGGCCTGCTGGGCCTGGCGGAAGCGCCGGGCATTGGGGCAGAACGACGGCGGCTCCTGCGCCACGCCGTCTTCGGTGGCATGCAGCCAGGTGCGGCAGCTTTCGGTGCGGCCGCAGGCCATGCAGGCGCGCACCGCCTGCATCATTGTCACGCCGCAGCGGTCCTGCGCCAGATGCACCGGATCGACGCCGCAGCGCTCCATCATCTGGCCCATGAATTTGCTGTGTTCGTCGAGGCGGGAAAGAAATTTGGTCATGGCAGTCTCCCTGTAAGGCCTTGACCATTTTCCGCTTTTCTTCGGCCCGTGCCTTGCGCTGGATCAATCGGCGGCGCTCAGCCGCCGGCCACTGCCTCGCCCCAGGGCGACATAATCTCGGTGGCGCCCCAGTTCCTGTCGCCCTCCCGCAGCACCCCGGCGGGGCAGGCGAAGGCGTAGGGATAGGGCGCGCGCCGGGTGGTGACCACCCGGTTGTCGCGTCCCAGGGCCTCCAGGGTCTCGGAGGCGAGGGCGTCGTCGGCGACCACCGTGTCGCCGCCGGAGACATCGATCCTCGGGTGGTGGAAGGCATCCTCCAGGCTCATGCCGAAATCGGCCAGGAAGGAGGCCAGTTGCGCCACCGCCGGCATGATCTTGCGCCCGCCGGAGGCGCCGAGGGCGAAGCGCCGGTTGTCCGCCTCGCCGATCAAGGGACAGACGTTCATCAGGCAGCGCTTGCCCGGCGCCAGGGAGTTGGGTTTGCCGGGCTCCGGGTCGAACCACATGATCCCGTTGTTCAGCAGCAGGCCGGTGGACGGCGAGACGACGCGCGACCCGAAGGCCGACAGCAGGGTCTGGGTCACCGCGATCATGTTGCCGTCCTTGTCGACCACGGAGAAGTGGGTGGTGCAGGCCGGCGCGCGCGGGTCCTCGTTGTCGCCATCATTCGCCAGCCGCTTGGCATAGGCGGCCTGCAGGGCGGCGGCGACGGCGGCATAGCCGGTTCCGTCCGGTGCCGTATCGGGCGTGAAGCCGCTTTCCAGCCGCTGGAAGACATCGGCGATGGTCGGCCCGGCGGTGAGGTGTGGCGTGACGTGGATCTGCGCATCGCGGTAGCCGAAGCTCAGCGCATTTTGCCAAACCGCCTGGTAGGCGTTCAGGTCGGCCAGGCGCAGGGAGCCGCCCTTGGCCTCCACATCCTTGGCCAGCGCGGCGGCGAGGTCGCCGTCGTAGAGCGCGCGCGGGCCGCTGTCCGCAATCTCCTGCAGGCTGGGCGCCATGGACGACATGTCGATGCGCTGGTCGGCCAGCGCGGTCCAGTTGGCCATGCGCGGCCATTGATCGTCGTCGAGGAAGCGCGCGGCGGCGTCCGGATCGCGGGCCAGGTTGCGGGCCGCGGAGGCGATCAGCAGCGCCACGTACCAGTCGATCAGGAAGCCTTCCTTGGCCAGGGCGACCGCCGGCAACACGAGGTCCTTCCACGGCATCCGGCCATAGCGCGCGTGCGCCTTGCCCAGGCCGTCGCCCACGCCGGGAACGGCGACCGCTGTCGCGCCCAGCACGTTGCGGTCCTCGACCACCGCCTTCCAGGGGAAGAGATCGCCTGCGGACTCTTCGCCGGTCAGCGGAAAGTCGGCCGGATCGAGCCCGCCCGGCGCACGCATGCCGTAGAACAGCGCCTCGGCCTTGCCGGCTTCGACATCCCACAGCATCGCCGCGCCGCCGCCGGCCGGCCCGCTCATCCAGGGCTCCACCACGCCGATGGCAAAGGACGTGGCGACGGCGGCATCCACCGCGTGGCCACCCGCCTTCAACACCTCGGCGCCGATCTCCGCCGCGCGGCGGTGCTGCGCGGCAACGATACCGTGGGACGACTGAGTCGCCGGCTTACGGGTGACCTGGGCACGGGAACAGGCGGACATGGGATGCTCCTGAAGTGTCTGGGCGATATAGCGCAGATCGGCGACGCTGTCGTCAGCCGAGAAGACTTTTCGCTATATTGACAATATATTGTCAATATAGCATTATATTGCATGCCTAAGAAACAAAGCCCGGCAGGCCGGCAGCTGACCGACCTCATCCTGGAGATTTTCCGCCTCAACGGCGCGCTGCTGGCTGCCGGCGATGCCCTGGTCGGTGACCTTGGCCTGACCAGTGCGCGCTGGCAGGTGCTGGGCGCCGTGGCGCTGGAAGGCCGCCCTTTGACAGTGCCGCAGATCGCCCGGCGCATGGGCCTGTCGCGGCAGGCGGTGCAGCGGGTCGCCAACGACCTGGAGGCCGAGGGGCTGCTTGGCTGGGCCGACAACCCGGACCACAAGCGTGCCAGGCTGGTGGTGCTGACTCCGGCAGGCGAGAAGACCTATGCCGAGGCCGATGCCCGACAGGTTGCCTGGGCCAACGGCCTCGCAAGGGGTCTCAGTGCCGAATCGCTCTCCGCGGCGCTCGACATTCTGCAAACCCTCGACGCGCGCTGCCGTTCGGCGGATGGCGACGAACCTGGAAAGGGTGGCTGACCATGGCGCGACGTCTTCATGCGGCGGCGGGTGTCGCCGGCTTTCTCCTCATTGCGGTCTTCTGGTCGGCGACCGCGCTGTCGGAACTCTTCGGCAGCACGCAATCCATCGCTGCGGTGAAGGCCGCGATCCTCTGGGGCATGCTGGCCCTCGTCCCCGCACTGGCGGGGGCCGGAGCCAGCGGCATGGCGATGGGTCGCAAGCGCCGGGATGCGTCCGCGCGCGCCAAGATGCGGCGGATGCCGGTCATCGCCTTCAACGGCCTACTGGTGCTGATGCCCTCGGCCTTCTTCCTGGCAGCCCGCGCGGAGGCGGGAATCTTCGATGTCTGGTTCTACGGCGTGCAGGCCATCGAACTCGTTGCCGGCGCGCTGAACATCACCCTCATCGGCCTCAATATCCGCGACGGCCTCGCCATGACAGGGCGCTGGGAACTCAGCCGGCGGCGATCTGCACCAGCCCGCCGAGCGGGATGATCTCCTTGGCGTCCGACGCCCAGGGGCCGCCTTGCCAGTCGCCCATCCAGCGCGTCACATGCAAGCCGGCCTCGGCGATGAGGCTTTCCAGTTCGTCCTTCGGGGTGAAGCGGATCTGGGATGTGGCGCTGAGGTGCTTGCCGGTCGCCAGGACACGGTAATGGGTCTCGTAAGTGACGACGCCGGTCGCCGCATCGTGGGCCGCGTCGTTCCAGGCTTCGACGGTGCCGAGGGTCGGGTGCACCACCTCGTGCCGCGACTCCTCCGCTCCCCAGGTCTTCCAGGCCTCGAAGGCGGGATTGCGGCTGTCGAAGACGAAGCGCCCGCGCGGGTTCAGGTGCCGGGCGATGGTGCGCAGCACCGCGAGTTGGTCTTCAGGCGTCAGGAACACCTGGAAGGCATGGCCGGTCAGCAGGATCAGGTCGAAGCGGCGTCCCAGGTCCAGGGTGCGGGCGTCGGCCTCGATCCAGTCGACCTTGCCGCCGCCGGGGCGGTGCCGCGCCACGTCCAGCATGGAGCCAGCGGGGTCGGCGCCGGTAACGGCACAGCCCTCGTGACGTGTGGCCAGCCCCGCCGCCAGTTCGCCGGTGCCGCAGCCGAGGTCCAGCACCGAGCGCGCCTCGGCGGCCAGCCCGGCGCAGAAATCGAAATCGGCGCGCCAGCCGTTCTCCAGGTCGTAGAACTGGACGAGTTCAGGGTCGTCGTACAGGCGGTCTTCGATGGGCAAGGGCTGTCGGCCTTTTGGGCAGGTGCGCCGCGGGTCAGTCGTTGGCGTGGCGCACACGCAAACGGTCGAACAGCACCGCGATGATGATGAAACTGCCGACGAAGGTACCCTGCCAGAAAGTGCTGATGCCCAGCAAGATCAAGCTGTTGCGGATCACTTCGATAAGCGCCGCGCCGACCACAGCCCCGAAGGCGGTGCCGATGCCGCCGGCCAGGTTGGCGCCGCCGATCACAGCGGCGGCAATGACCGTCAGCAACATGCCCTGGCCCAGATTGGTGGTGACGACCACCAGCCAGCCCACCACCAGCACGCCGGAGATGCCAGCCCTCAGCGAAGCGAACATGTAGACCGAGATCTTGACATGGCGCACCGGGATGCCGGTCATCGTCGCGGCCTGCTCGTTGCCGCCGATGGCAAAGACATGGCGGCCCCAGCGCGACCAGCGGAAGGCATAGCCGGTCGCCAGTGCCAGCACGATCAGGATGTAGAGCGGGTGCGGGATGCCGAAGGTCGAGCCGCCGCCCAGTGCCAGCAGAACCTCGTGGTCAGGCCCGAACTGGTAGACCATCTTGTTGTCGGACAGCACCATGGCAAGACTGCGCGCCACCGACCGCACGCCCAGCGTCACCACGAAGGACGGCACCTTCAGGTAGGCGACCATGATGCCATTGAACAGGCCGACGCCCAGCGACGCCAGGAGGGCCAGGGGAATCGCCACATAGATGGGGTGGCCGGCCGCCATGGTCATGCCGGTGACCATGGCCGAGAGCACGACGACGGAGCCGACCGAGAGGTCGATGCCGCCGACGATGATGACCGCGGTCATGCCCAGCGCAATGATACCGACGAAGGCGAAGTTGCGTGTCACGTTGAAAAGGTTGCGCTCGGTCGCGAAGGTGTCGGTGATCAGCGACAGCGCGACGCAGGCGATGACCGCGGCGAGGAACACCCAGAAGGTCTGCCGGCTGACCAGCCAGTTCAGGGGATTGCCGTGCATCTGCTTGCCGATGGCTTGTTCCAGCCCTGCCGTTGCACTCATGTCCTCACCCGCCATCGTCTTTCTGTGCTCCCCGGTTTCAGCCCGTGCTCTGCGTCTGCGCTGTTGTTTTCAAGCGGTTTCGAGGGCGCCGGTGATCAGCGCCGTCACTTCTTCCGGTGAACTGCCGGCGATCGGCTTATCGGCGACCTTGTGGCCGCGCCGCAGCACCATGATGCGGTCGCAGACCGAGAACACATCGGGCATGCGGTGGCTGATCAGCACCACCGCGATGCCGTGGTCGCGCAGCCGGCGGATGAGGTTCAGGACCTCGGCCACCTGGCGCACGCTGATCGCCGCCGTCGGCTCGTCCATCAGCACGATCTTGGGGTCCGACAGGCGGGTGCGGGCAATCGCCACCGCCTGGCGCTGGCCGCCCGACCTGCGCCGCACCAGGTCGCGCGGCCGGGTCTCCGACTTCAGCTCGGCGAACAGCTCGCCGGCGCGCTGGTACATCGCCTTGTAGTTCAGCAGACGGAAGGGGCCGACGGTCTTCATCAGTTCGCGGCCCAGGTAGACGTTGGCGGCGGCGGTCAGGTTGTCGCAGAGCGCGAGGTCCTGATAGACGATCTCGATGCCGGCGGCGCGCGCGTCGGCGGGGCCATGGAAGCTGACGCCGCGCCCTTCGATGGCGACCTGGCCGCTGCTGGGCGGGAAGTTGCCGGCGATGATGCGCACCAGGGTCGACTTGCCCGCGCCGTTGTCGCCCATCAGGCCCAGCACTTCACCCGGGCGCAGGGTGAGGGAGACGTCGTTCAGCGCCTGAATGGCCCCGAAGTGTTTGGACACGGCGGACAGCGTGAGAACGGTCATCGGTCGTTGCCCCCTCCCGAAAGGCATCCAGGACGTTTCGTTTGGTCTTCTTGCCGCCATCCGGCCCTGGCGCTGCGGTGGCGGCACATTTCTGCACGGGTCTCTCGCGTTTACCTTGCGCCGGTGAAAGCTCCGGACGCTATGCGGACCTCTCTCCCTTCCCGGTTTCCCGCGTCCCTCCCGGAGGCGGCGCTGCCTGCCTCTATCCTCGGATGCTCTTTTTAAGTGAGCAAACGAATTGACTAGCCCAGCTTATCAAGAATAGTATGGTAGCGCTATCCAGGAAGATGCAATGCAGATTCTGATCACCGGAGCCACAGGCAAGGTCGGGCAGGCCCTGATCCCCCGCTTGCTGTCCGACGCGCGGTGGGACAGCGCCCGGATCTGCGCGCTCTGCCATAACCGCGATGTCGAGCCCCATGAGCGGATCTCCGTCGTCCGCGGTTCGATCGCTGAGCGCGCCGTGGTCAACCGGGCGATGGAGGGGGTGACCCACGTCGTCCACCTGGCGACCTGCAAGGAGATCCCGGAGGACGTCATGGACGTCACCGTGAAGGGGCTTTTCTGGTTGCTGGAGGCGGCGCGTGAAAGCGCCACCTTCCGGCAGTTCGTGCTGATCGGCGGCGACGCGGCCATCGGCCACTTTCACAACCGCCTGCCGATGCCGGCGACCGAGGCCGTACCGCACCAGGCCTATCCCGGCTGCTATGCCCTCTCCAAGGTGCTGGAAGAGGTGATGGTGCAGCAGTTCACCCTGCAGTACGGCCTCAACGCCTGCTGTCTGCGCGCGCCCTGGATCATGGAAAAGGACGATTTCCGCTACAGCCTGTCTTTCGGCAAGGACGTCTTCGGCGGCCCCGTGTGGCACGAACTGGTCGGCGAGGCGGCGGCGGAGGGCTACCGGCGCCGGGGCGCCGTACCTTGCCTGCACGATGCGGACGGCCGCCCGCTGAAGCGCAACTTCGTGCACGTGAACGACTTGGTCGAAGCCATCCTGTCGGCGCTCGACCACCCGCGTTCGCACGGGCAACTCTTCAACATCTGTATGAGCCGGCCGGTCGACTATGGCGAGGTCGCCGGCTATCTGGCCGAAACACGCGGCCTGCCCAGTGTGCGGATCGATAGCCGCTATCACAGCAACTGGATGGACAACGCCAAGGCCCGCGCTTTGCTGGAGTGGGAGCCGCAGTACGACCTGCACCGTTTGATCGAGGAAGCCTGGAGCTACGAAAGGCCGAACAACGACCCCAGGAGGGTCTGGTATCCGGGCTGAGCGTATCCGGGCCGATAACAGCGACGGCACCAATGCCGCGCACAATGAATGGGAGGAATGACCGATGATGTTGAGAAAATCGCTTGCCGTCTTTGCGGCGGCGCTGCTGGCCACCTTGGCTGCCGGCGCCGAGGCCCAGGAGAAGAAGACCCTGGCCATTGTGGTGAAGGGCCTCGACAACCCCTTCTTCGAACAGATCAACCTGGGCTGCAAGAAGTGGCTGACCGAGAACCCCGGTTCCGAATACGAGTGCTTCTACACCGGCCCGGCGTCCAGCACCGACGAGGCCGGCGAGGTGCAAATCGTCGATGACCTGCTGACGCGCGGCGTCGATGCCATCGCCATTTCGCCGTCCAATGCCCCGGCGATGGCAAACCTGATCCGCCAGCGGGATCCTTCGATCCCGATCATGACGATCGATGCCGATTTCATGGCGGCGGACTCCGCCCTGCGCAAAACCTATCTCGGCACCGACAACTACCTGATGGGTGTGAAGATGGCCGAGTATGCCGCGAAGCTGAAGCCTGAGGGCGGCACGGTCTGCCTGCAGCTCGGCAACGTGGCGGCGGACAACATCAACGCGCGCGCCGCCGGCTTCCGCGACACCGCCGCCGGGGCCAAGGGAACCGACCGCCTGACCGGCCAGAACGGCTGGACGGAGATCGACGGCTGCCCGCTCTATACCAATGACCAGGCCGACCTCGCCAACCAGCAGATGGCCGACACCTTCACCGCCAACCCGGACCTCGACGCCTTCGTGCTGGTCGGCGGCTGGGCGCAGTTCGCACCCCAGGCCTATGCTCAGGTCACCGATCAGGTGATGGACAAGCTGAAGAGCAAGGAACTGGTCATCATTGCCGGCGACACCCTGCCGCCGCAGATCGAGGCGTTGAAGGCCGGGCGCAGTCACGTTCAGATCGGCCAGCGGCCCTTCGAGATGGGCTATAAGGCGCCGTCAGTGATGATCGAGCTTATCAAGGGCGAGCCGACCAGCGATCCGCTGTTTACCGGCCTCGACGAGTGCACGCCGGAGAACGTCGACTCCTGCCTCGCGAAGTAGCCGGTTGAATTAGCCCTTCAATCTCCCTGTTCTCCACTTCGAGGGCGCCCCCCGACCATCCAGGGGCGCCCTCTTTTTTTGGCGGTCACGCGCTCAGCAGGTCATACAGCGTCAGCGCCACCACCTGCGTGGCCTTGTAAAGATCATCCAACGGCAGGCGTTCGTCGGCGCGGTGGGCGTTGGCTTCCTCGATGGTGTGGGGGCCGGCGCCGTACAGCACGGTGGGGATGCCGGCGGCGGTGTAGTGGCGCGCGTCGGTGTAGAGCGGCACGCCCTTGGGGCCGATGCGCTCGCCCATGATTTCGGTGGCGCGCAGGGACAGGCGGTCGACCAGCTTCTGGCCGCCGTCCAGCGGCATCAGCGGCGCGGCCAGCAGGATGCGGCGGATCTTCACCGCGATGCCGGGGAAGGGCTTCGCCGCTGCCTCGATGAGATCGCGCAGTTCCTGTTCCACTGCCTCGGGCTGTTCCTCCGGGATCATGCGGCGGTCCAGGCGGAAGCTCACCTTGTCGGGCACCACGTTGGTGTTGATGCCGCCGGAAATCAGGCCGACGGTGCACTGCGGGCTGCCGATGCCTTCGATCTTCGAGACCTGCGCCGTCAGGCCCTTGCGCCAGGCGTAGAGCGCGCTCAGCATGGCGTTGGCGGCCTCCAGCGCGTCGTGTCCCGTGAAGGGCATGGCGGCGTGGGCCGACTTTCCGGTGACGGTTACCTCCAGGTGCAGGCAGCCGTTGTGGGCGGTCACCACGTTGTAGGAGAAGCCGGCGCCCAGCGAGAGGTCCGGCTTGGAAAGGCCCTGGTCGAGCAGCCAGCGCGGGCCGATCTCGCCGCCGGCCTCCTCGTCGTAGGTGAAGTGCAACTCGATGGTGCCGTTCAGCGTGGCGCCGGCCTTGGCCGCCGCGTCCAACGCCAGCAGGGCGTAGGTATAGGTGGCGAAGTCGGATTTGGACACGGCGACGCCGCGCCCGTACATCCAGCCGTCGACGATCTCGGCGCCGTAGGGATCGCGGGTCCAGCCTTCGCCCGGCGGCACCACGTCGCCGTGGGCATTCAGCGCGATGACCGGGCCGCCGGTACCAAAACGCTTGCGCACGATCAGGTTGGTGGCGGAGATCATGCCCGCCGCCTTCACCGTTTCCGCCGGTACGGCATGACGCTCGACCGTCAGCCCCAAGCCTTCCAGCAGGTCGGCGGCGCGTGCGGCGTGGGCGGCGCAGTCGCCCGGCGGGTTGTCGGAAGGCACCTTCACCAGTTCGGCGAGGAAGCCGGTCTGCGCGTCGCGCGCCTTGTCCAGGGTGTCGAGGAGGGTGGCTTCGAAATCGCTCATGGATCTGGCCTCAACGGGAAGACGGGTGGAAAGACGGATCGAGGTGTTCGAGGAAGTCGAGGAACACCCGGGCGGCCGCCTCGGCGTCTTCGCCGGTAATGCTCTCCAGCGGATTGTGGCTGATGCCGCCACCGCAGCGCACGAACAGCATGGCGATGGGGCAGAGCGCCGACAGCGCCATGGCATCGTGGCCGGCGCCGCTGGGCAGCCGCAGCGCCCGCAGGTCCTGGCGTTCGATGGCGGCGTCGCGCCGCTCCAACAGGCCCGCGTCGCAGGCGACGGCGCCTTCCTCGTAGAGCAGTTCGAGAGTTAGGACCAGGCCGCGCCGCGTGGCGATGCTGGCCAGCGTCTCCATGACGCTGGCGCCGGCAGCCTGGCGCTGGTCGTTCTGCGGCGCGCGGATGTCCAGGGTGAAGGTCACCTGGCCGGGAATCACGTTGATGGCACCCGGCGCGGCGGCGATCCGCCCGACGGTGGCGACCAGGCCCTCCTCGGCGCCGGCGCGCTGCTCGATGGCGGCGATCATCTCGGCGGCGCCGGCGAGGGCGTCCTTGCGCAGGGTCATCGGCACCGTGCCCGCATGGCCGGCCATGCCGTCCACGGTGATGGCATAGCGGCTGGCGCCATTGATCGCGGTGACGGTGCCGACCGGCAGCGCTTCGGACTCCAGCACCGGGCCCTGCTCGATGTGGACCTCGACGAAAGCCAGCACGTCTTCGGGCCGGCGCGCCTCGGCGGCGATGGCCGAGGGGTCGCAGCCGAAGGCACGCAGGGCCTCGTCCAGGCGCGTGCCCGCGGCATCGGTGACCGCCAGCACGGCAGGGTCGAAGCTGCCGGCGACGGTGCGCGAGCCGCTGAGCGTGGTCGGGAAGCGCACGCCCTCCTCGTCGCCGAAGGCGATGACCTCGATGGCGAAAGGCAGGCGCGTGCCGCGTGAGTCCAGCTCGGCGATGCAGGCGATGGGCAGCGCCACGCCCAGGTTGCCGTCGTAGGCGCAGGCGTCGCGCACTGTATCGATGTGGGAGCAGGTGATGAGCGTTTTGGCATCTTCGGTGGCGCCTTCGTAGCGGCCGACCACGTTGCCGACGGCGTCGATGCGCGCGGTCATGCCGGCGGCGCGCATGGCGGTCATCACCGCCTCGGCACAGGCCTTGTGCTCGGGGCTGAGAAAGACGCGGGTCAGCTTGTCGCCGTCCTCGCTGAAGCGCGCCCAGCCGTCGACCATTGCCTTGATCCAGGCGCCGGCCCCGGCGAGGGGTTCGTTGGCGAGCGTCACGGCAGCATCTCCTTCAGGCGTAACAGGGCAATCTTTTCGATTTCACCCAGAGCGGTGGCGAACTCCGCCGCAGGGTCGTTGGCGAGGCGGCGCTCGAAGGCGGCCAGGATCTCGTCCTTGCCGCACCCCTTCACCGCCATGATGAACGGCAGGCCGAACATCGCCTTATAGGCTTCGAACAGGTCGGTGAAGCGGGCGCGTTCGGCAACGCTCAACAGGTCGCGCCCGGCGGAGGCCTGCACCCGGGTCGAGTCCGCCGTCCGCCGGCCGGCCAGGG
>JBHJIR010000002.1:0-89907 GCA_050043265.1 Kiloniellaceae bacterium
TTCCTGTTGGGTGGCTCGGTCGCGGGTTCATTTCTCTTCGGCGCCTGGGCTTCTTTGGGGGCGCGCCCGGTGCGTCGGCCGGCCGCCGCCGCGGCGCCCGCCCCGGGGCGGGCGGCATGAACGGGGGCGCGCCATGAACCAGGCAGCCGACGAGATCCGCGCCCTTCTGCAGACTTATTTCGACGCATGGTACGAATGCGACGTCGACAAGCTGAAGGCGGTCTTCCATCCGTCCTGCCACCTCGTCTGCGTCATCGACGGCGCGCTGGACGACGACGACATGGCCAAGGTCTATGGGCGCATCGCCAGGCTGGAAAGCGGTGCCAACCGGGGCGATGCCCGCCACGACAGGGTGTTGATGGTGGATGTCGCCTCGGCGACCACGGCGGTCGCCAAGGTCCGGCTGGCCATCGGCAGCAAGCTCTTCACCGACTATCTCAGCCTGCTGCACCTGGACGGGCGTTGGATGATCATGGCGAAGGTGTTCTCCTTCAGGCCGCTGGGCGAAGGGGAGGCGGCATGACGGCGCCGCCGACATCGCAGCTGTCGCGGATCCGGGACGAAGCGGCTCTTAGGCGGCGTTTCGACGCTCCGCCGCCGCATGTCCGCCTGCGTCAGCTCGACCGGCTGGAGGCGCACAGCCGGCGCTTCATCGCTGCCGCCCCGCTGCTGCTGATTGCGTCCTGTCATTCGCGCTACGGTGTCGACGTCAGCCCGCGCGGCGATGCGCCGGGCTTCGTGAAGGTTCTGGATGACCGACGCATTGTGATCCCCGACCGTCCCGGCAACAATCGTCTCGATACCCTGGCGAACATCCTCGACACGCCGTCGGTGGGGACTCTCTTCCTCATTCCCGGCATCCGCGAGACGTTGCGCATCAATGGCAGCGCCATTGTCAGTGATGAGCATGCGTTGCGCGAGGCCTGCACGGTGAACAGGCGGGTGCCTCAGCTGGTCATCGTGGTGGAGATCCGCGAGCTCTTCCTGCATTGCGGTAAGGCGCTGATCCGGTCGCGCCTGTGGGAGGATGCCTACCGCCTGCCGCAGGCGCAGATGCCGGGACTGGCGCAGATGACGGCGGACCAGATCGGCCGCACGGACCGGCTGGAGGGCATCCAGGCGGCGGTGGAGTGGAACTACCGGGAGAATCTCTATTAAAAAGCGGCTGCAGGCAAGGAGTGCCGGCGGCGTTCGAGCCTCAGGCGGGCTGCTCCTGCAACGCCGTGGCCAGGATACGATCTAGCATCGCGATCATCTGGTCGCATTCGGCCTCGGAGACGATCAGGGAGGGCATGAAACGCAGCGAGTCCGGCTGCGGAGAATTGATCAGCAGGCCGTCGTCGAAAGCGCGCGTGACTACCGCGGGCCCGATCGGCCGCTTCAGGTCGAGCGCCAGCAGCAGGCCGAGGCCGCGCACCTGGCCCAGCCCTAGCTTGGCGGAGAGCGCCTCCAGGCGTGCGCGCAGGTAGGCGCCACGCGCCTCGACGGCGGCGAGGAAGTCGGGGGCGGCCACCTCCTGCAGCACCGCTAGGCCGACGGCGCACATCAGCGGATTGCCGCAGTAGGTGCCGCCCTGGTCGCCGTGCTGGAAGCAGCTTGCCTCGGCGGTCGCCAGCAGGGCACCCAGCGGCACGCCGCCGCCGATGCCCTTGCCCAGGGGCAGGATGTCCGGCGCGATCCCCGCGCGTTGATAATCGAACAGCCGGCCGGTGCGGCCGACACCGGTCTGGATCTCGTCGACGATCAGCAGCAGGCCCCTGTCGCGCGTCAGCGCCCGCAGGTCGCGCAGAAAGGCGTCGCTGGCCGGGAAGACCCCGGCCTCGCCCTGGATCGGCTCCAGCATCACGGCGACACTGTTGTCGTTCAGCAGGCTTTCGACCGAGGCGATGTCATTGAGCTGCGCCTTCCTGAAGCCCGGCACCTTCGGTTCGAATAGCGGTTCGAAGGCCTTCTTGCCGGAGGCCGACATGGTCGCCAGGGTGCGGCCGTGGAAGCCGCGGTCGAAGGTGACGATCTCATAGGCGCCGTCGCGGCGCAGCGTGCCGTACTTGCGGGCCAGCTTGATCGCGCCCTCGTTCGCCTCGGCGCCGGAGCTGGTGAAGAAGACTTCGTCGAAACAGCTCAGCTCGGTCAGTCGCTGCGCCAGGTCGATGCTTTTCTGATTGAAAAAGGCCGGGCTGGGCGACAGCAGGGTCTGCGCCTGGCGGGTCAGCGCGTCGACGATCGGCGGCGGGCAGTGGCCCAGGCAGTTCACCGCCCAGCCCTGAATGAAATCGAGAAAGTGCCGGCCCTCGGTGTCAATCAACCAGGAACCCTCTCCGCGCTCGAAAACCACAGGAGGCCGGGCGACGATGTTCATAAGAGCACTGCTATGCTGCGGTGCATCGGCCATACTTCAGGCACTCACAGTGATGAAAAGAGGGCAATAGAAATTAGTGGATGACGCCGCCGTGGTCGATGACTTTTTCAGCCCTGCCTCTCCCGCCGCCGGGTAAATCAGTGTATCTGGGTGCCCTCCGGCGGCGACACCGTTACCGCCCCAGAGACACGGCACAAAAAAGCGACTTCAGACCTAAGGCCGCAGCGACGACCGTGATCGACGTGAAACAGATCGGCCCCGGGCGCTGTTCTCGGGTGCCGTCTTCCGGACAAGACAAGGGCATTTTTCATGTCTGTAACATGGAGGTCGATCAGATAGCCGAAGGTCCTTATATTGGCAGGCCGCTTAAAGGAGATGTTCTCATGGCGGGCGCGATGCTCCATCTCGACCGCCCACCGGCGGGCGTCCTCCCGGCGGCCGAAGGTCTCGGAGGCGTATTGGCCTTTGTGCCTTACCTGGGCATGCCAGTTGCCGGAGGGGAGCTTGGTGAAGGTCGCCATTTTCCGTGGGCGATTTGTGTGAACAGAGAGATCAAGAAGGGTCCAGGCGTATGCAATTTGATCCAAGATTCTGTGCACACGTTCTCTTTTAGTTCGCTGATTCTGTTGAAAAAATGACGAAAAACCAATTACATAGATTGTCGGTGGCGCCCATGATGGACTGGACCGACCGCCACGAGCGGGCGTTCCTGCGCACCATCTCGAAGTGCACGCTGCTCTATACGGAGATGGTGACGACGGGCGCCATCCTCCACGGCGACCGTGACCGTCACCTTGGCTTCGACGCGGTGGAGCATCCGGTCGCCCTGCAACTGGGCGGTTCGGAGCCGGCGGATCTCGCCTTTTCGGCAAAGGAAGGCGCGGCGCGCGGCTACGACGAGGTGAACCTGAACCTCGGCTGCCCCAGCGACCGGGTGCAGCGCGGCCGCTTCGGCGCCTGCCTGATGACCGAGCCGGCGCTGGTCGCCGACTGTGTCGCCGCGATGATCGACGCGGTCGATATTCCAGTCACGGTGAAGACCCGTATCGGCGTCGACGAAACCGATTCTTACGAAGCATTGCAGGCCTTCGTGGCGCAGATCGCCGCCACCGGCTGCCGCTCCTTCACCATCCACGCCCGCAAGGCCTGGCTCAGCGGTCTGTCGCCCAAGGAGAACCGCGAGGTGCCGCCGCTGCGCTACGACGTGGTCTATGCCTTGAAGCGCGATTTTCCCGATCTGGAGATCGTGCTCAATGGTGGCGTGCAGACGCTGGACGAAGCACAGACACACCTGGAGCAGGTCGATGGCGTGATGATCGGCCGTGCCGCCTATCAGACGCCCTACGTGCTGGCCGAGGCCGACCGCTTGATCTTCGGCGAAGACGCGCCGGCGAAAAGCCGCGAGCAGATCGTCGCCGACTTTCTGCCTTACATCGAGCGGCAGTTGAGCGGGGGTGTGCCCCTGAAGTCGATCACCCGGCACATGCTGGGCCTGTTCAACGGCCTGTCGGGCGCCCGTGCCTGGCGGCGCTGCCTCTCCGAGGAGGCCCACAAGCCCGGAGCGGGGCCGGCGGTGATCGAGGAAGCGCTGGCGCGCTGGCGGCGCAGTCAGGATAAGCAGCGGGCGGCGTGAGCGCGCCGGTTTACTCCGCGGGCAGGAAGTCGACGCCGAGGCTGCGGAACTTGGCCCGGTCGCGCGGGGCGATGTTGCCATAGAGCAGCAGGCGAAACCTTCTTAGGTGCAGCTTCTTCATAAAGGCCTGGACGGCGGTGCCGTTGTCCCGTGCCATGGCCTTGGAAAATGCGGTGGCCTTGAAGGTCAGGATTGGTGTGCGCAGCATCTGGGGATCGATGTTGCCGATCTCGGGCGTTGCGCACTCGGCCATCATGGCGCGGCAGAAGTGGCGGATCGTTTGGAACTGTTCGGCCACTTTCGCCGGCAGCAGGTCTCTGGGGATTTCCACGATATTGAAGATCAGGGCCGCACGCGCAGGCTTGGTCAGTGTGCCGCAAAGTTTCTTCAGGTGTTCAAGGCGCTGCTTACTGTCGATGGTCGAGAAGTGGATGTTCACAATCAGGACCACGTTCCGGCCGGGCGGCCGCTCGAAGATTTCCTCCGCGACCTTGGTCAAAAGTAGAACGTCGAGATCGCGCACCAGGTCTTCCGAGGCCGGGCGGTGGCTGCGCAAGGCGCCGATCTTGGCCTGGGTATCGGCGTCGAAGGCAGCGAACTGGAAGGGAGTCGCTTCGCCGCTCGGCTCCACGAATCCGTAGAGCCGCAGCAGCGAGTTGTCGGCGATATCCATCAGGACGGCGCGTTCGTTTTTCAGGCTGCGTTTGGCGGCGGCTTCCAGTCGTGCCGTGAGAAGGCCGAGCAGATCGTCGCTCTGGGCCACCTCTTCGACAGCGAACTCGACTTCATGGGCTTCGCCTTCGACGACCAATGCCGGCCCGGCACCGCTCCGCCCGGCGATTTCGTCGAGAAACGCGCTGTCCTCGGCCGAAAGGGCGGCTGCGCCCTGACCAAGGTCTTTGCCCAGGATCTTGGCGCGAATTTCCTGGGATATAGCGCGCGCTTTGAAAGCCGCTTCCGACTCGCTCAACTCGGCGAAGCAAATAGTAAAGTTGCCGTCGCTGGATTGCTGATAGACGTCGGTGGCGCCGAGCCGGCTCTTTATGGTGCGTTCAATGAGATCGTAGATCACCTCGCTGCGGCGCGCCCAGCGGTCACCGAGGGCGGCCTTGATCTCCTCCAGGCCGACGAGCTGTATCCGACCGGCAACGACCTTCGTTGGTGTGGCGGTGACGCGGTCCCGCAGGGATTGCGCTATCGACGACGGGTCTTCCGTCCCCGCCTGCGGCGCTCCGTCCGGGGCGGTCTCAGGAACTGGCGGTGAGGGGGGGCGGGCCGTGCTCTCGATGGCCGCCTTGTAGACCTTCACGAGCTGTTCCTGCTGGCGCGCGTTGACGCGCTGGGCACTTTGGAGTCGAGATTCCACGGCGGCGAGCAGCATCTCGTAGTCGACCGGCTTGGTGAGGTAGGCGTCGGCCCCCAGCTTCCTGCCCTTGACCAGATTGTCGCGGTCAGCCAGGGCGGAAAGGAAGAGGAACGGCAGGTCGCATTTTTCAGGGTGATTGTTGCGGATCTCGTTCAGTAGAGCATGACCGTCCATGACCGGCATGGTGATGTCGCAAATCACCAAGTCGGGTTTCTCCGTCATGATCGCTTCCAGGGCGACTTTGCCGTTCTCGGCCTCAATGGTCGTGTAGCCTGCGTCGTTGAGCTCTTCCACGATATCCTGTCGCAGGTCTTCTTCGTCCTCAACGCAGAGAATTTTTACCATAGGTCGCGGTAGTCCCTCGTTCTATTCGGCAGTTGAGTTCACGCTGTTGCGATGGTGGGCGGGGCGGGGGCGCCAGGGCGCGAAGAAAACTGTTCGTCCGCTGACCAGATCGGGAAGCGGAGGGTGAAGACCGTGCCGTTGCCCTCGCTGCTTTCCACGCCGATGCTGCCTTGGTGGAGTTCGGTCAGAAGCTTCACCAGATGCAGGCCTATCCCGGTGCCTGGGATGCCTGTCGAGGTGCGTGCCCTGAAGAACTTTTCGAAGAGTTTCGGAAGTTCGTCCTGCGGGATGCCAAGGCCACGATCCTGCACCATGACCACAACATCGCCCGCCTGCACCCGACAGGTGACATCGATGCGCGAGGACGTGGGGGAGTATTTCACCGCGTTGGAGAGCAGATTGGTGATGACCTGGTCCATGCGGCTGGCATCGATCAGCAATTCTGGCGGCACTCCGGCGATGGATAGCTTGATCTCATGTTTCTTGGAGATACTCTGCTGGCGCTCGCAGATTTCGGTAAGTAGGCCGGCAAAGTCGCAAGGCGCGCGTTTCAGTTCTACGGTGCCCGCTTCCAGCCGCGAGAAGCTGAGAGTGCTGTCGATCAACTCGATCATGCGGGCAGCAGCGCTGCGAATCTTTTCGGTGCGCTCGCGTAGTTCTTCGGGTGTATCTTTCTCTGCCCGCCGCGCGATGCGCTGGGCGGCACCGTCGATAATGGCCACGGGGGTGCGGAACTCGTGAGATACCATGCTGACGAATTCGCGATGCAGGGCGCTGTATTCCTTTTCCTTCTCCAGGGCGGTCGACAGGCGCAGCGTTTGCTGCTGTTGTTCGGCGGTTAACCGGTCGATCAGAGCGACGTTTTCCCTGAAGGTCACAAGTGCGCGCGCCATCGCGCCGATTTCGTCGCGGCGCCCGGTCCAGGGAACCTCAAAGCGCTTATCGCCATTGGCGATGCGGGCGGTCGCGGCGGTAATGTCCGCCAGGGGCCGGCTCAGGCGCCGGTTGAGGAAAATCAGGGTTCCGACCAGGAAGAATCCGAGCGTGACTATGGCGATACTCCCCTCCTGCAGGGAGGCGGCATTTGTCGCACTGCTGAAGCTGTCCAGGTTCCACACGACGGCCAGGCTGCCGGAACGGTCGCTTCCGTCGTTGGACAGGAGGGGCGCCACGACAATGAAGCGGTTACCCGCGTGGTTCGAATAGGCACGCTTCGGGGTGTTCGCCGCCTGGTCAAAGAATTGCTGCAGGTCAGGAGGGTGCAAAGAGCCCTTCTGGAAGCTGGTCAGGCGCTTACCCTCGCGATCCAGCGTGACCGCCGCCTCGAAACTGTCGGCGTGCTGGGATAGCAGGGTGTGGTAGCCCTTCTGGATGATCGCCGGTTTGTGCCAGCGCGCCGCGCCGTAAAGATTGGCCGCCAGAAACTGGGTGGTTTGGACCTTGCGATCGAGGTACTCGTCGAATGCGCGCGCGCGAGATCCTTGGATCTGAAGCCCTATGATGATCAAAAAGCCGACGCTGACGCCGATGGCGACAATGATCGAAAGCTGGCCCCGGACCGTGACGATGCCACGCGGTGACAGAGAGGGTGCTTCGAGAATGTTCATGCCGTGGCCCGTTGTCTGTCTGCTTGTCCGCTCGACGAACACGCTCGGTCTGGCTGTGCGGCGTTGGGTCTCATGCGTTTGCCTCGTGCGGCGCCTGTAGGAGAACGGACCCCTCGGGCGGCCGTACTTTGCCTCTCATGACCATAGAAGCGCCTTGTTAAGAAGGAGCTAATCAAAATATCGTAGTCATATTAACTATTCATTCAATCTAACAGTTTTTGGGGCATTCGCGGCAAGGCAGACGCCGGTGCCGGTCGATCTGAAGCCGACCGGGGCCCACTACATGGAGGACCTGCACGTCGCCGGCGGCGCCCCGGCGGTGCGGCGCGGCTTTCGCCGTTTATGGCGCGACCGCGTCCTCCAGGCCGAGGACGGCTGCGGCCTGGATATTCTGCGCGGTGCCTGTTTTTTTCGCGGCGCCTGTTTTTTTCGCGGCGACGTCACAAACCGGCCCGCCCGGTCGTCAACTCCATGAATGCACCCCCATCATGGAGACGACGATGTTGCAGACCAAGGCTTTCGACTACCGCCAGCAGATCCCCGAGGTCATCAAGGCGCTGATCGCTGCCGAGACGGAAACCGCAAAGGGCATGGACCCCTTGCTGCGCCACCTGGTGAAGCTGCGGGCCTCGCAGATCAACGGCTGTGCCTTTTGCGTGAAGATGCATCTGGCAGAGGCGCGGCAGGACGGCGAGACCCAGGATCGTCTCGACCGGGTCGTTGTCTGGGCCCAGGTCGACGACTTCGACGCGCGCGAGAAAGCCGCCCTGGCGTGGACCGAGGCGCTGACCTATCTTGACCGTGGCGCCGACCACACAGACTTGAAGCGGCGTCTGGCGGAGCACTTTTCCGACCCGGAGATCGCTGCCCTGACCGCCTGCATCGCCCTGATCAACCTGTGGAACCGGCTTATGGTGGCCACGCACTAGACATGCTCGACGACCGCGACCTTGCCTTTTTCGAAGCCGCCAGGCCGGCCCTGCGCGGGCTGGCCTACCGCATCCTCGGCTCTTTTGCCGAGGCCGAGGATGCGGTGCAGGACACCTTCCTGAAATGGCAGGCCGCCGAGCGGACGGCGGTCGAGGTGCCGCAGGCCTGGCTGACGACGGTCTGCACCCGGCGCTGCCTCGACATGTTGAAGGCCGCCGACCGTGCCCGCGTCGACTACGTCGGCCCCTGGTTACCGGAACCGGTGCAGACGGTGGCTGAGGCGGCGCCGGCGGAGCTGGCGGCATCGGTAACCACCGCCTTCCTGCTGCTGCTCGACCGGCTGAGCGCCAAGGAACGGGCGGCCTATCTGCTGCGCGAGATTTTCGACCATGACTATGCCGAAGTCGCGCAGATCCTCGGGGTGCAGGAGGCCACCTGCCGCAAGCTGGTCTCGCGGGCCCAGGTGGCCCTGCGCGCGGGCAAGCCGCGTCAGGCGGTGCCGGCTGCCCGGCAGGAACAGCTCCTCGATGCTTTTCAGCTCGCGATCAGCAGCGGGGCGACGGCGCCGTTGAGCGCGCTGCTCGCCGACGACATCGCGCTGCGCGCCGACGGCGGCGGCAAGGCCACGGCGGCCACCCGGGCGCTGCACGGCCGCGACGAGGTGCTGAGCTTCCTGACCAAGGTGCTGGGCCGGGCCTGGCCGAAGTGGCGGCAGGAGCGTCGGGAAATCAACGGTGTGCTGGGCATGGTTGTTTACGAGGGCGATATCATCCGCGCCTCGGTCACCTTCGGCTTCGATGACGCGGGGGCCCTCAGCGACATCTACATCATGCGCAACCCGGAGAAGTTCGGCGGGCTGGCGGCGGCGGTCGGCCGCTTGAACTGACGCTTTGGAAAAAAAGCGGCGACCAGCTCGGCAGAAATCACAGTGCTGCGGGAACGGACTACGCCCGTATCCGCCGTGGCCAGGCGCTGTGTGGGTTTTGTTGGGCCATCTGAGGGTGTAGTCTTCCTGACTAAACCCGAATCGGATGGCGGTCTGGTTTGACCACTGTCCGGTGCCTGACGCAGGACCCTGCATCAGGGCCAAGGCACAAAGGATTTCGACACAATGAACCGCAACGTTCTCTACCTCGTCATCGGCGCGCTAGTCGTCGTGGCAGCGGGGCTTGGATATATGTTCTATCAGGAACAGCAGAAGACCAGCGGTATCGAGCTGAACCTCAACAAAGACGGGGTTTCCGTCGAGACGAAGTAATTCGGTCTCGCCCGCGCCGATACGAAAAAACGCCCCGCAGCCGTGAAGGCTTCGGGGCGTTTTTCGTTAAAGAACAGGAGTTTACCCGGGCCGGGGAATCGCCCGGGCAGCGCTCACACCACCTTGGTGTGCAGGTCGCCGACGCCGTCGACGTGGCCGTGCAGCACGTCACCCTTCTTCACCGCGCTGACACCCGAGGGTGTGCCGGAGAGGATGACGTCGCCGGGCGCCAGCTCGAACAGGCCAGAGAGGTAGGCGATCATCTCCGGCACCTTCCAGATCATCTGGCCGAGATCGCCTTCCTGACGGACGTCGCCGTTCACCTTCAGCCAGACGGCGCCCTTGTCCGGGTGGCCGATCTCGCTGGCGGGGACCAGCTCGCTGCAGGGGGCGGAATGTTCGAAGGCCTTGCCGACCTCCCAGGGCCGGCCGGTCTTCTTGGCCTCGCCCTGCAGGTCGCGCCGCGTCATGTCCAGCGCCACGCCGTAGCCCCAGACGTGGTCGAGGGCCTTATCGAGCGGGATGTCCTTGCCGCCCTTGTGCAGCGCCACCGCCATCTCGATCTCGTGGTGGACGTCGTTGGACTGTGGCGGGTAGGGGAAATCGGCGCCGCCGGTCAGCAGGTTGTCCGGGTTCTTCTGGAAGAAAAACGGATCCTCGCGGTCCGGGTCGTGGCCCATCTCGATGGTGTGGGCGGCGTAGTTGCGCCCGACGCAGTAGATGCGGTGGACCGGGAAAACACCATCGCTTCCACGCACCGGAATGACGGCGGGCTTTGGCGGTGTGATAACGAAACTCATAGTCGTGCGATCTCCAGACGGGGACTGTAGGTTACTGGTGTCGGGTGGCGGCATAGTAGTCGACCTTTCTTTCCAGCCAGGCAAGGACTTCGTTGAGGGTGAAAGCAAAAGCAAAGAGCACGAACAGCAGCGCCCAGAAATGCTCCATCAGGAAGCGCGAGGAGTAGAGTTCGAACAGCCGTCCGAAACCGATGATGGAGACCAGGAGCTGGCCGATGACGACGCCTTTGACCGCGCGGATCATGCCCAGGCGCACGCCGGAGAGGATCTCCGGCAGGGCGGCGAAGATGTAGATCTTGCTGAAGGCCTGCCACGGATTGGCGCCGAAGACCTTTGCCATTTCCGCCAGCGAGGGCGTAATGCCGCGCACCCCGGCGCGGGCATCCAGTACGATAATCCAGACGGCGAACAGCACCACCGTCATCACGATGGTGGTCTCGCCCAGGCCGAAGATCACCATGATGACCGGGACCAGCGCCGTCAGTGGTGCCGAGAGGAAGAGGTTCACCCAGGGCAGGAAGATGCGGTCGGCTATGATCGAGCGGCCCATCAGTACGCCCAGCGGTACGCCGAAGGCGACGGCGATGAGGTTGCCGAGCAGGAAGGCCTTGCCGGTGATCCATAGCGCGTCGGCGAAGCTGGCGGTCGGCACGATCTCGACGATGCGTGCGAAGACCGCCGACAGCGGGGGGATGATGAAGCTGGCGCCGCTCTGGCCGACGACTTCCCACAACAGCGCCCAGATGATGAGCGAGCAGAACATCGGAACGCGGATCTTGCCGCCGAAGATGTTGAGGGTCATGGCTCAGATGCCCTCGTCCAGGTACTTCTTCAGGCCCTGCCAGATCTCCTCGACGGTATCCAGGTAGACCGGATCGCGCCGGATATCCTCCGGGTCGGCGTGGCGCGGGATGTTCGGCTCGACGATCTGCGAGACGCGGCTGGGCCGGCGCGACAGCAGCACAATGCGGTCGGAGACATACACCGCCTCCTCGATCGAGTGGGTGACGAAAATGAAGGTCTTGCGCTCCCGCGCCACCAGCTCCAGCAGATCCTCCTGGAACTTGCGTCGGGTCTGCTCGTCGACGGCGGAAAACGGCTCGTCCATCAGCAGGACCTTGGCGTTGACGGTGAGCGCACGGGCGAGGCCGCCGCGCTGGCGCATGCCGCCGGACAGTTCGTGCGGATAGGCCTTCTCGAAGCCCTTCAGGCCGACATGGCCGATGTACTGCTCGGCCACCGCCTCGCGCTCGGAGCGGGCGACGCCGCGCAGTTCCAGGCCGAAGGCGACGTTGCGCAGTACCGTCGCCCAGGGCATCAGCGCGAAATCCTGGAACACGAAGGCGCGCTCCGGGCCCGGCCCGGTGACGGTTCGGCCGTCGACCCGCACCGCGCCGGTGGTCGCCGGAATGAGGCCGGCGATAATCTTCAGCAGTGTGGTCTTGCCGCAGCCGGAGGGGCCGAGCAGCGTGGTCAGCTGGCCCTCCGGGAAGTCGAGGCTGATGTTGTTCAGCGCTTCGGTGCCGCCAGGATAGATCTTGCTGACGCCCTCCACCTCGACGATGGCGCGCGGTTCGGTATCGATAGCGGATGCTGACATGGCGTTCATCGGGCGGCTCGCTTCTCGGGACGGAACAGGGTCACCTCCAGGCGTTCCAGAACTTCAATGAACAGCACGGAGAAGACGATGATGGAAAAGATGGCGGCGTACATTTTGGCGTACTCGGCGACAGACTGGTTGTAGGTGATGATGTCGCCGATGCCGGTCGGGGTGATCAGCAGCTCGGCCAGGATGACGCCGATGAAGCCGGCGGCGCAGCCGAGGCGCAGGCCGGCGAAGATCACCGGCGCCGCGGCGGGCAGCACGATTTTCCAGACCACCTGCCAGCGCGTGCCCTGGAAACAGCGGCCCATTTCCACCAGCGAGGCCGGGGTGTGGCGCACGGCGTTCAGCGAGTTCAGCACGATCACCGGCATCGCCATGATGCAGACGGTCATCACCTTGGAGGTGAGGCCGATGCCGTAGGCGAAGGTGAGAATGGGAATGAGGGCCGCCAGGGGTGCCGACTGCGCGATGATGAAGAGCGGCGCGCCCAGCCATTCGGCGAGACGGTTGAGGCCCATGGTGACGCCGAAAGCGACGCCGACGAAGACCGAGGCGAAGAGGCCGATGGCGAGCGGCTGCAGGGTGGTCCAGAAGGCCAGCGGCAAGGTGCCGTCGGCCAACATGCCGAACAGGGCGTCCATGGTCTCGAGGAAGGTCGGGAAAGCCGGGCTGATCGGCACGCGCCCGGCATATTCCCAGCCTCCGACCACGATCAGTATCGAGGCGAGGCGCAGGAACAGCGGATGGCTCAGCAGCAGGACCAGGAAGGACGGGCGGTCTTCGGCCGGCCGGCGTGAAGAAAGCGCCGGCCCTGCCTGCGGTGCAGGGCGGGCGGGGTCAGGGGTTGCCTGACTACCCGCCCTCAGGGCCGGGGATGAGTTTGATGTTTGCAAGGAAGTTCTCCGCCCTTTTACAGGCCGAGCTTTTTCTTGGCCGCGTTCAGCGGCTCAAGGTTCCAGTATTCTTCGACGCTCAGGGTATTCGCCGGGCCGTCCATCTGGCCGGCCTCGGTATAGAACTCGAAGTCGGCCTTGGCCGCTGCCATGCCGCCGCCGGTCGGGCTGAACAGACCTTCCTTCACGCCTTCGACATAGAAGGGGACCACCTCGGCCAGGATCTCCTTGGGCTGATCGGCGAGCAGGTTACGCTTGGCGCGCTCCTCTTCGATGATCGCCGGATTCTCATTCATTTCGCTCCACAGCTTCAGCATCTCCTCGACGACCACGTTGACCGCCTCGGGATGTTCCGTGATCCAGTTCTGGTTGGCGAAGACCAGTTCGTCGCTGGGCACTTCGGAGACGCCGGGCAGAACGTGGAATTTGTCGCCGGCCATCTCCATCAGCTTGTTCTTGTTGGAGAGGTCGACGATGGTCGCGTTGATCTGGCCCTTCATCATCGCGATGATGCGATTTTCCGAGCCCGGCACGTAGCTGCGCTGGCCGAACTCGATGCCCTCGCGCTTGGCGATGATGTTGCCGATGGCCTCGGTACCCGTGCCGCGGGCGTGGAAGGTGAAGGGTTCGCCGTTGAGGTCCTCCCAGCCCTTGTATTCGTTGGACGCCACTGGGAAGAACACCAGACGGGACATCTGGAACACCACCTTCAGCGGCACCTTCGCCTTCTGGATGACGGAGTAGGGGGTGCCGACGCCGATATCGGCCTGGCCGTTGACGATCGACTGAATGGCCAACTCCTCCTTGGCGAAGGAGGTCATTTCGTAGTCGACGCCCCTGTCCTTGGCGCGTTCGAGGGCGATGAGGAAGGCCAGGGTCTCGACGGAGACGACGTCGCCGAGCGCGACCCGCACCTTCTCCGCCGCCTGGGCCGAGGAGACCGCGAAAGCCGCGCCGGTTACCATGCCGACCACGGCGGCGGCCGCAACGGAACGCCTGAATACGGACTTGATTCGCTGCATGTTCATTCCTCCCTGGCCTGCACGTTGAGCCGCGCCGCATTCTGCGGCGGGAGGCAGGCCTTATTGCTGATGACCAAACCTTAACCAATTGTTGATTGGTTCTGCAATTGATTTATATTGGTCAGCCGCAATTGACTGCGTTATAGGCTTTGCCTAGTTTCCCCCGGTTTCGGGGGATGGCTTCCCGGGTTCACCGGGGGGCACCGGTTCGAAGGGCCGGATTCGACGCCTGCAATTGACGCCAGAGATTGGCGACGGAGTCAGAATGGATCAGGGACAAGGTGCCTTAACCCAGTTGCGCGCCTACCTGGCGCAGCGCGATCTGCCCACCAACTCCCGACTCCCCCCGGAACGCGAGCTCTGCGACATCCTCGGTGTCTCGCGCGGTGAATTGCGCAAGGCATTGGCGGTGATGGAGAGCAACGGCGAACTGTGGCGCCACGTCGGCAAGGGCACCTTCATCGGCGCCCGGCCGACCAAGGAGTATTCCGACGTTGCTGCCATCGCGGCGCTGACCAATCCGCGTGAGGTGATGCAGGCGCGGCTGCTGGTCGAACCGTTGATCGCCCGCGAGGCGGCGCTGAACGCCACCGCCGGCGACATCGCCGAGCTGAAGCAATGCATGACCGCGTCGCGCCAGGCCCAGACCTGGCGCCAGTACGAGAACTGCGACAACCGCCTGCACCGTGCCGTGGCGGAGGCCGCCCACAACACCGTGCTGCTGGCCCTCTTCGACACGCTGAATGCGGTGCGCCGCGCCGTCGTCTGGGGCCGCCTGCGTGAGAAGGCGGACCGCCCGCCGACCGATCACCACAGCTTCGTCGAGCATGAGGCCCTGGTGCGCGCCATCGAGGAGCGCGACATGGACGGCGCCAGCCAGTCTATGCTGCGCCATCTGTCCCACGTTCAAGGCAATCTTCTGGCACCGCGCGCCGCGGCCGAATAGGCCATCCCAGAGCAGTGCCGGGGGCTGGATTCAGCGCCCGGCGATGACGGCTTCCTTCAGCAGGGGCGCCAGGCCTTCCATCGTCCGTTCCAGGGAACCGGCCTGGCCGGTGGCGTAGCCCTTGGCCGCCGTAATCATCGCCTGACGCATCGTCGGGTGCTCGTGCAGTTCGGCCACCGCTGCCGTCAGCGCGGCGGCGCTTTCAATTTGGCGCAGCGCGCCGGCGGCGGACATTTCAGCGGCGAGGCGGGCGAAGTTCGCGGTGTGCGGTCCGGTCAGGATGGCGCAGTCCAGCTTGGCCGGCTCCAGCAGGTTCTGCCCGCCGTGCGGCACCAGCGAACCGCCGACGAAAACCACTTCCGCCAGGCGGTACCACAACCCCAGTTCGCCGATGCTGTCGGCCAGGTAGACGTCGGTCTGGGCGGTGATCGGCTCGCCGAGGCTGCGCTGGGCGACCGTCAGGCCCAGGCTGTCCAGCTCCGCGCGGATGGCGGCGGCGCGGCCCGGATGGCGCGGCGCCAGCAGGGGCAGCAGGCCGGGCAGGCGCGCGCCCAGAGCCAGATGGGTCTCGCCGGCGATGCGGTCCTCGCCGGGATGGGTCGAGGCGGCAAGCCAGCGCGGCCGGCCGTCGAGTGTCTGCCGCAGCGTCGACAGTTCTGCCGCATCGGCGGTCAGCGGCGGCGCGGCAGCCTTCAGGTCGCCGGGCGTCATCACCGCGGCCGCGCCGAGGTTGGACAGGCGCTCTCCGTCCTCCGGCGTGCGCGCCAGCACCAGACGGAAGCAGCCCAAAAGACCGGCGATCAGCGGGCGTACACGCTGCCAGTTGCGGTAGGACCCGGCGGAGACGCGCCCGTTCACCAGCACCAGCCGGGTACCGCGGGCGGCGGCACCGCGCAGCAGGGTGGGCCAGAATTCCGATTCGATGATCAGGCCGAGGTCCGGGCGCCAGTGGTCGAGGAATCCGGCGACGGCGCCCGGCACGTCGACCGGCACGTATTGATGGATCGCCCCCGGCGGCAGGCGTTCGGCCATCAGACGGGCCGAGGTCACCGTGCCGCTGGTCACCAGGATGTGGAAGGCCGGCCAGTCGTGCCGCAGGCGCTCGATCAGCGGCAGCGCCGACTGTGCCTCACCGACGCTGGCGCCGTGGATCCAGATCAGCGGCCCGGTGGGCCGCGCCTTGCCGCTGTGGCCGAGGCGCTCGCCCAGCCGCGCGGCGTCCTCCTTGCCACGCGCCAGCCGTCGCCGCAGGTAGGCGCGCAGCAGCGGCGCCGACAGCCGTCCGAGCACCGCATAGGCGCCGAAAGCGATATCGGCGGCTCGCGGGCCGCGCGCCGTCACGACACGGTCCCCGGGGCGAAGCAGGCGGCGAGGCCCTGGTCGACCGTGTAGGCCGGCGACCAGCCCAGCGCGTCATGGATGGCGCGGTTGTCGACGGTGAGGTCGCCGGTCAGCGCCTCCACGGCGGCGCTCTTGCCCATAAGCCGCCCGCCGAACCGCAGCAGCGCTGGAGGAGCCGGCAGCAGCCACGCCGGCCGGCCGCAGGCAACGCCGATGCGCCGGGCGAGTTCCGCCGTCGAGAGGTCTTCGCCGTCACAGAGCGCCAGCGGCCCGGCAGGTGGGTTTTCGCAATGGAGGGCGGCCGCCACGGCAGTGGCGAGATTGCCGACGAACAGCAGGCTGCGTCGGTTGGTCAGGCTCGCCAGCGGCAAGGGGCGTCCCGCCTTGATGAGCCGCGCCAGCCGGGCGAAATTGCCCGGCGCGCCGGGGCCGCAGATCAGCGGGGGACGCAGCATCACCAGCATCATCGCACTCTTTGCGACGGCTTCGCTGAGGGCGGTCTCCGCCTCCTGCTTGCTCTGCTGGTAGGCTGTGGCGCGCGCGGGCTCGGCTGCGGCGACGGCGGCGCCGATGGAACTGAGGAAGACGAAGCGGCGCACGCCGGCGGTGATGGCCTGTTCGGCCAGGCGCCGGCTGGCCGCCACGTTCACGCTGCGGAAGGCGGCCAACGGATCGGCTGCGGTTTCATGCAGCACGTGCACCCGCGCGGCGCAGTGCACCACGGCCTCGACTCCGTCCAGGGCGGCGTCCCAGTCGGTGGCGCCGTCCAGAGCGCCGCTCACCACCCGCTCCACGCCCTGCGGCACAGCCGCCTCGGCCCGGCGCACGCTCCCGCGCACGGTCCAGCCCAGCGTCTGCAGATGGCGGCAGATGGCGGCGCCGGCAAAACCGTTGGCGCCGGTAACCAGGACGCGCGCCACGGGCTAGAACACCCGACGTTTCAGGATGGCGTGGACGCCGTCGGCCACCAGCATCTCCCAGTCCACAAGGCTCTGCGCCGAGGCGATGGTCCCGGCGATTGAGGTCTTTGAATTGTAGGCGGCGGTAGCGATGGAAACCAGCAAGCTCTCGACGTCGCGGCGGGAGGGTACCGGCTGGAGAAGCCGGGGATTTTCCGGGTTGAGTATTTGATTGCCCAACGGCATTCCAATGGTCGGCACGCCAGGGGCGATCGAAAGGACGGGCTGCGACTTTGGCGTCTCGCCGCCGTCCTGGCAAGGGAGCCGTGCGGTCTTACCCCGCCGCTATCCGGTGGCGCTTAGCGCCGCGGCCCGCCAAAGCGCAACTGGCGGGCGACGGTGAAGGCCTCGGCGGCCTCGAAGCCGACCGAGGCGCCGCGGAAGCGGGCGAGGTGTTCGACGGCTTCGACCGAGCGGGCATGCGGAAAAGGCCGCATTTCCGCCTGATAGCAGGCCAGCGCCTGGCGCTTCTGTTCCAGTTGGCCGGCGATGTCGACGAAGTGATTGGGCACGAAGGGGCGACCGATGTCCGGCGTCGCCCATTCGGTGCTGGAGACCGTCTCGAAGCAGTAGATCGCCTCCAGCGTGGTGCCGGGCAGCGGCCGGCAGGCGGTCAGCACCGCCTGGTGGGCGATGCGGTGGTCGACGTTCAGGTCGCCGCCGTGATGGGTGTAGACGATGGCCGGCGCCACCTCCTGCACCACGGTCTCGACCTCCTTGACCACGTCCAGCAGTTCCAGCCCGTCCATGCGGTTGTCGGGCAGGCCGGCAAAGCGCGGCGCCTCGCCGCCCAGGCAGCGGGCGGCGGCGCGCGCCGCTTCCTTCAAGGCCGCGATGGCATCGCCGTGGGCGCCGGTGTCACGCTGGCCGCTGCGCGAGGTCGAACCTTCGGCCAGGATCAGCGTATGGACGCGGTCGCCCGCGCCGGCATGGCGGGCGACGGTGCCGCCGACGCCCAGAACCTCGTCGTCGGGATGGGCGGCAACGATCAGGATGTTTCTGGTTCCGGTCACGGCTGCACTGTCCTCCTCAGGCCGGCGACAGACTGCCGGGCCGGCGCAGCATCCGCAAGGCCTGGGGGCCATGGTTCAGCAGCAGGTCGATCACCGACATGTAGGGCTCGAAGCCATCGAAGCATTGCTTGTATTCGGGGTGGTCGTAGTCGTGGAACAGCAGGTCGATGCTGGCAGCCTGAAAATCCTCCGGCTTCAGGTAGTCGCGACCGAAGGGACCGGAGATGTATTGGGTCGCGCCGGCCTTCTGGCAGAGTTCGACGATCAGCCGGTCCTTGGTCTCCTGGCAATCCATCTCCGAACTCAGCATCGTCCGGGCTTCCAGGCCCAGGGCCTCCATGAAGATTTTCAGACCGGCGGCGTTCAGCGTTCCGCGCCGCGGCCACTCGGTCTCGTACATCACCTGCAAGCGCGCGGCGTAGTCCGTGAAGTGGGGCGCCCGGCGATAGTTCATCTCGATGCTGCGCCAGTGTTTGGCGCGCCAGTCGGTTTCGTTGTTCACCTCGATCTCGTTCAGCAGCAGGTCGCCGTGCTTGCCCTTGCTGCGGATCGGCACGGTCAGCCAGGTCCAGCCATCGGGCGTGCGGATACGATTGCGGTTGGCGAACTTGGTCTTGCTGTTGCGGTCGATCAGCACGTGATCGAGGACGATGAAGACGTCGCTGGCAGCGATGCGGTCGAAGAAGCCGAGCCAGGGCAGGTAGGCGGGCTGCATGATGGAGACGATCATGACCGCTGAGCGCCCTTGCGCAGGTAGAGGGTGAAATCGCCGGGATGGTAGTCGTGGCGCAGTACCACCCAGGGGGTCAGCGTGCGGCAGAACGCCAGGCAGCGCAGCGGGTCTTCGCGGTACTCGCCGCCGCCCGGATTTGCCTCGCCCCAGCCGCTCAGGCAATTGAAGGCGACACCCTTGCGGCAATGGTGGAACATGCGGGCGACGGAGGCCTTCAGGTGGTCGAAGGGGTGTTCCTCGCGCAGGTAAAAGATGCCGCTGGCGAAAACGTAATCGAAGCCGTCAGCGGGCGCTTCGAAGCCGCCGAGCAGGCTGGCACAGTGGAAGGTAGCGGCCGGGAAGCGCTGGGCGGCGGCCGCCACCATGTCGGGTGTGATGTCGATGCCGCTGTAGGCGGCGGCGATACCCCGCCGGTTCAGGTAGTCGTGCAGGTCGCCCAGGCCACAGCCGACATCCAGCAGACTGTCGCCGGCGTCCAGGCCGATCTCGCAGAGCACACGGAAGCGGTTTTCCTGGCCCTCGCGGCTGCCCCAGTTGAGCGCGCGGTAGTCCTGGCCGTGCCGGCGCAGGCTGGTGGAGAAGACCTCGACGGTCCTGCGGTCGTCGGCGCTGCCGCTCATCGGTTTTTCTCGGCGATGATGCGCCATTCGGCGTGGATGCCGCCTTCCGGCGCCAGCATGTCGGTCAACTCCAGGCGCTGGACCTGGTGCAGGGTCCAGCCGCCGGCGAGCAGCGTATCGATCTCGCGTCGGCCGACGAAGTGGATCTGGCCCGCGCCGACCAGGGTGCCAGCGGCGATATCCGTCGTAAGGCCGTCTTCGATCTGCCGGCCGGCGCGCGCGCTGCTGTGGCTGTCGGCATAGGGATTGAAGAAAAAGCGGCCGCCGGGTTTGAGGACCCGTTGCACCTCGGTGACGGCGCGCGCCATGGCCTTGTGGCCGCAGCAGGTCAGGGCGCCGCGGTCGATCACGCAGTCGAAGGTCGCGTCCTCGAAGGCCAGGTCGGTGAAGTCGCCCACCGAAAGGTCGCCGTCAAGGCCGTCCTCCGCAAAGCGTGCCTTGGCGGTGGCGATGGCACTGGCGCTGCCGTCGATCCCGGTCACTGAGAAGCCTTCGCGGGCGGCGAACCACAGATTGCTCGCGGTGCCGCAACCGACTTCCAGGATGCGCACCTCGCTGCGCGGCCGGTCGCGCGGCGCGCTGCGGAACACGAAGCTGACGATGACGTCCCAGGGATAGCGCTGGGCGTGCCCGCCGGCGTATTTCTCTTCCCAGATGGGGTCGAAGGTGACGGACTGGCTCATGTCAGGTCTTCCGCTGTCAGGACGTGGCCTTTGGGCAGGGCGCGCCGGACGCGCCGGCCGACCAGCCAATCGACGCCCTTGGGTGGCAGGCCGGTACCCGGCCGGTTGAAGGCGATGTCGCCGCGCCTCAGGCAGTGCTCGGCGGCGACGTCGTGGGCGGTGACACAGGACAGTCGCCAGCCCAGGCGGGATTTTTCCTCGCTGGCGGTGGGGCCGAGTTGCCCCGAGCCCAACGCGACCTCGGCGATGCGCACGCCCTCGGCCATGGTCTTGAATTCCGCCGGGTCGGCGGAGAAGCGGTGGTCCGGCCCGGGCAGGGTCTTGTCGAGGGTGAAGTGCTTCTCGATCCAGCAGGCACCGAAGGCGATGGCCAGCGCGGCGGCCACGGCGCCCTCGCTGTGGTCGCTAAGGCCGACCGGGCAGGCGAAGCTGTCGCCGAGGGCGGCGATGCGGCGCAGGTTCAGGTCCTTGGGATCGCAGGGGTAGTTGGACACGCAGTGCAGCAGGATCAGCTTGTCGTTGCCGGTGTGGCGGAAGGCGCGCACGGCGTCGTCGATCTCCGCCACCGTCGCCATGCCGGTGGACAGTACCGTCGGCAGGCCGGTCTCGCCCATGGCCCGCACCAGATCCAGGTTGGTCAGGTAGTCGGAGCCGTTCTTCAGCACCCCGACGCCGAGCTCGGCCAGCAGGCGCACTCCCTGGGCATTGGTCGGCGTGGAGTGGAAGCCGATGTCCAGCCGGCGGCAATAGCCGGCAAGCTCGGCCAGGTCGGCTTCGCTCAGCTCGTAGGCCTTGAACATCTCGTACTGCGAGCGCGCCACGGCCTTGCCGTTCTCCACCCATGCGTGGGTGAGGCTGCGGGCGGAGATGAAGTCCTCGGTGACGTAGTTCTGAAATTTTACCGCATCGGCGCCGCTGGCCTTGGCGGCGTCGATGGTCTCGCGCGCCAGGTCCAGGTCGCCGTTGAAGTTGAGGCCGATTTCGGCGACCAGGTAGGCGCTGCTGCCGGCGCCGATGGGCCGTCCGTCGATGGCGATACGCGGTGCTGCGGTGTCGGTCATGACATCTTCCTCAGCCGCTCGCCGGTCTGGTGGGTGGTCTGTTGGGCGGCCTGTCGGGCGGGAGGACAGTGCAGCAGGTGTTCGGCTACCTGGGTATAGCCGGCGGTGCGGAACAGGCTGATCGATACGGTATTGCGCGGCAGCGTTTCGGCATGGAATGCCACTTCGGGCAGCCAGGCCCGGATCTGCTTCAGGGCGCCGAGGCCGACGCCGGCGCCGCGATGGGCTTCGTCCACCACGATGGAGACCTCAAAGGCTTCCGGTGCCTCGCTGTCTTTCACCCGGTCGAGCCGCAGCATGCCGGCCACCGCGTCGCCGTGCTCGATCATGGTGATGAAGCAGTCGTCGGCGTGCAGGCGCTCGGCAAACCAGCGGCGATGCTCCGCCGGGGTGGGAATGCGCGGGTTGCGGGCCAGGTTGCGGATCGCCGGCTGCTGCTGCCAGTGCAACAGCGTCGCTTCGTCGTGCGTGCCGGCGAGGCGCAGGGTGACGCCGCGGCCGTCCTTGGTCGGTTGCGGCGGCAGCAGCGACAGCCGGGTGCGCCGGGCGCCCAGGCCGTCGCACAGTGCCGCGGCCTGGGTGGAAAGGTCCTGCAGGGCCTCGCGATCGGCGTCGAGGTCGTGCAGCGCCGCGGCGATGGCGTCCGCCAGGTCGCCGGCGGCGCCATCCACCAGCCGCACGGCGCGGGCGGCGGAAAGCTGACGGGCATTTTCCAGTTGGTTGTCGGCCAGCACCAGCATCACGGTCGGCAGACCGAGGCAGCAGCGCTCCCACGAGGAGGTGCCGGCCGCGCCGATGGCGAGGTCGGCCTGGGCCATCATTGCGGCGAGATCGTTCGGGCCGACGTGCAGCCGCACGCCCGGCATTGCCGCCACGCGCGCGGCGATCTCTTCGCGCCAGGGACAGCCGGCGCCGACCACTACGTCGACCGTCACGGTGTTTTCCGGGGCACTATCCGGGGTTCCATCCAGGGCCAGGCCGCTGCGTTCGATGCCGTCCAGGGCCAGGGCGGTCACGTTGTCCGGGTCGGTCCCGCCCAGGCTCACCAGCAGGCGCAGCGGTGCCGTTTGGCCGCGCGGCCGCTGTAGGGCCGCGGTCCGCAGGCCGGCGAATTCGGGGCGCAGCAGGGCGTAGCGGGTGCCGAGAAGCAGGCGGCAGCCGGGCGGCACCAGGCCGCTATAGGCGGCGGGAGCGCGGTTCAGGGCCTGGTCGAGCAGGATGTCGCAGTCGTGCGGCCGGTCGGCCAGGTCGTCCACGACCATGATGCGCGCCGCCCAGGGCCGGCAGGCCGTCTCGAAGCCACGGTCGCGGGCGTAGTGGTCGACCACCAGCCAGTCGGTGCCATCGGGCCAGTGGCGTCGCAGGCTCTCGGTTTCGCCGTCGCCGCCCCCGCCCCCGCCCCCGTCAAGCGTGCAGGTCTCGTAGCCCGCGCGGGCCAGGGCCGGGGCCGCGTCGGTGCTGCCGGGGGCGACCGCGAAACCGCAGTTCCAGCCGAGGCCGCTCAGGCTGTCGGCCAGGGTGAGGCAGCGCATGATGTGGCCGCTGCCCAGGTCGCTAGAGGCATCGGCGCGGAAGATTGCCCGCATTCACGCCTCCCCGCCGGCAGTTTGGCTCAGCAGATTGGCGGCCTCACGCAGATCGGCGTCGGTGTCGATGTCGATGGAGCGCTCCCGCGGCATGACGTAGCCGACCAGCGGCTGCGCCACATAGGTGCCGGCGGCGCGAAAGCGTGCGACGTCGAGCACATGGACCGCGCCGTTCGGGCGGAAGGCCTTGGGCAGGGTCTGCGAGCGGCGGTCCAGGTATTCCGGAAACACCGGCTCCAGAGTGCCTGTCTCGGCCTCGCAATAGGCCGCGAAGGGCGTATGGGTGAATTCCGAAACGCTCATCAGGAAAGGCCGGTCACGCTTGACGAACAGCTCGTAGGCTGCGCGCACGTCCTCGCCGGTGCGGAACGGGCAGGTCGGCAGCAGGATGATCAGGGTGTCGTAGCGCTCGCCGGCTTGTTCCAGCGTGTCCAGCGCGTGCAGCGCCACCTCGACCACGCCGGCCGGATCGCGCGCCAGCGCCTCCGGGCGCATGAAGGGCACCTCGATGCCCAGCTTGCGCGCTGTCGCCGCCACCACGTCGTTCTCGGTCGAGAGGATCATGCGGTCGATCACGCCGCTGGCGCGTGCCGCTTCGGCGGCCCAGGCGATCAGCGGCTTGCCGCCCAGCTCGCGGACGTTCTTCATCGCCAGGCGCGTGGAGCCGCCTTTGGCGGGAATCAGGCCGAGGATGGAACTGCGAGCCATGGCACGAACAACCGTCAGGTCTTGGAGAACAGCCACCAGTTGGTGTTGTCGCTGTTGTCGAGCGGTTTCCAGAAGAATCCGTAGTCGCGGACCTGCAACTGCGGATGGCGTTCCAGATAATAGCTGCCGAAGTCGCGTTTGAAGAGAAAACCTTCCATCCCCCGGTAGGGGATGCCGACCGGCTCGGGCGAGAAGTATTCGATGCAGACGACGTAGCGCTTGGCGACGCGGACGATCTCGTCGACCACCTTGCCCAGGCTTTCCGGCGCCACGTGGATCAGCACGCCGCAGGTGAACACCAGGTCGATGCTGTTGTCCTCGAAGGGCAGGTCGCCGCCGTGTCCGCAGCGGATGTCGGCCTGCGCCAGGCGCGGGTGGCTTCGCGCCAGGTCGACGACCTTGTCGTTGGGCTCGATACCGTGCAGGTCGCCGACGAAGTTGCTGAGCGCGACCAGATTCTGGCCGACGTTGCAGCCGACTTCCAGCACGCTTTGCGGCGCCGGGGCGATCGCCCTTTCCAGCACCCGGCCCCAGTTGCGCACCGTCGCCCGCAGGCTCTCCTCGGAGATCTGGTTGCCGCTGCGCTGGGCGTAGTCGTAGCCGAAGTCCGAGGACCAGAGATCAACCTGTTTGTTCGTCATGCTGTCGCTTCCTGCAGGCGGGTTCGTTAGGGGGCGATGTCGGGCCAGCTGAGCGCCGTGCCGTCGGTGACCGCGCGGGTCAGGGCCTTGCCGACCACCCGCTCGGCCTCGCCCGGCGGCAGGCCGAAGCCCGGCCGGCGGTAGTCGATATCTTCGGCTTTCAGTACATGCCCGGCGGGCAGATCGCCGCGCACGTGCAGGCTGCGGCGCACGGCCATGCGCTTTTCGCGTTCGGCCGGCGTCATCAGGCGGCGGCTGGTGCCCATCGCGGTTTCCAGGTCGCGGATCGCCTGCATGAAGGCTTTCATCTCCGGCGGTTCGATCGACATGATGTGCTCGACGCTGCGGGTCGTGCGGTCCTCGGAGATGGTCTTTTCGACCAGGTTGGCCCCCAGGGCGATGGCGGCGATGTCCATGTCCCAGCCCGCCGTGTGGTCGGAATAGGCGATGGGGAAGGCGGGGAACATCCGCTTCAGGGTCGGGATCACCCGCAGATTGATGCTTTCCAGGCGCGCCGGGTAGCCTGAGGGGCAGTGGTGGATGATGATATTCTCGTTGCCTTCGCCGCGGATCACATCGACGGCGGCCTCGATCTCGCCGATGGTGGCGCTGCCGGTATCGATCTGCAGGCACATGCCGCTCTTGGCCGCGCGCTTCAGCAGCGGGAAGTGATTGACGTCGGCAGAGGCAATCTTGATCGAGTGGCAGCCGAGCTCGGCCAGGAAGTCGACCTCGTCGTCGAACGCGATGGTGGCGAAGAAGGCGAGGCCCAGCGAGTCGGAATAGGCCTTCAGCTCGCGCCATTCGTCCTGAGTCAGGCAGCGGCGGCAGAGGATGTCGTACAGCGGCTCGGAGACTGTCTCGGTCTCGTTCGTCTCGCGGTCGATCAGGATGTCATAGGTGAACAGCTGCTTGCGGTCGGCGACCAGCCGGTCGGGATCGAAGATCTGGAATTTCACCGCATCCGCCTTGGCCTCGGCGGCATAGCCGACCAGGCGCTTGGCCGAGGCCAGGCTGTCGTGCGTCGGGCCGGCCTCCAGGGTGATGAAACAGGGCTGGCCGTCGCCGACCCGCCGCGTGCCGAATTGAACCATGCCTAGGCTCCTCCCTGGGCGCTGCATTGCGGGTTTGCACCCGCCGTGCCGGCGCCGTTGCGCAGGACCCGCGCCAGCGTCTCGACCACGCGGTCGACGTCGCTGTCTGCCATGCCGGCGAACAGCGGCAGGGACAGGGTGCGGGCGTAGTAGCGGTTGGCGCCCGCCAGATCGAGGGCGCCGTAGCGTTGCTGGTAATAGGGCTGCAGGTGTACCGGGATGTAATGCACCTGGCTGCCGACGTTGGCGGCCTTCAGCGCCTCCATCACCTGCGCCCGGTCGATCCCGGCGGCGCCGAAGTCGATCAGCACCGGATAGATATGCCAGGCCGGCTCCGCGTGCGCCGAGCGCGCAATCGGCCGCACCAGCGGGGCCAGTGCGGCGAGTTGGCGGTCGTCGCGCTCGGCCAGAGAGCGGCGCAGGGAGACAAAGCGGCCCAGCATCATCATCTGGCTGAGGCCGACGTCGCACTGGATGTCGGTGAACCGGTAGTTGAGGCCGATCTGCGGCATCTCGTAGTACCAGGGGTTGACCTTGCCGGCGGCGTCGAAGGCCATATCGGCATTCTGCAGCTCTGCTGCCTCGCGCAGCATGCCGTGCGAGCGTAGGCGCCGCAGCGTCACCGCCAGGTGGTCGTCATTGGTGGTGACGGCGCCGCCTTCGCCCATGGCGATGGTCTTTACCGGGTGGAAGGAGAAGGTGGTCATGTCGCTCAGCCTGCCATTGCCGATCGGCCCGCCGGCATCACCGGACGACAGATAGCGGCTGCCGATGGCATGGGCGGCATCGTCCACCACCGCCAGGCCGTGGCGCTCAGCCAGGTCGCGGATGGCGGCGAGGTCGGCGCACTGGCCGGTCAGGTGGACCGGGAACACGGCCTTGACGGGCCCGCCCGGCGTCGCCGCGGCGCGCGCCAGGGCCTCGGCCAGGTGGGCGGCTTCCATCAGGCCGCTGTCGGCATCGCAGTCGGCGAAGACCACCTCGGCGCCGGCCAGGCGCACGGCGTTGGCGGTGGCCAGGAAGGTGATACTGGGAACGATGACACGGTCGCCGGGGGCGAGATCCAGGGCCAGGGCGGCAATGTGCAGGGCGGCGGGGCCGTTGGCACAGGCGACGGCGTGGGCCGCGCCGGTGACCTCGCAGAGCGCGGCCTCGAAGGCGGCGACAGCCGGACCGGTGGTCAGCCAGTCGCTGCGTAGAACATCCACCACGGCCGCGATGTCGTCGTCTTCGATAAGCTGCCGGCCGTAGGGAAGAAAGGGCGCTTCCGCAGGGGTCATTTCTCGCTTTCTGCGATCATCGCCTGGAGACGCTCGGCGTTCAGCCAGTCCTCATTTTTGTTGCTGGCGAAGCGGAAGCCCGCGGGAACCGGCTTGGCGCCGGAATTGGGGAAGGTCTTGTGCATGCGTTCCCAGAACTCCGGCAGGATCATGTAGCGGTCTGCCAGCTCGTAGGTGCTGCGGGCGTCGTCCTCGGTGATCAGGGTCTCGTGGATCTTCTCGCCGGCGCGGATGCCGACGATACGCTGGGGCATGTCGGGCGCCATGTAGCTGGCGAGTTCGGTGATCTTCATGCTGGGGATCTTCGGCACGAAGATCTCGCCGCCCTTCATCTGGCCGAGGCAGGACAGTACGAAGTCGACACCCTGCTGCAGGGTGATCCAGAAACGGGTCATTTCCGCATCGGTGATCGGCAGGCTGTCGCTGCCTTCCGCAATCAGCCTGCGGAAGAAGGGGATCACGCTGCCGCGCGAACCGAGCACGTTGCCGTAACGCACCGCGGAGAAGCGGGTCCCGATCGAGCCGCTGAGGTTGTTGGCGGCAACGAAGATCTTGTCGGAAGCCAGCTTGCTGGCGCCGTAGAGGTTGACCGGGCTGGCCGCCTTGTCGGTGGAGAGGGCAATGACCCGCTTCACACCGCAGGCCAGCGAGGCGCGCACCACGTTCTCGGCGCCGATAACGTTGGTCTGGATGCATTCGAAAGGGTTGTATTCGGCGGCGGGCACCTGCTTCAGCGCCGCGGCGTGAACCACCACGTCGACCTCGCGCAGGGCGAGCTGCAGGCGGCTGGCATCGCGCACGTCGCCGATGAAATAGCGCATGGCCGGGTATTCTTCGACCGAGAGGCTCTGCCCCATCTCGTACTGCTTCAGCTCGTCGCGGGAAAAGACGATAACCCGCCGTGGCTTGTAGCGTTGCAGCACGGTGCGCACGAAGCGCTTACCGAATGAGCCGGTTCCGCCGGTCACCAGGACGGACTTGCCGTCGAGGTTGAAGCAGTCGCCGTTCGAGAATTTGTGTTCTTCCGAGGTCATAACACCATCGGTTATGCGCCTGAATCCTTAAAAATTAGTATGAATTGAAAATTAATTGGCGCTGCGGGGGAGGCCGGATCCCAGGAAAACCGGGCCTTTCGGCGATCGGTGTATTTCTAAAGATAAGGTTCCGGGGGCCGCCTGGCCGGTCAGGCACTCAACCACCACCGACTCGGGCGGGGGGCCCGACGCGCCCCTTGCGGCCCAGTCGGGCGGGCCGCTGAAGTGCTCGGCCGCGGTCCGCCGTCCGCCTGACAGAGGGGCGACGGTAACCGCCGGTGGCCTGCCCGGCGCTTGTCCGGCCCTGGGGGCATGCCGCCGCACTGTGTTCACGAAATGAACAATTCTATGAATAAACAAGCCAGGTCATTAAGTTGCCGGGTATTCGGTAATCAGATATGGCTCTCGCTGCTGCCGGGGCCGGGACTTTTCGGGATGTTGCCGCCGTGCTCTTGCCCGGCCGGCGCGATGCCCTATAAAGGGCTGCGTGGTCGGCTGCTGAGGGTCGGCGGGGTACTTTGCTCGACCTGCGCAGCCTGTGGGCGCAGACCGCGTTGCCCGTGGGCCAAGCAACGCTACTCGATTTGAGGGGAATCCAAGGTGCATATCGCGAGTAAGGGATTGAGCCGCCGCAGCCGGGCAGGTGGACGATGAGTGTTCTGGTGACCGGCGTTGCCGGGTTTATCGGTTCGCAGGTTGCCGCGCGGCTGATCGAGCGCGGCATCGCCGTGGTGGGCATCGACAACCTGAACGACTACTACGACCCGGCGCTGAAGCAGGCCCGGCTCGACGGGTTGACCGGCCACAACGGTTTCTCCTTCCGCCGACTGGACATACAGGACCGCGAGGCGATCCTGGCGCTGGCCGGCGAGTTCCCGGAGGTGACGGAGATCGTCCACCTGGCGGCCCAGGCCGGCGTGCGCTATTCGTTGGAGAACCCCTTCGCCTACATCGAAAGCAACGTGATGGGGCATCTCTGCATGATGGAGCTGGCGCGCCGCCTGCCGAAGCTGCGCCACTTTGTCTACGCCTCGTCCTCGTCGGTCTATGGCGGCAACAAGGAACTGCCGTTCTCCGTCGACCAGCGGGTCGACAAGCCGGCCTCGCTCTACGCCGCTACCAAGCGCGCCGACGAGCTGATGACCTATTGCTACGCCCATCTCTACGACCTGCCGAGCACCGGACTGCGCTTTTTCACGGTTTACGGTCCCTGGGGGCGGCCGGACATGTCGGCCTATATCTTCACCAAGGCGATCTTTGAAGACCGGCCGATCCGTATCTTCAATCACGGCGACATGCGGCGTGACTTCACCTACATCGACGATATCGTTGCCGGGGTCCTGGCGGTGATCGACCGGCCGCCGCAGCGCGATGGCGAAACGCCGCCGGCCCGTGTCTACAATCTCGGCAACCACCGCTCCGAGCCGCTGTTGCGCTTCATCGAACTGATCGAGGAGGCCTGCGGCAAGCCGGCGATCCGCGAATTCGACGAGATGCAGCCGGGCGACGTGCAGGAGACCTATGCCGACATCGAGCCGGCGCGCCGCGACCTGGGCTTCGAGCCGAAAACCTCCATCGACGAGGGCCTTCCGCGCTTCGTGGAATGGTACCGCCGCTATCATGGGGTCTGAAGCGGGCACATTCTGAACGGGACATTTAGGCCCGCCCGGCGCTTCGCCTCATTCCGGGGCGTCCCGCCGTGACTGTTTTCAATTTTTTAACATTAAAAAAGTGTACAAGAAAAATAATTTGCATTTCTTATGAGTGAAATATCTTATGGGCAGGCTTGGACGCCGGTTGCGGGCCGCTTTGGCCGCCGGGAAGGCTTGACCTGTCACAGCTATGTCCCTTGATTAGGGTCAGGAATGGCTTTAGTTCATTTCGCACTTGCAGCATTTCCCTAAGGTTGAGGATCGGCGCCGTTATGGACCGTTTGGACGCACTCGAAGCGCAATCCGTCTACATCCTGCGCGAGGCCTATGCGCGCATTGAGCCGATGGCCATGCTTTGGTCGCTCGGCAAGGATTCCAACGTAATGATCTGGCTGGCGCGCAAGGCCTTCCTGGGTCATGTGCCCTTTCCCGTGATGCACGTGGATACCGGCAAGAAATTCAAAGAGATGTACGAGTTCCGCGACCGCTATGCGGATGAATGGAAGCTCGATTTCAAGCGCGAGGTCTGCCCGCCGCTGGAGGAGATCGATCCCTCGCTGCCGCCGGCGGCGCGCTCGGCCGCGCGCAAGACCGAGGGGTTGCGCCAGGCCATCGCCAAGCATGAGTTGAAGGCGGTCATCGCCGGCATTCGCCGCGACGAGCAGGCGACCCGCGCCAAGGAACGCGTGTTCAGCCCGCGCGGCGAGACCGGCGCCTGGGATTTCCGTGACCAGCCGCCGGAGTTCTGGGACCAGTACAAGACCGATTTCCCGCCGGGCACCCATATCCGCATCCATCCGCTGCTGCAGTGGACGGAGCTCGACATCTGGCTTTACACCCGGCGCGAGGGCATTCCCATTGTGCCACTGTATCTGTCCAAGGACGGCAAGCGCTACCGCTCGCTCGGCGACGCGGACATTACTTCTCCGGTGGAGTCCGACGCGGCGACGATCGACGAGATCATCGCAGCGCTGGGCAGCACCAACACCTCGGAGCGCGCCGGACGCGCGATGGACCACGAGCACGAGGACGCCTTTGAGCGTCTGCGCGCTACGGGTTACATGTAAGGAAAGGCGGTGCGACAATGAAAGACGACGGCACCACGACCCTGACTGCGGACCAGTTGAAAGGCGATGCCTTGGCAGACGCTGAAATCGGAGACGCCCGCTCGCTGCATCGCATTGTGATCGTCGGCCATGTCGATCATGGCAAGTCGACGCTGATCGGGCGGCTGCTGTACGACACCGACTCCCTGCCGCCGGGAAAGGTGGAGGAACTGGAGGCGGTTTCCGCGCGCCGCGGCATGGCGATCGAATGGTCCTTCGTGCTCGACGCCTTCCAGGCCGAGCGTGACCAGGCGGTCACCATCGACACCACGCAGATCTGGTTCAAGACCGCGTTGCGCGATTACGTGATCATCGACGCACCGGGCCACCGCGAATTCCTCAAGAACATGGTCAGCGGCGCGGCCAGCGCCGATGCCGCCGTGGTGGTGATCGACGCCGCCGAAGGCGTGCGCGAGCAGTCGCGCCGCCATGCCTACCTGCTGCACCTGCTGGGGATCCGGCAGGTCGCGGTCGTGGTCAACAAGATGGACCTGGTCGGCTACGACGAGGCGCGTTTCAAGGAGGTCTCCAAGGAGATCACCGAGTATCTCGCGTCCATCGGCGCGACGCCTATGTTCATCGTGCCGATTTCGGCGCGTGACGGCGACAACATGGCCAAGCGCTCCCATCGCACGCCGTGGTACGACGGCCCGACGGTCCTCTCGGCCCTCGACAGCTTCCACGGCCATCCCGGCGTCGGTGCCCAGCCGCTGCGCCTGCCGATCCAGGATGTCTACAAGTTCGATGCCCGCCGCATCCTGGCCGGGCGCATCGAAAGCGGCAGCCTCGCGGTCGGCGATACCCTGCTGTTCTCGCCGTCCAACAAGACCGCGCGGGTGCGCTCTCTCGAGGCCTGGCCGGACGACTGCAGGCCCGAAAGCGCCGGTGCCGGCGCAGCCGTTGGCATCACCCTGGACGAGCAGATTTTCGTCGAGCGCGGCGAGATCGCCAGCCACGTGGAGAACCCGCCGAAGCTCAGCACGGTTTTTCACGCCCGGCTGTTCTGGCTCGGCCACAAGCCGCTGAGTGTCGGCAGCCGCTACAAGCTGAAACTGCTGACCCAGGAAACTGAGGTCACGGTGCAGTCGATCGAGCGCATCGTCGACACCCAGACCCTGGAACACGCCTCCGGCGATACGGTGGAGCGCAACGCGGTGGCCGAGGTCACCCTGCGCAGCCGCCAGGTGCTCGGCCTCGACGACTACGGCGACCTGCCCAAGACCGGCCGCTTCGTCCTGATAGAGGACTACGACACCGTCGGCGGCGGCGTCATCTCCATGGAAGGCCTGCCCGACCAGCGTCAGGCCGTAGAGGTGAAGTCGACCAACGTCATCTCGGTGGACCACCTCAAGAAAACCGATACGCTCGCCGCGCGCAACGGCCACCGCGGCGGCGTGCTGTGGTTCACCGGCCTGTCCGGTGCCGGCAAGTCGACCCTGGCTATGGAGGTCGAACAGCGCCTCTTCGCCAAGGGCTATCATGTCTATGTGCTGGACGGCGACAACGTGCGCCGCGGCCTCAACGCCAACCTCGGCTTCTCGCCGGAGGACCGCACGGAGAACATCCGCCGGGTCGGCGAGGCGGCGGCGCTCTTCGCCGATTCCGGCATCATCTGCATCACCGCCTTCATCTCGCCGTACCGGGTCGACCGTGCCCGGGCCCGTGCCTCGGCGCCGGGCCGTTTCCACGAGATCTACATCAAGGCGGACGTCGAGACCTGTGAACAGCGTGACCCCAAGGGCCTCTATAAGAAGGCCCGGTCCGGCGAGATCGCCCAGTTCACCGGCGTCTCGGCGCCCTACGAGCCGCCGGTGGCGCCGGATCTGGTGGTCGACACGGCCAGCGAGAACGTCGCCGACTCGGTTGAGCGCATCGTCCGCTACATCGAGAAGTCCTTTACCCTGCAAAAGGGCGAAGAGGCCTGACAGAGAGCGCCGTTTTCGACCGGGAGAGCCCAGCCTGCCGCGCCCGGTAGGAGAATACCGCTTAGCTGGTGGCCGCGGCTTGGCGTTCCTCGGCCTCGCGCCGCATTTCCTGGCGTCGGGTGATCAGCGAGGCGGCCAGCACGCCGGTCGCCACAAGGCCGACCAAGATGGTGCAGACCGCGTTGATCTCCGGCGTCACGCCCAGGCGCACTTGACTGTAGATCCTCATTGGTAAGGTGGTCGAGGCCGGGCCACTGGTGAAGCTGGCGATCACCAGATCGTCGAGCGACAGGGTGAACGACAGCAGCCAACCGGCGACCACCGCCGGGGCGATGATCGGCAGGGTGATCTGGAAAAAGGTGCGGGCCGGCGGGCAGCCGAGGTCCATGGCCGCTTCCTCGATGGAACGGTCGAAGCTGACCAGGCGAGACTGCACCACCACCGCCACGTAGCACATGGAGAAGGTGATGTGCGCAATGGTGATGGTAACAAAGCCTCGATCCAGCGCGACGGCCACGAACATCAGCAGCAGTGACAGGCCGGTGATGACGTCGGGCATCACGAGTGGTGCGTAGATCATGCCGGAGAACAGCGTGCGCCCGTGGAAGGTCCCGAAGCGTGACATAACCAGGCCGGCGAGGGTGCCCAGCACGGTGGCAAAGCAGGACGAGGTGAAAGCCACTTTCAGAGTCATCCAGCCGGCACTGAGCAGGCTCTCGTTCTGCAGCATCTCGCCGTACCACTTGGTGGAGAAACCGGCCCATACGGTGACCAGCCGCGATTCGTTGAAGCTGTAAACAATCAGCAGTGCGATCGGCAGGTAGAGAAACAGGAAGCCCAGGAACAGCGACCCGATATTGAACCACGTCAGTCCTTGCCGCATGACCTTAAGCCTCCGCCCGTGCGTTGCGTTCCTGTATGCGCTGGAACAGCACGATCGGGATGCCCAGCACCAGCAGCAGCAGGACGGCGACGGCGGAGGACAGCGGCCAGTCGCGATTGTAGAAGAACTCGCTCCACAAGGTCTTGCCGATCATCAGGGTTTCCGAGCCGCCCAGCAGGTCGGGGATGACGAACTCGCCAACCGCCGGAATGAACACCAGGAAGCAGCCCGCGATGATGCCGGACAGCGACAGCGGTATGGTAATCACCCAGAACGCCTTGATCGGCCGGCAGCCGAGGTCCGCCGCGGCCTCCAGCAGGTTGAGGTCCATTTTCTCCAGGTTGGCGTAAAGCGGCAGCACCATAAAGGGCAGGTAGGAATAGACGATGCCGATGTAGACCGCTGTATCGGTGTTGAGAATGGTCAGCGGCTCACTTATTACGCCCAAGTTTATCAGTGCGAGGTTGAGCAGGCCTTCCTTCTTCAAAATGCCGATCCAGGCATAGACGCGGATTAGGAACGACGTCCAGAACGGCAGGATCACCAGCATCAGCAGCGCAAAGCGCCAGCGCCGCGGCGACCGCACCATGCCGTAGGCAATGGGATAACCCACCGATAGTGTGATCAGCGTCGCGATCGAGGCGATCTTCAGCGAACTGAGATAGGAATTGATATAGAGGGGGTCATCAAACAGAAAGGTATAGTTATCCAGCGTTGCGTGAAACGCGATCCAGCCGTTTTCCGCGAAGGTGATCAGCGCCGTATAGGGAGGAATTGCCACCACAGTTTCGGCAAAGCTGATCTTCAGAACGATCAGGAAGGGGGTGAGAAAAAAAGCGAGGAGCCAGACGTAGGGGATTGCGATCACCGCGCTGCGGCCGGAAAACCCCAGGCGCTTCAGCACGTCGCCGGTCAGCCGGTAGGGCGGAAACAACATCAGCCGGGCGTGCAGCCCGGCCAGGGCCCCGGCGTTTGCCGTGTCGCCGCTGACCAGGGCGACCTTGTCGGCGGGATCGGAATGCGGCGGAGTGGCCATGCCGGTGTCCTCAGCTCTGCAGGACGACGGCGGCGTTGGGCGTCCAGGTCAGATAGACCCGTTCTTCCCAGGTAATCGGCCGCTCGATCAGGCGCGCCATGTTGGCCTGGGTGACGGTCGCCATTTTGCCGCTGTCCAGCTTCACGTGATAGATCGACAGGTTGCCGAGGTAGCCGATGTCCCAGACCTCGCCGGCAATGCAGTTGCGCGTCCCGGGCGGCGGCGCCTCCTTGGAGATCATCATCTTTTCGGGCCGCAACGCGACCCAGACCTGACGGCCTTCTGGCTCGTCGCCGCTGGGTCCAGTCTCGATGACGCAGCCGGCGTCGGCGCTCTGCACCAGCATGTGGTCGCCCTCGCGTCCGCTGACGCGGCCTTCCAGGATGTTCACCTCGCCGATGAAGTCGGCGACATAGCGCGAGTTGGGGAATTCGTACAGCTCGCCCGGGGTCGAGACTTGGGCGATGCGGCCGTGGTCCATCACCGCGATGCGGCTGGACACGGTCATCGCCGCTTCCTGGTCGGGGGTCACGATCACGAAGGTGATGCCGGTCTCTTCCTGGATGTTCATCAGCTCGAACTGGGTCTGGGTGCGCAGGTTCTTGTCCAGCGCGCCCAGCGGCTCGTCGAGCAGCAGCATCTTCGGCTTCTTCACCAGGCTGCGGGCCAGGGCGACGCGCTGGCGCTGGCCGCCGGAGAGCTGATGTGGCTTGCGCCTGGCGAAGGAGCCGAGCTGCACCATCTCGATGACCTCGGCAACGCGGCGGTCGATCTCCTCCTTCGGCACGCCGTCCTGCTTCAGGCCGAAGGCGATGTTCTTTTCCACGTTCATGTGCGGGAACAGGGCATAGGACTGGAACATCATGTTGACCGGCCGCTGATAGGGCGGCACGCCCGACATGTCCTCGCCCTCCAGCAGGATCTTTCCCTCGGACGGAGTCTCGAATCCGGCCAGCATGCGCAGCAGGGTCGTCTTGCCGCAGCCCGAGGGGCCGAGCAGCGAGAAGAACTCGCGCTTGTAGATGTCGAGGGACACATTATCGACGGCGACGAAATCGCCGAAGCGCTTGGTGACACCGACGATCTGCACGTGGGGCTTTTCGTTGGGGTCGTTCCACGGGGCCCAGCGTTGCCGTGCGGCTGAACTGCCGCTGCGTGCCGCGTTTGCGGCGGTTCCTACGTCACTCATCCGATCATCCCCCGCCGCTCATCGCCCCGCTTGCACAGCTCCAATCGGTAGCCTGCAAGATGCTCCCAAAAGCAATCGGCCCCGCTCCCTTGCCAGGGGCGGGGCCGTTGGCCGAACTTACTGGCCGCTCTTCACCTTGGTCCACAGGCGGGTGACCACCCGCTGAACCTTCGGGGAATAGGGAGACACCGTGTAGAGTTTCTCCACCGCCGCCGGAGAGGGATAGATTGCGGCATCGCCGATCACGTCCTCGTTCAGGAGCGCCTGGGAGTCCTTGTTGCCGTTGGCATAGTAGACGTAGTTGGACGCCTTGGCCGCGACTTCGGGCTTCATGATGTAGTTCAGGAAAACGAGGGCGTTGTCCGGATGCGGGGCATCGGCGGGAATTGCCATCTGGTCGAACCACATCAGCGCGCCCTCGTCGGGGATGACGTAGTTCAAGGTGACGCCGTTGTTGGCTTCGCCGGCGCGGTCGCGGGCCTGCAGCACGTCGCCCGACCAGCCGATCGCCAGGCAGATGTCGCCGTTGGCCAGACCGTTGATGTATTCGGACGAGTGAAACTTCTGAATGTAGGGGCGCACCGCCATCAGCACGTCTTCGGCCTTGGCGATCACATCGGGGTCCTGGCTGTCCGGGTCCTCGCCGATGTAGTTGAGCGCCGCCGGGATCAGTTCGGTCGGCGCGTCCAGCACGTGGATGCCGCAGTCGGCGAACTTGGAGACCACTTCAGGATCGAAGAACATCTTCCAGGAGTTGACCGGCGCATCGGGCATGCGCTCATTGATCATTGCCTCGTTATAGCCGATGCCGGTGGTGCCCCACATGTAATTGATCGAGTAGTCGTTGCCCGGATCGTACTTGAGGGTCCGCTTTTCCACGACGTCCCACATACTCTTCAGGTTCGGCAGCTTCGACTTGTCGAGCTTCTGGAACACGCCGGCCTGGATCTGGCGGGCCAGGAAGGTGCCGGTAGGCACCACGACGTCGTAGCCCGAGCTACCGGCCAGCATCTTGGTCTCCAGGACTTCGTTGGAATCGAAGACGTCGTAGACGACCTTGATGCCGGTGTCCTTCTCGAACTCCTCCAGGATCGACTCGTCGATGTAGTCGGACCAGTTGTAGACGTTGACGACCTTGTCCTGGGCCTGGGCCGGGCCCGTTGCCAGGGCGAGCGCGAGCAGCGCACCCGCCGGGGCGAGAATTTTGGATGTGATCATACCTGCTTCCCTGTTGACGTGACTTCATGGCAGCGCTTATGCGCGGCTTATCGGCCTCTGGGGCCCTTCCTCCTTTGATATCAAGCGTCCGGGCGGCGCTTGTCAATCCCAGATCCTGCCCGGATCCTGCCCAGATCGGGCCCGGATCGGGCCTCGACGGCGCGCGAAATGCCGTGGAATCGTTCGTGTTCCCGGCAATTCTCCCCGCCCTCTCCCTGTTCTCCCTCCGGGGCCCCAGGGGGAGCACCGGGGGACTGCCCTAACTTCGCCGTTTTTGCCCGGCAAACCTTCCTGCGAATATCCCGTCGAACACTCAGGCAAATATCTAGGTTGAGGAGGGGCTGTGGTTGACGATACCCTGACAACCCAGGGGTTTCCCCGACTCAACCTCGGGTGGCTCGGTTTTGCGCCGGGCGCCAATGCTGGGAGGCATCGGGCGGGGCGTTTTGACATTAGGGTGTGTAGGCCCCGCGAGAGCTTGCGGCGCGTCTACCGGGCGAAGAATGGTGGCGGGCCAAATTTGTCACACCCGGGTGGATGCGTTGCGGATTAGGCACTTGGCGGCGTATCTTTAAGCAACAGACTGGGCACGGCATTGCTCTCCCACCGCAGGTTTAGGATTTCGTTAAGAAATTGGGGTTCACGATTGACGGGTTCCGGGTTACAGCCGGGACGGTGCGAAGATCAGGAAAACGATAATGAGACTCCTAACCGGAGTCCTGGGGATGGCATTGCTGGGTCTTTCCGCGTGCGCGGAGCTGGGCATCCAGTTCCCCGATTTTCGCGGTCCGGCAGCGGAAACCGCGAGCCCTGTGCCTGTCGAGCAGGCATTGAGCAACGCGGGCAGGTTTCCTGAGGACGTGACGGAAGATGTGGCCAAACTCAAGCCGCCGCCGCCGCTGCCGATCCGTAAGCCGGAAGTTCCCCAGGCCGCCATTGAAGCGACGCGTGTGCCCCAGGTCGATCCCGACTCGCTGGTCGGGCTCGACTTTGAGCGCACGACTGCCCTGTTGGGGGCCCCCGCGCTGCTGATCGAGGAACCGCCGGCGAAGATCTGGGCCTACAACGGCGCCAGTTGCGTCTTACATGTATTTTTCTATCCGAAGGTCGGTGGCAGCGATTTCCGTGTTCTGACGTATGAAGTGAAGGGCGGGCCGGAAGGCGAGGTGGCCAAGGCCGGTGAGGCCAAAGCCGGCGAGTCCAAGGATTTCGCCCGTCTTTGTTTGGGTGAACTGCTGGGGCAGGCCGAGGCGAAACGGGCGAACGACGCGACAGCGCCCGTGCAGCCGGTGAATGGGACGGCCGGCGGCAGTTAGAGCTCCTTCGATGTGCGAGGTGCAGGCAAACAGTAAGGGGGCGCCGATGGCGCAAATGAGATGATGGCTGTACAGCCGGTCGTGACAGAGACCAATTTCAACCGTGTGTTCATCGTCGACGACGATGATCTGTTCCGCGAATCGCTGGGACTGAACCTGGCCGAGGAAGGCTACGAGGTGGTCGACTTCGCCAACGGCGAAAGCGCCCTCGAATTCATGATGTCCGGCGAGGAGGCCGAGGCCGTGCTGCTGGATTGGCGCATGCCGGGCCTCGACGGCCTTGCGGTGCTGCGCCGCATGCGCGAGTGCCGCATCCAGACCCCGGTGATCTTCCTCACCGTGCTGAGCGACGAGATCTACGAGGAAGCCGCCTTGAAGTGGGGCGCCGTCGACTTCATCGACAAGTCGCGGCGTCTGCCGATCATCCTGCAGCGCCTGAAGCTGATCACCGAGGGCGTGAAGCCCTCGGCCGAGGGCGGCGGCCCGACGCCGGCGGTGATCCGTAACGGCCCGCTGGAGCTGAAGACAGACATCAGCCGCGCCTTCTGGGACGGCAAGCAGGTCGACCTGACGCTCACCGAGTTTGCCATCGTCCTGTTCCTGGTCGCCCAGCAGGGCGGCGACGTCTCCTACCGCCAGATCTACGACATCGTGCGCGGCAAGGATTTCGTGGCCGGCTACGGGCCGGACGGCTATCGGGCCAACGTGCGCTCCTTCATCAAGCGCATCCGCAAGAAATTCCGCGACGTCGACGACAATTTCGACGGCATCGAGAACTATCCCGGCTTCGGCTACCGCTGGCACGATCAGAGCGGCAAGGGCGGGGCCTGACTGTCATGGTGGCCCGGGTAGAAGGGCCGGCGCCGCCGCCGGTTTCCAGCAGCTTCTACTTTGGGCTACCGTTCCGCTCGCTGATCAGCAAGCTGGTGCTGCTGCTGGTCATCTTCTGTGCGGTGCCGATCATCCTCTACGTCCAGTTCCGCGAGGCCGACGCGGAAAAGCGCTTCCTGCTGATGGAGAGCGTGCGCGAGCAGGGCCGCATGGTGGCTGAAAGCCTGCGGCCCCTGCTGGAGCAGCAGGAAATCTCCTCCCTGCCGCTGCTGAACGACGAGGTGGCGCGCTTTGCCACCAAGCAGACCGGGGTGAAGGTGCTGTTCCGTCCGGCCGGCGAGTTCGGTGCCGAGAGCTTCTTCTTCGTTGCCTCGCAGCCGACCATCGCGCCGACCGAACTGGCCGAGGAGCGTGACCGCCTGGTCGAGCGCGGCGTCTTCGACAATCTGGCGCAGAGCTGCTGGGGCGAACTGTCCATGGCGTTGCGCCACCGCCGGCCCTCGGGCGCCGAGGAACTGCTGACCTCGATCACCCCGATCAACACCGGCGCCGGCTGCTGGGCGGTCATCACCACCCACTCGACCACCGAGTTCCTCGGCACCTCGATCGACCAGCCATACTGGAAGACCATCGAGGTGCGCATCGCCGCCGCGATCTACTTTGCCATGGCGATTTTCACCATCGGCCTCTTTGTGTCGATCTGGCGTGGCCTGATGCGTTTCCGCCGTCTGGCGCGCAGCATCCGCACGGGGGCCAGCCACGTCAGCTTCGCTCAACAGAACCGGGTGCCTGAACTGGCGCCGGTGGCCGAGGAATTCGACCGCATGACCATGGCCCTGCAGGATTCGGCCGAGAGCATCCGCCTCGCCGCCGAGGACAACGCCCATGCCTTCAAGACACCGATCGCCATCATGCGCCAGTCGCTGGAGCCGCTGCGCCGCCTGGTGGCGCCGGAGGAGGTGCGCGGCCAGCGCGCCCTTGATGTGCTGGAGGTCTCCATCGACCGCCTCGACCACCTGGTTGCCTATGCGCGCCGGTTGGAGGAAACCACCGCCGAGCTGCTCGACCCGCCGCGTCAGCGTATCTCGCTGACCCACATGGTCGAGCGCATGCTGTCGGCCTACGCCGACACCTTCGCCAGCCGCCGCCTGATCCTCGACGCCCGCCTGCAGCCGGACATCAGCGTGCTGGCCGGCGAGGACCTGGTCGAGACGGTGCTGGAAAACGTCATCGACAACGCCATCGAGGTGTCGCCGAACGGCTCGAAAATCATCGTCGAGTTGCGCGCCGTGCAGGGGCGCGCGGAACTTTCCGTGCTCGACCGCGGCCCCGGCGTGCCCCACGGTGAACTGACGCGGATCTTCGAACGCTACGTTTCCCTGCGCTCCAAGCCCAGGCCCGCCGCCGGCGGCGCCGGGGAAGAAGACGACGGCGGCGAGGGCGGCCCGCACATGGGCATAGGCCTGTGGATCGTGCGCCGCAACCTGCAGGCGATCGGTGGCAGTGTCCGGGCGGAAAACCGTCCTGACGGCGGCCTCGCCATGGTCATGCGCTTCCTGCTTGCCGACTGATCCCTTTTAATCCCTTTCTACGCCTGACCCATAGGTTGTTTTTCCCGGATCTCTTTCTGGGCGGGCCGCGGCGGCGGCTCCCTAATTATTGCTAAATTGTTTATTTTTCTGGGTTCGGCGCCACAACTTTGACGCACCAAATAGTTGCGGCGGCGCGCTACCTTGGCGTCGATGCGGAGCAAACGGACGTCTCATGTTGTCAGCCTTGGCAGCGTTCCCCTCGGCCCATTGGGGAGCGCGCCGGACGGCATGGGATCGGAAAGGGGAAGCACTCTGACGGCCCCTCCCTTCGGGTACTCCCCCGAGCTTCCCCTTCGCCGGCCGGGTGGCCCGAAAGCCCGGCCGGCGACCTCCGCTATGCATGCTCCCGCGACACTGCCCGGTGGCATTGCGTCTAGCCTGCGCCGGCTGCGCGGCCTGCATCAGCGTCTGTCGCTCTGCCGCGTCAGTCTGGCCCCCGGCTGCGACAGCCGGCTCTGCGCCATCGACGACCGCTCGCTGATTGCCGAGCTGGCCGACGACGGCACGCTGCTCCTGATTTTCATCCCTCCCGCGGGTGTCGACGATGCGGCGGCGGCCAGCGGTGTCTGCACCCGCCTGGAACAGGCCCTGCGGCAGGGCGGCGTGCCGCTGTGGGCCCTGCGGATCGCCATCCTGCACTGCGACGCCGCGGCCATCGACGATAGCGACACCACCCGCGCCGCCCTGCTGGATCTGCCCGCCCGCCCGCTGCTGAGCCCCGCAGGCCCTGTTGGCGACAGGGGCGTCGAGAGGGCCTCCGGAGGGGGCAGCGAGAACCTCTGTGACAGGGCCGCCGCGTTGTCTGCCTGACGGCGCCCTTTAAGCCGGCGGCCTCCGGGCCGCGACCTAAGCGGCCTTGCCGTTTTTCCCCCGCAGCCCGACCGAACCTTCCAGTGCCGGATAGTAAAGCGCCATGGTCAGGCCGCGCGCCGCCGTGAACAGCATCAGGCTGAGCCACAGGCCGTGGTTGCCGAGCAGCGGCGGCAGCAGCCAGTTGGTGGCGAGGAAGACGCCCAGCGACAGCACCATGGCGTTGCGCATGGCGGCGGTGCGGGTGGCGCCGATGAAGATGCCGTCCAGCAGGAAGCTCCAGATCGAGACCAGCGGCGAGGCGACCATCCACCACAGATAGGTTTCGGCGCTGAGGCGGACCTCGGGCAACGAGGTGAACACCGCGATGATCAGGGGGCCGCCCAGCAGCAGGGCGAGGCTGGCCACCAGCGCGCCGCCCAGGCCCCACAGGCTGCAGACCACAACGGCGCGGCGGAAGGTGCGGCGGTTGTCGGCACCGTGGGCGCTGCCGGCCAGGATTTCGGCGGCGTGGGCGAAACCGTCCAGGCCGTGCGAAACGAAGGACTGGAACTGCATGAGGATGGCGTTACCGGCCAGCACCACGTCGCCGAAGCCGGCGCTTTCCGAGGTGAAGATGCCAAAGGCCAGCACCAGGCAAAGGGTGCGCAGGAAAATGTCGAAGTTGACCCGCATCAGCGCGGCGAGGCGCGCTGGGTCCTTCAGCCGCACCCAGTCACCCCGCCAGCCCCCCGGCCGGTCCTGGGCGCCGGGCAGGCGGCCCAGACTGTGCAGGGTCAGGGCCAGGCCGGCCAGCGCCGCGCTGCTCTCGGCGATCAGCGTCGCCCAGGCGACGCCGGCGACGTCCCAGCCGAGTCCCAGCACGAAGACCAGGTCGAGCAGGATATTCACGCCGTTCACCAGGATCTGCAGGGCCAGCGCGGCGCGCGGGCGCTGCACGCCCAGCAGCCAGCCGAGCACCACGTAGTTCACCAGCGCCGCCGGGGCGCTCCACACGCGGATGTCGAAGTAGATGGCGGTCTGCCCTTCGACCTCGGCGCTGGCGTCCATGGCCCACAGCGCGACCTGGCCGAGCGGCGCCTGCAACAGGATGATCAGCGCGCCGAAGCCGAGCGCCAGCGCCAAGGGACGCAGCAGGCAGGCACGCAATTCGGCCGAGTCGCCGGCACCGTGGGCCTGGGCGGTGAAGCCGGTGGTCCCCATGCGCAGGAAACCGAAGCCCCAGAACAGGAAGCTGAAGATGACGCTGCCGACGGCGACGCCGCCGATATAGCTGGCATCCGGCAGATGGCCGACCACGGCGGTGTCGACCGCGCCCAGCAGCGGCGTGGTCAGATTGGCCAGGATGATCGGCCCGGCAAGCTGCCATACGCGGCGGTGCCAGGCGCCGTCGAGGTCGCCGGGGCGCAAGCCAGGATTGCCAGGCGGCGCTGAGGGCGTGCCGGGAGGTGTATCGGACGGCGGCGGGACGCTGGCGGTCATCGGAGGCGGCAAAGTCGGATTGCGGTTGGGCGGCGATCATAAGGACCCGGGCTGCGATCGCAAAGGCTGACCAGCCTTGCAGGGAATGCACTGTGGCACGGCTTGGCCTTCCCGGCCGGTATCACTAAGATGCCGCCCGCACGGCACCGCCCACCCCGTCACCTGCGGGGCGCGGCCAAGGCATTCAATTGGTAATCGAATGACCGGCCCGGGAGCCTCCGGGGTTTCCACCAGGGCCGGCACAACAAGTTCCGAGGGGCGTATGGCGATTCAGCATCCTTATCTTCTCTTTCTCGGCGACGCGCCGGACCCGCTCGCGGCCAAGACCGCGCAGGGCGTTGCCCACTGGCGCCCGGAATGGTGCGTCGGCCAACTGCGCCTCGACGGCTGCAAGGCCAACCTCGGTCTCACCGACATGACCCTGGAGGAAGGCCTCGCCGCCGGTGCCAAGACCCTGGTCATCGGCGTCGCCAACCGTGGCGGCGTGTTCTCGGAGAAATGGATCTCGCTGCTGGAGCAGGCATTGCTGCTGGGCTACGACCTTGCCGCCGGCCTGCACAACCGCCTTGCCGACGTCGCGGTGTTGAAGGCGGCGGCGGGACAGCATGGCCGCCAATTGTTCGACGTGCGCCACCCGACCCGGGAGTTTGACGTCGCGAACGGCAAGAAGCGCAGCGGAAAGCGCCTGCTGGCGGTGGGTACCGACTGCTCGGTCGGCAAGATGTACACCACCCTGGCCATCGAGAAGGAAATGAAGAAGCGCGGCATGAAGGCGGACTTCCGTGCCACCGGCCAGACCGGGATCCTGATTGCCGGTCAGGGGGTCTCCATCGACGCAGTGGTGGCCGACTTCATCTCGGGCGCCGTGGAATATCTCTCGCCTGCCAACGATGCCGACCACTGGGACCTCATCGAAGGGCAGGGTTCGCTGTTCCATGCCTCCTTCGCCGGCGTATCGCTGGGCCTGCTGCATGGCGCCCAGGCCGATGCCCTGGTGCTGTGCCATGAGCCGACGCGCCAGCACATGCGGGGGCTGCCCGAGTATCCCCTGCCGACGCTGCAGGCCTGCATAGACGCGAACCTGGCGGCGGCCCGCCTGACCAATCCGGACGCGCACTTCGTCGGCATCGCGGTCAACACCTCCCAGATGGATAAGAGCAGCGTTGAGGCCCACCTGCGGCGTCTGGAGAACCAGCACAACCTGCCCACGGTCGATCCTTTTGCCGAAGGTGTGGCCCCGATCGTCGATCGTCTCGTTTGAGGCCGCCCCGATGACGGTTCTCAAGGTCCACAGTGAATCCTGGCCGATCCGCGGCACCTTCACCATTTCGCGCGGCAGCAAGACCACCGCCGAGGTGGCTGTGGTCGAGCTGACTCGCCATGGGGATGTGGGGCGCGGCGAGGCAGTGCCTTACGCGCGCTACGGCGAAACCATGCAGAGTGTCATAGACCAGATCGAAAGCCTGCACGGTGCTCTGGCAGAGGGCCTAGACCGCGAGGGCCTGCAGGCCCTGCTGCCGGCCGGGGCCGCGCGCAACGCCGTCGACCTGGCATTCTGGGACCTGGAATGCAGGCAAAGCGGCAAGCGCCATTGGGAGCTGGCTGGACTGCCCGAGCCCAGTCCGGTGACCACCGCCTTCACCCTGTCGCTCGACAGCGTGGAGAACATGGGCCGCAAGGCGGCGGAGAATGCAACGCGGCCGCTGCTGAAGCTGAAGTTGGCCGGCCCGGAGGACCTAGACCGGGTCGCTGCAGTGCGTGCCCATGCGCCAAAGGCCCGCATCATCGTTGACGCCAACGAGGGCTGGACGGCTGCGCAGTATAGCGAACTGGCTCCCAAGCTGGTCGGCCTCGGCGTTGAGATGATCGAGCAGCCCTTGCCGGCCGGCGACGATGCGGCACTGGCCGGGATCGAGCGGCCGGTGCCGGTTTGTGCCGATGAGTCCTGCCACGACACCGCAACGCTGGCGGCGCTGAAAGGCCGCTACGACATGATCAATATCAAGCTCGATAAGACTGGCGGCTTGACCGAGGCTTTGAAGCTGAAGGCCGCCGCGGAGGCGGAGGGCTTCGGCATTATGGTCGGCTGCATGCTGGCCACCTCGCTGGCCATGGCGCCGGGTGTGCTGCTGGCACAGGGCGTACCGGTGGTCGACCTTGACGGCCCGCTGCTGCTGGCCGAGGACCGCGACCCGGCGCTGAAGATCGAGGACAGCCTGGTCCATCCGCCTTCCGCCACCCTCTGGGGGTAAGTTGCCATGTTGAAGACAGCCGTCGCCGCCGTCCTGCTGTTGCCGTTTCTCCTCCTGTCCTCGGTAGCCGGGCCGGCTCTGGCGGCCGATTATGCGGAAGGGCAGATCTGGAGCTACCACACGCGCCCGGGCGAGGAAGACTCGCGCCTCTACATCGTGCGCATCGACCGCGAGCTCAGCGCCAAGCCGATCTTCCACATCTACGTCGACGGCCTGAAGCTGAAAAATCCGCTGATGACCGGCGGGGTCCAGGATCATCTGCCGCACGCGCCGGTCAGCCGGGAATCGCTCGACGCCAGCGTCGTCACGCTGCTGAAGTCCGACGCGCCGATGCCCAACGTCGCCGAGGGCTATTCCCTCTGGCGCCTCGCCTTCGGCCGCGGCCAGGCGGGCGTCTTCACCATGCCGGTGCAAGAGGTTGTCCAGTACATCGAGGACGCCTTCAACAAGCCGAAGTGAGCCCGCTGGCAGCGTTCCGTGCCGTGGAAGATACCGGGCCGCGAAGATGTTGATGTTAGGGTGACGCCGTCATGAACCGGGCCATCGATCTCTACTGCGAACGGGTCGGGCCGGGGCTGTGGGCCGAACCGCTCAACGCGCTGACCAACCTCGCCTTTATCCTGGCGGGCATTCTGCTGGTTGTCGCGCTGCGCCGCGCCGATCCTGCCGTGCGGCAGGATCCCGCGATGACCGCCCTGATCGGCCTGGTGCTCGTCATCGGTATCGGCAGCGGCCTGTTCCACATCTTCGCACAGGTCTGGACGGTGCTGGCCGATGTCATCCCCATCGCGCTCTTCATCCTGCTCTACATGTATCTCGCCTTGCGCCGCCTCGTCGGACTGCCGCTGTGGGGCTGTCTCGCCGGTGTCGCCGTCGTGCTGCTGCTCACCGTGGTCATGCCGTCGGTCTTCGGTTTCAGCGTCGCCACCTACGGCGTCGCCCTGGCGGCCATGCTGGCGGTCGGCGGCTTTCTTCATTTCGGGCGGCGTCACCCGGCGGGGCCGGCCATCCTCACCGCTGCCGGGGTTTTCGCCATCTCGCTCGCCTTGCGCACCGCCGACCTGCCGCTCTGCGCGGCTTTGCCGATCGGCACCCACTTCCTCTGGCATCTGCTGAACGCCGTCGTGCTGTATCGTCTCACCAGCACCATGATGACCCATGGCCAGCGGGGGTTGGCATGACGCAGGATACCGCGGCAGCCGGCGGGGCGGGCTTCTCGCTGCAGGCGGCAGGCGCCGGTGTGCTGGCCGCCTTCGTCGGCTTCGCCAGTTCCTTTGCCGTGGTGCTTCAGGGGCTGCTCGGCATCGGCGCCAGTCAGGCCGAGGCGGCCTCCGGTCTCATGGCCCTGTCGCTCGCCATGGGCCTCTGCGGCATTTATCTCTCCCTGAAGACGCGTATGCCGATCTCGGTGGCCTGGTCGACCCCCGGCGCGGCGCTGCTGGCGACGACCGGTGTGGTCGAAGGGGGATTTGCCGGGGCCGTCGGCGCCTTCCTGATCTGCGGCCTGCTGATCGTCATCGCCGGCTTGTGGAAGCCGCTCGGGCGCTGGGTCGGCGCCCTTCCGCCGGCGCTGGCCAACGCCATGCTGGCCGGCGTCCTGCTGACCTTCTGCCTGGCGCCGGTGCGGGCGGTGGCGGAGGGCCCGGAACTGGCGTTGCCGGTGATCCTCGCCTGGGCCGCCACTTGGCGCTTCAAGCGGCTCTATGCCATCCCCGTGGCTCTGCTGGTTGCGGTGGTGGCCATTGCGCTGACCACGGATATGCCGACGCTGGATGGCGCGGTCCTGCTGCCGCAGCCGCTGTTCATCGTGCCGGAATTTTCCTTTGGTGCGCTGGTGGGCGTTGCCCTGCCGCTGTTCATCGTCACCATGGCCTCGCAGAACGTTCCCGGCATCGCGGTGTTGAATGCCAACGGCTATCGCCCGGCTCCGGGGCCGCTGTTCGCCGTCACCGGTATATTCTCCCTGCTGTCGGCGCCCTTGGGCGGCCATGCGGTGAACCTCGCTGCCATCACTGCCGCTCTCTGCGCCGGCGAGGACGCCCATCCCGATCCCCGCCGGCGCTATTGGGCGGCGGTGGTGTCGGGTGCCGGCTATGTGATCTTCGGATTGCTGGCCGGCGCGATCACCGCCTTCGTCGCGGCGGTGCCGGCCTATCTGATTCTCACGGTGGCGGGGCTCGCGCTGCTCGGCGCCTTCGGCTCGGCGCTCAGTGAGGCCATGGCGTCGGCTGAGGACCGCATTCCCGCCATCGTCACGTTCCTGGGCACGGCCTCGGGCCTGTCGTTCTTCGGCATCGGCAGCGCCTTCTGGGGCCTGCTGGCCGGCCTCGCCCTGCTGGCGCTGATGCGCTGGCGGCCTTCCCTGGGGCGTTAGGCGCCTTCCTTCACCCAACCTTTCTCGAAGACCACGCGTTCGGCGCCGGTGAAGCGGCGCTGGCGTTCCAGTTCGGCTTCCAGGCGCTGCATCCGCGCGGCGGAGAGTTTCACCTTGGGCTCCAGCCACAGGCCCTTCACGCGCAGGGTCCCGGTGTCGCGTTCGTGCTTCATGTCGATGCGGCCGATCAGGTTGTCGCCTTCCAGCAGCGGAAAGACGTAGTAGCCGTACTGGCGCTTGGCCGCCGGCACGAAGACCTCGATGCGATAGTGAAAGCCGAACAACCGTTCAGTGCGCTTGCGGTCGCGGATCAGCGGGTCGAAGGGGCTGAGCACGCGCAGACGGTTCGGCGGCTCGGGCAGGTCGGCGCAGGGGTCCATGTCGGCGAAGCAGAAAGCGGGGCGGGGTCTGGATTTTCCAGAGCCGCCTGCGGCATTCTCCACCAACACTTCTTCCAGTTCGCTGCCCTTGCGCGCCAGGCACCAGGCCTTGGCTTCGGCCGGCGTTGCCAGTTCGAAGAAAGCGGCGATCTCGCCGGAGGTCGCGATGCCCAGGCGTTCCAGCGCGGCGCGGCAGGCCCAGTCGATAGTCTCGGCCTCGTCCAACGCGGGTTCGTAGTGATGGGCCGGCAGGGTGCGCTCGGTCAGGTCGTAAACCTTCTGGAAGCCGTCGCGGGCGGCGACCGCCAGGTGGCCGCAGCGCCAGAGGTATTCCAGCGCGGTCTTGGAGGGGTGCCAGTCCCACCAGCCCCCGTTGGTCTTGGGGGTCGCGGGGTCGTCATTGCCCAGCTCGCGGGCCAGCACCCGCCCGTTGTCGGCAACGTGCTGCAGCACGCTTTCCAGTTCCGCCTCGAAGGCACCGCCATGCCAGTCGCGCCAGCGCGCGCTGAGGCGTGCCTGCGCGCGCGCGAAGCGCAGTTTCCAGTGGGGGAAGAAGCGGCTGGGGATGATCGAGGCGTCGTGGGTCCAGTTCTCGAACAGCGCCGCCTCGCGCTCGTGCAGGCGGGCCAGCTGCTAGGGGCGGTAGGTCTGGTTGCGCGCGAAGAGGATCATGTGGTGGGCGCGTTCCACCGTCTGGATCGAATCGAGCTGCACGAAGCCGAGGTGTTCGATGAGCGCCAGCAGTCCGGCGGCGGTCAGTTTCCGGTGCGGCGGGAAGCTGAGCCCCTGGCGCTGCAGGAACAGGCGCCGGGCCGTGCGGTTGTCGATGACGCGCGGCGAATTCATGATTCCTGGGAAGGGTCGCGCGAAGGGGCGTTGGTCGGGGTGCGGCGCCTGCCGCCGCGCCGGCGCGGCTGGCAGAGGTGCCGGGTCATCCGTTGGGCGGGATACGCGGCGGTTTCCTTCAGCATGGCGATGAGGCGGCCGCAGGCGCCGCCGGGCAGGGCAGCGGCGTTCGGGCCGTCGTCGTTCAGCCGGTAGTCGTCGATCAGGCGCTGGGCCGCCTGGCCCGGGTCGCGGTCCTGGCCCAGGCGCAGGATCCAGGCCAGCACCACGTCCTCGGCCGGGCCAGGGAACTCTTCGCCCAGCTCCAGCACCTCGCGGATCAGGCCGCCGGGGTCATCGGGGGAATCGTGTTCGGAGAGGTAGCGGATCGCCATCGGTCAATGCCCTCAGTGCCGGCGCAGTAAGTTGAGCCGGGAGGGTATCTCGAACCAGAAACCGTCGTCGCGCTGTTCCCCTGCCGCCAGAAACCCCCGCCGCAACGACGCCGCCTGCGCCTCCACCAAGGGGGCGCGCGCCGGGTCGCCGGCGACCAGGCCCTTCAGGAAGGCCTCGACGCTCTTCACCCGGAACGGGGCGCGGTAGAAGAACTCCTCGGTTTCTTCCAGCGCCGGGCCGGCAGCGGCGGCCTTCAGCGCGTCGTAGGCGCCGGCGCGCACCGCGGTCTCGTCCTCGACCGGCCGCATCAGTTCGAAGTAGCTGCCCTCGGCCAGCGGCTCCTGCACGTAGACCAGGCCGCCGGAGCGCAGCACCCGGGCGGCCTCGGCCAGGGCGGCGCCCTGGACCGGGACCGGCACGTGGTGCAGGGCGTTGAAATAGACCAGGGCGTCCAGGCAGCCGTCGGGCAGGGGCAGCGCCTCGCCCAGGGCGCAGACATAGGCCTCCCTGTTTTCCGGGGCCCCGGCGGGCTCGGCGGCGCGCGCCCGGGCCAGCTGCGGGCCCCCGGGGGCGATGCCGATCACCCAGGCGCCGGCCCGGGCCATGACGCGGCTGAGGCCGCCGTCGCCGCAGCCGATATCGGCGACCCGTGCGCCTTCCAGGGCCAGGCGCTGGCGCAGCACGTGGCTGTGCTTGAGGAGGGGGGCTGCGGTCGCGGTGCGGGGGGCGGAGTCGATCATGGCGGGCGCATTCTAGGCCGCGGCCGGGGGGCGGCGCCAGGGGCCGCGGCGTCGTTGCTGCCAAGCCCTGACAGAAGGCGCTGCCCGATGATTGCCCAGGCCGGATTGCCCAGGCCGGATTGCCAGGGGTCTCTGGCCTTGCTATCCACAAACGGCAGCAGGAGCACCGCATGGACATCATCACCGCCGAGAACTGGTACCGGACCGCCAAGCTGGATGACGGCATCACCCACATCTGGGAGCCGCACATCAAGGAATTCTACCGCTGCAACATCTGGCATGTGCGCGGGCGCGACCGGGATATGCTGGTGGACTCCGGCATGGGCGTCGTCAGCCTGCGTGAGCAGGTGGCACTGCTGGCCGAGCGCGACCTGACGGCCGTGGCCAGCCACACCCACTTCGACCATATCGGGTGCCACCACGAATTCCCCGAGCGCGCCGTGCACCGCGACGAGGCGGATCTGCTGGCGCACCCGGACCGCAAGGCGATCCTGGCCGATCCCTATGTCACCGACGACATCTTCACCGCTTTGCCGCCGGGCGACTACGACTCCGCCCGCTACGAGGTGCCGCCGGCGCCGGCCACGCGCGTGCTGGAGGCGGGCGACGTCATCGACCTGGGCGACCGCTACTTCGAAGTCATCCACACGCCCGGCCATTCACCCGGCGGCATCATGCTGTTCGAAAAGGATAGTGGTGTGCTGATCTCCGGCGATACCGTCTACGACGGCCCCCTCATCGACGACGCCTATCATTCCGATCTCGCGGTCTACATTGCGACCATGCAGCGCATCCTCGACCTGCCGGTCCGCGTGGTCCACGGCGGCCACTTCCCCAGCTTCGACGGGGAGCGTTACCGCGCTCTCATTCGGGAGTTTCTCGAAGAGAAGGGCGCTTAACGCGTCAGCAGCACCATGTCGGCGGGATCGGCGTGGAGGGCGAGGGTTTCGCCGACCTGCACGAGGCGTTTCTGCGGCAGCCGCAGTTTCAGGGGCGCATCGAGTGTGTCGAGCGTGACCGTGCACTGGTGGTGGGTGCCGAAGAAGCCGGCCTCGATGACCGAGCCTTGTCCCAAGGATACCCGGCCTTGGCCGGCGTCCGGATGCAGATGCTCCGGGCGCAGGGACAGCGCCACGCGGGCGCCGTTATGCGCCGTACCTGGAACCGTGAAATCGCCGATTGGTGTCGTCACGGCGACGCAGCTCCCTTCGCTGCGCGTCGCCTGGCCTTCAATCAGGTTGTTCTCGCCCATGAAGTTGGCGGCAAAGCGCGAGGCCGGCTGCAGATAGATGCGCTCGGGCGTGCCCCGGTCCTCGATGCTGCCGTCGTTCATCACCACGATCACGTCGCCGATGGCCATGGCCTCTTCCTGGTCGTGGGTGACGTGGACGAAGGTGGTGCCGACGCGCTTCTGGATCGCCTTCAGTTCCTCCTGCATCTGCCGGCGCAGCTTCATGTCCAGCGCGCCCAGCGGCGCGTCCAGCAGCAGCACCGAGGGCTCGACCACCAGGGCGCGGGCCAGGGCGATGCGCTGACGCTGGCCGCCCGACAGTTCGTGGATGCGGCGCAGTGCCGTATGGCCGAGGCCGACCATCTCCAGGGCCTTTTCGACGCGCGGGACCCGTTGCGCCTTTGGGACGCCGCGCATGCGCAGGCCGAAGCCGACGTTGGCCGCAATCGACATGTGCGGGAACAGGGCATAGTCCTGGAACACCGTGGTGGTCGGCCGCCGGGCCGGCGCTACCTGGGTGACATCCCTGCCGTCGATCAGCACCTGGCCGGCGCTGGGCTGCAGGAAGCCGCCGAGGATGTTCAGCAGGGTGGTCTTGCCGCCGCCCGACGGGCCCAGCAGGACGACGAAGCTGCCTTCTTCGATCGACAGGTCGATGTCCTGCAGCGCGACCTTCTCGCCGAAGCGCATGGCGATATTGCGAAACTCGACGGCGGGGGTACTCACGCTTTGCGGCTCCGGAAGACGACCAGGTCGAGGACCAGGACGGTGGCGATGGAAATCAGGAAGACGAAACTGCCGATGGCATTGGTCTTGGGGTTGAGGCCGGTGCGCAGCATGCTCCAGATCTCCACCGGCAGGGTGACGTCGAAGCGGCTGACCATGAAGGCAATGATGAACTCGTCCCAGGAAAAGGTGACCGAGAGGAAGAAGCTGGCGAACAGCGCCGGCCACAGCATCGGCACGGTGACCAGGCCCAGCACCTGCCATTCACGGGCGCCGAGGTCGCGCGCGGCGCGTTCGATGTTGGCCTGATGCGCGCCCATCTGGCTGTAGAGGATGGCGAAGCAGAGCGGCAGGTTGATCACCACGTGGCCGATGCCGACGGTCAGCAGCGACTTCGGCACGCCGAGCTGGTTGAAGGTGATCAGCAGGCCCATGGCGATGATCAGGTAGCTGACGGTCAGCGGTGCGGTGAGAAATCCCTGCAACAAAGCGGCGCCGGGCAGGCGGTGGCGCGCCAGGCTGTAGGCGGCGAGGAAGCCCAGCACCACGGCGGCGAGCGACGAGGTCAGCGCCACGGCAATCGAATTGCCCAGCGCGGCCATCAGGCGGGCGTCGGCGAAGACGGCCTCGTACCAGCGCAACGACGGCCCGTTGAAGGGCGGTATGGGCAGGCGCGACTCCTGAAAGGAGAACAGCACCAGCACGCCGACCGGCAGGAAGATGAAGCCGTAGAGAAGCACAACGTAGAGCCACACGGGCAGCGCGCGCAGGGCTGTGATGAAGGATCGCGCCATGACGTTACACCCGGTCGATCTTCAGCCAGCGTGCGCAGGCCAGGTAGACCAGGCTGACCACGGCCATGAGGATCATGGCCAGGGCCGAGGCCATGGGAAAGTCGGAACGCCGGGCGATCTGCAGCATGATCGCCTGAGGCAGCAGCAGTTCCTTGTTGCCGCCCAGGATCTGCGGCGTGATGTAGTCGCCGATGCACAGGACGAAGGTAAGGAAGGCGCCGACCATGATGCCGGGCAGGGTGAGCGGCAGGGTCACATGCCAGAAGGTGCGCAGCGGACCGGCGCCGAGATCGGCGGCCGCCTTGCGGTAGCTTGGCGAGAGCTGCTTCAGGTTGGCGTAGATGGTCAGCGTCAGCAGCATGACGAAGAAGTGGACGAAGCCGACCACCGTGGCGCCGCGGTTGTTGGCGAAGGAGACCGGTTCGGCCGTCAGGCCCAGGTCGAGCAGGAAATTGGAGAGGATGCCCCCCTCGGACAGCACCAGCAGCCAGCTGTAGGAGCGCACCACGTAGGAGGTCCAGAACGGCAGGATGGCGAGGACGAGGGCCAGGCGCTGCCAGCGCGGCGGCACGCGCTCGGCCAGGATGGTGGCCAGGGGGTAGGCCAGCAGCACGCTGACCAGGGTGACGATAAGGGTCACCTCGATCGAGTTGACCAGGGATTCGACCAGGAATCCCTTGGCGAAGAAGGCCTGGTAGTTATTCAGGCTAAAATCGGTGACCAGTCGTGCGCCGCTGCGCCGCCACAGGCTGTAGAGGCCCATGATGACCAGCGGCGCCAGGAAGAAGGCCGCCGTCCACAGCAGCGCCGGCAGCAGCAGCCCCCAGGCCCTGGCTCTTTCGCTCCATTGCCTGGGGGTGTCTGTGCGCATCGGTATGGTTCCGGGGGGCCGCGGTACGCCGGGCTTAGTGCTGCAGGAACTCGCTCCACACGTCGAGCATCGCGGCGTCGAGATCGGCGTCGGGAATGAAGTAGCGGTAGGACTTCGCCAGGAAGCCCTCCTGCTCGTCCCAGCGCAGCGCGGTTTTTTGCTCGGCGGTCAGCACGGCGCCGGCCTTCTTGTTGGCCGGCATGCCCCAGAAGCACGACGAGGTCGCGAGACGCGCCTGGCCTTCCGGGCTCATGATGTACTGCACGAACTTCACCGCCAGGTCCTTCTTCTTGGAGTCCTTGAAGACGGCCAGCGACTGGGCCCAGAGGATGCCGCCCTGGTCCGGCAGCACCCAGTCGAGGTCCGGGTTTTCAGCCTGCATGACGGCCACCGCCCACTCGCCGCCGCCCAGCAGGATGTCGGCTTCGCCGGTGGCCAGCGCCGTGGTGGACGATACCACCTCGCCGACCATGGCGGCGTTGTCTTTCAGCTTGAACAGCTCTTCCTTCATCGCCGGCAGCTTGTCCGCCGTGATGTCGCTCGGCTTCATGCCCATCTTCAGGGCGACCAGGTCCATCAGCGGGATGTAGTAGTCGTAGACGGCGATGCGGCCTTTGTATTTGTCGGACCACAGCATCGTCAGGTCGCGCATGTCGGCGGGATCGACCTTCGACTTGTCGTAGCTGATCACGTTGTAGCCGAACTTCTCCATGATCGCGTACATCTTGCCGTCGACATGGGTAACGTCGGTCATCTTCACCTGCTCGAAGGTATCGGCGAGCGGCAATTGATCCGCCGGCAGTTCGGCCAGCAGGCCGGCCTCCACCACGCGCGGCACGTCGACGCCGTCGATCACGAAGACGTCCCAGTCGCCCGGCTGCGACTGCTCGACGATGGCCAGCGCCGAGCCGGTGCCTTCGTATTCCTTCAGATTGACGCGAACGTCGTTTGCCTCTTCGAAGGGGGCGATCAAGGCCGGGTCGGTGTGGTCGCACCACACCAGGGCGTTCAGTTCTTCCGTCGCGCTGGCGGTCGCGGAGACACTGAGGCTGGCGGCCGCCACGGCAGCGCCGAGCAGGAGGCCGCGCCGGCGGGTGATGCCCCGATTACGAGAAGTCATCCCATTCTCCCTGTTTTTTTGTTCGTGATCCGATGGTGCTGGATCCGGGAAAAAGCATAACCACAGCGGGCTTGCGCTGGAAATGAAAAAGTGAATTGCTTATAAACTTGAGGCAATTCATTCGTTGTGCAATGGATATCGCATGAGTGGATTGCGCGAAAAGCAAAAGGCGGACCGGGACCAGCGTATCCTCAAGGCGGCCACCCGGCTGTTCCGCGAGGAAGGGTACGACGGTACCAAGATCGAGACCATCGCGGCCAAGGCAAAGGTCTCCATCGGCACGGTCTACAACTACTATCGAAACAAGGGCGACCTGCTGGTCGCCATCGTCTCGATGGAGGTAAACGAAGTGCTGCGGGCCGGCACGGCGCTGATCGAGGAGCCGCCGGCGGATATCGCGCAGGCGGTGACCGCGCTGATCACCATCTACCTCGACCACTCGCTGGTCTATCTCAACAAGGATATGTGGCGCCAGGCCATGGCGATCTCCACGCATCAGCCGGACTCGCCCTTCGGCCGGCGCTACAGCGATCTTGACGACCGCCTGGCCCGGCAGGTCTGCACGCTGATCGAACGCCTGCAGGCCGAAGGCCGCGTGAAGGCCGGGGTCGATGCCGCCAGCGTCGGCGAAATGATCTTCAACAACACCAACATGATGTTCATTCTGTTCGTGAAGTCCGACGACATGAGCCTGGACACCTTGAAAGGCACCATCGCCCGCCAGCTCGCCCCGCTGCTGGACGCCATTCGCCGGTAGCGCCGAGGCTTCAACCGACAGGTGAAAGCCGCTAGACTCCCCGGGTGGAGTCGGGGCAGCACAGGGACGCCGGTGGATTATCTCAAGCGGTACAGGGTCCTTGAGTCGCGGGACCTCGATGCGTTGCGCGACTGCGCGGCGCGGCAGGGTGCGCCGATCGACCTCCAGCTTGAGGGTCCCCGCCGCGGGTTCGACGCGCGCTTTTCGTCGGCACCGTTGGATACCCTCTCGCTGCTGCACGCGACCTACGGGACGGTGCGCAGCCGTTTCGGCACCCGCGCCGAACAGCCTGAAGATGCTTTTCTTATCTGCCTGCTGACCGAGGGCGCGGGCCGCTTCGAACAGCACGGCGCCGGCTGGGACATGGGGCAGGGCGGAGCGGTCATGCGCGATCTGCGCCGCCCGGCGACGGCCGTGCAGGATGGCTTTGCCTGCTTCGCTCTGAAGCTGCCCGTGGCACGCCTGCGCCGTCAGGCCGAAGCCCTTTACGGCCCAGCGGCCGGGAACCGAGAGGTCCGTTTCGACTGTGGCGCCGCACTGGACACGGCTGCCGGGCGGCGGTTCCGCGACACCCTGCATTTCCTCGCCGCGCAATTGGATGCCGACGAGGGGTTTGCGGGCACGCTGGCCGCAGCCGCCTGGGAAGACCTGCTGCTCACCCTGCTGCTGGAGGCGGTGCCGAACGACTGGGCTGCCGAGGGCGAAGGCTGCCGGCGGGCGACTGTCCTGCCCTATCATGTGAAGCGGGCGCGCGATCATATTCACGCCCACCTGGGTGAGAAGATCACCCTGGCCGACCTCGCCGCCGCCGCCGGCTGCGGCTACCGCACACTACAGTCGGCCTTTGCTGAGGCGACCGGCTTGCCGCCCATGGCCTATCTGAAGGCGGTGCGCCTGCAAGCGGCGCACGAGGCCCTGGCTGCGGCCGGCCCCAAGGACGGCGTGGCCGCCGTCGCCCGCGCCTGGGGCTTCGGCCATCCCGGGCGTTTCGCCGTCGACTACCGCCGCCGCTTCGGCTGCAGCCCCACGGAGACCCTGCGGACGCGGCGCTGAGTCCGCCGCTTTCTCGTTCCCGCGATCACACTGTCCTGAAAGCGCAGCGCCTGTCCGCAAAGCGCGGCCAACTGCGCCGCCGGGACGGTTGCTTCTGGCGCGCAGCCGGGGTTTTCGCACTATGGCCCCGAAGCGGGGGCGGGGTTTTCTTTTAGGGGGACGACGGCATCGTGCGGGAATGGGGCAGCAGTATCGCCGGCGCGGCTTTCGTGGCGGCGGCGGTTCACGGGTGGCCGGCGGCCGGCCAGACGGCCGATCCGGCAGCGGGCAGCTCCAAGTGGGGCGGCTTCATCGACCTCGAAGGTAAGGCGGGGTCGGAGCGCAGCCTCGGCGAGATCGACGTCTTCATCCCGCTGGCCCAGGACGACGACACCCTGTTCTTCTCCGACCTGCGCCTGCGCGGCGATACGGATTCCGGCAACGAGGGGAACTTTGGCCTCGGCGTGCGCCACATGCTGGAAGACGGCTGGAACCTGGGCGGCTATGCCTATTTCGACCACCGCCGCAGCCCCCACGACAACACCTTCAATCAGGTAACGCTGGGCGCCGAACTGTTGGGGCGCGACTGGGATTTCCGCGTAAACGCCTACCAGCCAGTCGGCGACCGCTCGCGTGACGTCGACGGTCTCACCAGCGGCGGCCTCAGCGGCAGCAGCATCGTGATCCGCCAGGGGACGGAAGAGGCGATGGGCGGCTTCGACGGCGAGATCGGCTACCGCCTGCCCGTGTTCGAGCCGGAGTCCGGCATTGACTTGCGTGTCTATGGCGGCGCCTACCATTTCACCAGCGGCACGGAGGGGGTGGACGATGTTACCGGCCCGCGCGCGCGCCTGGAGTTGGTGTTCGACGAACTGCCCTTCGCCTGGGAAGGCTCGCGCCTGTCCCTTGGGGCGGAGTGGCAGCACGACGGCCCGCGCGGCAGCCAGGGCTTCGTCTCGGCGCGCCTGCGCATTCCCTTCAGCGTCTTCACGGGAACATCGGATCAGGCCCGCTCGCTCAGTCATCAGGAGCGCCGCATGACCGACCCCATCGTGCGCGACGTCGATGTCGTGACCCAGGCCGGCGCCTATGGCACCCGGGAGACCGCGACCGAGACAGCCGACGGCGAGAGCCTGACCGTCATCACCAGCGCCGCCATGGCGTCCACTGCGGATCTGAACGCCGCCCTGGCGGCCGCCGGCGCCCACACCGTTGTCCTCAGCGGCACCTTCAACACGACGGGGTCGGTTTCTGTACCGGCCGGGCAGACTGTCATCGGCACGGGCAGCCTGGCGGTGCGCACCGCGAACAACCGGCGCGTCGAGATTGTCCTGACGAAGGAAGCGGGCATCGTTGCCGAGAACAACGCCGTCATTTTTGCAATGCCTCTCGGCGACAACGCGCGCCTCAGCGGCATGACCGTCCGGAACGTCCAAGCCGGCAGCGGCGGGCGGTACGCGGTCAGCGTCCAAAACCAGTCGGGGGTCGTCATCGAGAACAGCACGATCTCCAGCTATGGGGCATCCGGTGGCGGCGTTGCCGTGGACGCTCTCGGTTCAACCAACGTCATCATCCGCGGCAACGTCATTTCGTCGCGCTCCGATACGGCGGGGACAGTCGGCGTCCGTGCGACGGGGGCCACAAATATCACGGTCGCGGATAACGACTTCAGTCTATCGACCAGTAGCTTGAAGACTGTCGTGGCCGGCAGCGCCACGACCTCCTTCAACGCGGGCTCGACCGGCAATACGACGAATGACGGTGCCTGCCTCTTCGGCACCCCGCCGACCGGCTCCGTCGGCTTCGACACCATCACCTGCCCCTAGCATGTGGCTCCGATCTATCTCAAGAATCATGGAGAATATCGTGCGGAGTTGGCGCAGGCGGAGCGTCATCGCGATTGTCGGGGTGGCGGCGTTTCATGTCGGGTCGGCGGCCGGCCAAGCGGCCGATCCGGCGGCTGGCGAGGCGAAATGGGGCCCCTGGATCGACTTCGAGGGCAAGGCCGGGACGGAGCGGAACCTGGGCGAGGCCGATGCCTTCCTGCCGCTGGCCCAGGACGCCGACACCCTGTTTTTCGGCAACGCCAAGTTCCGCTTCGACGACCATGAGTCCTGGGAGGGCAATCTCGGCCTCGGCGTGCGGCGCATGCTGGGCGGCGGCTGGAACCTCGGCGCCTACGGTTACTACGATCACCGCCGCAGCGGCAACGACGAGTCCTATCACCAGCTCACCTTCGGCGCCGAACTGCTGGGCCGTGACGTCGACTTCCGGGCCAACTCCTACTGGCCGAGCGGCGACAAGGCGCGCAACCTGGGCCGCAGTACCCAGAGTACCGCCGCTCTCAACGGCGCGGCCGTTCAAGTGGTGACCACCGGTACGACGCGCGAAGAGCGGGCACTGAGGGGGTTCGATGCGGAGGTCGGCTGGCGCCTGCCGATCTTCGAAGCGGAGGGGCCGCTCGACCTGCGCCTCTATGCGGGCGCCTTCACCTTCGACGACAGCGAAGTGGACGATGTGACCGGCCCGCGCTTGCGTGCCGAGTTCACCGCTTACGAAGTCCCCTACCTGTGGGAGGGTGCGCGGATCACCCTCGGGGCCGAATGGCAGCACGACGCGGTGCGCGGCGGCCAGGCCTTCGCGTCGCTGCGTCTGCGGGTGCCGCTGCAGATCTTCGATACCGTCGAGCCGTCGCGGTTGAGCTATCAGGAACGGCGTATGGCGGTGCCGGTGGTGCGCGATATCGACATCGTCGCCCAGGTCAAGTCCGAGTCGTTGCCGTCCATGACCGAGACCGCGACCGCGACAACCGACGGCGGCAGCATTGCTGTGTTCGACAGCGGCTCTACCACAGGGGCCGCCCTGCCGGGAGCGATCTCGGCAGCGGGCGCGAACAGCACCGTGATTCTCTCGGGCAGCTTCAACACTACCGGCACGGTCACTCTGCAAGCGGGTCAGACCCTGATGGGCGCCGGGGATCTCAGCGTGCGCACCCCCTCCGGCTACACCGCGACGCTGACGGCGCCGGCCGCGACCCTGGCCGCGGCCATTGCCGGCGGATCTGGATCTCCGGCCATCATGCTCGCGGACGACGCCACCGTCACCGGCCTCACCGTCAATCGCACCAGCTCGAGCTCCGGCGACAGCTTCGCCCTCCGGGGCAGCGGGGTGAGCGGCGTCACCATCGCGAACAATACCATCACCGCCACCGCCGATGCCGGCGGCGACTTCGCCGTCGCCATTACTTTCGACTCGGGATCAAGCGGCAACACCATCATCGGCAACACGATCAATACCGTGAACACCCCAGGCAGCACCGCGGACGGCATCGTCATCTCCAACGCCGACAATACGACGGTCAGCGACAACACGATAAACGCCAGCGGCGTGATCAACCGCACCCTGAATCTGATCAACGCCACCAACCTCTCGGGCAGCGGCAATGTCGCCGTTTCGGGCACCTGTAACGCGGTGAGCAGCAACTCCGGCTCGATCGGCTTCACCGGCGGTTCCACCTGTCCCTGACAGAGAGGGGCGGTCAGGTTCCTTGACGGGTTGCTGGGGGACGGTGTAGGGCAGCCTTTCCCCTTCGCCGGAGGCCGCCATGACCCGAGATCCGTACCAGCCGCCCCTGAACCAGTCGCCCCTGAACCAGCCGCCCCTGAACCAGCCTTTAGGCGGCAACCAGATGCCCCGCTTCGCCGGGCCGGCCACCATGCTGCGCCTGCCTGCCCATGACAGCGCCGCCGGCCTGGACGTCGGATTCATCGGCGTGCCGCTGGATACCGGCACCTCGAACCGGCCCGGTGCCCGCATCGGCCCGCGCGCGATCCGGGCGGAGTCCTGCCTGCTGCGGCCCTACAACATGGCCACGCGCGCCGCGCCCTTCGGCAGCCTGATGGTCGGCGACCTGGGCGACGTCGCCATCAACACCTTCAACCTGCAGGCCAGCATCGGCATCATCGAGGCGGCCTACGACGAGATTCTCTCCCACAACTGCAAACCGCTGACCCTGGGCGGCGACCACACCATCGCCCTGCCCATCCTGCGCGCCCTGAAACGCAAGTACGGGCCCGTCGGCATGGTCCATGTGGATGCTCATGCCGACATCAACGATCATATGTTCGGTGAGAAGATCGCCCACGGCACGCCATTCCGCCGCGCGGTGGAGGAGGGCCTGCTGGACGGCAAGCGGGTGGCGCAGATCGGCCTGCGCGGTACCGGCTACGCCGCCGACGACTTCGACTGGCCGCGGGAGCAGGGCTTCCGGGTGGTGCAGGCGGAAGAGTGCTGGTACCGCTCCCTGGCGCCGCTGATGGAGGAGATCCGCGGCCAGCTCGGCGCCGGGCCGGTCTACCTCAGCTTCGACATCGACGGCCTCGATCCGGCCTTCGCGCCGGGCACCGGCACGCCGGAGATCGGGGGGCTCTCGATCACCCAGGCTCTGGAGATCATCCGCGGCTGCCGTGGCCTGGACCTCGTCGGCGGCGACCTGGTGGAGGTGGCGCCCGCCTACGACACTTCCGGCAACACGGCGCTGGTGGGGGCCAACCTGCTCTACGAGATGCTCTGTGTCCTGCCGGGTGTCGCCTACCGCTGACCGGGGCGGCCTGGGGCCCAGGTAGCGGCCTGGGGCAGGGGCGGCCCTCCGCCCGGCCGCGAAAAGGACTTTCCCCCGCACCCCCTTTGCCGCTATCGTCGCTGGCATGGACAGGCGCTTCGACTTCTTCCCGCGAATGCCGCGCCCCGGCCGTCAGATCTGACGCGGGGTTAGGCGCGCAGGCGCGCTCTTGTTCGGGAAATCGGACACCCCGCCGGTGACGGTCGGGGTGTTTTCATTTTCCCCACCCGCATTCCGGAGCAAGAGCCGTGCCCCCTTCCGCCACCCCCGGCGGCAGCCAGTTCTGCGCCCTCGCCGCAGGCCGCGCCGCCGCCCCGATCGTCCACCAGACCCGGCACCTCGTTGCCTTCCTCGACACCGCCCCGATCCGCCCCGGGCATCTGCGGGGTATGCCGCGCGACCACTTTCCGCACTTCAATGCGCTGCCCGCGGCGCTGGCGACGGAGCTTCTCACCCTGGGTCAGCGCCTGGCCGACGCCCAAAGGGCCGTTTTCGCGGTCGACCGGGTCGGTTTTCTGTTCCCCGCCGGCGGGGTGCGTCATGCCCATGTCGATGTGGTGCCTCTGTTGTCTGCCGGCGACGTCGCCGGCCGCCGGCCGATCGCCGGAAGACAGGTGCCTCTTCAGGCCCCGCCGGGCCCCGCCGGAAGGGCGCTGGCCGCAACCGCCGCCGCACTGGCCCGCGGCCTGGCGGCGCCACCGGACGCAAGGGAAGCCGTCCCCTGAGGGCATGGCTGTCATTCCCTGGGCGGCCCCTGGGCGCCCTTGCGGCCCGGCGGCAAATTAGTAGGCTGGCGGTTCCCTTTCCCCCGCCGCGAAGAACCCATGAGCCCCAGTCAGACCGCCGAAACATCCGAGAGCTTCCCCGACATCCGCGAAGGGGTCCGCGCCCTCTGTGCCAACTATCCCGGCGCCTACTGGCGCGAGCTGGATGCCCGGCGGGCCTATCCCGAGGCCTTCGTGAAGGAGCTCACCGAGGCCGGCTACCTCGCTGCTCTGGTGCCCGAGGAATTCGGCGGCAGCGGCCTGCCCCTGGCTGCTGGCTGCGCTATCCTGGAGGAGATCCAGAAGGCCGGTTGTAACGGTGCCGCCTGCCACGCGCAGATGTACACCATGGGCACCCTGCTGCGTCACGGCAGCGACGCGCAGAAGCAGCGTTACCTGCCGGGCATCGCCGAGGGTACGCTGCGCCTGCAGGCCTTCGGCGTCACCGAGCCGACCAGCGGCACTGATACGCTCAGCCTGCAGACGGTGGCCAAGCGCGACGGCGACCGCTACATCGTGAACGGCCAGAAGGTGTGGACCAGCCGGGCCGAGTACAGCGATCTCATGCTGCTGCTGGCACGCACCACGCCGAAGGACGCGGTGACGAAGAAGGGAGAGGGTCTTTCGGTTTTCATCGTCGACCTGCGCGAGGCGGTGGGCAAGGGCGTCACCATCAAGCCGATCCGGGCCATGATGAACCATTCCAGCACCGAGGTGTTCTTCGACAATCTGGAAGTCCCGGCGGAAAACCTGATCGGCGAGGAAGGCAAGGGCTTCCGCTACATTCTGGACGGCATGAACGCGGAGCGCATCCTCATCGCCTCCGAATGCATCGGCGATGCCCGCTGGTTCATCGAGAAGGCCAGCGCCTATGCCACAGAGCGCAAGGTCTTCGGCCGCCCCATCGGGCAGAACCAGGGTATCCAGTTCCCCATCGCCAGGGCCTATGCCCAGAGCGAGGCGGCGGCGCTGATGGTCGATCGTGCCGCGGCCCTGTTCGATGCCGGCCAGCGCTGCGGGCGGGAGGCCAACATGGCGCAGATGCTGGCTTCGGAAGCGTCCTGGGCGGCGGCCGAGGCCTGCCTGCAGACCCACGGCGGCTTCGGCTTCGCCGAGGAGTACGACGTCGAGCGTAAGTACCGGGAGGCGCGGCTGTATCAGGTGGCGCCGATCTCCACCAACCTGATCCTTGCCTTCCTTGCCGAGCACGTGCTCGGTATGCCGCGCAGCTATTGAGCCGCGCCCATGAGTCCCGTGCTCTTCGGTCCGTCCTACTCGGTCTATGTGCGTATCGTGAAGATCGTCCTGGCGGAAAAGGGCGTCGACTATCAGCAAGTCGCTTTCGATGTCTTCGACCGCGCCGACTGGCCCGACGACTGGCTGCAGCGCCAGCCCTTCGGCCAGGTGCCGGCCTTCGAGCACGACGGCTTCCGCCTTTACGAGACGCGCGCCATCACGCGCTACGTCGATGAGGCTTTCGACGGCCCTGCTTTGCAGCCGGATAGCGCGCCGGGCCGTGCGCGCGCCGAACAGGCGATTTCCGTGCTCGACAGCCACGGCTACCGCCCGATGGTCTGGGAGATCTACGTCGAGCGCGTTTCCAAGGACGACAGCGACGAGGCGGTGATCGCCGCGGCCTTGCCGAAGGCCGAGAAATGTCTCGCCGCACTGACGGATATCCTGGACGGCGGGGCGTTTTTCGGCGGCGCGGGCTTCAGTCTTGCCGACGCCCAGGCGGCGCCGATGTTCGATTATTTCGTGCAAGCAGCCGAAGGCCGGGCCCTGCTCGACGCGCAGCCGGCCTTGGCGGCCTGGTGGGCGCGGGTCAGCGCGCGTGCTTCCATTCAAGCCGCTTGCGCGAAGGAAGCCGCATGACCAAGCCTCTCGAAGGCCTGCTGGTCGTCAGCCTGGAACAGGCCGTGGCCGCGCCTTACTGCGCCTGCAAGCTGGCCGATGCCGGCGCCCGCGTGATCAAGCTGGAGCGTGCCGAGGGCGACTTCGCGCGCGGCTACGACCGCGTGGTGCACGGCGAGAGCGCCTATTTCGTATGGCTGAACCGCGGCAAGGAATCCATCGCCGTCGACCTGAAGCAGCCGGACGACCTGGCCCTGGTGAAGCGCATGTTGGCCAAGGCCGACGTCTTCATCCAGAACCTGGCGCCGGGGGCGGCGGGACGTTTGGGCCTTGGCCACGAAGGGTTGCGCAAGGCACACCCGCGGCTCATCACCTGCGACATCTCCGGCTACGGAGAGATCGGCCCTTATGCCGAGATGAAAGCCTACGATCTGCTGGTGCAGGCGGAAAGCGGCCTTGCCTCGATCACCGGGCGGCCGGAGGGGCCGGGGCGAGTCGGCGTCTCGGTCTGCGATATCGCCTGCGGCATGTACGCCTACCAGGCGGTGCTGGAAGCGTTGTTGCTGCGCGGCCGCACGGGCGAGGGATCGGCGCTGGCCACCTCCCTGTTCGCCGGCATGGCCGACTGGATGACCGTGCCGCTGCTGCACCAGGACTACGGACCGGGCGCGCCCAAGCGCGTCGGCCTTAACCACCCCTCCATCGCGCCTTATGGCGTTTATGCCTGCAAGGGCGGCGAGGAGGTGGTGTTCTCGATCCAGAACGAGCGCGAGTGGAAACGCCTGGTCGAAGAGGTCCTGCAGCGTCCGGCGATGCTGACCGACCCGCGTTTTGCCGATAACACCGCGCGGGTTGCCAACCGCCCGGCGCTGGATGCCCTCATCGACGCGGTGTTTCGTGGGCTCAGCCGTGAGGAACTGGCCGAGCGTCTGTTCGCCGCCGCCATCGCCTACGTCGCGGTGAACACCCCGGCGGACCTCAGCGATCATCCGCAGCTGCGCCGCGTCACCGTCGACACGCCGAGCGGACCGGTGAACCTCGTCGCGCCGCCGGTCGACTTTCGCGGCAGCGATCCGGATTTTGGCGCGGTGCCGGCAATCGACGAGCACGGAACGTCTCTCAGGAAGGAGTTCGCGGCATGAGTGGGGGGGATGACTGGAGCCAGTGGGTCGGGCGCAGCGAGCCGCGGCACGACAGCGTCGATGCCGGACGGGCGCAGGCGATGCAGGCCACCCTGGACGATGCCGAGGCGCCGTTGCATCCGGGCGACGCGCTGCCGCCGCTGTGGCACTGGGCCTATTTCTGGTCGCTGGCGCCGACGGCGGACCTCGGGCCCGACGGCCACGCGGCCCGCGGCGGCTTCCTGCCGCCCATCGACCTGCCGCGGCGCATGTGGGCGGGCAGCCGTGTCGACTTCCCGCGGCCTCTCGAAGTCGGCGGCGCGGTGATGCGCCACTCCACCATCAAGTCGGTGACCGAAAAGGCGGGACGCAGCGGGCGCCTCGCTTTCGTCACCGTCGAGCACGTGGTGGCCGACGCGCAGGGCCCCTGCATCGTCGAAGAGCATGATATCGTCTACCGTGAGGCGGGCGAGAAGGGCGCGCCGCTGCCGAAGGGGGAGGCGCCGCCAGCCAACGCTTCCTGGCGGCAGGAGGTCGCACCCTCGCCGGTGCTGCTGTTCCGCTACTCGGCGCTGACCTTCAACGGCCACCGCATCCACTACGACCACCCCTACACGACGCAGGAGGAGGGCTATCCCGGCCTCATCGTGCACGGCCCGCTGCTGGCGACGATGATGATCGGCCAGCTCCGCCGTCACCTGCCGCAGGCGCGCGCCATGCGCTTCGCGTTCCGCGCCAAGCGGCCGATCTTTGACAACAGGCCTTTCACGGTCTGCGGCGCGCCCGACGAGGGCGCGAAGCACGCTGACCTTTGGGTCGAAGACCCCGACGGTTTCCTCGCCATGCAGGGCGAAGTGGACTGGGATTAGCGCCGCCGGCCGATCTTCCGAATCGTTTCGACGAATTCGGACAGCGTGTTCTGTTTCTCGCTGTCCACGACCATCAGCATGTCCAGCGTTTGGCCATCGCTGGAGAGCGGCAGGATGATCCGGGCATAGGATGCCGATCGCTGATCGAGCTGCAGGGCGATGACATGGGCCATGGGACGGCGGCGTTCCAGCACGATGCGGTAGTGCGCGTCGATCAAGGCGCCATAGTCCGTCGGCTCGATGGAGGACGGGCGCCGCCCGGTGAGTTCCTCGCGATGAACGTTGCAGATCCCGGTGCCGCTCAGGCGATAGCGGAAGTCGACGGCGCCGTCGGCGCTGCGCGCCACGTCGGCCAGCATGACCCGCGGCAGGATGGATACGATCTCCGCCGGGTCGATGTCGGCGCGCGCGGGCGCGAAGCGGTCACGGCACTTGGCATCCCAGTAGTCGAGGGCGAACTGCAGGTCGGGATAGGTCGCGAGATCTCTTTGGAGGTCCAGCTCGGCAGCCTGGATTTTTTCCGGCATTTGGTTTGGACTCCGGATGGGCTCGCTCTGGGGCCGCCAGGATGCCCAGGAGGGGTCGGGGGAGATGATGCCGCCGACGGCGTTCTCGAGTATTATGGAGGCCATTGAATCTCTCAAACGACAATGAAGCAAAGGTAAAGGCGGCAATGCTGTTGGATGTACGCACCTACAAGGTGAAGCCGGGCCAGTTGAAGGCCCAGTTCGAGGTCTATGCGAAGTACGGCAAGCCGGCGCAGACCAGACACCTGGGCCAGCCGCTGGCCTTCCTGCGCACCGAGACAGGCGACCCTAACGAATACGTGCACATCTGGGTCTACGAGAACGCGGCCGACCGGGAGAAAAAGCGCGCGGCGATGATGGCCGATCCGGGCTGGCAGGATTACCTGAAGCGCTCGGCCGAACTGGGCGCCCTGGTCTCCCAGACCAACAAGCTGATGACCCCGGTCGACTTCTACGACCCGCCGAAGACCTGATGCCTGAAAAACCGAACTAGGAGTCGCTGTCCTTGCGGGCTTCGCGGGCGGCGCGCAGGGCGGCCTGGCGTTCGCGGTTGGCGCGGTGGCGCTCGGCCCGCCAGGCCTTGAAGACCTTGGCCCGGTAGCCGTTGCTGCGAATCGCGTCGCGGGAGTGGTACTGGCCTATCGCGCGGGTCCAGGAACGGGCCTCTTCTCGCAGTCCGGCCAGGAAGTCGGCGGCGTAGGCCACATTCACCGCCGGATCGAAGGCGGCCTCCAGCGAAGCGAAGGCGTCTGGGTGGTGGTACAGGTTCACCTGCATGCAACCGACATCGATGTTCTTGATGCCCCGGGCCTGGAGCCGGCGCACTTCCTCGATGGCGGCGGCCTTGCTGGGCAGGAATCGCCCCTCGCCCTCGGCCATAACGGTCCACGGCCAGGCAAGGGATTCCGAGCTGTCTTTATGCCAGCGGCCGGATTCGGTCCGGGCGATGGCGGTTAAGAGGTGCGGCGGAAGGTCGCGGGCGGCTTCGGCCCGGGCCGTCTCCTGCCGGCAGAGGGTCCAGGAAGTATCAGTGATATCAATGGCTTCACCCGCTTTTGCAACGGCGGGGAAGGCCAGAATCACGGCCAGAATGGCGGTTTTCAGGGACTGTCGCGGCACCGGGGCGTCTCCGTCGTCGTGGCAAGTTGCCCGAATCAGGAGCAAGGGCCGTGCCAGCGCACTCCCGACGGTTGAAGGACTTTGCCAGCCTCTATTGCGGCGCAATATCCGCGTTGGTTTCGTGACAGCTTTGTTAACGCGTAAGCCGGGAAATTATTGGTAAATCAATGAATTGAGAACTTTCCCATTGAACTCTCGGGGGACCGGGAGCATATTGTGCACTGCGGTATGGAAACGGCTTCGCCGGGTCCTGCCGCAGTTCCATAGGGCATTTCCTCCCTAAACTTGGGCCGCGCTTGTCGCGGCCCTTTTTTTTGGCCGCGGCGCCTGCGCGCCGATCGGGGCGCGGTTTTTTGTCCGAATCCTGGGCAAAAGCCCGGGAAGAGCTACGCCGGCAGGGTCCCGTCGCCGGCGCCCAACGGGCGCTGCATGTAGACCGAATCGACCCAGCGGCCGTGCTTGAAGCCGACCGAATGCAGCACCCCGACCTCGCGGAAGCCGTGGCGCGCATGCAGGCGAATCGAGCCGGCGTTGGCGCTGTCGCCGATCACCGCGATCATCTGGCGGTAACCGAGGCCCTCGCTGCGGGCGATCAGTTCGCCCAGCAGGGCCGAGCCGATGCCCTTGCCGCCCTTGCCCGGCAGCACGTAGACCGAATCTTCCAGGGTGAAGCGGTAGGCGGGCCTTGCCCGGTAGCTGCTGGCGTAAGCATAGCCCAGGACGGCGCCGCTGCCGGGGCGATCCTCCGCCACCAGATAAGGCAGGCCGCGGTCGGTGATGTCGGTCAGGCGCCGCTTCATCTCCGACTGGTCGGGCGGGTCCTCCTCGAAGGAGGCGATGCCGTGCAGTACGTGGTGCGCATAGATCGCCTGGATGGTGGGGACATCGGCGATCTCGGCGGGCCGCAGGGTCAGGCCGGCGACCTCGCGCGGCGCCTCGCCGATCACGTTACTCATTTCACATTACTCACTGCTTTTTTCCGTTCAGCTCTGCCGGGTCGAGTGCCCCCAGCGCGGCCACCACGTCGCGCATGTCGCGGGCCAGGGCCTGCAGCGCCGGGCGCCGCTCGATCCGGGATTCGTCCATGTAGATGCGGCGGTTGATTTCGATCTGCAGGCAGTGGACGCGCGCGCCCGGCTTGCCGTAGTGGCGGGTCACGAAGCCGCCGGCATAGGGCGTATTGCGGACCACCGTGTAATCCTTGGCGCTGATCGCCTGCTCGACGGTCTGGGCCACGATCGGCGCGCAGGTGGTGCCGTGGCAGTCGCCCAGCACGAAGGCGGCACCCGCCGCGCCACCAAGGGGGGCGCCCCGGGTCGGGCGGCTGTTGGAGGGCATCGAGTGGCAGTCGATCAGGATGCAGTAGCCGAAACGCTCCTTGGTGCTCTCGACCAGACTGCGCAGTGCCTCATGGTAGGGCCAGTAATAGCTGCGGATGCGCTCCAGGCCTTCTTCCAGGCTCAGCTTTTGGCGGTAGATGTTGGCGCCGGTGGCGACCACCCGGGCAATGGTGCCCAGGCCGGCGGCGACCCGCGGCGACGAGGTGTTGGCATAGGGCGGCAGGCGGTCGCTGAACACGGCGGGGTCGAGTTCGTAGGGCTCGCGGTTGGGGTCCACGAAGGCGCGCGGGAAGAGGGCATGCAGCAGCGGCGCCCCCATCTCCGGCGCGCAGCCGAAGATCTCGTGGACGAAGCTGTCCTCCGAACGTCTGAGGCTGATCGGATCGAGGCGGGAGGCGGCGAGGAAATCCGCCGGGTAGTCGCTGCCACTATGCGGCGAGGCAAAGACCAGGGGCAGGGTCTGCCGCTCCGGTTCGATGATCTGGTGAGGCTTCTGGGCCTGGGCGCTCGGCGCGATCGCGTCCATATCTCTACGGGCTTGTTTCCGATACAGTTCTAGGGCAAAGGCGGGGGCCTGTCATGCGCGATTCGCCCCCGTTGCCTGCCGCCGCCGCCCTCGGCGCCGGGGCTTGCGACGGCGGTTCTGCCTTCTGCCCCTTCGTGGTGCCCGGGCGCCTGCTTGGGTATTAAGGTCTACTTGGGGCTTTGCCGGTAGTCTATACTGGCGCCGCTGCGGAACGAACCGCGGCGGTCCTGCGGGGACCCGGGGGGGTCGCCGACACGATGCTTAACAACCCCTGCACCCCCTCGCGTCCATTGCGCGGAAACGAAAGCGGATCAAAGGCTTGAGAGCAGGGGCCGGAGAACAAGAGGCCGATCAAAGGGGTCATGGCGCAAATCCTTCTTGCTGAAGACGATGCCTCGATGCGGGAATTCCTGGCCAAGGCACTGCGCAATGCCGGCCACCATGTGGTGGCGGTGGGCGACGGGCTGGATGCCATGGAATCGCTGGACGGCTTCCATGCCGATCTGTTGCTGGCCGACGTGGTGATGCCCGGCCTGGACGGGATCGAACTGGCGCGCCGGGCGGCCAAGCTGCAGCCGGGGCTGAAGGTCATGTTCATCACCGGCTTTGCCGCCGTGGCCCTGAAAAACCGCGACCAGACGCCCCAGGGGGCCCGCATTCTCTCCAAACCCTTCCACCTGCGTCATCTGGTGGAAGAGGTTGATTCCATCTTGACGGCCTGAGGCTCCCGAGGGCCCATTTCGGCGCCTTTCCGGGCCGGTGCATTTCCCGCTGCGGGAAGTCTTGAAAAAGCCGGGGGATAGTGGTACTTCGCCTGCTCTCCGGCGGCTCCGCCGGAAAACGTCGGTCCGTGACGCCTGCCGCAGGGCGTCCTCAGGCCCCTCCAGGGCTGAGGCAGGACCGCAGTGAGGGCGTATAGCTCAGCGGGAGAGCGCCTCGTTGACATCGAGGAGGTCCCTGGTTCAATCCCAGGTACGCCCACCATTCCTCTCTGCCAAATCAACTTCAGTTCGGCTTGGCGACGGCCGGGTACGCTCCTAGCTTATGCATGTTCCCGAAACGGGGTTTTGCAGTAGAGTCAGTAAATGGGGGTTAAAGTATCGTGGCATGCCAGCGGGTCGCTATTCTCGGAAGTCATGCTCATTACCTGGTAAACTTCCGCGGCGCTCTGATGCAGGCGATGCGGGCCCAGGGGCACGAGGTTTTCGCCTTGGCCCCGAATTTCGATGCGGGAACGCGCGCCGAACTGGCGGCCATGGGTGTCCGGCCCGGCGACATCTCCTTGTCCCGCACGGGGCTCAATCCTGTTTGGGACGTTCGAGACGTCATCGGTCTGTACGCGCAGCTGCGCCGCGTGAGCCCGGACGTCATTTTCGCCTTCACCATCAAACCGGTGATCTACGGCATTCTCGCGGCCGCCATGGCGCGGGTGCCCCGGCGTTTTGCGCTGATAACGGGGCTGGGATACGTTTTTTCCGAGGGCGGATCGCTTCGGGACCGGATAGTCCGCGCCATGGCGCACCGATTTTACCGGGTCGCGCTACGCAGAAGCGAAGCGATTTTCATGCAGAACCCCGACGATGCCGATGAGTTCGTCGCCCGCCGCATCGCCCCCCGCGACAAGATCGTTCCGGTCAACGGCAGCGGCATCGAGCTCGCGGCCTGGCCGCTGATGGATTAGCCCGGGCCGCCGGTGACTTTTGCGCTGGCTGCGCGGCTTATCGGGGAAAAAGGCGTGCGCGAATACGTGGCGGCGGCGCGGCAGGTCAAGGCCAGGCACCCCGACGTCCGCTTCCTGCTGCTCGGCGGGCTCGATTCCAACCCTTCGGCCATCGGGAAAACGGAGGTGGCGTCCTGGGTGGCCGATGGCGTTGTGGAATGGCCGGGTCACGTGGATATGCGCCCCTGGTTGGCGAAAACCAGCGTTTTTGTGCTTCCTTCGTATCGCGAGGGTCTTCCGCGAAGCACCCAGGAAGCCATGGTCGCCGGCCGGCCCGTGATTTCCACGGATGTGCCCGGCTGTCGGGAAACCGTTGTTGCCGGTGAGAATGGCTTCCTTGTTCCCCCGCGCGACGTCGATTCCCTTGCCGCTGCGATGTTGTATTTTGTCGATAATCCGCAGCAGGTTGCCGTGATGGGGCGTAACAGCCGCCGGCTTGCCGAGCAGCGTTTCGATGTGCGGGCGATCAATGAGAAAATGCTGTCGGTTATGGGTCTTGATGGAACCGCATCGCCGGAGCAGGCGGACGGATCCCGGGCGCCGCGGAGTCAGCAAGCGGCGCCTCGCGAAGAGGATGACGGGGGCGGCGCCCGCGAACAGCCGTTGACGTAAGTGGCCCATTCGATGTTTGCCTCCCGCTGGAACGGGAAGTACATCATGGAGCGCAGATTCAACGAGGCCTTTTCCGAGATATAATCCTTGGCCCATAGCGATCGACAGTCCGAGCGACGCGCGGCGGAGCCGGCGACCACCGCGCGCCGCCTTTATCGCTTCCTGACGCGGCCGCGGGTTGTCGCCGCCGTCTACATCCTCGTCCTCTGCGCCGGTTTCCTGCTGGAGACCCGCGCCCACCGCAACTTGCTCTATCTCCTCGGCGTGCCGCTCTTTCTCCTGTTGTCTGCCGGTTTCGACTGGCGCTGGCTCAGGGATTCGCTGATCGCGCAGCTCACGCTGGCCTACCTGGGCTATTTCCTGCTGTCCGCCTTGTGGAGCGACGGTCCGTCCTGGTCGGATTGGGCCGATCTCCTGCGATTAAGCTTTCTGGTTTTGCTGTTCCTCGCCACCACCCTGCAACTGGGGGTCCGCGACCCTGCGTTCCCGGGCCATCTCTTCCTTTCGTACGCGCTGACCGCCGGACTCAGCCTCGTGGCGGCCTTCGGCGCCGCCGCTGTCGGGCTGCTCCCCTTCGGCGCCGCCGCTGTCGGGGTGCTTCCCTTCGGCCCGCGCTTCACGGGATTCGGTCTCGCCTCTCACCCCATCATCGGCGCCACGCTTTATGGCGTGGCGCTGCTGCTGAGCGCTTTCGTCCTGCTGCCGCGCGCGAAAACGTGGTACGCGCGTCTCGTCTGGCTGGCGGTCATCGTGCTGTGCGCGGCCTTCATGCTTGTCTCGGGCAGCCGCGGTCCGCTCATCGCCCTCGCCGCGGCGCTGGTCGTCGGGTTCGCGATCGCGGGCCGGCGCGCGGCTGTCCTCGTGCTGGCACTGGCGGTCGGCGGCATCGCCATCGGCGCGCTGTTCGACTTCTACCCGATTGTGATTCTCTACGAGCGCGCGGAAAGCGGCCACTTTGAGATTTGGCAGCAGGTGCTGGCCGCCATTGCGGAGCGTCCCTGGTTCGGCTACGGCAGCCTGGTGGAAATCTATTTCGATGGGGGGTACGGGCCCACTCGATCGCCGCACAACCTGCCGCTGGCCAACCAGCTCTATGGGGGACTGCCCGCCACCATCCTGCTCGCAGGCCTGCTGCTGGCGGCCACCCTGCAGGGCTGGCGGTCGGCGCGGGCGGGCGCGCCGGTCTGCCTCGTCCTGCTGGTTTTCGGCCTGGTGGCCTCGCTCTTCGATACCCGCAGCCTGGTCCAGAGCCTGGGCCGCGAATGGATCGCCGTGTGGTTGCCGATCGCCCTGCTGGCGGCCCAGGAGGTCCAGGCGCGGGCGGCGCCCCTTTCTTCACCCGCCGACGGCCCTCGCGCGTAACGCGATTGGCGAGGTGCGGCCGCCCGGCTTCCGCCGTGAAATCTGGGAAAATCGGCGTAATTCCGCTGGATTAGCCCCCGATAAACCGGGCGATTTGACATTCACGGCGTGAACACGGTATATGTTCACGCCGTGAATTTTACCCTGGGAACGGCGACAGCGGGCCGCCTCTTGGCGGTGGACGGGGCGGGAAAATGGCCAATTCCGACATCTCGGACGAGCAGCAGCAGACCGCGGCGCGCATTACGCTGGGCATGCTCAATGCCGTCGAGAGCGACCGCGACGTCACCCAGCGCCGCATCGCCGCCGAACTCGGCATCGCCGTCGGCCTGGTCAACGCTTACCTCAAGCGCTGCGTCAACAAGGGGCTGATCAAGGTCCAGCAGGTGCCGAAGCGGCGCTATGCCTACTACCTGACCCCCAAGGGCTTTGCCGAGAAATCGCGCCTTACCGCCAGCTATCTGCTCTATTCCTTCGATTTCTTCCGACAGGCGCGTGCCTCCTGCGAAGAAGCGCTGGGCGTGGCGGCGTCCAGAGACTGGAAATCGCTGATCCTGATCGGGCGCAGCGACATGGCGGAGATCGCGCTGGTCTGCGCGTTGCACCATCCTGTGCGCATTGTGGCGCTGGTTGATGCCGATGCCGATGCCGATGGCCGGGAAGGGACCTTTGCGTCCCTGCCGGTGGTCTCGAAAGTCGGCGCGGTGTCCGAGTCCTTCGACGGCGCGCTGATCACCGACATTGTGGCGACCCAGGCGGCCCACGACATGGCGGTGGCCGAGCTCGGTGCCGCACGGGTACTGGTGCCGGATCTTCTCGCCCAGGCCATTGCCGCGCCGAACAAGGACGGCGGCAGGACATGACAGGGGACGGCGAAATCCGCTGGTACGCGGTCCAGACCAAGCCCGGTCAGGAAAACAAGGCCGCCTTCAACCTGCGCCGTCAGGGCTACGGGGTCTACCTGCCGAAATATGCCCGCCTGCGCCGCCACGCCCGCAAGACGGAAAGGGTCGCGCGCCCGCTTTTTTCCGGTTATCTCTTCGTCGGTCTTGAATTTCGTCACCAGGGCTGGCACGCCATCAATTCGACACTGGGTGTCGCGCGTCTGGTTGCCGCGGCTGATGCGCCCGTCGCGGTGCCCGAGGCGGTGATCGAGGGGCTGCGCGCGCGCGAGGGCGAGGACTGCTGCATCCGTCTCGAGCCGCAGCGCCAGCTGAAGAACGGCGACAAGGTGCGCATCACGGAGGGCGCGTTCGAGAGCTTCCTCGGGCTGTACCAGGGCTTGAGCGCAGGTGAACGAGCGCTCGTCCTTATCGACTTTCTAGGGCGCAAGGTGCGCGCCTTGATCGACCCGGAGACCCTGGCCGCCACGTGAGTCGCGTGGCGCCGGTCGCCGGACTGGAACGCATCGCTTCGGGAGACGATCCGCTGTCACCCGGAGTGCGGTAGCGTGGGCATAACGACAGAAGTATGTGGAGAGGAAGGGCCCTTACCCCGTGACCAATTTTGCACTCATCGGTGCTGCCGGCTATGTCGCGCCCCGTCATATGAAGGCCATGCGCGCTGTCGGCGGGATTCTGAAGGCGGCGGTCGACCCCAACGATTCCGTCGGCATCATCGACAGCCATTTTCCCGATGCCCACTTCTTCACCGAGTTCGAGCGCTTCGATCGCCATATCGACAAGCTGCATCGCAGCGGCGGGCGCATCGACTACGTCAGCATCTGTTCGCCCAACTACCTGCACGACGCCCATGTGCGCTTTGCCCTGCGCTCGGACAGCGATGCCATCTGCGAGAAGCCACTGGTGCTCAATCCGTGGAACCTCGACGGCCTCGCCGAGATTGAGGCAAGTACCGGGCGCCGCATCAACACCATCCTGCAACTGCGTCTTCATCCCGCGATCATCGCACTCAAGCAGAAGGTCGAGATGTCCGATCGCCGCCACACGGTGGATCTCTCCTATGTCACCTCGCGCGGGCGCTGGTACCACCAGTCCTGGAAGGGCGACGACAAGAAATCGGGCGGCGTCGGCACCAATATCGGGGTGCATTTCTTCGATATGCTGAGCTTCGTTTTCGGTGCCGTCACGGATAGCGCGCTGCATCTCAGAAACGACCGCCAGATGGCCGGCTCCATGCAGTGCGAGAAGGCCGATATCCGCTGGTTCCTCTCCGTCGACCGCGCCGATCTGCCCGCGGGGCTTGCCGATGGGCAGTCGACCTACCGCGCGGTCACCGTCGACGGCGAGAACGTGGAGTTCTCCGCCGGCTTCACCGACCTTCACACGGCGAGCTATCAGGGGGTCCTCGCCGGCAATGGCTTCGGGCTCGACGACGTACGCCCGTCGATCGAAATCGTGTCGGCCATGCGCAGGGCCACTATCGAACCGGGTCGCGGGGAACAGCACCCGATGGCCCGGCAGGCCGGCGTGTGAGAATCGTTAAGCGGGCATTCGCTCGTCACGGCCGGTACGGGAAATAAACGTCTGATGATCCTGCCAGAAGCCAGTATCCATCCCACCGCGATTGTGGATGACGGCGCCCGCATCGGCCCCGGCAGCCGCGTTTGGCACTGGGTTCACGTTTGTGGCGGCGCCGTCATTGGGGAAAACTGTTCGCTGGGGCAGAACGTGTTCGTCGGGAACAGGGTGGTCCTTGGCAACAATGTGAAGGTCCAGAACAACGTCTCCATCTACGATGACATCACTTTGGAAGACGGCGTTTTCTGCGGCCCTTCCTGCGTGTTCACCAACGTCGTCAATCCACGCGCCGAAATCGAACGCAAAAGCGAATACAAGCCGACGGTTGTCGAGCGCGGCGCGACGATTGGCGCCAATGCCACCATCGTTTGCGGGTATAGGTTGGGGGCTTATTGCTTTATCGCGGCGGGGGCTGTGGTCACCAAAGACGTCGCCGCCTTTGCCCTGATGGCGGGGGTGCCCGCCAGGCGGATCGGCTGGATGAGCAAGGCCGGCGCCCGCCTGGGCGACGATCTGGTCTGCCCCATCGACGGCAGCCGCTACCGCTTGACGGACCTCGCGACGCTGGAGGAGGTAGCATGAGCGATTCTCCCATCGCTTTCATCGATCTGGCCGCCCAGCAGCGCCGCCTGGGCGATCGGCTCAGCCAGGCCATCGGCCGCGTGCTGGCCCATGGCGCCTATATCCTGGGGCCGGAGGTGGCGGCGTTGGAGACGCAACTGGCCGCCTTCTGCGGCGCCGGCCATTGCGTCACCTGCGCCAACGGCACCGACGCCCTGCAACTGGTGATGATGGCCGAAGGCGTGGGGCCGGGCGATGCCGTCTTCGTCCCCGCTTTTACCTTCGTCGCGACGGCGGAGGTGGTGCCGCCAACCGGTGCCACGCCCTTGTTCGTTGACGTGCGCGAGGCCGATTTCAACCTTGACCCGGCCAGCCTGGAGGCCGGTGTGGCCGAGGCCAAACGCCTGGGACTGACCCCGCGCATGGTCATCGCCGTCGATCTGTTCGGTCATCCCGCCGACTACGACGCGATCCGCGCCCTCTGCGCAAGAGAGGGCATGACCCTGGTGGACGACGCCGCCCAAGGTTTCGGCGGTACCTACAAGGGCCGGCGGGTGGGCAGCCTGGGCGACTACACGACCACCAGCTTCTTTCCGGCCAAGCCGTTGGGCTGCTACGGCGACGGCGGCGCGGTGTTCACCGAGGACGCCGCCAAGGCCGACCTGCTGCGCAGCCTGCGTTTCCACGGCAAGGGCGGCGACAAGTACGACAACGTGCGGCTCGGCCTGAACTCCCGCCTCGACACCTTGCAGGCGGCGATCCTGCTGGAGAAGCTGGCCATCTTCGAGGACGAGTTGGCCGCCCGCCAGAGGGTGGCGGCGCGCTACGCCGCCGCCCTTGACGGACTTAACGCGGTGACGGTGCCCCGTGTGGCCGAGGGCTGCACCTCGGCCTGGGCGCAGTACACCCTGCTGGTTCCCGAGCGCGACGCGTTGGTTGCGGCTTGCAAAGCCAAGGGCGTGCCGACGGCGGTCTACTATCCGATCCCGTTGAACCGCCAGACCGGCTACGCCATGCACCCGACGGTGCCCGGCGGTGTGCCCGTCTCGGACCGGCTGGCCACGCAGGTCCTCAGCCTGCCGATGCATCCTTATCTCGACGCGGCGACCCAGGATTACATCGTGGCTGCTGTAACCGGGGCGGGATCGAACAGTCTGCCGGGGCCGACATGATGCGGCGATCCGGTCTGCCCGAATCAAGTCCGCCCGAATCAGGCCGGCCCGAAACCGTGAGAACGCTGTTCTCCCGGGGTGCTGCAGCATGACCAAGAACCCGACGATGTCTGAGCGGGACGTCAGTACCGAGCGCGCCCGCGAGATGAGCGAGACCAATACCATCGTTATCGAGGCCGGCCGCACGAACAGGCGCTATTGGCGGGATTTGTGGGCAGCCCGGCAAGTCATCTGGATTCTAGCTGTCCGGGACATTTCGGTTCGCTACAAGCAGAGCCTGCTGGGCGTGACCTGGGTGGTTCTGCGTCCGCTGCTGATCATTGCGGTGTTCACCCTGGTGTTCGAGAAGATCGCCCGGCTGCCCAGCGACGACGGCATGCCTTATTCGCTCATGGTCATGGGCGGTATGGTGCCCTGGGTGCTGTTCTCCGTCTCCCTGCCCGATATTACCAACAGTCTGGTCAACAACAGCAACCTGATCGGCAAAGTGTTCTTCCCGCGCATGTCGATTCCCCTCTCATCGATGTCCAACGCCATCATGGAATTCACGATCTGCATGCTCTTGCTGGTTGTTCTGATGGTATTCTACGGCGTTCCGCTGTCATGGAATCTGGCGCTGGTCCCCCTGTTCGGGATGCTCGCCCTCCTCCCCAGCATCGGTCTCGGTCTGTGGTGGGCGGCGCTCAACGTCCGCTATCGGGACTTCCGCTTCATCATTCCCTTCATCGTCCAGTTCGGCCTCTACGTGACTCCCATCGGCTTTAGCAGCCAGTTGATACCCGAACGGTGGCGGCCGCTTCTTTACATGAACCCAATGACGGCGGTGGTGGATGGGGTTCGCTGGTGCATCAGCGGCGGCACCACCGCGCTAGACCCGTTAAGCATTGTGGGCAGCCTTGCCATATCATCGCTATTGGTGATTTTCGGTCTGTATTATTTCAGGAAGTCCGAGAAAGCATTTGCGGATGTCATCTGAGGTGAGCGATGTCGCCATCCGCATCGACGGCCTGGGCAAGCGGTATTCGATCCGCCATGTTCAGGAGCGTGGGCAGACCAACCTGCGCGAGGTTATCTCCAGCCGCCTGCACAGCCTGTTCCGGGGAAGCCGGCAAGATGGCGGCCAGCCGGGCAGGAACGGAAAATCCACCGAGGACATCTGGGTCCTTCAGGATATCAACCTCGATATCCGGAAGGGGGAGGTGGTCGGGATCATCGGTCGGAACGGCGCCGGCAAGAGCACGCTGCTGAAAATCCTGAGCCGGATCACCGAGCCCACCGTCGGACGGGCGACGATCTCGGGGCGCGTGGCCAGCCTGCTGGAGGTCGGCACCGGCTTCCATTCGGAGCTGACAGGGCGGGAAAATATCTTCCTGAACGGCACGATCCTGGGAATGTCCCGCAAGGAGATCCGTAGCAAGTTCGACGATATCGTCGCCTTTTCCGGAGTCGAAAAATTCCTCGACACGCCGGTCAAGAGATACTCGAGCGGCATGTACGTGCGGCTTGCCTTCGCGGTCGCCTCGCATCTCGATCCGGACATCCTCATCGTCGACGAGGTTCTGGCGGTCGGCGACATGGACTTCCAAAAAAAGTGCCTCGGCCGAATGGACGAGGTTTCGCGGCAAGGAAGAACCGTCCTCTTCGTCAGCCACAATCTGCCTATGATCTCGGCTCTGTGCAGCCAGTGCGTCCTGCTCGATTCCGGCCGGTTGGTTGCCAAGGGCCCCACCGAAACCGTACTGCCGCTGTATCATGGCGCGTCCTTTACCGAATCCCGGCAACCCGCTTCCCATGACGAGCCGGACGGGAGGAACAAGCGGATTGAGCTGTCATCGGCTTGTGTGACCAATCGGCAAGGCGAGGTCATCGACAAATGTTCCATATTCGATGACATCCGCATCAGCATGACCTACGCGATCTCCGAGGATGTTCCGGAAGCCGTCATTCCCATGTTTCACGTGCTCGACGAGAAGGGTGAGTACGTATTCCTGAGTTATCCCCACGACTGGTCGCCGGAATTGGGGCGACAAGCCGGCCTCTATGAGGTGTCATGCCATGTTCCGGCCCATCTTCTTAACGATGGGTCTTACTCAGTCAGCTTGCAGGTCAACACCGTTGCCAACGGCCATACCCTTGAGTTCTTCGAGCATCATGCCCTCAGGTTTATAGTCATGGACAACATTCACGAAAATCCCTATCGGGAACACGTGAAGTATTCCTACCAGCATCCCGGCGCGGTTCGCCCGCTTCTGGATTGGACGCTGACCCGAAAAGACACGGACGATTAGGCGAAACCATGAAACTGGTCATACTGGCAGGCGGCCTGGGAACGCGGATCAGCGAAGAGTCCCACCTTCGACCGAAACCGATGATCGAGATCGGGGGAAAGCCGATCCTGTGGCACATTATGAAGACCTATTCCTCTTATGGGATCAATGACTTCATCATATGCTGCGGATACAAGGGCTATCAAATCAAGGAGTACTTCTTCAACTATACCCTGCACATGTCGGACGTGACCTTCGACATGGTTCGGGATGAGATGACCGTCCACAATCGCTATGCCGAGCCATGGAAAGTTACCCTTGTCGACACCGGCGAAGCGACGATGACCGGTGGACGCCTGCTTCGGGCGGCGCCCTATCTGGACCCGGAGGAAGACAGCGACTTCTGCATGACCTACGGCGATGGTGTCGGCAACGTGGACATCGGGGCACTGCTGGATTTCCATCGCCAGCACGGCAAACTGGCCACCTTGACTGCGGTCGCCCCCTCCGCCCGGTTCGGCGCCTTGGAAATCCTGTCGGACGACGAGGTGGCCAGCTTCCGGGAGAAGCCGGAAGGCGACGGCAAGTTGATCAACGGCGGCTTCTTCGTCCTCTCCCGCAAGGTTATCGACTATATCGGTGGCGATCAGACCACCTGGGAACGTCAGCCGATGGAGCGGCTGGCCGCTGAGCGTCAGCTCAAGGCGTTCCACCACACGGGCTTCTGGCAACCGATGGACACCCTGCGCGACAAGAACCTGCTTGAGGATCTGTGGGCGCGCGACGAGGCACCCTGGAAGACCTGGTCATGAATGCCGGTTTCTGGAAAGGGAAACGGGTCCTCGTCACCGGGCATACCGGTTTCAAGGGAAGCTGGCTTTCGATATGGCTGGCCCGTCTCGGTGCCGAGGTCGTCGGCTATGCCCTGGCCCCGCCGACGTCGCCCAGCAACTTCGCCCTCTCGCGGGTCGGCGAGACGATGCAGTCCATCGAGAGTGACATCCGCGACCTCCAGGCCCTGGAGGACTGCGTCGCCCGCCATCGGCCGGAGATCGTCCTGCACTTGGCCGCGCAGTCGTTGGTCCGCAGATCCTACGGGGACCCGGTCGAAACTTTTCAGTCCAACGTCATGGGGACGGTAAACCTGCTGGAAGCGGTCCGCCGGCACCCTTCGGCCCGGGCGGTCGTGGTCGTCACCAGCGACAAGTGCTACGAAAACCGCGAATGGCATTGGGGCTATCGCGAGAATGAAGCAATGGGCGGGCACGACCCCTACAGCGGCAGCAAGGGGTGCGCCGAGTTGGTGGCGGCGTCCTACCGGAATTCCTTTTTCCCGCCGGATGAGCATGCCCGGCATGGGGTGGCCGTTGCCAGCGCCCGCGCCGGCAACGTGGTCGGCGGCGGTGACTGGTCCGAGGACCGGCTGGTCCCCGACATCCTGGATGCCCATGCCAACGGACGGGAATTGATCATTCGCAGCCCGGCCGCGGTGCGGCCCTGGCAGTTCGTTCTTGAGCCGCTGCATGGTTACATGACCCTGGCCGAGCGCCTTTACAACGACGGCCCCAATTTTGCGGAGGCCTGGAACTTCGGGCCGCGGGACGCCGACGTCCTCACCGTCGAAGCCTTGATACGCCGATTGTCCTCGCACCTGGACGGCGGCGTCGCGTACCGTGTAGCCGCCGACGAGAGGCCTCACGAGGCGACCCTGCTCAAACTGGATTGCTCGAAGGCGGCGGCCAGACTGGGCTGGCAGCCCCGCACGACCCTGGATGACGCTCTGCGCCGGATCGCCGATTGGCAAAACGCCTTCCTGGCCGGTCGGGACATGCGGGAGGTCTCGATTCAGCAGATAGAGAATTTCCAAAAAATCTCGCAAGGATGCCGATGAATGACGGCGTGTTTTGAAGTCAGTACATGCGAAGTATGCGGCTCCGGCGATCTGGTCGAGGCCCTCGACCTGGGGAAGAACCCGCTATGCGACGATCTCATTCCCATCGGCAGTGACCTGCATTGCGAGGCCTATCCGATCGACATCGTCTACTGCCGGAAATGCGGCACCGCGCATCAGCGCTATCAGGTCCCCAAGGTCCAGCTGTTTCCGCAGACCTATCACTACCGTTCCCGCTTCACTGCCGACGTCCTGTCGGGCATGGCCGCACTGGTCGAGTCCGTGGATGCGCAGTTAGGCGGCCTGGACGGCCTGACCGTTCTCGATGTCGGCTGCAACGACGGCAGCCTGCTGGATCGTTTCGCAGCCAAGGGAGCCCGGACGATCGGTGTTGAGCCGACCGGCGCCGCCGCCGATGCCGAGGGCCGCGGGCACGCCATCATCCACGACTTCTTCTCCGAAGAGACGGCGAAGCGGATCATCGAGCAGCACGAGCGCGTCGACGTGATCACCTTCACCAATGTCTTCGCCCACATCGAGGACCTGAAGGGCCTGCTTGCCGCCCTGTCGATTCTGATGAACGAGGGCACGGTCCTGGTGATCGAGAACCACTATCTGGGTGCCGTCCTGGACAAGAACCAGTTCGACACCTTCTATCATGAGCATCCCAGGACCTATAGCCTCAACTCCTTCATTCACATCGCAGCGACCCTGAACCGCAAGGTCACGGCGGTCGAGTTTCCCAGCCGCTATGGCGGCAACATCCGCGTGACCATCGGTAAGGCGGCCGGCGATCCGGCTCCGGCTACCGCCGATGTGATGGCCAGCACGCTGGAGCGCGAGGTCCGCTTTCTGGACGAGTTCGCCGCCATGCGAGCCTTCATCGAGACCTGGAAGCGGGACAAACGATCCGAGATCGAGCGGTTGGTCCATTCCCACGGCCCCCTGATGGCCAAGGCCTTTCCCGGCCGGGCGGCCATCCTGGTGTCGGCCCTTGGCCTGTCCGAGGCCGAGATCGAATGCGTCTATGAAAAACCCGGTTCGCTGAAAATCGGCCACTATCTACCGGGAACCCGTATCCCGATCCGTTCTGACGACGAGTTGTTCGGCCGCCTGGACGAAACCAAGGTGCTCCTCAACATGGCTTGGCACATCCCGACGGAAATCGAAACCTATCTGCGCGACAACGGCTACCAAGGCCGGATCGTGCATATCGTCTGAGTACGAGAACCGCAGGAATGTCCGGGGTTGATATCTGGCTGATCGTCGGCGCACGCCGATGGGGCCGCCTCATGGCCGCCGAGCTGTGTGCCCGGTTGCCGGACGACGCCATCGTCTACCTGCAGACGGCGACTCCAGGCGATCCCGGGCTGCAGTCTTGGCTGAACAGGACTGGCTTGCGAGAGCGGTTGCGGATCACCGATCGTGCCCCGGTCCACTCTCCCTCGAACACCAGTGTCGCCTTCGTGGTCAACTCCGCCTACCGGCACAGTGCCACCATCGAAGAATTGCTTGAGGCCCGCTACAACGTGGTCAGCGAAAAACCGATGACCTTCTCGGCGGCCGATACGCGGCGTCTTGTGACCCTGGCCGGCTCGCTGGATCTGCGGTTGTTCTGCACCAACACCTATCTTTTCCCCGACTACCTGAACCTGTTCCGGCGGACCTGGCCCGAAGGCGAGCGGATGTCACGGATCTGTGTGACCTGGATCGACCCCGCCGGAGAGGCCCGTCACGGGGACGCCAAAAGCTACGATTCGGGGGTTCCCGTGATCTTCGACGTGCTGCCTCACGTCGCCAACATCGTCGCTGCGGTCTATGGGCCGATTGCTCCCGGTTCTTCGGAAATCCAGGTCGAGCGGGGCGGCGCCGAAGTTTTTTTGACCTACGGCTGCGATGAGTTGACGGTACAGGCTCACATCGCGCGGAACGGGGAAGGGCGGAAGAGAGTGGTTGAGCTGTCCGGCAGAAACAGTAAAGCGATGCTCGACTTTTCGACCGAACCGGGGACGATACGTGTTGATGGCGGGCCGCCGGGGTCGGCTGATCCCGATTGGCCGCAAAAGGAGCGGCCGATTGGGGCGATGCTGGCCAGCGTGCTGGCATACTTTGAGGAAGGGGCCGAGGATGCCCGCCTGTCTGCGGATTCCGCCATTCTCGGCAATGCACTGAGTGACGCGGTCGCGGTCGACTACGCGCACCAGCAGGCTGCCTTCCTCGCCCGCTTTGATCGCGGAGCGGTCCTTCCAAGCGAGGAGGCCGACCTTGCCTACGCCGACAAGGAATCCCGCTCCATCGCCCAGCGGGCGCTTCCTTTTCTTTCGCCGGACTCACCGCTGAGGCTGTATGCGCGTGGCTGAGAGGTCTTCGCGCCCCCCGGCCCGGCAAGCAGGATCAACGGACAACATCACCATGACAAAATACACCGTCGTCAACCGCTCCCGCTGTCGTCTGTGCGCCGGCGCGGATCTCGTCCGCTTCATGCATTTCGACGCCGTTCCCTTCTTCGACGAGGTCGTCACCAGGGAAAATCGTGGCAGCGAGTTTTCCTATCCGATGGAGATCCATTTCTGCCGGAGCTGCGCCAGCGTCCAAACGCAGCACGACGTGAACCTGCACGAATACTATCACACCTACCAGTACACCGCTTCCAAGTCCCCGTTCATCCGCAGCTACATGCGCAAGCTGGTGGACCACTCGGTGGACGTCCTCGGGCTCAAACCGGGGGACAAGGCGATCGAGATCGGCGCAGCCGATGGCTACCTGCTGTCGCTGTATCAGCAGAGGGGCCTCGACACGCTGGGCTTCGAAGCCGCTGGAAACCTCTGCCAATTGGCCCAAGAAAACGGCGTGACCGTCATCAACGACTTATTCACCCGGGAATCTATTGGTCTGATTCCGCCGGCGTTCGCCAAGGCGCAGCTGATCGTCCTGCTGCATACCTTCGACCACCTTTACGATCCGGCGCCGTTCCTCGAGACCGTGCGCGAGGTCCTGGATGACGAGCAGGGCATCCTTCTGCTGGAGGTGCACGACCTGCAGGATATTCACGCCAAGCACGAGACAGCCTTGTTCGGCCACGAACACGCAACGTACCTCCACTATGGTTCGATGAAGCGCTTTCTGGAGCGCCATGGCCTTCGCATGATCGATTTCAACTTTCTGCCCAAACAGGTCTGCCGCGGCAGTTCAATGCTGATTGCGGCGACACCGCAAGGAAGCCGCCTTGCGCCAGTCAAGGACTTGTCGGTTTTTGCCGACCCCAAGCTCGACGAACTGTCCACCTTCATGGCGTTCCAGGAGGACGTCGCGCGCTCCTACGCCAACCTCAGGGCCTATATTGAAACACGGCGGCGTTCGGGAAAGCGCTTCGCCGGCTACGGTGGCTGGGGGCGCGGCGTCACTACCCTGGCCATGGCCGGGCTCACCGACCGGCATCTGGAATTCGTCGTCGATGGCAATCCCGGCCTGCACGGCTGCTATACGCCGGTGACTGAGTTCGAGATCGTCGGACCGGAGGCGGTGACACGGGCCGCCGTCGATGAGGTTGTGGTTTTCAATTACGCCTATATTTCCGAGATCAGGGACACTCTTTCCGGATTCATCGCTGATGGCGGGCGGGTCCATTCCGTCATTGATCTCCTCGCTCAGGCCGATAGCGGCGCCTGATCGATGGCGCTCCCGCCGAAGATCAGTTTCCTGCTGTGCACCCGAAACCGGGCCGAGGTCGCCCGCCAGTGCGTGGCGCATATCCTCTCCTCCTCGCGCCAGGACATTGAGTTGATCGTGCGGGATAACTTTTCCTCGGACGATACCTCCGCGCTGCTGAGCGGCATCGAGGATGCGCGCCTCAGGCTCTATTCGGTGAAGGAGAATCAGGGAACGCTGAGCTTCTTCGAAATACCGAAGCTGGCTTCCGGCGAGATTATCACCTGGATTTCCGACGAGGACGACTTCAGTCTGGACGAAATCGACTTCGTGCTCGAGAAGTTCCGGACCAATCCGGACTGCAACGTGATGTTTGGAAGCGTCGTCGTCGGCCCGGCCGCCCGGCGGCTCCAGTTCGAGGAAAAAACCATCGACGATCCCGTCCGGGCCTGCATCACCGCCCTGTCCTTTTCGGGGTGTGGCGGCCTGTTCGTCCGGCGCTCGGCATTGCCGGCCGCCCATGCTTTCAGGATTGGCAGCCCGGAACAGGGCTATTTGTTCTGGAACTATTATCCGGTCGGCTTTTTCGCCAGCCGCTGCGTATCGGACAAGCTGATCACCACGTCGCGGACCGTGGTGACCCAGGCTCGGTTCGGGCGTACCACCAACAACTGGAGTGAGACCTCGGCCCCAGACCGGGTCCGGTTGCCCCACTACTATCCTGAAAGCACCTTCGACCGCCTCGCCAGCAATATCGCCAATATTTTCATGAAGAAGATGACGGTTGCGCAGAAATTGAGAGCCTCGAGTTCGGCTGTCCGGCTGTTCTGGCTCCAATCGCCTTCCTTCACCAATCCGGAACTGATTTCACTTCTGAAAGAAAACTACGCGGACCGCACGGTCCAGGCCTATGTCGATCATATAGGCCGGCTTGGAATGGCGGACCGGTTCGGAAGATTTTGCTGGGCGTTGAAGAGCACGATCCGGCTCGCGCCGGCCGTCGTGTCCAACATCAAGGCCTGGCGCCGGCTGATGGTGGGCTGAGATGGCTCATTCCCCGATCGCGATTGCGAGATGAAATACTCCATCGTCATTCCCACCCAGGATCGGCCGAAATTGCTGGCGATCGTGGCCCGGCATGTCATGCGGCTCGACCACTCCAGCTTCGAGATGATCGTCTCGGATAACTCGACCAGCGACGAGTTCAGGGCCGCAAACGAAGCGGCACTGGCTCCTTGGCTCGGGCTTCCCAACGTCAGGCTGATCCGCCCGTCCCAGCTTCTGTCGGCGCCGGAGCATTTCGAGTACGCCCTTGGCTTTACGACCGGCGACTATGTCCTCTACCTGACCGACAAGATGGTGATCCTTCCCCGTTTGTTGGTCGAGGTGGATGCCGTCATCGCAGAATTCGATCCGGACATCGTGAACTGGGCCTATGCCCCTTACTACATCGACGACATCGACAACCCCGATGGCTCCGGGACCCTGATCGAAAGCCTGGAGTTCCTTCAGGGGCTTCCCCAACCCTACGTTCCTGACGAGGCCCTGCGCTTCAAGGCCGCCGGCACCGTTCCCCGGACCCGGGAAACGACCCGCGAGTTCGCCTTGGGAAAGATCATCTTCGGCTGCTACAAGCGAACCCTGATCGACCGGATCATTGCCGCCTCCGGAGCTCTTTTCTCCGGCGCGACTCACGATTACTCGGCGATGGTGCAGGGGCTGTGCCTGGCCAGGCAGGGGGTCATGATCAACCGGTTCGGGATGCTGTTCCTCTCCCTGCCGAGGCAAAGCTCCCTCGGTTCCCTGACGGCGACCGAATCGAAATGGGCCCTGTCCTACTTCCGGTCCTTCGAGAATCCGGACGCCCTGCTGGGCAATCTCTTGGCCCCTGGGGTGTATGCGTCGCAGCACAACATGGTCGCCCACGACTACAAGAAGTTCCTGTCGATCCATGGCAAGGAATCCTACCTGAACAGGAGGAACTGGTTCGTGGCCATCTGGAGCGACCTGGTCTCGGACCGCATGCATTGGTCGAGCGAGGCCGAACGGTCGGGGCAGATCCGTCTGTTCTGGCGCCACGTCAGGGGATACGGCTTGCTCGAATACCTGTCGGTTCGTTTTTCCAAGCTCTTCCGCGACATGAAGATTAAGCACGATCCTCTCTGGATCTCCCTGAAGGCAAGAATCACGGGGCAGTACCCAGCGCCGACCTATCGGACCTACGCGGCGGCGTCTGTTATGGATGCAGCCGATCATATCCTGGCGGAATCCACCCTCACCGCTGATGGGAGCATCCCCGTCGCCGAAAGAGACGAGATCGTGGTGTAGGCCTGGACGGAACGACGCAGCGAGCAATTTCCCACTGTCGGTAAAAAATGAACATCCTGTTTCTTTACAACGTTAACTCGGCGTTCGTCGGCACCACCCGGAGCCATATCGCTGCCTTCAAGGGATACAGCATCCACAAGGTTGTCGAACTGGACTTCCATGTCTTCAGGAAGACCGATGTCGACCTTTCGATGTTCGACTGCATCGTCATTCACCACAGCATTCCGGTCGGCCATGGCAATACCCTTTCCGATCAGATTATCGAGAGACTGAAAGGATTTCAGGGCCTGAAAGCCCTGTTCATCCAGGATGAAATGCGCTGGGTCGAATCGACCTGTGACAAGATCGAGCGGATGGGCATTTCGCTGGTCTTCACCGTCGTCAACCCCGAGGTCGTTCGTGACATCTACCGGGGACCCTGGTTCGATCGGGTGCGCTTCGAGCACGTCCTGACCGGCTACGTTCCCGAGGAACTGCTGGATGTTGAAGTCCCAGCCTACGAGGATCGCCGGATCGACGTTTCCTATCGGGCACGCAAGCTGCCGGCCTGGTGTGGCATCTTCGGCCAGGAGAAGTCCGTCATCGCCGAACGCTTCCTGGCCGATGCCGCCGGCTGGTCGTTGAACTGCGACATTTCCTGCAAGGAGAGTGACCGGATCTACGGCGACGACTGGATCCGCTTCGTGGCCGATTCCCGTGCCACCCTGGGGGCGGAGAGCGGCGCCAGCTTCATTGACTATTCCGGCCAGGTGGCCCCCGCTGTGGATGACTACGAAAGACGTCACCCGGAGGCCTCCTTCGAGAAGGTCCGCAATAAATTCCTGGAGGGACGGGATGGCCGTACGGTGATCCACGTCATCTCGCCCCGCTGTTTTGAGGCCGCCGCGCTGCGGACCCTGATGATCATGTACGAAGGGGCCTACTCCGGTATTCTGGAGGCGGGCCGCCACTACGTGCCTCTCGCGCGGGACCATTCCAATATGGCGGAGGTGGTGGCCATCTTGCGCGACCCGGAAAGGGCGAAAGCGATCATCGAGACCGCCTATCGGGAAATCGCGTGTTCCGGCAGGTGGTCCTTTAGGGCCCTGATCGAGCAGTTCGACCAAGCCGTCGGGGAAGAATGGAAAAGGCTTGGCATTCCACCATCGCCGGCATTGTTCCAGAGCAAGATCGATGCCTATTCGGTGAAATGGGACAGGATGCTGCGCTGGAATAAGATAAAATACGGCACCGCATTGTATCTCGGGAACACATACAGGAAGTTGGAAAGTATCGAGCGTTCCTCAAATAGCCCGAGAATAGTCGTGGTCTTATTGCGGGCGCTCAGAGAAGCCGTCGAGCCGATCAAGAAATTCCTGGGTCGGGTGCTGCTTGGATGATACGGACGAATTGTAATGGTGAAATATGTGCGGAATAGCCGGACTCATTGATCTCAAGGGACGGCCGGTTGACGGCCTGGATCGGCGTCTTGCCGTCATGGGCAAGCTGATCGCCCATCGCGGGCCGGACGGGGCCGGCAGTTGGGTCTCACCGAACGGCGCCGTCGGCTTGGCCCATCGTCGGCTGTCGATCATCGACCTGACCGAGCACGGTGCCCAGCCCATGGCGGCCGACAACGGTACGGTGATTTCCTACAATGGCGAGACCTACAACTACGTCGAACTGCGCGAGACTCTTTCCCCCGGCTGGAGCTTCAAGAGCCATTCGGACACGGAAACCATCCTGGCCGCTTATGAGCGCTACGGCGACAGCTGCCTGGATCACCTGCGCGGTATGTTCGCCTTCGCCCTGTGGGACGAGCGCAAGCGGCGCCTGCTCTGCGCCCGCGACCGCTTTGGCATCAAGCCGTTTTACTACACGGTGGTCGATGGGGTGCTCTATTTCGCCTCCGAAGCCAAGGCGCTGGTCCCCTTCCTGCCGGAGATCGAGACCGATCCCACCGCCCTGGCCGAATATCTGACCCTGCAATTCACCATCGGCGAACACACCCTGTTCAAGGGGATCAAGCAGCTGCTGCCCGGCCACGCGCTGAAGGTCGAGAACGGCGACGTCCGCACCTGGCGCTATTGGGACGTCCATTACGAGATCGACTACGACCACAGTGCCAAGTATTTCGGCGACCGTCTGGAAGAGTTGATGCACGAATCCCTGGCCCTGCACCTGCGCAGCGACGTGCCGGTGGGGGCCTACATCTCGGGCGGCATCGATTCCAGCCTGATGGCCCTGCTGGCGACGCGGGCCGACGACGCGAACCGTCTCGGCTGCAATGGCCGCTTCACCGACCATCCCGGCTACGACGAAAGCCACTACGCCCGCATGGTCACCGACCGCACGGGCGGGGAGCTTCACGTTGCCGACATCACCGCCGATGATTTCCGCCACCACATCCGCGATGTCATCTATCACTTGGATTTTCCGGTGGCCGGCCCCGGGTCGTTCCCCCAGTTCATGGTTTCCAAGCTGGCCCGCGAACATGTCAAGGTGGTGCTGGGTGGTCAGGGCGGCGACGAGATCTTTGGGGGTTATGCCCGCTATCTGATCGCTTATTTCGAGCAGTGCATCAATGCGGCGATGGATGGCAGCTACAGGAACGGCAACTACGTCGTCACCATCGAATCTATCGTTCCCAACCTGGGTCTGCTGCGCGAGTACACGCCGTTGATCACCCAGTTCTGGCGCGAGGGCCTGTTCGGTCCTCTGGACGAGCGCTACTTCCGGCTGGTCAACCGCTCGGTCGATATGAACGACGAGGTCGACTGGTCGCAGTTGGCGCCCGAAAAGGTGGTCGCCGACTTCAAGGCGATTTTCAACAACCGGGCCAACGTGCGCAAGGAAGCCTACTTCGACAGCATGACGCACCTCGACTTCAACTGCCTGCTGCCGGCGCCGTTGCACGTGGAGGATCGCTTGAGCTTGGCCCATGGCCTGGAAAGCCAGGCGCCTCTGCTGGACCATCCTCTGGTCGAGTTCGCCGCCACCCTCCCCCCCGACGTGCAGTTCAAGGATGACCATTTTAAGCATCTGCTTAACACCCACTTCGGCGACGTCCTGCCGGCCGAGATTGTCTAC
>JBHJIR010000003.1:0-13617 GCA_050043265.1 Kiloniellaceae bacterium
AAAGTCGATCGAGAGTCCCGGCTCAGTAGCCCCGGCTCAGTAGCCCAGGGCGCAGCCGTCCTTGCGCGGGTCGGACCCGCCGGCCAGGGTGCCGGCGTCCCAGTCGATCTGGATTGCCTGGCTGCCGCCGGTCGGCTTTTCGGGCGCGGAGAAGCGGAGGCCCAGGACCGCCAGCATGGCAAGCACGTCCTGCGGCACGCTGCTTTCGATCTCCACTTCTTCCTCGCCCGGCGTCGGGAAGAGGCGGCCCAGGTCCATGGACTGCTGCACGTCGAGGCCGTAGTCGTAAAGGTTGGTCAGGAAGCGGGCATGGCCGCAGGCCTGGTAGCTGCCGCCCATGCCGCCGAAGGGCATCACCACCTTGTCGCCCTTGGCCACCATGCCGGGGATGATGGTGTGCATCGGGCGCTTGCCCGGCGCGATGCAGTTGGGATGGGCGGGATCGACGGAGAAGGCGGCGCCGCGGTTCTGCAGGATCACGCCGCTCTTCGGACCGCAGATGCCGCTGCCGAAGGAATGGAAGGTGGAGTTGATGAAGCTGACCGCATTGCGATCCTTGTCGACGACGGAGATATAGACCGTGTCGGCATGGGCGGCGATCGGCGCCGGGGCGGCCGGGGCGGTGGCGCGGTCCAGCCGGATCTCGCTGCGCAGCTTGGCCGCATAGTCGGCGGAGAGCATCTGTTCCACCGGCACCGCGGCCTGGGCCGGGTCGGCGATGTGGGCGTCACGTTCGCGGTAGGCGCGGCGGGTCGCCTCGATCTCCAGATGCAGGCGCTCGGCGCTCATCGCCCCCATGGCCGGCAGGTCGTAGCCGGAGAGCACGTTCAACAGCAGCAGCGCGATGATGCCCTGGCCGTTCGGCGGGCACTCGTAGACGTCGTAGCCCTTATAGGCGGTCCTGATCGGGTCGACGTATTCGCCGCCGGCCGCCGCGAAATCCTCCGCGCTGTGCAGGCCGCCCAATTCCTTCAGGTGCGCAACCAGGTCCGCAGCGATGGCGCCCTTGTAGAAGGCGTCGCGGCCCTCTCTGGCGATCAGCTCCAGGCTGGCGGCCAGCAACGGCTGGCGGTGGACGCTGCCCAGGGCGGGCGTCTTGCCGTTGGGCAGGAAGATGGCGCTGGCCGCCGGATCGTGGGACAGGGTCTCGACCTCGACCGCCCAGTCCGCCGCCACGCGTTCGGTTACCACATAGCCGTCACGCGCAAAGCGGATCGCCGGCTGCAACATGTCCCCCAGGCTGCGGGTGCCGTGGTCGCGCAGCAGCTGCGCCCACGCGTCGACGGCGCCCGGCACGGTCACCGCGTGGGGCGTGAAGCGTTCGATCTTGTCGATGCCCTGACTGGCGAACCACTGGGCAGTGGCCGCCTGGGGCGCCCGGCCCGAGCCGTTGAAGGCGACGATGTCGCTGCTGCCTTTGGGCGCGAAGAGCACGAAGCAGTCGCCGCCGATGCCGGTGGATTCCGGTTCGACCACGCCCTGGACCGCGCAGGCGGCGACCGCCGCGTCCATGGCGTTGCCGCCGGCCTGCAGCACGTTGACGGCCGTCAGCGTGGCCAGACTGTGAGACGTCGCCGCCATGCCGTTCAGCGAGCGGGCGACCGAACGGCCCGGCAGTTCCAGATTTCGCATGCTTTTCAACCAATTCCTTGGAGTGCTTGGGGGGACGTTGAGGGAGCCGCGCAGGGCGGTATTTTCCAGTTTTTTATCCGGCCAGCCGAATTTCCCCGATGGACTCTGGTTTAGCGGCCTGGACGGTGCTTGGGAAGAGCCCTTGCTGGAACCCCTTGACCTTCCAGTGACGGGAAGCCCCATATCCGAAACCGTGAGCGTTTTAACATCAGCACGCATGGCGGGAGCCAACTGAACCCATGACCCCTTCGGCAGACGTGAAAAAGATCTGCGGTGCCCATCAGCCGGCGGAACATAAATGTTGCGGTGGCGGCGGTGCGGGGGCCGGCGGCGAGACCGCGCTGGACCCGGTCTGCGGTATGACCGTCGCCACCGAAGGCAACCCGCGCCAGGCCGAACATGCCGGTCAGACCTATTATTTCTGTTCCGATCACTGCCTGAAGAAGTTCAGCGGCGATCCCGAAGGCGTGCTCGACGGCTCGGCGTTGCAGCCGCCGCCGGCGGGCCCGGGCGCCGAGAAGATCACCTACACCTGCCCGATGGATCCGGAGATCGTGCAGCAGGGCCCCGGGATCTGCCCGATCTGCGGCATGGCGCTGGAGCCGATGGACGTGACCGCCGAGACGGGCCCCAATCCGGAACTGATCGACATGGTCCGGCGCTTTTGGATCGGCGTCGTCTTCACGCTGCCGCTGGTGCTGCTGACCATGGGCGCGCACCTCTTCGGGTTCCAGGTGATCCCGCCTGCGTGGTCGAACTGGGTCGAACTGGCGCTGGCGTCGCCGGTGGTGCTGTGGTGCGGCTGGCCGTTCTTCGCCCGTGGTTTGGCGTCGCTGAAGAGCCGCCACCTCAACATGTTCACCCTCATCGGCCTGGGCACCGGCGCGGCTTATCTCTTCAGCCTGGTGGCGACGCTGGCACCGGGCTTGTTCCCGCCGGGCCTGCGCAATGCCTCCGGCCAGGTCGCCGTTTACTTCGAGGCCGCGGCGGTGATCGTCACCCTGGTGGCCCTGGGCCAGGTCATGGAACTGCGCGCGCGCGAGCGCACCGGCGGCGCGCTGCGCGCCTTGCTCGATCTGGCACCGAAGACCGCCCGTGTCGTGACGGACGGCGGCGCGACCGTCGAGCGGCCCGTCGAGGACCTCAAGATCGGCGACCGCATCCAGGTGCGCCCGGGCGAGAAGATCCCCGTCGACGGCACGGTCATCGAGGGCGAGAGCGCGGTCGACGAGTCGATGCTGACCGGCGAGGCCGTGCCCGTCACGAAGGGGCCCGGCGATCCGGTGACCGGCGCGACGGTGAACGGCACCGGCAGTCTGGTCTTCGAAGCCGAGCGCGTCGGCCGCGAGACGGTACTGGCGCAGATCGTCCAACTGGTCGGCGAGGCCCAGCGCAGCCGTGCGCCGGCGCAGCGCCAGGCCGATATCGCCGCCGGCTATCTGGTGCCCGCCGTGGTGCTGGCCGCCGGCGTCACCTTCATCGCCTGGATGGTCTTCGGGCCGCCGCCGGCCTTCGCCTATGCCATCGTCACCGCCGTCTCGGTGCTGATCATCGCCTGTCCCTGCGCGCTGGGCCTCGCCACGCCGATGTCGATCATGGTCGCGGTCGGGCGCGGCGCCGGACTGGGCGTGCTGGTGAAGGACGCGGCTTCGCTGGAGCGCCTGGCGCAAGCCGATACGCTGGTGGTCGACAAGACCGGCACGCTGACCGAGGGCAAGCCCAAGGCGGTCTTCGTCCAGGCGGCGCAAGGCAGTCATGAAACGGCCCTGCTGGCGCTGGCCGCCGGCCTGGAAAGCCGCAGCGAGCATCCGCTGGCCCAGGCGGTGGTGGCCGCCGCCGCGCAGCGTGAGGTGACCCTGCCGTCGGTTGCCGGCTTCGCGGCGGTGCCGGGCAAAGGCGTGCGTGGCGAGATCGCCGGCCAGACGGTGCTGGCCGGCAAGGCGGGCTGGCTGGCCGAGGAGGGCGTCGACGTCAGCGCCTTCGAGCGGGTGATCGCCGAGCGGCAGAGCCGCGGCGACAGCCTCATCGCGGTGGCCGAGGCGGGCCAGTGCCGCGGCATTATCGCGGTGGCCGATCCGATCAAGCAGAGCACGCCGCGGGCCCTGGAAGCCTTGAAGCGCGACGGCCTGGAGATCGTCATGCTGACCGGCGACAGCCGCCGGGCCGCCGAGGCGGTGGCGCGCCAGCTCGGCATCGACCGCGTCGAGGCCGAGGTGCTGCCGGGCGACAAGGCGGCGGTGGTCGCCGAACTGCAGCGCCTGGGGCGCACCGTGGTGATGGCCGGCGACGGCGTGAACGACGGCCCGGCGCTGGCCCAGGCGGATATCGGCGTCGCCATGGGCAGCGGCTCCGACGTGGCGCTGGAGAGCGCCGGGATCACCCTGCTGAAAGGCGACCTGGCCCGACTGGTGGCGGCACGGCGGCTCAGCCGGGCGACGCTCGGCAACATCCGGCAGAACCTGGTTTTCGCCTTCCTCTACAACATGCTGGGCGTGCCGCTGGCCGCCGGCGTGCTGTTTCCGCTGACCGGCTGGCTGCTGAGCCCGATGATCGCGGCGGCGGCAATGAGCCTCTCCTCCGTCTCGGTGATCGGCAACGCCTTGCGGTTACAGCGGAAATCCTTTTCCGTCGAATGACCTGCTTTTTTCCGTCAACGGGGACGAACGTTTCGACTATAGTGGGGCCATCGGCGGCAGTGCCACGACACCTTTTGCACGCGTCAGAAACACGCTTTCGGGCAAACGAGTCGGCGTCGAGATGCACGGTCTCAAAAACTACAACCTTGTGGTCGAACCCTGGCCGGGGAATCCCAGCCCCAACGGTCCGCGTGGACGCCCGGGCTATCGCTGGCGTGTGACCTGGAGGCTGCAGGGCGAGTTCTATGCCGAGGGCTTCGAGGACTCCCATGCCAAGGCCCGCGCCGCCGCCGAGGCTTATCTTGCCAAGCAAGGCATCGAAATCATGTCACTGAGCCGCCCGGTGCCGCGCGCGCCCGGTGAGGTCTCGCCAGAGATGTCGGGGGAGATGTCGGGGGAGATTTCGGGGGAGATGTCGGGGGACGCCGGCACCCTCCCAGCCAGGCAGGTCAGCCAGCGCAGCTGAATTGCAGTATGATCGGCGAGGAGACTCGGGGCATCTTGCCCGTGAGCCTGTTTCGCCGAGCCGTTTCTGCTGCCGTTCGAGAGAGTTTTTGCGTGATGGATGTTACCCGCCTGGCCATTCCCGACGTGCTGGTCCTCAAGCCGGTGAAGCACGGCGACCACCGCGGTTTCTTTTCCGAAACCTACAACAAGCAGGCCTTCGCCGCCGCGGGCATCGACGCCGACTTCGTGCAGGACAACCAGTCGCTGTCGGCCGAGGTGGGCACGGTGCGCGGCCTGCACTTCCAGGTGCCGCCGCGCGCCCAGGCCAAGCTGCTGCGCGTCGTCAGCGGTGCCGTCTTCGACGTCGCGGTGGATCTGCGCTGGGGCTCGCCGAGCTATGGGCAGCATGTCGGTGCCACCATCTCCGCCGCGGCGTGGAACCAGATCTTCATCCCCGCCGGCTTCGCCCACGGCTTCTGCACCCTGGAGCCCGGGACCGAGGTGATCTACAAGGTCAGCGACTTCTACGCGCCGGAGGCTGAGCAGGGCCTGCTGTGGAACGATCCGGCACTGGGCAGCGCCTGGCCCGAGGGCGCCGGGGCGATGCTGGCCGAGCGCGACCGCGGCTGGCCGCCCCTAAGGGAATTATCAAGGGTTTTCCAATATGACCAAGGGCTTTAGAAGAGCTTTTGCAGCCTGCCTGGGAAGTTCTGGCGGGTCCGTATCGGCGAAGGGGGCCGCATGAAGATCCTGGTTACCGGCGGCGCCGGCTTCATCGGCTCGGCGGTCATCCGCCACCTGATCGGCGCCGGCGAAGCGGTCGTGAACGTCGACAAGCTGACCTATGCGGCGACGCCGGTGGCCCTGGAGGACGCGGCGTCGAGCCCGCTCTACGCCTTCGCCAAGGTCGATATCTGCGACGGTGCGTCGCTGCGCGAGGTCTTCGCCGAGCATCGCCCGGACGCGGTGATGCACCTGGCGGCGGAATCCCACGTTGACCGCTCCATCGACGATGCGGCTGATTTCATCGAGACCAACGTGGTTGGCACCTACCGTCTGCTGGAGACCGCGACAGCCTACTGGCGCGAGCTGGAAGGCCCGGCGCGGGACGCCTTCCGCTTCCACCACATCTCCACCGACGAGGTGTTCGGCGCGCTGGGCGCCGAAGGGCTGTTCACCGAGGAGACGCCCTACCGCCCCAACTCGCCCTATTCGGCGAGCAAGGCGGCCTCCGACCACTTCGTGCGCGCCTGGCACACGACCTACGGCCTGCCGGTGGTCACCAGCAACTGCTCCAACAACTACGGCCTCTACCAGTTTCCCGAGAAGCTGATCCCGCTGATGATCATCAACGCGCTGACCGGCAAGCCGCTGCCGGTCTACGGCAAAGGCGAGAACGTGCGCGACTGGCTGCATGTGGAAGATCATGCCCGCGCCCTGGTCACCGTGCTGAAGAGCGGGCAGCTCGGCGAGACCTACAACGTCGGCGGCGACAGCGAGATGCGCAACATCGATGTGGTCGGCATGATCTGCGATCTGGTCGACGACTTGAGTCCGCGTGACGGGGGAGGCTCGCGCCGGGACCTCATCACCTACGTGACCGATCGCCCCGGCCACGACCTGCGCTATGCGGTCGATGCCACGAAGATCGAGCGGGAACTCGGCTGGCGGCCGCAGGAGAGCTTTGCCTCGGGCCTGGGCAAGACGGTCGAATGGTATCTCGCGCATCGGGACTGGTGGCAGGGCATCCTGGACCGGCGTTACCAGGGCGAGCGCCTCGGCCTCTCGAAATCGCAGAAAGCCGGCTAGATGCCGTTGGGTGAAGGCGAGGGCCGGGCGGGCGGGCCGCTGCTGCTGCTCGGTGCCGACGGCCAACTGGGCCGGGAGGTCCAAGGGCTGGCGGCGGCGCGCGGCCTGGCGCTGACCGCCCTGGCCCGCCGGGACCTGGACATCACCCGGCGCGATGCCGTGATGAAGGCGGTTGGCGAAGGCTACGCCACGGTGATCAACGCCGCCGCCTATACCGCCGTCGACAAGGCCGAGAGCGAGGAGAGTCTGGCCCTGTCGGTCAACCGCGACGGCGCCGGCTTTGTCGCCGAGGCCTGTCACGGCAGCGGCGCGGCGCTGATCCACATCTCCACCGACTATGTTTTCGACGGCCTGAAGGGCGCGCCCTACCGCGAGGACGACCCGGTGCATCCGCTTGGTGTCTACGGGCGCAGCAAGGAAGCCGGCGAGGCAGCGGTGCGCGCGGCCTGTACGGGTCACGTGATTCTGCGGACGTCCTGGGTGTTCGGCGCGGCGGGCGCCAACTTCGTGAAAACCATGCTGCGCCTGGGCGGCGAGCGGGCCGAGATGTCCATCGTCGCCGACCAGTACGGCTGCCCGACGCCGGCGGCGGCCCTGGCGGCTGCCCTTCTGGCGGTCGCCGAGAAACTCGGCCCGGCAAGCTACGGGACCTATCACTGCGCCGGGGCGGCGCGCACCTCGTGGTACGACTTCGCCCGGGCGATCTTCGCCGGGCAGGAAACCTTGACCGGGCGGGCGGGGCCGCAAGTGCACCCCATCGCCACCGCCGACTATCCGACGGCGGCCCGGCGGCCGATGGATTCCACGTTGGATTCCAGCCTGTTTCAGGCGACCTTCGGGCAAGGCCCGATCGACTGGCGCGGCGGGCTGCAGGACGTACTGCGGGACCTTCTGGTCCGGCAGGAACAGGGGGAAAGATGAAGGGTCTCATTCTGGACGGCGGCGCGGGCACGCGGCTGCATCCGGTCACGCTGGCGATCAGCAAGCAACTGCTGCCGGTCTACGACAAGCCGATGATCTACTATCCGCTGTCGGTGCTGATGATGGCCGGCATCCGCGACATCCTGATCATCACCACGCCGCACGAAGCGCCGCTGTTCCACAATCTGCTGGGCGACGGCAGCCAGTGGGGCCTGAACATCGCCTTTGCGCAGCAGCCCAAGCCGGAGGGCCTGGCCCAGGCCTTCCTCATCGGCCGCGACTTCATCGGCGGCGACAAGTGTACGCTGATCCTGGGCGACAATATCTTCTATGGCGGCGGGCTGCAGGAGATCGTCATGCGCGCGGCGGGGCTGCAGCGCGGCGCCACGGTGTTCGGCTATCAGGTCTCGGACCCCGAGCGTTACGGCGTCGTCGAGTTCGACGCCGCGGGCCAGGCGGTCAGCCTGGAGGAGAAACCGCGCCAGCCGAAATCGCGCTTTGCGGTGACGGGCCTCTATTTCTACGACGAGCAGGTCTGCGATATCGCCGCCGACCTGAAACCCTCGGATCGCGGCGAGCTGGAAATCACCGACCTGAACCGCCGCTACCTGGAAGCCGGCCAACTGAAGGTCGAGCGCCTGGGGCGCGGCTATGCCTGGCTCGACACCGGGACCCACGACAGCCTGATCGACGCGGCCCAGTTCGTGCAGACCATCGAGCACCGCCAGGGCCTGAAGATCGCCTGCGTCGAGGAGATCGCCTGGCGCAAGGGCTTCATCACCACCGACGACCTGACCCGCCTGGCCGAGCCGCTGCGCAAAAACGACTACGGCAACTACCTGCTGCGCATCGCCGAGGGCCTTTAGGGGCAGGGAAGTCGGTGAGGCGGGCGGCCGCCGGAAGGGAGCATCCCCTCTTAAGGGGCGCGCCGGATTTGTCAGCCAGTTGGCAATTGAATTCGCAACGCGCCAGGAGCAGGATTCATCCTCATGCCGCACGTGACGTTCACCGCCAACCTGCAGCGCCACCTCGACGCGCCGTCGCTCGAGGTCGGTGGGACGAGCGTGGGCGAAGTGCTGGAGGCGGTCTTCGCGCAGAAACCGCGCCTGCGTTCCTACATCGTCGACGATCAGGGCCGGCTGAGGCGCCACGTGAACCTCTTCGTGAATTCCCGGATGATCGCCGACCGTACGGGCCTTGGCGATGCGGTGCGGCCCGACGACGAAGTCTTCGTATTCCAGGCGCTCTCAGGGGGATAGGGCGGACATCATGGCGCAGGATCTCTTCGTGGCGACCCGCAAGGGACTCTTTGTGGTGGACGGTGAGGGCCCGGCTCTCCCGCGTGCGATCGGTTTCCTCGGCGATCCGGTCAGCGCCTTCCTGCAGGACCCGCGCGACGGCTGTTTCTATGCGGCGCTCAACCTGGGCCACTTCGGCGTGAAGCTGCACCGCTCGGAGGACGGCGGCGCCCGCTGGACCGAGCTGCCGGCGCCCGCCTTTCCCGTCGGCATGGCCGCCAACGGGGAAAGCGAAAAGGCGCCGAGCGTGTCGCTGATCTGGACCCTGGCGGCGGGCGGTGACGAGCAGCCCGGCCGTCTCTGGGCGGGTACAATCCCCGGCGCCCTGTTCCGCTCCGACGACCGCGGCGAGACTTGGCACTTGGTCGAGAGCCTGTGGAACCAGCCGTCCCGCCCGGAATGGTTCGGCGGCGGCTACGACGATCCGGGCATTCACTCGATCTGCGTCGACCCGCGCGACGGCGACCGGCTGATCGTCGGCATCTCCTGCGGCGGTGTGTGGCGCAGCGAGGACAGCGGCGGGAGCTGGGTCCTGGGCGGTAAGGGGCTCGCCGCCACTTACATGCCGCCGGACCGCGTCGACGATCCGACGATCCAGGACCCGCACCGCCTCGCGGTCTGCCCGACGGCGCCGGAGACTGTGTGGTGTCAGCACCACTGCGGCATCTTTCGCTCCGACGACGGCGGACTGCATTTCGTGCAGATCACCGACGTCCCTCCATCAGCTTTCGGCTTCGCCGTCGCCGCACACCCGCAGGACCCCAGGACCGCGTGGTTCGTGCCGGCCGTGAAGGACGAGTGCCGTGTGCCGGTGGACGGCCGCTTGGTGGTGACCCGCACGCGCGACGGTGGTGCCAGCTTCGAATCCCTGGCTCAGGGGCTGCCGCAGGAGGGCGCCTACGATCTGGTCTACCGCCACGCCCTGGATATCGATGCCGAGGGCCGGGCCCTCGCCATGGGCTCGCCCACCGGCGGGCTATGGGTCAGCGGCGATGGTGGCGAATCCTGGCGCCTGCTCTCGGCCCATCTGCCGCCAATCGCCCAGGTCTCTTTCGCGGACCGTTCCTGACCGCACCGCTTGCCTGCCTACGGGTTTTGCGGTTCGCTGGCGGGGCCATGATGGCACCGGAGGATCCGAGTCGTGAGCGACCAGAAAGCACCGCTCTATTACGCCGACTACCTGCAGCTCGACCGCCTGCTCTCCGCCCAGTCGCCGGAGAGCGCGCGGCTCGGCAGGCCGGCGCACGACGAGATGCTGTTCATCATCGTGCACCAGGCCTACGAACTGTGGTTCAAGCAGATCCTGCACGAACTGGGACGCATCGACGGCACCTTCGCCAGCGAAAGCCTGGATGCCCGCGATATCGGCCGCGCCGTCGCCGGGCTGGAGCGCATCGAGCGCATCCTGAAGCTGCTGATCGGCCAGCTCGACGTGCTGGAGACCATGACGCCGCTGGATTTCCTGGAGTTTCGCGACCTGCTGTTCCCGTCCTCCGGCTTCCAGTCGCTGCAGTTCCGCCTCATCGAAATCGGCCTGGGCCTGCGCCGCGGCGACCGCGTCGGCTTCGAGGCCAAACCCTTCGATGCGCGGCTGAGCGCCGCCGACCGCGAAACCCTTCAGGCTGCCGAGGCACGGCCCAGCCTCAGCGACCGCCTGGAAGCCTGGCTGGAGCGCACGCCCTTTGTGGAACTGGGCGGCTATCGCTTTCAGGAGAGCTACCGCGCCGCCGTCGCGCGAATGCTCGACGCGGACGAAGCCACGCTGGAGGCCAACAGCGCGATTGGCGAGGCGGAGAAGGCGGCGGGCCTGGCCGGCCTGGAGGCCGCCCGCGAGCGCTTCGAGGCGATTTACGACGAGACGCGCTACACCGCGCTGGAAGCCCAGGGCGCCTGGCGGTTGTCGTGGCGGGCGCTGCAGGCGGCGCTGTTTATCACCCTGTACCGCGACGAGCCGGTGCTGCAACTGCCGTTCCGGCTGCTCAGCCTGCTGATGGACATCGACGAGACCATGACCGCCTGGCGCTACCGCCACGCCCTGATGGCCCAACGCATGATCGGCATGAAGCTGGGCACCGGCGGTTCGGCCGGCCACGACTACCTGAGCGAGGCGGCGCGGCGCTACCGGGTGTTCGGCGACCTCTTCGCGCTTTCCACTTTCCTGCTGCCGCGCTCGGCCCTGCCGCCGTTGCCTGAGCGGCTGCGCCACGCCATGGGGTACCGCTACGCGGCGGAGCGGACATGAATCAGAGCTACAAACCCCATTTCAGCCGCTTCCTGGCGGCGGCGCCCGGGCGACTGCACTTTGCGGCCCACAGTCATCACTACTGGCCCGACGTTACCTTCGATGCGCAGGTGGAATGCTGGCAGGATGCCGCGCGCCTGGCCGGCGGCAAGTGGGATCACGTCCTGGGCACGGTGATGCCGGAGGTGCAGCGCGGCATTGCGCGCCATCTGGGGCTTCCCGATCCGGCGAGCCTCGCTTTTGCGCCCAACACACATGAATTCGTCAAGCGGCTGCTGTCCTGCCTCCCGTCCTCCCCGGCGTCCGGGCAGGTGCCGCGCATCCTCACCAGCGACGGCGAGTTCCACAGCTTCAGCCGCCAGGTGGCGCGTCTGGAAGAAGACGGTCTGGCCGCCGTCACCCGCGTTGCGGTCGAGCCGGTCGCCGATTTCTCCGCGCGCTTTGCCGCGGCGGCGCAGGAGGCCGCCTACGACCTGATCTTCTTCAGCCAGGTGTTCTTCAATTCCGGATTCGCGTTGGGCGATCTCGACGCGCTGGTCGCGCGCCTGCCGGCGGAGCCCTTTGTCGTCATCGACGGCTACCACGGTTTCCTGGCGCGGCCGGCCGATCTGGGCGCCGTCGCCGAACGCGCGTTCTATATGGCCGGCGGCTACAAGTACGCCATGTCGGGCGAGGGGGTCTGCTTCCTGCATGCCCCGGCCGGCTATGGCGCCCGGCCGCGCGATACCGGCTGGTACGCCGCTTTCGGTGCGCTGCAGCAGGCCGCCGGCGGCGCCGTGGCCTATGCCGGGGACGGCGGGCGCTTCCTCGGGGCCACCTTCGATCCCGTCGGCCTCTACCGCCTGCGGGCGGTGTTAAGGCTGCTGGAGGCGGTCGGCCTGGACGTTGCCGGCATCCACGCTCATGCCCGTGCCTTGCAGGACCGCTTCCTGGCGGGGCTGAGGGCGCAGCCGGGCGGCGTGCTGCCGGTCGAGCGTCTGCTGCTCGATCCCGCCCGGGTGCCTTGCGGCAACTTCCTCACCTTCGATCTGGGCAGCGAAGCGGCGGCCGGCACGGTGCATGGCCGGATGAAGGCAGCGGAGATCGCCACCGACTTCCGCGGCGCGCGGCTCAGGCTGGGCTTCGGGATCTATCAGGATGCGGACGACGTCGACGCGCTGCTGGCGCGCCTCGCAGCGATTTAGGGCTCAGCCGGGCTCTTCGGTGGCGGGTGCGCCGCCCAGCGGCAGGATGCTGGTGATCCGCTTGGCGCGCAGCTCGGCCACCGGGCGGTTGGGGAAGGTCTGCTTGCAGATGGTGATGCCGACAAGGCCCTGGGGCAGCCCATTGTCGTCCAGCAGAGGCAGCAGCAGGCGCTCGCCGTAGCCCGGGCGGTCCCACTCGTGATACAGCCGGCCGACGCCGCTGCTGACCGCCGGCTTCTCAACGCAGGCGCGGAAATAGCGCAGTACCTTATCGCGCGCTTCGGCGGCGAGGATCTCGTCCAGGCACTTGCCGACCAGGGGGTAGTCGTAGCGGGCGCGGATGTTCTCTCCGGCCAGGCGATAGCGCAGTCGGGCCCCTTCGGGCTCGTAATCCATCAGCCAGATGTCCGACAGGATGCGCGGCATGGCATCCGGCGTCAGATCGCTGCGCGACGGCGGGCGGTCGTCGTAGCCGGCCGCGAGCCAGGTATCCAGTAGCATCAGCGCTTCTTTGCTCACCAGGTAGCTGCGGGCGGTGGCGGCGATTTCGCGCCAGTGGGGGAAGAACGCTGAGACCGGCGCGGATGTCGAAAAGATGATGCCTACCCCTAGCTTGCCGTTCCGCGACGCCGAACGGTCGTCGGCCCCTGCCTTCGCAAGCTGCCCGACCAAAGGTCGCTCTTCAAGCTCTTTGATAAGGTTTCAGCAGGTTGCCGGTGCGCGGCCTTTGAGAGCCGGTCGCAGGCCGGCAACCTGCTGAAGAGATGCATCGTCCGACTTTGGGCCTGACGATGCGGTGGGCGAAGGCGTCAGTTGCCGTCTTTTCCTCTCGGCGTCACGCCGGGGATGATTCCAGGCAACGGGTCGGGAGATGATACCGGCCTGGGGGCCGGGGTGGTCGTCGATGTGGACGCCGGAACCGGTGTCGATGCGGGTTTAGGCGCAAAGGCCGGAGCCGGTGCGGGCTTCGGCGCCGATACGGGTGCCGGGGCCGGGGTGGGTGCCGGTGCCGGTGCCGGCATCGGACGCGGCTCCGGTGACGCGGACAGCTTCTGAGCAGCCTTGCGGACCTCAGCCTTTTGCGTTGCCCGCTTGGCGCCGGCGATCTTCTTGGCGCCGGCTTTCTTGGCAGCGGTCTTCTTGGCCGGGGCCTTCTTCTTCGCGACCTTCTTCCGGGCCGCCGCCTTCTTCGTGGCGGTCGTCTTCGCCGCGATCTTCTTGGCGCCGGCCTTTTTGGCAGCGGCCTTCTTGGCCGGAGCCTTCTTCTTGGCCGCCTTTTTCGCGACCTTCTTCTTGGCCGCCATCTTCTTCGTGGCCGTCTTTTTCGCCGCGATCTTCTTGGCGCCGGCCTTCTTTGCAGCGGTCTTCTTGGCCGGCCCCTTCTTCCTGGCGGTCTTTTTGGCGACCTTCTTTCTGTCCGCGGCCTTCTTCGTTGCCGTCTTCTTCGC
>JBHJIR010000004.1:0-133656 GCA_050043265.1 Kiloniellaceae bacterium
GCAGCTCGGCCTCGGCTACCTGCAGGCGTGCGGCCACATCCGGCGCTGCGGCGCCGAGGTGGCGGTCGGTGTCGGCGGCTATCCCTCGGTGCCCACCGTCATGGCCGCAGCCCACCGCGGCCTGCGCGTCGTGCTGCACGAACAGAATGCCGTACTGGGCCGCGCCAACCGGCTGCTGGCCGGCCGCGCCCAGGTCATCGCCACCTGCTTCGACAAGATCGAGGGCGTTGCCGCCGGCGACCGCGCCAAGCTGCGCCTGACCGGCAACCCGGTGCGTGAAGCCATCGCCGCCGTCGGCACCCGCCCCTACGCGGTGCCCGGCGAAAACGATCCGCTCCACCTGCTGGTGGTCGGCGGCAGTCAGGGTGCCCGGGTGTTCAACGAACTGGTTCCCGCCGCGGTCGCCAAGCTGCCCCAGGCGCTGCGCCGCCGCCTGACCCTGCACCAGCAGGTCCCCGGGCCGCCCACCGAGGCGGTCGCCCCGGTCTACGCCAGCTGCGGCGTCGCCCATCATCTGGCGCCCTTCTTCAACGACATGCCCGAGCGTTTCGCCGCGGCCCACTTGGTGATCTGCCGTTCCGGCGCCTCCACGGTGGCCGAACTGGCCGCCGCCGGGCGGCCCGCCGTCATGGTGCCGCTGCCGCTCGCCACCGCCGACCACCAGACCGCCAACGCCCAGGCGCTGGTCGAGGCCGGCGGCGGCTGGCTGATGCCGCAAGCCAATCTCGACGCCGACAGCCTGGCCGAACGCCTCGGCTCCCTGCTGAGCGGCCCGGGACTGCTGGCGCGGGCGGCCGGCGGCGCCCGTACGGCGGCACACCTGAACGCGGCCCGCGACCTGGCCGCCCTGGTCTGCGGCATGAACAACGGTAACGGCAACGCGGCGCAGCGTGACGCCGGGAACGATAAGGAGGCGGCGGCATGAGGGGTCTGCCTCTCGATCTGGGAATGATTCATTTCGTCGGCAGCGGCGGCATCGGCATGAGCGGCATCGCCGAGGTGCTGGCCAATCTGGGCTATCAGGTCCAGGGCAGCGACATGTCCGACAACGCCAACGTCCAGCGCCTGCGCAAGATGGGCGTGCAGGTCGCTATCGGCCACCGCGCCGAGAACCTGGGCGAGGCACAGGTCGTCGTGGTGTCCTCCGCCATCAAGACCGGCAACCCGGAAGTCGACGCCGCGCGCCAGCGTTTCATCCCCATCGTGCGCCGCGCCGAGATGCTGGGCGAACTGATGCGCCTGAAGTGGTCGATCGCCGTCGGCGGCACCCACGGCAAGACCACCACCACCTCAATGGTCGCCACGCTGCTGGACGGCGCCGGGCTGGACCCGACGGTGATCAACGGCGGCATCATCAACGCCTACGGCACCAACGCGCGCCTGGGCGCCGGCGACTGGATGGTGGTCGAGGCCGACGAAAGCGACGGCAGCTTCATGAAGCTGCCGGCGACCATCGCCGTGGTCACCAACATCGACCCCGAGCACATGGAGTTCTACGGCAACGAAGAGGCGCTGCACCGCGCCTTCGAGGTGTTCGTCGAGAACATCCCCTTCTACGGTTTCGCCGTGCTCTGCATCGACCATCCGGCGGTGCAGAACCTGATCGGCCGCATCGAGGACCGCCGCATCGTCACCTACGGCGTCAGCCCGCAGGCCGACTACCGCATCGACGACATCCGCGTCGAAAACGGCGGCCTGGCTTTCGAGATCGAGGTGACCGACCGCAGCGGCGAGGTCGAGACGCGCCTGAGCAACCTGCACCTGCCCATGCTGGGCCGCCACAACGCGCTGAACGCGGTGGCTGCCATCGCCGTCGCGCGGGAAATGAACCTGGACGAGGATCTGATCCGCAAGGCACTGGCCGGCTTCGGCGGCGTGAAGCGGCGCTTCACCCGCACCGGCGAGGCCGGTGGCATCACCGTCATCGACGACTACGGCCACCATCCGGTGGAGATCGCCGCTGTGCTGGCCGCCGCGCGCCAGGCCAGCAGCGGCCGGGTCATCGCCGTCATGCAGCCGCACCGCTATTCGCGCCTGCACGACCTGTTCGAACAGTTCTGCACCTGCTTCAACGACGCCGACACGGTGATCATCGCCGACGTCTATGCCGCCGGCGAGCAGCCCATCGACGGCGCCGACCGCGACAACCTGGTCGAGGGCCTGCGCGCCCGTGGCCACCGCCAGGCGATGGCCCTGCCATCGCCCGAGGCGCTGGCCGGCATGATCGTCGATCTCGCCCAGCCCGGCGACCTGGTGGTCTGCCTCGGCGCCGGCAACATCACGGCCTGGGCCAACGCCCTGCCCGCCGAGTTGCAGGCCCTGCAAACTTCCGGAGGGGGACGATGAGCGCCATGGCGGCTCAACAGACCAGCCCTCTCATCGACCGCCTGCCCGCCGTGCGCGGCCGGCTGACCGCAGACGCGCCGTTGAGCGGCGTCACCTGGTTCCGTGTCGGCGGCCCGGCCGAGGTGATGTTCCGCCCGGCCGACCGCGACGACCTGCTGGATTTCCTGCGGGCCAAGCCTGCCGACGTGCCGGTCACCGTGCTGGGCGTTGCCTCCAACGTGCTGCTCCGCGACGGCGGCCTGCCCGGCGTGACGCTGCGCCTGGGCCGCGGCTTCGCCGACATCGGCGCCGAGGGCAGCGACATCCTGTGCGGTGCCGCGGCACTGGACCTTAACGTGGCAACGGCGGCGAAGATCGCCGGCATCGCAGGGCTGGAATTCCTCTCCGGCGTGCCGGGCACCATCGGCGGCGCGGTGCGCATGAACGCCGGCGCCTACGGCAAAGAGATCAAGGACGTGCTGGTCTGGGCCGAAGCCGCCGACCCTGAGGGCAACGTCCACCGCCTGACCAATGCCGAGCTGAACTTCGAATACCGCCGCTCGGCGCTGCCCGCCGATTGGATCTGCCTCGGCGCCCGCCTTAACGGCGAATCTGGCGATCCGGCGGAAATCGCCGCGCGCATGACGGAAATCCAGGACCAGCGCGCCGGCAGCCAGCCGATCCGCAGCCGCACCGGCGGCAGCACCTTCAAGAATCCCCCGGGCCACAAGGCCTGGCAGTTGATCGATGCCGCCGGCTGCCGTGGGCTCACGCGCGGCGGCGCCATGGTGTCGGACAAGCACTGCAATTTCCTGATCAATACCGGCGAGGCCACCGCCGCCGACCTGGAGAATCTCGGCGAGGAAGTCCGGCGCCGGGTGAAGGAAACCGCCGGCGTCGAACTGGAGTGGGAAATCAAGCGCCTCGGCGTGCCGCCGCGGACCCACGGCAAGACGGGAGGCGGGGCATGAGCAAAACCATCGCCGTACTGATGGGCGGCCTCTCCGCCGAGCGGCCGGTCTCGCTGAATTCCGGCAAGGCCTGCGCCAAGGCGCTGCGCGAAAAGGGTTACGCGGTGACCGAGATCGACGTCAGCCGCGACATGGGCGCGCTGGTGAAAGCGCTGACCCCGAAGCCCGATGCTGTGTTCAACGCACTGCACGGCCGCTGGGGCGAGGACGGCTGCATCCAGGGTCTGCTGGAACTGATGCAACTGCCCTACACCCATTCCGGCGTGCTGGCCTCGGCCCTGGCGATGGACAAGCAGATGGCCAAGACGGTGGTCGCCACCGCCGGGGTCACCAGCCCCGAGGGTATCGTCATCAAAGCCAAGGACCTCGGCGATGCCGACCCCCTGCCGCGCCCCTACGTGGTCAAGCCGGTGCGCGAAGGCTCCAGTGTCGGCGTGCGCATCGTGCGCGAGGGCGACAATCAGCCGCCGATCTCCGTCCACGGCTGGGAAGCGGAAACGGACCTGCTGGTCGAGCCTTTCATCGCCGGGCGCGAGCTGCCCGTCAGCGTGATGGGCGACAAAGCCCTGGCGGTGACCGAAATCCGCCCGCTGGGCGACGGCTTCTACGATTACGACGCCAAATATTCCGAAGACAACAAGGTGGCCGCGGCACACGTGCTGCCCGCCGAGGTGCCGACGCCGATCTACGACCAGGCGATGGCCGCCGCGCTGGCCGCCCACACGGCGCTGGGCTGCCGCGGCGTCAGCCGCTCCGACTTCCGCTACGACGACACCCGGGGTCAACCCGGCGCCCTGTACTACCTGGAGACCAACACCCAGCCTGGCATGACCTCGACCAGTCTGGTTCCCGAGCAGGCCCGCCATCTGGGCATGTCCTTTCCCGATCTTTGTGCCTGGATGGTGGAGAACGCCGCATGCGATTCCTGAACCCCTTTAGCCGGTCGACCGCTGGCCGAACGACCGGCAAGCGCACGGCGCGCGGCGGCAGCAAGCGCAAGGTCAAGAAGACCAGCCGGCGCCGCAGCAGGGCCGGGATCAACTGGCAGCTGGTACGCCGCGCAGTGCCCGCCGGTGCCGCGCTGGCGATGGTCGGCGGCCTCGTCTGGCTGTACCAGGACGGCTGGTTCGGCCGCCAGGCCGACGCGCTGCAGCAGGCGGCCCTGCAAGGCACCGCCGACATGGGCCTGCGCATCGAGGCGGTCCTGGTCGAGGGCCGCGCGCGCACCGAGGGCGAAGAAATCCTGACCCGCCTGGGCCTGGAAGTCGGCCGGCCGATCCTGGCCGTCGATCCCGCCGCCGCGCGCGCCGCGCTGGAGGCCCTGCCCTGGGTCCAGTCGGCCAGCGTCGAGCGCCAGTTGCCCGGCACCATCTACATCCGCCTGGTCGAGCGCCAGCCGCTGGCGCTGTGGCAGGAGAACAACGTGATCCGCGTCATCGACCGCGACGGCGGTGTGATTCCCGACGTCGAGCCGCGCCGCTTCGCCCACCTGCCGCTGGTGGTCGGCCCCGACGCACCGGCCCACGCCGCGCGGCTGATCGCCGTCATGAACAGCGAGCCGGACCTGCGCCAGCGTGTGACCGCCGCGGTGCGCGTCGGCGGCCGGCGCTGGAATGTTCAGATCGAAGGCCACATCGACGTGCGCCTGCCCGAGGACGATACCGCCGCCGCCTGGTCGCAGCTGGCCCGCATCGAACGTCAGCAGGGGCTGCTGTCGCGCGACGTCATCGTCATCGACCTGCGCCTGCCGGACCGCCTGGTGGTGCGCACCGATCCGGACAAGGGCCCGCTGGGCCGTGAAGAAATCAAAGGGGAAAGCACGTGAGCCGCATTTGCGCGCCGCAGACCGCAGGAGGAGTTAACCGCGCCACATGAGGAAGGGTCTCGTGAAAGGCGGCATCGCCGCCGCGCTTGATATCGGCAGCAGCAAGATCTGCTGCTTCATCGCGCGTGTCGACGACGGCGGCACGCCGCGCGTCGTCGGCATCGGCCAGCAGGCCAGCCGCGGCATCAAGGGCGGCGCCATCGTCGACATGGAGCAGGCGGAAATCTCCGTCATCAACGCCGTTCACGCCGCCGAGCAGATGGCCGGCGAAACCATCGACCGCGTCGTGGTCAACCTCTCCGGCGGCTACCCGGCCTCTTCCTCGGTCGGTGTCGAGGTTTCGCTGAACGGACACGAGGTCGGCGAGGCCGATCTGCGCCGCGCCCTCACCTACGGCCACCAGACGCAGCTGGAGCGCCAGGACGTGGATCACGGGCGCCAGATGATCCATTCGATCCCGACCGGCTATTCGATCGACGGCAACCGCGGCATCCGCGATCCGCGCGGCATGTTCGGCGACCAGCTGGGCGTTCACATGCACATCATCACGGCCTCGGCCGGTGCTGTACGCAACGTCACCACCTGCATTCAGCGCTGCCACCTGGAGCCGGCCGGCTTCGTGGTCTCGCCCTACGCATCGGGCCTCGCCTCGCTGGTCGACGACGAGCTGGAACTGGGCGCCACGGTGATCGACATGGGCGGCGGCACCACCACCATCGCCGTGTTCTACGAGCACAACGTGATCTTCACCGACGTCATACCGGTCGGCGGCCATCACGTGACCAGCGACATCGCCCGCGGCCTGTCGACGCCGCTGGCCCACGCCGAGCGCATGAAAACCCTGTACGGCCATGTCATCGCCGCGCCGACCGACGAGCGCGAGCTGATCGACGTGCCGCAGGTGGGCGAAGACGAAACTTCGGAATCGCAACAGATCCCGCGTTCCCTCCTGGTCGGCATTATCCAGCCGCGCGTCGAGGAAACGCTGGAACTGGTGCGCTCGCGCCTAGAGCTCAGCGGCTTCGACAAGGTCGCCGGGCGCCGGGTGGTGCTGACCGGCGGTGCCTGTCAGCTGCCGGGCACGCGCGAGCTGGCCTCGACCGTGCTGGACAAGCAGGTGCGCATCGGGCGGCCGTCCCATGTCCAGGGCCTGGCCGAGGCAACCGCCGGGCCCGCCTACGCGACCTGCGCGGGCCTGTTGAACTACGCCGCTACGGCGGAAGTAACGATGCCCGGCGAGGCATCGCAAGAACCGAGGGAGCTGGGCGGCCTGGTGGGCCGTCTCGGTCATTGGCTCCGTGAGCATTTTTGAGGACGCAGTTAACGGACGTTCCGGCCGGATCGGAACAGGCAACCGGCAGAGCCGGCTAGGAACTTTTCTTAGGGGCTTAGACGACTGGAGGCAGACATGACTCTCAATTTGAACGTACCTGCGACGACACCGGACCTGTCTCCGCGGATCACCGTGATCGGCGTGGGCGGTGCGGGCGGCAATGCCGTCAACAACATGATCCAGACCAACCTGGATGGCGTTGAATTCCTGATCACCAATACCGATGCCCAGGCGCTGACCCAGTCGCTCTGCGACCGGCGTATCCAACTGGGGCGCAACATCACCCAGGGCCTCGGCGCCGGATCGCGGCCCGACATCGGCCGTGCCGCGGCGGAAGAGGCGCTCGACGAGATCCTCACCGACATCGAAGGCCAGCACATGGTCTTCATCACCGCCGGCATGGGCGGCGGCACGGGCACCGGCGCGGCGCCGGTGAGCGCCCGCGCGGCGCGCGAGGCCGGCATCCTGACCGTCGGCGTGGTGACCAAGCCGTTCCACTTCGAGGGCGTGCACCGCATGCGCCTCGCCGAGACCGGCATCAACGAGCTGACCCAGTACGTCGACACGCTGATCATCATTCCGAACCAGAACCTGTTCCGCGTGGCGAACGAGAAGACGACCTTCGCCGACGCCTTCAAGATGGCCGACGACGTGCTGAACTCCGGCGTGCGGGGGGTCACCGACCTGATGGTCAACCCGGGCATGATCAACCTGGACTTCGCCGACATCCGCGCGGTGATGTCGGAGATGGGCACGGCCATGATGGGCACCGGCGAAGCGGACGGTGAAGGCCGTGCCATCGCCGCCGCCGAGGCCGCGATTTCCAACCCGCTTCTCGACGATGTCTCGATGAAGGGCGCCCGTGGCGTGCTGATCAACATCACCGGCGGCATGGACCTGACCCTGTTCGAGGTCGACGAGGCGGCCAACCGCATCCGCGACGAGGTCGACCCGGAAGCCAACATCATCTTTGGCTCCACCTTCGACGCCTCGATGGAAGGCAAGATGCGGGTTTCCGTGGTGGCCACCGGCATCGACGTCGACGCCGAGACGCGCCCGAAGCCGATCACCCTCAGCCTGGTCGGCGGCCAGAAGGCCCGCCACATCGACAATGCCGCCCCCGCCGGATCCGGTGCGGGCGCCATGACCGCGGCGGTTCCCAATGCTCCCCTGGCCGGCAACGGCGGCCTCTTCGGCCAGCCCCAGGCCAGCTTCCCGTCGACCAAGTACCCGACGACGGCCCAAGCTTCGGGCCACGCTTCGGGTCAGGCCGCAGGCAACACGGCCAGCGTGAGTGCCGAGCCCTACGCCGCGGCCACCGGCCACGGTGCCGGCTCGGCGGCGATCGCCATGGCCCAGCCGGAAATGGCGCCGGAAGCCGAGCGGGTGCCCGAAGCCCGTTCGGAGGACGACAGCTTCTTTGCCCCGCGGCCGGCCGAGCCCGACATCGAAAGCGGCCGCGACGAGGGCAGCTTCCATGCCGAGCCCGACCCCTTCGCCGAGGCGGCTCTCGCCAACGCGGCACGGCCGGAACCGAAGGCGGCCCAGACGGAGCGCCGGGACCCGGAACGCCGGGACCCGGAACGCCGTGAAATGGCACCGCCGGCACCGAGCCGCCAGGCCATGGAGCGGACAGGCATGGAACGGCGCGCCGAGCGGGCCGACCCGCAGGCCGCCGCCCCCGCGCCCACGCGCAGCGGCCAGAGCCTCTTCGCCAAGGTGACCGGCGCCGCCCGTGCGCTGACCGCCTCACAGGGCAGCGAAACCGCCGCACGGTCCGCCCAGGCGGCCGCGCGGCAAGGCGAGGCGATGGCGCAGCCGACGGCCAGGCCGATGGCGGCGCGCAGCGCCGCCCCGGCTCAGCCGGAACGCCAGGCGGCGGCCCCGGCGGCAGCCCCGGCGGCGGCCAGCCGTCCTACCTCCGGCACGGCCCCGGCAGCCGGTGGAAACACCGCCCAGCCGCGGCTTTCCGGGCTCGATCCGGCCGAGCGCATCGGCCACAGCCAGGCGGAAGAGGATCTGCTGGATATCCCGGCCTTCCTGCGCCGCCAGGCCAACTGATCACCCACGCTGCAATGTCGCCCCTCAAGTTCCCGTCAGGAACTCCCAGGGGGCTTCATTGCAGCGCGGTAACATATTGTAACAAACAGTGATTTGAGAACTTGAGGGGGACTTTTTATAGTCCCCCTACTTGTTAGTGGGTTTCTAACGGGGGTCCCAGCAAGACTGTCGCCGGCATCAGGCACCGAACTTTTACGGCTTCCTGGCGTTAAAGACGCGACGGCTTGGCGGGATCGGTGGCTTGAAGGCCCCGTGACTTGAAGACTCAGTGGCTTGAGGACTTCGCTTCGTATTCTGGCTTGTTTGGTCAATCAAATTTCAGATTGAGACGGATACCATGGCAGCAGACAGCGCATCGACGAGAACCGTCGTTCGCCAGCAGACACTTAAGAATTCGATTCACTGTTCCGGCGTGGCGCTGCACAGCGGCGCCAAGGTGAATATGGTGCTGCATCCCGCCGAGGCGGATACCGGCATCGCGTTCCGCCGCACCGACGCCGCCGGCGGCACCGAGATCCAGGCGCTGTGGCACAATGCCATCGAGACGCCGCTGTGCACCACGCTGGTGGACAGCAAGGGCAACCAGGTGGCCACCATCGAGCATCTGATGTCGGCCTTGAACGCCTGCGGCATCGACAACGCGGTGATCGAGTTGAACGGCCCCGAAGTGCCGATCATGGACGGCAGCGCCGCCCCCTTCGTCTTCCTCATCGAATGTGCCGGCATAGCGGTGCAGACGAGCCCGCGCCGGGCCCTGCGCATCCTGGAAGAGGTTTCCGTTTCCGAGCCGCACCGCGGCGCCTCCCTGGCGCCGGGCAACGGCTTCACCGTCGGCTTCGAGATCGATTTCACCGGTACCCTGATCGGTCGCCAGGAATGGTTCACCGAGGTGACCGAGAGCGCCTTCAAGCGCGATGTGGCGCGCGCACGCACCTTCGGGCTGGCCCAGGACATCGAGAAGATGCGCGCCATGGGCCTGGCCCGCGGCGGCTCGCTGGAAAACGCCATCGTGGTCAACGGCCCTGAGATCGGGAACCCGGAAGGCCTGCGCTTCGGCAATGAATTCGTGCGCCACAAGGTGCTGGATTCGATCGGCGACCTCTATCTGGTCGGCACCCCCATCATCGGCCACTTCCAGGGTGACCGGGCCGGGCATGCCCTGACCCTGCGCCTGCTGCAGACTCTCTTTGCCGAGGAAGGCGCCTGGGAGTGGACGGAGATGACGACCTCCATCGCCGCGCAGCCGACCGGCGCCCAGATCCAGCCGAACCGGGCCGTCGCCGCCCGCGCCTGAGGCGCCATCTGGTCTTTTCCGTCGCCCCCCGTTCCCCTATGCCGCCGGCAGGGTGCCTCCGCACCCCTGCCGGCCCTTTGCCGGCCCCAAGCCGGTGAAGCCTCCCGCAGCCCGCCAGAGGCCGCCCGAAAGACCGGTTTTCCGCCCCATGAGGCCGCTTGAGGCCACCGCCGCTTGGACCTATAGTCGGGCCCACGATGGACGGCTGAATCCACACTGATTCGGCCCGGGAGCGCGCCCTGGCGGTGCCGCCCCCCGGGGGATGCGGCCGCAAAGACGGTCGAAGAAACGGCCGAAGAGACGGGAAGAATATGAGCGAGCCGAAATCGAACCACCGCGGGCGCCCTCTCAGGCGGGCCCGCGCCATCGCCGCCGCTGCGCTGCTGGGCCTCGCCCTGACCGCCTGCGGCGACGACGAGCGGCCGGCCTATGTCGAAAAGCCGGTCGAGGAACTCTACAACGGCGCGCTCGACGCCATGCAGGTCGGCGACTACGAGGAAGCGGCACGGCTGTTCGACGAGGTCGAGCGCCAGCACCCCTATTCCGAATGGGCCTCCAAGGCCCAGCTGATGGCCGCCTATGCCTTCTACCAGGAGAACTCCTACGACGAGGCCGTGAACGCGCTCGACCGCTTCATCGAGCTGCATCCGGGCAGCCCCGACGTCGTCTATGCCTACTATCTGAAGGCGATCTGCTACTATGAGCAGATTTCCGACGTGCGCCGCGACCAGAAGGCGACTTCCGAAGCGCTGAACGCCCTGGAGGAGCTGGTCCGCCGCTTCCCCGACAGCAAGTATTCGCGCGATGCCCAGCTGAAGATCGACCTCGCCCTCGATCACCTGGCCGGCAAATACATGGAAATCGGCCGCTTCTACCAGGGCCGCAGCGAATACCTGGCCGCCATCAACCGTTTCCGCACGGTGATCGAGCGCTACCAGACCACCACCCACGTGCCGGAAGCCCTGCACCGACTGGTCGAATGCTATCTCGCCATGGGAATCGTCGACGAGGCCAAGGCGACCGCCGCGGTTCTGGGCCACAACTTCCCGGGCAGCGAGTGGTATCTCGACAGCTATGCCCTGCTGACCGGCGAGAATCTCTCTCCGGAAGACAGCGGCGGCTCCTGGATTTCCGGAATATTCTAGTGTCGGCCCGGGATGGGTGAATGCTGGTCAGCCTGTCGATCCGCAACGTCGTCATTATCGAGAAGCTCGACCTGACCTTTGACCGCGGCCTCGGGGTACTCACCGGGGAAACCGGCGCCGGCAAGTCGATCCTTCTGGATTCCCTCGGCTTTGCGCTCGGCAACCGTGCCGACGCCCGCCTGCTGCGCCCCGGCGCCGAGCAGGCCAGCGTCACCGCCGCCTTCGATATCGGCCCGCCCAACACGACGGACGCCCACCCCGCCCACGCCCTGCTCGCCGAGCAGGACATCCAGGCGGAAGATCTGCTGCTGCTGCGCCGGGTCCTGACCGCCGACGGCCGCAGCCGCGCCTTCGTGAACGACCAGGCGGCCTCCGCCGGCCTGCTGCGTGCGCTGGCCGACTCCCTCATCGAGATCCAGGGCCAGTTCGACCAGCGCGGGCTGATGGACCCGGCGACCCATCGCGAACTGCTGGACGCCTACGGCCGCCTGAAGCCCGCGGCGCACAAGCTGCGCGCGCTGTGGCGGGCCTGGCAGGAAACTCTGGCGGCGCGCGAAGCCGCCGCCCGGCGCCTCGCCGAGGCCCAGCGCGACGAAACCTTCCTGCGCCACGCGGTGGAGGAGCTCGCCGCCCTCGCTCCGCGCCCGGGCGAGGAGGCCGAACTGGCCGACAAGCGCAACCGCCTCATGCACCGGGAAAAGCTGGTGGAAGCCGTGAACGCGGCGGTGGACGAAATCGACGGCAAGGCAGAGCCCGCGGTGGGCCGCGCCCTGCGCGCGCTGGAGCGCATCGCCGCGACCGCCGGCGACGCCCTGGTCCCCGCCGTGGATGCCCTGCAGCGGGCCACCGCGGAGGCCGAGGAAGCCCTGGCGCAGCTGAACTCCTTCGCCAGCGCCATGGAACTGGACGCCGACGACCCGGACTCCGTCGAGGAACGCTACTTCGCGCTGCAGGACATGGCGCGTAAGCATCACAGCACCGTCGACGCCCTGCCCGCCCTGCGCGACGAGCTGGCCACACGCCTGGCCGCCATCGACGGCGGCGAGGCCGAACTGACCAAGCTGGCCAAGGCCGCCGCCGAGGCCCGCCGCAGCTATCTGGAGGCTGCCGAGGCGCTGTCGAAGAAGCGCGCCAAGGCGGCGACGGCCCTCGACAAGGCGATCATGGCAGAGCTGCCGCCGCTGAAGCTGGAGCGCGCCGTGTTCCGTACCGCGCTGGAGCGCCTACCGGAAGACGACTGGGCGGCCCAGGGCCTGGACCGCATCGCCTTCGAAGTGGCGACCAACCCGGGCAGCGCGCCCGGCCCGCTGGGCCGCATCGCCTCCGGCGGCGAGCTGGCGCGGTTTCTGCTGGCCGCCAAGGTGGTGCTGGCCAGCGTCAATCCCGAGCGAAGCCTGGTGTTCGACGAGGTCGACAGCGGCGTCGGCGGTGCCACCGCCCATGCAGTGGGCGAGCGCCTGGAGCGTCTGGCCCGGGACCGCCAGGTTCTGGTCATCACCCACAGCCCGCAGGTTGCCGCCCGCGGCGTGCAGCACTGGCAGGTGATGAAGCGCACCACCGGCAAGCAGGTCGCCACCCAGGTCAACCAGTTGAGCCCCGGCGACCGCCGCGAGGAGATTGCCCGCATGCTCTCCGGCGCCGAGATCACAGAGGAAGCCCGCGCCGCCGCCGAACGCCTGATCGCCAACCCGTGATCCCGTAACCTCTCACCGCAGGAAGCATCGCCGCCCTATGCCGGGGAAGTCCGCAACTGGTAAATCCGCCACCGCAATACCGGTGGAAGACTTGAGCGAGGCGCAAGCCGCCGCCGAACTGGCGCGGCTCGCCAAACAGATCGCCCAGCACGATAAATTCTATCATCAGCACGACGCGCCGATGATCAGCGACGCCGACTACGACGCCCTGCGCCGCCGCAACGCGGCCATCGAGCCGCGCTTTCCCGACCTGGTCCGCGACGACAGCCCTTCGAAACGGGTGGGCGCCGGTCCCGCCGCCGGCTTCGGCAAGGTCAAACACAAGGTCCCGATGCTCTCCCTCGGCAACGCCTTCGAGACCGAAGACGTTGAGGAATTCCTCGCCCGTATCGCCCGCTTCCTGGGTCTAAAGGAAGACGATGCCGTCGAGATCATGGCCGAGCCGAAGATCGACGGCCTGTCCTGCGCACTGCGCTACGAGGACGGCAAGCTGGTGCAGGGCGCCACGCGCGGCGACGGCACCACCGGCGAGGACATCACCGCCAACGTGCGCACCATCGACGACCTGCCGAAGGAACTGAAGGGTAAAGGCTGGCCCGATCTGCTGGAGGTGCGCGGCGAGGTTTACATGTCCCGCCAGGCCTTCATGGACCTGAACAAACGCCAGGAAGCCGCCGGCGAGAAGATCTTCGCCAACCCGCGCAACGCCGCCGCCGGTTCGCTGCGCCAGCTCAATCCGGCGATCACCGCATCGCGCCCGCTGCACTTCTTCGCCTATACCTGGGGCGAAGTCTCCGGCGATCCGGCCGAGGTGCTGGGCGACACCATGACGAAGGTGCGCGACAGCTTCCACAGGTGGGGCTTTACGCTCAACGAGCCGTCGCGCCTGTGCAAGGGCAAGGACGAACTGCTGGATTTCTACCGGCACATCATGGCCGAACGGCCGGAGTTGGCCTTCGATATCGACGGGGTGGTCTACAAGGTCAATCGCCTGGACCTGCAGAACCGCCTCGGCTTCGTCAGCCGGGCGCCGCGCTGGGCCATCGCCCACAAGTTCCCCGCCGAGCAGGCGCAGACCATCCTGAACGAAATCACCATCCAGGTCGGCCGCACCGGCGCCCTCACCCCCGTCGCGAACCTGGAGCCGATCTCCGTCGGCGGCGTGGTGGTCGCCCGTGCCACCCTGCACAACGTGGCTGAGATCGCGCGCAAGGGCATCCGCGTGGGCGACCATGTGGTGATCCAGCGTGCCGGCGACGTCATCCCCCAGGTGGTCGAGGTGGTCAGGCACGCCGACGGCAGCAAGCCCTACGTCTTCCCCGACCACTGTCCGGTCTGCGGCAGCCTGGCGATCCGCGAGGAAGGCGAAGTGGTGCGCCGCTGCACCGGCGGCCTGATCTGCAAGGCGCAGAACTACGAACGCCTGCGCCACTTTGTCTCGCGCGACGCCTTCGACATCGAGGGCCTGGGCGGCAAGCACATCCAGGCCTTCCTGGACGACGACAAGATCACCACGCCGGGCGATATCTTCCGTCTGCGCGACCACCAAGCCGAGATCAGCGAGCGCGAAGGCTGGGGCAAGCAGTCTGCAGCCAACCTGATGAAAGCCATCGAGGCACGGCGCAGCATCGGCCTGGACCGCTTCATCTACGCCCTCGGCATCCGCCAGATCGGCCAGGCCACCGCCAAGCTGCTGGCGCGCAACTACAACACCCTCGACCACTGGCGCAGCGCCATGATGACGGCCTACCAAGAGCGCAAGGCCGCCGAGGAAGCACGCAAGCCCGAGGAGGTCGGCGAGCACTATGCCGAGCTGTGCAACATCGAAGGCATCGGCATGAACGTCGCCGACGACCTGGTGTACTTCTTCGGTGAGGATCACAACCTGAAGATCCTCGAAGATCTGGAAGCCGAACTGACCATCGAAACCGTCGAGGCGCCGACGGCCAGCGACTCCCCGGTCGCCGGCAAGTCCGTGGTCTTCACCGGCTCCCTGGAGACCATGACCCGCTGCGAGGCGAAAGCCCGCGCCGAATCCCTCGGCGCCAAGGTCGCCGGCTCGGTCTCCAAGAAGACCGACTATGTCGTCGCCGGCGCCGATGCCGGATCGAAGGAAAAGAAGGCCAAAGAACTGGGCATCGAAATCCTGACCGAACAGGCCTGGCGCGACCTGATCGGGGGTTAGGGCGGCATCTGCTGCAGGACGCACCGCGAAGTTTGACCGAACACGAATAAATCCGCGCGGCCGAGCCGGAAAGTCACCCGTTCTTCTCACAGAATCTGCACAGCCGCATGCCCAAAGCCGCGGCCTATAGTGGCGCTGACAGACAGCCCTGGGGCCTTGAGGCACGGATGCAGTACCGCCCGGACATCGACGGCCTGAGGGCCGTGGCCATCCTCCCTGTCGTGCTGTTCCACGCGGGGGTCTCCAGTTTCTCGGGCGGCTTCGTCGGCGTGGATGTTTTCTTCGTCATCTCCGGCTACGTCATCGCCCTCAGCCTGCAGGAAGACCTGAACCAGGGGCGCTTTTCCGTCTGGCGCTTCTATGCCAAGCGCATCCGGCGCATCTTTCCGGCGCTTTTCGTCACCTTCGCCGCCACCGCCGCGGCAGCCTATTTCCTGCTGCTGCCGTCGTTCTATATCGACTTCTCACAGAGCCTGCTGGCCGCCTCGGCCTTCGTCTCCAACATCTACTTCTGGAAAACCTCCAGCTACTTCGCCGCCGAGGCGGTGTTCCGGCCGCTGCTGCATACCTGGTCGCTGTCGGTGGAGGAGCAGTTCTATCTCTTCATGCCGGTCGCCATGTACGTGGTCTATCGCTTTCTCGGGCGCCGCTGGCTGCTGTGCCTGCTGCCGGCAATCCTGGCGAGCCTGGCGCTCAGCATCTACCTGACCTCGACCGGTCCGACAGCCAACTTCTACCTGCTGCCGACCCGCGCCTGGGAACTGCTCCTCGGTACCGCACTGGCGCTCGGGCGCCTGCCCGAACTGCGGCAGCGCTGGCTCGCCGAAGCACTGGGCGCGCTTGGCCTCGCTCTCATCACCTATGCGGTCTTCGCCTACGACGAGACAACGCCCTTCCCCGGCGCCGCCGCCCTCGCTCCCTGCTTCGGCAGCGCGCTGCTGATCTTCGTCGGCAAGTCGGCCCCCCGCACCCGCGCGACCGCCCTGCTGTCGCAGCGACCTTTGGTCTTTATCGGCCTCATCTCCTATTCGCTCTATCTCGTGCACTGGCCTATCGTCTCCTTCGCGCGCTACCAGTCGCTCGACCGGCCGGACGCGCTCGGCACCCTCGCCATTGTCGCCGCGAGTTTCATCCTCGCCGTGCTGTCCTGGCGCTTCGTCGAGCAGCCCTTCCGCCGGCCGCGGCCTGCCATCACGCAACCGCGCCTGCTGGCCGGCGGTGTCGCCGCCGTTGTCGTCTTTGCCGCCGTGGGTGCCGTGGGGATCAGCGCCGACGGCTTCCCCTCCCGCATGCGCGACTTCACGGCGGTTAAGATTGCCGGCCACGACCACTGGAACCAGGGCAGCTGCTTTCTCGGCAGCAACCCGGACCATCGCAACTGGAATGCCGAGGATTGCACGCTGACTCCCGCGGGCGGACCGGAGGTGCTTCTGTGGGGCGACTCCTTTGCCGCCCACTATGTGCCGGGCATCGTTGCCAACGCCGAACGCTTCCCGGTGAGCATCCTGCAGTACACCGCGGCCGGGTGCCCGCCGGTGCTGACCTACTTCTCCTATGCCCGGCCGCGCTGCACGAACTTCAACGCCAACGCCCTGCAACTCATCGAGCAACGCGGCATCAAATCGGTGATCCTCAGCGCACGCTGGACCGATCTGCAGTCGCGCGGTCTGGATCAGCTTGAGAGCACACTCGCCGCGCTCGCCCCCTTCGGCGTGCAGGTTTATATCATCGGCCAGTCGCCACAGTTCTCGACCGACGTGCAGGTCATCGCCTACAGCAAGGGAAGCAGGGCACCGGATGCCGTCGATCGCTGGCGGATCTTCTTCGACCCGGCGATCAACAGCGAACTGCGGCAGTATGCCGGCACCGCGACCTTCATCAATCCCCTGCAGCGGCTCTGCACCGACGCAGACTGCCCCTATCGCCGGGGCGACCGCTACCTGTACGAGGATGCCGAGCATTTCTCGGTCTACGGCAGCGACCTGGCCGTCGCCGCCTACTTCCCCTTGCTGAACGACCCGCCCATGGTCTCGGAACAACTCTCGGGCAGATCGGACTAAATCCTCCGTACCGGACGATTCAATCCCGGACGATTCAATCCAGGCGGCAGACGAGGGACTCCGGATACTGGCAGGCATCGCCGAGGGCGGTGTAGGACACACGCTCGACAACGGCCTCGACCGGTCCGCCAGGATCGCTGAATTTTCCCAGCCAGCCGGAAAGCGTGTCGCTCGCCCAGAGGCTGAAGAAGATCATCATCGGGCGCGCCGGCAGCTTCTCCGGATCGTTTACGGTCTGCACCAGCACGTTGTCGATATAGTAGCGCAGCCGGTCCTTCTCCCAGATGAAGGCATAGTCGTGAAAGTCCTTGTCGGCGCCCCCCGGCACGTCGACCACCTTCTCGTTGCCGCCCTTGCCGTCGACGTACTGGTTGAGCTGGACCTGGGAGGGCTGCCTGCCGAGAACTTCGAAATCGATCTCGTGCCAAGGTTCCTTGCTGACCGGGCCTATGTAAGTGAAGAAGGCGGTATTGAAACCGGACCCACGCACCGCCTTCATGCGGGCTTCATAGACACCGTAGCCGAAGCGCTGTTTCGACTGGATCTCGCCGCAGGCATGGGCGCGCTGCGCCGTGCGCTTGCCAGAGAAGGACAGACGCAGTGTGCCGTCCACCACCTTCACCTGCTCGGCCAGCCAGGTGCAGTTCTGATACTTGCCGTTGGTCCAGCCGTTGGAGACGAGCCAGCGCTTCTTGCTCAGGCTGACGAACTCGTCCACGAAGGAAAGACCGGTGGCCGACGGCGCCGAGCGCGCGCTGCCCAGGCCGCAAAGCACCAACAGGCCGCAAACGCAGGCACCGACTATGAGATTGCGGCCAGATCCCTGCCTCATAAACTCCCATCCCAACTGCCGACAAAATGCTGCAGCGCTGTCTGTAAGGACTGGTGACGATACCATCTATTCCATAGCGGGTGTCCGTTTTCCCCCAGGGCATCGTTCGATCACACTCGACCCTTAGCGATACGGCTGCGCAGCACCAGGACGACACTTTGACCCGGAGCACGAACAAAAACCCCTCCCCGGCTCACCGCCGGGGAGGGGTCTGCAGCAGCCAGAGACTTGGGGGGAAGCCTAGGCCGCGCTAAGGCCGTGCAGGGCGAAGGGCAGCGCGCGGATGCGCTGGCCGGTCGCCTTGTAGACCGCATTGGCCACCGCCGGTCCGATCGGCGGCACGCCGGGCTCGCCGACGCCCGTGGGGGCTTCGGACGATGGCACCACATACACCTCGACCTCAGGCATCTCATTGATGCGCAGGGGAACGTAGGTGTCGAAGTTTGCCTGCTCGACGCGGCCATCTTTCAGGGTGATGGCATCGTGCAGCACGGCACCCAGGCCGTAGCCGATACCGCCTTCCATCTGCGCCTTCACCTGATCCGGCGTCACCGCGACGCCGCAGTCGACGGCGCAGACCACCTTCTCCACCTTGATGGTGCCGTCGCCGGCAACGGAAATCTCCGCCACCTCGGCAACGAAGGTGTTGAAGGACTCATGCACCGCGATGCCACGCGCACGTCCCTTCGGCAGCGCCTCACCCCAGCCGGCCTTCTCCGCCGCCAGCTTCAGGACGCCGGCATGGCGCGGATGGTTGGCCAACATCTCCAGCCGGAACTCGACCGGGTCCTTACCCGCGGCCTCGGCCAGTTCGTCGATGAAGACCTCCGTCGAGTAGGCCGTGTGGGTGCTGCCCACCGAACGCCACCACAGGACCGGCACCTGTACGTCGGTGGTATGCAGGTCGACGGTGACGTTGTCGATCTGATAGGGCAGCGTGTTCGCCCCTTCGACCGACGTCTGGTCGATGCCGTTCTTGATCATGAAATCGGCAAAGGACGTGCCGCGCATGATCGACTGGCCGACGATGCGGTGCTGCCAGGCGACCAGTTTGCCATCGGCATCCAGGCCTGCCCGCAGGCGGTGGAAGTACATCGGGCGGTAGTAGCCGCCCTGGATGTCGTCCTCGCGGGTCCACAACAGCCGCACCGGCGCGCGGCCGTCGATTGCCTGGGCGACGGAGACCGCCGCCGAGACCATGTCGGCCTGCGGGGTCGCCCGCCGTCCGAAGCTGCCGCCGGCGAGCTGGGTGTGGATGCGCACCTGCTGCGGCTCCAGACCCAGGATGGCCGCCGCGGCGGCCTGGTCGATGGTCTGGATCTGCGCTCCCGCCCAGATGTCGCAGGTGTCGTCACCCAACTGCACGACGCAGTCCAGCGGCTCCATCGGCGCGTGGGCCAGGAAGGGGAATTCGTAGTCCGCTTCCAGCACCTTGGCGGCCCCGGCCAGAGCCGCTTCCGCATCGCCGTCCTGGCGGGCGACGTCGCCGGGCTTGTCGGCCAGTTTCTTGTACTCGGCCATCATCTGGTCGCTGCCGCGGGTCTCCCCGGTGGACTCGTCCCACTGGATCTCCAGCGCGTCGCGGCCCGACTTGGCGGCCCAGAAACCGTGACCCAGAACGGCCACGCCCTCGGGCACCTCGACGACATCCGTCACCCCCTTCACCGCCTTGGCGGCGGTGGCGTCGAAGGTGACCAGCGTCGCCCCGAACACCGGCGGCCGCGCGATCACCGCCGTCAGCATGCCCGGCAGGGTCTTGTCGATGGTGTACATCGCCTGGCCCCGGGCCTTGGCCGGTGAATCGGGCCGCGGCACCACGGTGCCGATGATCGTGAAGTCCTTGGGGTCCTTCAGCGTCACCTCGGCGGGAACAGGCAGGGTCGCCGCCTTGTCCGCCAGTTCGCCGAACGTCGCCGACTTGCCGCTGCCGGTATGGGCAACGACGCCCTTTTTCACCGTGCTCCCCTCGGCCGGCACGCCCCAGGTTTCCGCGGCGGCCTGCACCAGCAGGGCACGGGCCGCAGCCCCGGCCTGGCGCAGCTGCTGATAGGAGTTGGCGATACTGGACGAGCCGCCGGTGCCCTGCATCTGACCGAAGGCCAGGTTGTTGTACAGGCTGGCGTCGGCCGGGGCGTGCTCGGGGTGCATCTGCCCCCAATCGGCATCCAGCTCCTCGGCCACCAGGGCGGACAGGCCGGTGAAAGTACCCTGGCCGAACTCGATGTGCTTGATCATCACGGTGACCGTGCTATCCGGCGCAACGCGCACGAAGGCATTGGGTGCGAAGCCGTCGGCTTGGGCCGCTGCGGCCATCTTGTTGCCGCCGGTGAACTTGAAGCCGATCACCAGGCCGGCACCGGCCGCCGCGGAGGCGACCAGGAACTGCCGCCGCGTGGGAGCCGGCGCAACAGTCGTGGCGATTGCCGCAGACTGCAGGTCTCGGGAATTTTCTGAGTCGAAGTATTTGGCCAGCATGATCTTAGGCCTCCATCAGCTTGGCTGCTTCGTGGATGGCAGCACGGATGCGGACATAGGTGGCGCAGCGGCAGACGTTGCCGCTCATGGCGTCGTCGATGTCCTGGTCGCTGGGCTTCGGGTTTTCGCTCAACAGCGCAACGGCGGACATCACCTGGCCCGACTGGCAGTAGCCACATTGAACCACGTCCAGCTTGTCCCAGGCGGTCTGCACGGCCTGGGCGGCCTTGCCGGAAACGGCTTCGATGGTGGTAACGGCGCTGCCTTCGACATCGCCGACCTGGGTAACGCAGGACCGCGTCGCCACGCCGTCGATGTGAACGGTACAAGCGCCACACAGCGACATGCCGCAGCCGAACTTGGTGCCGGTCAGGCCCAGTTCGTCGCGGATGACCCACAGCAGCGGCGTATCGGCGGCAACGTCAAGTTCACGTTCCTCGCCATTGATTTGAAGCTTCACCATGTGATCGGTCCCCTGATTTTTCAGATGGTGGTACGAATCCAAAGGGCCAGCGGCCCTCGAGAACGAACGATAGATGGAAGGCCCCTTTGGTCTGACTGCCATTGGGCCGGACTGACTGAGACTGCTGGCCGGACCATGCCGGCATCATGAAAGGAAGGACGGGAGAGGAGGTTCCCTCCCTTAACTTATTTGGAACGCCCAAGGCCTTTGACAAGGCCGCGTTGCAAAATTCCACTCATGGGCGATTGGATCGCCCGATACCTGCCTGAAAAGGCAAAAAACCAACCGAAAAGCCTCGAAAAGCCTGAGGAATCGGAACGTCCTAAACAAACTTTTTACCGGCTTTCGGATAACTTGCCCTCAGTTACAGGCAATAGGGCAGAACCATGCTGACGGCCGACGAAAGTCTCGAATTCATTCTCGACCAGGTTCAGGACCTCGGGCGTGGGGGTAAATCCCACGAAAAGGCGGCCTATCGCGCCCTGATCCACATGACCCAGCGCTGGGCCGAGCCCACCGATCTCTTCATCGCCGAAGACCTGCAGATGGCCGAGCGCATCGGCCAGGATCTGGCCGACATCGCACGCCATATCCAGGATATCCAGCACGCCTACATGAAGGCGCTGTTCGAGACCCACGGCGACAAGGCAGCTTAAGCGGCGGGCGGCCTGAGGCCGCCGGCCCTTCCGCTTCAGGCGCCCAGCGGCGCCGTCACCTCGGCCAGCCAGCCCTTGGCCGCCCCCTCCAACTGCGGGGCGATCTCGGCCTGCACGCGGGCATGGTAGGCATCCAGCCAGTCCCGTTCCTCGCCGGTCAGCAGGCCGCGCTCCACCAGCCGCCGGTCGATCGGCGCCAGGGTGAGGGTCTCGAAGGCCAGCATGTCGCGCTCCTCCCCGTCCCGCTTCGGGCTTTCCGTCACCGCCACCAGATTTTCGATACGGATGCCGTAGGCGCCGGTCTTGTAGTAGCCCGGCTCGTTGGAGACGATCATGCCCGGCTGCAGGGCGACCGTGTTGGGCAGCTTGGAAATCCGCTGCGGCCCTTCGTGGACGTTCAGATAGCTGCCGACGCCGTGACCCGTGCCGTGGTCGTAGTCGAGGCCTTCCTGCCACAGCGCGTAGCGCGCCAGGCTATCGAGCTGGCTGCCCGAGGTCCCCTTGGGAAAGCGGGCCCGGGCCAGCGCGATGTGGCCCTTCAGCACCAGGGTGAAGCGGCGGCGCATCTCCGCGCTGGGCTCGCCGATGGCGATGGTGCGCGTCACGTCGGTCGTGCCGTCCGGGTACTGGCCGCCGGAATCGCAGAGAAACAGCTCGCCGCTGCCCAGCGGCCGGTTGGTTTCCGCGCTGACCCGATAATGCACGATGGCGCCGTTGGGGCCCGACCCGGCAATGGTGTCGAAGGAGAGGTCGCGCAGCTCGCCGGTATCGCCGCGGAAGGCGGCGAGGCGTTCGGCGGCCTCCAGTTCGCTCACCGGATCGCCAGCCGCGCGGGCCTCGGCTTCGCTGCCCAGCCAGTGCAGAAAGCGGCTCAACGCGGCACCGTCGCGCCGATGGGCGCGGCGCGTGCCGTCCAGCTCCGCGTCATTCTTGCAGGCCTTGGGCAGCAGGCAGGGATCGGCGCCGTTGACCACCTCGGCGCCGGCCGCGCGCAGGCGGTCGAATACCCAGCGCGCCGCGGCAGTGGGATCGGCCATCACCTTGGCGCCGGCCTTGCCGAGACGGTCCAGCGCATCGCCCAGGCGCGCCGGGGCCTCGACGGCCACCGCGTTGCCCAGGCCGGCGGTCACTTCCGGCGTCAGCTTCGCCGGGTCGACGAACCACTCGACGCCGCCGTCGGCGTGCAGCACCGCAAAGGACAGCGGCAACGGCGAATGCTCGACATCGCCGCCGCGCACGTTCAGCAGCCAGGCGATGGAATCCGGCAGGGTCAGCACCGTCGCCGCGACGCCGGCCTTGGCCAACTGGGCCCCCAGGGCCTCTCGCTTGTCGGCACTGCTGCGCCCGGCCAGGGCCAGGTCGTGCGGGCGGATCTTCGCCTGGGGCGGCGCCGGGCGGGCGGCCCAGACCGCATCGAGAGGATTGGCGTCGAGCGCCACCAGGCGGGCGCCCAGGGCGGTCACCGTCTTCTCCAGCCGGCGCACCTGGTCCTCGGTGTGCAGCCAGGGATCGTAGGCCAGGCGCTGGCCCGGCTTCAGGCGGCCGTCCAGCCAGCCGGCCAGCGGCTCGTCGCTCACGTGGCGCGGGGTGAACAGGCCCTCGTCGACCTCGTGGCGGACCTGCAGGGTGTAGCGCCCGTCGACGAAGATGGCGGCTTCCTCCAGCAGGACGCAGGCAAAGCCGGCCGAACCCTTGAACCCGGTCAGCCAGGCCAGGCGTTCCGCCGAAGGGGCCACGTATTCGCCCTGGTGCTCGTCGCCGCGCGGCACCAGGAAGCCCTCGACCCCGCGCCGCGCCAGCTCCGCCCGCAGGGCGCTCAGGCGGTCAGCCAGGGGGTGGATTGTGGCGTCGGAAGCGCCCGGAGAATCGATCTTCGCCATCGGCTAAGGTCTTTCTGTATCTATTGTTTCACTCATGCAGGGCCTGCAATGCTGCGGTGCGAAAAAGAGGCTTTCAACCCAGCGTCGAGGCGCCCATCTCTCTGTCATTGAAACTCTTAGCTTAAAGGCTGCAAGGCAAGACCCTTGAAGCCTTCCCTTATTTTGGAGCCTTACATCATGATCCGCCTAACTGAACTTCACGGCAATGCGGCCGGAAGTCCCGCGGTGCGGTGGGATCAGCGATCCGTTGACGTTCTTTCTGTCGTCCAGACGGCCCGGACCCTCAGGGCCGAGTTTATCGCCGATCACCTGCACAGTGGACTCGAGGGCTTCGGCCGCTGGTCCGGACTTAGCGCCCTCTTCGCCACCCTGCGTCTGCGCCTGCAGCGACGCCGCACCCTGATGGCATTGGGACAGCTCGACGACCGCCTGCTGAGCGACATCGGCATCAGCCGCGCCGAGATCGCGGCGACTGCCGCTTTCTGCTGCACGGAGACGGCCGAGCCCACGCCGTCGGCGTGGCAGCGGCTGGCCGGCTGGTTGAGCCGCCAACGCAGCCGCCGCCAGACCGTCCGTGAGCTGTCGGCCCTGTCCGACGAGATGCTGGCCGACATCGGCATCGCGCGGGGCGAGATCCCCGCCGTGGTCACCGCCATGTTCGATGCGCAGCCGGCACAGAGCCTGGCCGCCGAGGACGCCGAAGCGGTCAACCAGACTCCGGTCACCGCGCAGGTGCTGGCCTTCATCGAAGTGCGCCGCGGCGCCCAGGGGGCGGCAAATCAGGCCGCCAACCACGCCGGCAACCAAAACGCCGACCGGCCCGCCGCCTAAGCGGACCGCGGCGTTACAGTAAAGCTCGTCTGATTCGGTGTAGCCACGGGACGAGCCGAGAGTAGATCCGCACTGCCAGGCCGTCTCTGACGACGCAACGGTACGGGCAAACTGCTCAAATCAAGAGCAGTACGCGCAATCGGCCGGGAACCGCGAAATTCCCGCCGGGCGCGTCCTGCTCCGGCCGCCAGGATGGCGGCTGTTGGCGGCGCTTCCAAGATGGGGGCGCCGCCTTTTGTTTTTCCAGTTGGCGCTTGATGGTGCGCGCTGAAGTTTCAACTTCTTCCGCAGGCTCTCGTTGGAAAACGGCGCAGCCAGAATGCCAACGATAGGGCAGACTAGGGGCATGTCTATGGTCGGCCCGCCGGACGAGCCCCGGTTACTCCTCTCGGCATTGCCGCCCGACCGGGCACAACGCCGGCTGGCCGTCACCGTCGCGCTCAGCCTCGTCGTGGCCCTGGTGGCGGCGGCACCCTTTGCCGCGCGGCCCACCAGTGGCACAGAGTCGCTGCTGCCGGCCTATAGCGCGGCGGTGCTGGTCAACGAGCTGATCACCGCAGCCCTGCTGATTGCGATGTTCTCGGTTCAGCGCTCGCGCGGCTTGCTGGTGCTTGCCGTCGCCTACCTCTTTTCCGGTCTTATGGTGGTTCCCTGGGGCCTCACTTTTCCCGGCGTCTTCTCGGCCACTGGCCTGCTGGATGCCGGACTGCAGAGCACGGCAACCCTCGCCGCCGCCCGGCGCATCGGCCTTCCGCTGCTGCTGCTCGTCTACGCCGTCATGAAAGTGCAGGGAGTGGCGGCCCACAATCCCAGCAACCCGATTCGGGGAACCATCCTCGCCACCGTCGCCACCACCCTGGCGGTGGTCTGCGCCTTTACCCTGCTGGCGGTTTGGGGTAACGCCCTGCTGCCCCGGTGGATGGCCGATACCCGCAACGTCTCCGCGGCCTGGCACTATGTGCCGCCACTGGCGATCGCCCTATGCCTGGTGGCCGCGGCGGTGCTGCTGTGGACGCGGCGCCTGTCGCTGCTCGATCACTGGCTGCTGATCGTGCTGCTCTCCAGCGTCATCGAGATCGTGCTGCTGGCCTACCTCAGCGGGGGCAGCCGCTTCAGCATCGGCTGGTGGGCGGGCCGCGCCTATGGGCTCGCCGCGTCCAGCGTCGTCCTCCTCGTGCTGCTTTCCGAAACCGTGCAGCTCTACGCCCGCCTCGCCCGGTCGCTGCTGGCCGAACGCCGCACCCGCGAAGCGCGGCTGGCAATCCTGGAGGCCCTCTCGGCTTCGATCGCCCACGAGGTCAACCAGCCACTTGGCAGCATGGTGACCAACGCCGATGCAGCCCTGCGCTGGCTTGACAAACCGAGCCCGGATCTGGAGGAAGCGCGCCTCGCGCTGCGGCGCATCACCAACGACGGCCATCGTGCCGGGAAGGTGAGCGAGAGCGTCAGGACGATGTTCAAGAAGCAACGGCAGGAGCGCGTGGCGCGGGACCTGAACCGCCTGATCGATCATGTCCTGAAGCGGTCGATGGCCAATGCCGAACTCGAACACGTGACGGTGCAGACCGCTTACGACCCCAACCTGCCGAGCATCACCGGCCAACCGGTACAACTGCAACAGGTGGTCGCCAACCTGATCACCAATGCGCTGGACGCCATGCGCCCGAGCCGCGACCGGGCATGCCGGCTGACTGTCACCACCGGTCCCGGCGGTCCGGGATCGGTCATGGTATCCATCGAGGACAGCGGCGAGGGCCTCAGTGGCGACATCAAGCAGCGGATTTTCGAGCCCTTCTTCACGACCAAGCCCGAAGGCATGGGCATGGGCCTGCTGTTCTGCCGCGCCATCGTCGAAAGGCACGGCGGGCGGCTTTGGGTGGACGACGGTGCGACCCAAGGCGCTATCTTTCGCTTCACCCTTCCGGCCGACGATGAAGCAACGGCCACCATCAAAAGCGAGGAAGGATCGTGACGCAGGAGGCGGAGAGCGTGGCGGCGACAGTTGTCGTGATCGACGACGATCCCTCGATCCGCGAGTCGCTGCAAAGCCTGCTGCGCTCCGTCGGCCACAAGGTCCGCCTCTTCGAGTCGACACAGCACTTCCTGCTCGGCGAGGCCACCCAGGCAGCCGACTGCCTGGTGCTCGACGTCCGGCTGCCGGGCCAGAGTGGCCTGGAATTCCAGCGCGAGCTGACCAAGGCGGGCCTGGTCGTGCCAATCGTCTTCATCACCGGCCATGGCGACATTCCCATGTCGGTTGCCGCGATGAAGGCCGGTGCCGTCGAATTCCTGACCAAACCTTTTCGCGACCAGGACCTGCTGGACGCCGTGCAACGCGGGATCGCCCTGGAACGCGGCCGGCGTGCCGCGTTGGACGAGCTGGCCGAACTGCGCCAACGCTTCGCCACACTGTCGCCGCGCGAACGCGAAGTCATGGCCCTGGTCTGCGCCGGTCAGATGAACAAGCAGATTGCCGGCGCCTTACAACTCAGCGAGATCACCGTGAAGGTTCATCGTGGCAAGGTAATGCGCAAGATGCAGGCCCGCACGCTGCCCGACCTGGTGCGCATCGCCGACCGTCTCGGCGTCGCCGCACCGAAGGCTTAGCTCTCTATACCTATGTATAGTTGCCATTAAGTCGGGCGTTTGCCCAAACTCCCCCTCGCTCGGAACCTGGCCTGTGAGTGCCGTCGCCTGTCGCGGCCGCCCTGCTGCCTCTGCCGTACTGAGATGAGATGTCTAACACTCGACTGGTTGCCATTGTCGACGATGACGAGTCGGCGCGCAAAGCCCTTACCGGTCTGGTAAAAGCCTTCGGCTTCGCCACGGCAGCCTTTTGCAGTGCCGGCGAATTTCTGGGTTCGCCGGAGCGTCAGCACACCGCGGTCCTCATCGCCGATGTTCAGATGCCGGACATGACCGGCCTGGAGTTCTTCTACCTGCTGATCCAGTCGGACAAGAAAATTCCGACCATCCTGATCACCGCCCACCCGAACGATGAGATCCGCCGGCGGGCTCTACAGGCCGGGGTCCACGCCTACCTCCCCAAACCGATCGACAGCGACACCCTGTTCGACTGCCTGCATCTCGCCCTTAGGCAAGATCGGGGGGATGCCGGATGACACAGCGCCCCAAGCCACCTCAACAAAACAGGGAGCAAGACTCATGAGCTTCGTCACCACCCGGGACGGTACGGAAATTTTCTACAAGGACTGGGGCTCCGGGCAGCCCAGCGTCTTCCACCACGGCTGGCCGCGCAGTGCAGACGACTGGGACGCGCAGATGCTCTACTTTCTGGACAAGGGCTACCGCGTCATCGCCCATGACCGGCGCGGCCACGGCCGCTCGTCCCAGGTCGCCGACGGGCACGACATGGACCACTATGCGGCCGACGTTGCCGCCGTGGTCGACCATCTCGACCTCAAGGACGCCGTCCACATCGGCCATTCCACCGGCGGCGGCGAAGCCGCGCACTACGCCGCGACCCACGGCAAGGGGCGTGCCGCCAAGCTGGTGCTGATCGGCGCGGTGCCCCCGATCATGCTGAAGACTCCGGCCAACCCGGGCGGCCTGCCGATCGATGTCTTCGACGGCTTCCGCCAGGCGCTCGCCGCCAACCGCGCCCAGTTCTACCTGGATATCGCCAGCGGCCCCTTCTACGGCTTCAACCGCGACGGCGCCGAAATATCCGAAGGCACCATCCGCAACTGGTGGCGCCAGGGCATGGTGGGTGGCGCAAAGGCCCACTATGACGGCATCAAGGCCTTTTCGGAGACCGACTTCACCGAGGATCTGAAGGCGATCGATGTCCCGACCCTGGTGATGCACGGCGACGACGACCAGATCGTGCCGATCGCCGACTCCGCCCTGCTGTCGGCGAAGCTGCTGAAAAACGGCACCCTCAAGGTTTACGAGAAATTCCCGCACGGCATGTGCACCACCCACGCCGATGTGATCAACCCCGACCTGCTGGCCTTTATCAAAGGCTGAGGCGCGGCATTCCCGAAACAGGAGCAAGACCGATGACCAACAAACCCACCCTGCTGACCCCCGACAACTGCCAGCTGATCTTCATCGATCACCAGCCGCAGATGGCTTTCGGCGTGCAGTCGATCGACCGCCAGGTGCTGAAGAACAACACCGTGGCCCTGGCGAAATCCGCCAAGGTCTTCGGCATTCCCACCACCATCACCACGGTGGAAACCCTCAGCTTCTCCGGCCACAGCTATCCGGAACTGCTGGCCGTGTTCCCGGACCACCCGATCCTGGAGCGCACCTCGATGAATTCCTGGGACGACCAGAAGGTGCGCGATGCCCTGGCCAAGAACGGCCAGAAGAAGGTCGTGGTCTCCGGCCTGTGGACCGAGGTCTGCAACAACGGCTTCGCCTTCTCGGCGATGGCCGAGGGCGGCTACGAGATCTACATGGTGGCCGATGCCTCCGGCGGCACCACCAAGGAAGCACACGACTACGCCATGCTGCGCATGATCCAGGCCGGCGTGGTGCCAATGACCTGGCAGCAGGTTCTGCTGGAATGGCAGCGCGACTGGGCGCGGCGCGGCACCTACGACGCGGTGATGGACATCGTGCGCGAACACTCCGGCGCCTACGGCATGGGTGTCGATTACGCCTACACCATGGTGCACGGCGCCGACGAACGGGTGAAGCACGGCCCGCGCCTGGATCCCGTCGCGGCCGGCAAAGCCGCCGCGGAATAATTGGCGGTGCAGAGGAAAAGCAAAATGCCCGGCAAGACAGACAAGCCCAGCCGTGGCGGCATGATCGGCCGCCGTCCGGTGCTGAGCGGCCTTGCCGCCAGTGCTGCGGTCCTGGGCCTGTCCTTGCCGGCCGGAGCAGGAGCGCAAAGCATGACGAAGGCCCCCGATCTGATTCTCCACGGCGGAAAGATCACCACCCTCGACCGCGCCAGACCTGTCGCAGCGGCACTGGCGGTCACGGAGGGCCTGGTTTCCGCCGTCGGCGAGGACGCGGACATCCTGCCGCTGGCCGGCGAGACCACACAGGTCGTCGACCTGGGCGGGCGGCGCGTCATTCCGGGGCTCAATGACAGCCACATGCACCTGATCCGCGGCGGCCTGAACTACAACATGGAACTGAGATGGGAGAACGTTCCCTCCCTCGCCGATGCGCTGCGCCTGCTGAAGGCCCAGGCCGAGCGCACGCCGGCGCCGCAGTGGGTGCGCGTGGTCGGCGGCTGGTCTGAGTTCCAGTTCGCCGAGCGCCGCTGGCCGACCCTGGAGGAGATCAACGCCGCCGCACCGGACACGCCGGTCTTCATCCTGCATCTCTACAGCCATGCCCTGCTGAACGCCGCGGCCATAAAGGTGCTGGGCATCAACAAGGACACGCCGAACCCGCCGGGCGGTGAGATCCAGCGGGATTCCAAGGGCGAGGCGACCGGCCTGCTGATCGCCCGCCCCAGCGCCCTGATTCTCTACTCGACCTTGGCACAGGGGCCCAAGCTGCCGGTCGAGGACCAGGTGAACTCGACCCGCCACTTCATGCGCGAACTGAACCGCCTGGGCGTCACCAGCGTCATCGATGCCGGTGGCGGCGGGCAGAATTTCCCGGACGACTATCAGGTCATCAACCGCCTGCACGACGACGACGACCTGACCGTGCGCATAGCCTACAACCTCTTCGCCCAGAAGGCCGGCGAGGAACTCTCCGACTACGAGCGCTGGGTGACGATGACCGAGCCAGGGGCCGGCGACGCGCTGCTGCGGGTCAATGGTGCCGGTGAAAACCTGACCTGGTCGGCGGCCGACTTCGAAAATTTCCTGGAGCCGCGCCCCGATCTGGCGCCGACCATGGAAGCGGAGCTGGAAAAGATCGTCGAACTGCTGGCGACCAAGAAATGGCCGTTCCGGATCCACGCCACCTACGACGAGACCATCGACCGCTTCCTCACTGTCATCGAGCGGGCCAACGGCAAGGTGCCGCTGGAAACCCGCTTCACCATCGATCACGCCGAAACCGTCACCGAGCGCAACATGGAGCGCATCATGGCCCTGGGCGGCGGCATCGCCACCCAGCATCGCATGGCCTTCCAAGGCGAGTACTTCGTCGCCCGCTACGGCGCCCGCGCGGCCGCGGCGACGCCGCCCATCGCCCGCATGCTGGAGATGGGCCTGCCGGTCGGCGCCGGCACCGATGCGACCCGCGTCGCCTCCTACGACCCCTGGGTCGGGCTCTACTGGATGACCACGGGCAAGACCCTGGGTGGCCTGCGCCTGGCACCGGAAGCCAACACCCTGGACCGCGAGACCGCGCTGCGCCTGTGGACCGAGGGCTCCGCATGGTTCTCCAGTGAAGAGACGGTGAAGGGCCGCCTGACCCCCGGCGCCTACGCCGACCTCGCTGTGCTCTCCGCCGACTACTTCTCCGTACCCGCCGAGAGCATCCGCGGCATCGCTTCGCTGCTGACCGTGGTCGGCGGGCGCATCGTCCACGGCGCCGGCGACTTCGCCGATCTCGCCCCGCCGCTGCCTCCGGCCAGCCCGGACTGGTCGCCGGCCGCCGCCTTCGCCAGCCCCGGTCTGCGCAATGCCGCGGCGGAGGTGCCGCAAACCCAGCATGCCCGCTCCTGTCATGACGGCTGCGCGACGTCCTGCGGCCTGCACGGACACGGCCACCAGATCGCCTGGGCCAGCCCCCTGCCGGTTTCCGACAAGAGCGCCTTCTGGGGCGCCCTCGGGTGTTCCTGCTTTGCCGTCTAAACCGTCTACGACGGCAGAGGCCGGCGCCTCGCCCTGGGCACCGTTCCGTTCACGCATCTTTTCGGTGCTGTGGACGGCCACGGTGGTCTCCAACATCGGCACCTGGATGTACGCGGCGGCGGCGGGCTGGCAGATGACACTTCTGGACCCCTCGCCCCAGATGGTCGCCCTGGTGCAGGCCGTCTCCACGCTGCCGATCTTTCTCTTTGCGCTGCCCGCCGGGGCGCTGGCCGATATCGTCGACCGGCGAAAGCTGCTTCTGCTCACGCAGACGGTTCTGATGGTGGTGGTGTTTCTGCTGGCCGCCTTGACGCTCTTCGACCTCGTCACGCCGCTCACGCTGCTCGCCTTCACCTTCGCCACCGGCCTCGGCGCCGCCCTCGTCGCCCCGGCGTGGCAGGCGATCGTCCCGGAACTGGTGCCGCGGCACGACCTGCAGGCAGCCGTGGCGCTCAACAGCGTCGGCATCAATGTGTCCCGCGCCATCGGTCCGGCGCTGGCAGGTGTGATGATCGCCACTATGGGCCTAGCCACGCCCTACTTCGTCGATGCGGTCTCTTTCATTGGCGTCATCATTGCCCTGTGGTGGTGGCGCCGCGAGACGGAGGAGGCCGAGCTTCCGGCCGAACGCTTTGTCGCGGCGATGCGCAGCGGCCTGCGTTACGCGCGCGAAAGCGAGCCCTTACGCGCAACGCTCATCCGCGCCGCCGCCTTCTTCTTCTTCTCCAGTGCCTACTGGGCGCTGCTGCCGCTGGTGGCCAAGGGCCAGCTTGGCGGCGGGTCGGTGTTGTACAGCCTCCTCTTGACCTGCCTGGGCGTCGGGGCGGTGGCCGGGGCTTTGGGACTGCCCGGGCTTCGCCGCAAGATCGGCGCCGATTCTTTGGTTATGGTGGGCACGCTGGCCACCGCGGTCGCCGTGGGCGCACTGGCGCTGGTGCCGAACGTCGCGGTCGTCGCGGTGACCTGCCTGGTGCTGGGGGCCGGCTGGATCTCGGTGCTCTCAAGCCTCAACGTTGCCGCCCAGGTGGCGCTGCCCGGCTGGGTGAAGGCACGCGGCCTGTCGGTCTATCTGATCGTCTTCTTCGGCGCCATGACCCTGGGCAGCATCGTCTGGGGACAGGTGGCGGCCTGGCTTGACGTTCCCACATCCCTGCTGATTTCCGGCGGCGGGCTGGTTGTCGCCCTGCTGGCCGTGCAGCGCTGGAAGCTGCCTGCCGGCGGGACGCTCGACCTGGCGCCGTCAATGCACTGGCCGGCCCCGGTTCTGGCCGAAAGCCATGAACGGGACCGCGGCCCGGTAATGACGACCGTCGAGTACGTCATCGATCCGCGCGATACGCAGAAATTCCTCGCGGCGATACACGAGTTGGCCGGCGAGCGCCGCCGCAATGGCGCCTTCGTCTGGGGCCTGTTCGAAGATGCCGAGCAGCCAGGGCGCTACGTCGAGCACTTCATCGAGGAATCCTGGTTGGAACACCTGCGCCACCATCATCGCGTGACCGAGGCCGACCGCGTGCTGCAGGAACGCGTCCGCCGCAGCCACAAAGGGGAGCCGCCTCCACAGGTCCGTCATTTCCTGTCCGCCGCGAAGCACCCCAGGAAGACACCGCGATGAAGATCGCCCTCGGCCTCAGTCTGGGTCTCGCCATCGGCGTTACCTGCCGGCTCGTCGAGATTCCGCTGCCGGCGCCACCGGCTTTGGTCGGCGCGCTGCTCGTCCTCGCCATGACCGTGGGCTATATCGTCACGGATCGCTTCGCTGAGGGGCGCGAGGCCCGGCACCGGTCGCTCTGTGGCGGGCCGACGGGCGAAGCAACCAACCCGAACGCCTCTGAGCGGCGGTCATGCCCGCGGCACTGCTTGGCATCGCGCTCGGCCTGGCCATCGGGGCCGGCTGCAGGTGGTTCGATATTCCGCTGCCGGCGCCGCCCCGGCTGGTCGGGGCTTTGCTGGTGGTGGCGATGACCCTGGGGTTTCTGGGAACCGACCTCATTCTGGCAAGTGCGGGCGGCCTGCAATAAGGGGCTTCCGAAGTCGCCACTCCCTATCGGAGACCGCGCTTCACCCGGCCTTCAGCACCAGCGCCGACCACTCGCCGAGGTGATAGCGCTGCACCAGCGTCAGGCCGGCGGCGCGGTAGCGGGCGATGACCTGACGCTCCTGCCAGATCAGCAGGCCCGACAACACGACCTGGCCGCCCGGCGCCAGGTGGCGCTTTACGTCCTGCGCCATCTGGCACAGCGGCTCGGCCAGGATGTTGGCGAGGATCAGTTCGTAAGGGCCATTCTTGCGCACACGGGCATCGCGGAAACCATCGCCGCACAGCAGGGTGACCGCGTCGGCGGCGCCGTTGGCCTTCAGGTTGGCCGCCGCCACCCGGATCGACGGCGCGTCGTTATCGACCCCCAGCACGCGGCAGGGCCACAGCTTCGCCGCCGCCATGGAGAGCACGCCGGAGCCGCAACCCATGTCGAGAATCACCGAGACCTGCCGCCGCTTGGCGATGTCCTGCAGCGCCAGCAGGCAGCCGCGCGTGGTCTCGTGGCGGCCGGTGCCGAAAGCCGCGTTGGCATCGATCAGCAGGTCGAAAGCCCCCGGCAGCGCCGGCTCGGTCACGTGGGAACCGCGGATACGGAAGCGCCCGGCGACGATCGGCGGCAGCGACTTCTGGCTTTCCGACACCCAGTCGGTATCCGGCAGCTTGTCCAGGCTGTAGAGCATCGGCGCCTGGATGCCGGCGACGTCGCGGGCGATGTCGATGAGCCGCTCGATCTCCGCGTCCTCGGGGGGCTCGGCCAGGAACAGCTGCCAGGGCACCAGCCCGTGGGCGTCGCGCCCGCCGGTCACGATGGCGCCGTCCAGCGGCTCGAACACCGCTTCGAAGGCCGGCACGGCCGCAGCGGGCACGCTCAGGGAAAGGCAGTAGGTCGCGCTCACGGCATGGTTCTCTGTCGTTTGGGGTGACGGGTGGGGTGTCGGGGAATCAGCCGGCCTGATCGGCAGGCACGACGAAACTGGCGATGACTTTTTTCTCGCCGGCATGGTCGAAGGTGATGTTCAGGCGTTCGCCCTCGACCGCGGCGATGCTGCCGTAGCCGAACTTCTGGTGAAACACCCGGTCGCCGCGCTTGAAGGCGCCGCTTTCCAGCGCTTCGACGCGGGTCGGCGTCACGTCGATGAAGCGCGACGGGCCCTTGCCGCGCCGCTCGCGGGCGCGCTGCAGACCGGGGCTGACGCGGGCCTCGCTCCAGGCGTTGCCGCCCCAGCCGTCCCCCATGCCCCCAAAGTTACCGCCGAAGGCCGCCGCGGCGGCGCCGTAGACCCCCTGGTCGCTCTCCGCCTCGACCTGATCCTTGGGCAGTTCGTCGACGAAGCGCGACGGGATCGCCGCGGCCCAGGAACCGTGCATGCGCCGGTTGGCGGCAAAGGAAATGATCACCCGCTTGCGCGCCCGCGTCAGGCCGACGTAGGCGAGGCGGCGCTCCTCCTCCAGGCCGCGCCGCCCGGTCTCGTCGAGCGCCCGCTGGTTGGGGAACAGCCCCTCCTCCCAGCCCGGCAGGAAGACGGTGTCGAATTCCAGGCCCTTGGCGGCATGCAGGGTCATGATGGTGACCATGTCCTGGTCTTCCTGGGTGATCGCCTCCATCACCAGCGAGACATGCTCCAGGAAACCGGCAAGATTTTCGAACTCGCCCAGCGCGTTGACGAATTCCTTCAGGTTCTCCAAGCGCCCTTCCGCTTCCAGCGACTTGTCGTCCTTCCACATCTGCACATAGCCGGATTCCTCCAGCACCATCTCGGCCAGTTCGGGGTGTGGGGTGGTTTCGATCAGCGCCCGCCAACGGTCAAAACTGTCGAGCAGACCCTTGAGGTTCGGCCGCGCTTGTTTGGGCAACTCGTCAGTATCGACCAGGCGGCGCGCGGCCAGGGTCAGCGGCACGTTGCCGGCCCGCGCGGCCTTGTACAGCGTCTGCAGCGTGGCGTCACCCAGCTTGCGCTTGGGTTTGTTCATGATGCGCTCGAAGGCCAGGTCGTCGGCCGGCTGCTGCAGGATGCGCAGATAGGCCAGGGCGTCGCGGATCTCCAGGCGCTCGTAGAAGCGCGGGCCGCCGACCACCCGGTAGGGCAGGCCCAGGGTGATGAAGCGCTCTTCGAACTCGCGGGTCTGGGCGCCGGTGCGCACCAGGATGGCGACCTGCTTCAGGTCGTGGTTCTTGTCGCGGGCGACCAGCGCCTCGATTTCCTCGCCGACGAAGCGCGCCTCGGCCTCGCCGTCCCACAGGCCGCGCAGGCGGATCTTCTCGCCGTCCTCATCCTCGGTCCACAGGGTCTTGCCCAGGCGCCCCTCGTTGTGGGCGATGAGGCCGGAAGCGGCGGCGAGGATGCGTCCGGTCGAGCGGTAGTTGCGCTCCAGCCGAACGATCTTGGCGCCGGGGAAGTCGTCCTCGAAGCGCAGGATGTTGCCGACCTCGGCGCCGCGCCAGCCATAGATCGACTGGTCGTCGTCGCCGACGCAGCAGACGTTCTTGTGCCCCTGGGCCAGCAGGCGCAGCCACAGGTACTGCCCCACGTTGGTGTCCTGGTACTCGTCGACCAGGATGTAGCGGAAGCGCCGATGATAGTCGGCCAGCACTTCCGGTTCGTTCTGGAACAGAGTGAGGTTATGCAGGGTCAGGTCGCCGAAGTCGCAGGCGTTCAAGGTGCGCAGACGGTCCTGGTAGGCCTTGTAGAGCTCCACCGCACGGCCCCGCGCGAAGTCGCCGGCATCGCCCGCCGAGACCCGCTCCGGCGTCAGGCCGCGGTCCTTCCAGCGCTGGATGATCGCCAGCATGGCGCGCGCCGGCCACTTCTTCTCGTCGACGCTCTCGGCCTGGAGCACCTGCTTCAGCAGACGGATCTGGTCGTCGGTGTCGAGAATGGTGAAGTTGCTCTTGAGACCGACAGCCTCGGGGTTGCGCCGTAGGATGCGCACCGCCACCGAGTGGAAGGTGCCGAGCCACCAGCCCTCCACCGAGGGCCGGTTCAGCAGCGACGCCACGCGGTCCTTCATCTCCCGCGCCGCCTTGTTGGTGAAGGTGACCGCCAGGATCTCGCCCGGCGAGCGCGCCTTGCCGGAGATCAGCAGGTGGGCCAGGCGGGTGGTCAGCACGCGGGTCTTGCCGGTGCCGGCGCCGGCCAGCACCAGGACGGGGCCGTCGAGCGCCTCGACAGCGGCGCGCTGGCCCTCGTTGAGGGCGTTCAGATAGGGGTAGGGCCCAGCTTCCCGGCTTGCCAAACCCGGGGTGCCGGCTGCGGCCGCGAAAAGATCGGACATGCCCCCTATATAGCGCAGCCGGCGGGCGCGCTCACGCCCTAAGCGGCAGTTTTTTGGGTCTGCTGCCGCCCTCCCGCCAGGACCCGCCCGGGTCTGGCCTGATGGGGCTTGACCGGGGCGGGCTTGACCGGAACCGGTCGGCGGCCTTTCATGCGGCCTTCCGCTCTTGCCACAGGATTTCCCTCCATGCCCGCGCGCCGCGACCGCCTGCCCCTCCTGACCGTCAGCCCGGGCACCGCCCGCCATTTGCCCGTGCACCGCTTCGGCACCCCGGGCGCCCGCCCCAAGATCTACATCCAGGCCGCCCTGCATGCCGACGAAACCCCCGGCCTGCTGGTGCAACACCACCTCTACAGCCTGCTGGAGGAGGCCGACCGCGCGGGTCGGATCGCCGGCGAGGTCATCCTGGTGCCCTACGCCAACCCCATCGGCCTGTCGCAGTATTCCAACGGCATCCACCTGGGCCGCTACGAGCAGGGCGGCGGCGGCAATTTCAACCGCAACTGGCCGGATCTGGCCGCCGGCGTCTCCGAGGCGGTGGAAGACAAGCTGAGCGAGGACGAGGCCGGCAACGTCGCCGTCATCCGCGGCGCCATGCGGGCACACCTGGAGGAGCAGCAACCGGCCAGCGAACTGCAATCCCTGCGCCTGGCGCTGGCCACCCTGGCCTGCGATGCCGACGTGGTGCTGGACCTGCATTGCGACGACCAGGCGCTGCTGCACCTCTACCTCGTACCGGCCAACTGGCCCGACGGCGCCGCGCTGGCCGCCGACCTGGGCTGCCGCGCGGTCATGCTGGCCGAGGATTCGGGCGGCGGCTCCTTCGACGAGGTGTTCTCGACACCCTGGACGCGGCTGGCCGCGCGCTTTCCGCAATACCCGATCCCCACCGCCTGTCTTTCCGGCACGGTCGAGCTGCGCGGGCGCTCCGACGTCGACGATGCCCTGGCCATGGCCGATGCCCAGGCACTGTTCAACAGCCTCATGCGCTTCGGCGCGGTGGCCGGCGACCCGCCGCCGGTGCCGGCGGCGCTCTGCGAGGCAACCCGGCTTGACGCCACCGACACGGTGCGCAGCCCCGTCGCCGGCGTGATCGCCTACGCGGTGGAACTGGGCCAGCAGGTACAGGCGGGCGACGTCATCGCCTGGGTGGTCGACCCTACCGAGACGCCTGAGAAAGCACGCACCGCCATCACCACCGCCACCGACGGCCTGGTGCTGACCCTCTGCGCCCACCGCTACCTGCGCCCGGGCATGGTGCTGGCCAAGGTGGTCGGCACGGCGCCCCTGCCCAGCCGCCAGGGCCCCTACCTGCTGGAAGACTGACCGGTAGACTTCATTGCGCTTCACGTTTGCGGGACCGGGCCAAAAGGCTACTGGACCCGACGGTCCTGCGTGCTACATCGGACTCAGCGATAAAGTTAAGCAAAACGAGGGGGAGACGCCGCAACAGCAAGGAGAGCGGCATGGCGAAGCAGGATTTGGCCCCGGCAGGGGCCCGTAGTCTGGTCCGGTATTCCTTACAGCAGTCGCTTGCAGCGTTGATTGTCGGCCTGCTTGCGCTGGCCCTGGCGGTGCCGCCGGCAGCGGCCCAAGCGACGGCGCCCCAGGCGGCGGCGACCAATCCGCTGAACGCGGTGGTCGGCGTGCGTGCCAAGGTGCCGCCCTCGGCGCGCACCGCCCAGACGCGGGGCGCCGAGCGCGAAGGCGGCGGCGGGGTGATCGGTGCCGACGGCCTGGTGCTGACCATCGGCTATCTCATCATGGAAGCGGTCGAGACCGAAATCGTCGAGCGCGACGGCGCCGTCGTGCCGGCCGAGGTGGTGGCCTACGACTACGACACCGGTTTCGGCCTGCTGCGGCCCCTGGGCACACTGCGGGCAACGCCCATCGAGCTGGGCGACTCCACCGACCTGCCGGAGAAGACCCGCGTGCTGGTCGCCGGCCCCGACGGACCGAGCCCGGCCGTGGTGGTGTCGCGCCGGGAGTTCGCCGGCTACTGGGAATACCTGCTGCCCGACGCCATCTTCACCTCGCCGCCCTACCGCAGCTTCGGCGGCGCTGCCCTGATCGGGGCCGACGGGCGGCTGCTCGGCATCGGCTCGCTGATCGTCGCCGACGCCGCCAACCCGGGTGAAACCCTGCCGGGCAACATGTTCGTGCCGATCTCCGCCTTGACGCCGATCATGGAGAACCTGCTGCGCGAAGGCCGCTCGGCCCGCTCGGCGCGGCCCTGGCTCGGCCTCTATACCCAAGAGCTGCGCGGCCACGTCTTCATCAACCGTGTCGCCCCCGGCGGCCCGGCGGAACGGGCCGGTGTGCCGGCCAACGCCGTCGTCATGGCGGTCGGCGGGCGCAGCGTTTCAAATCTGGCGGAGTTTTACCGTGCGGTCTGGGCGCTGGGCGACGCCGGCGTGCAGGTGCCGCTGACCCTGTTGGACAGCAGCCTGGGCGCCCGCGAGGTGGTGGTCACCTCCGGCGACCGCTACGACTACCTGCAGCTTGATCCAACCTACTGAGGGCCCAGCGTATTCAGGGCCCGGCCTGGTGAGGGCCCAACCTGATGAGGGCGGCCCGAAACACGGGGGGCGGCCCGGAAAATAAGGCGCCAGCCAGAGGGTCACGAAACTGGCTGGCGCCTCGACGACCGTCGCCACTTCCGACGCCTGCAGGCGATGGCCTGCAGCCGACGGCCGGGGCGACTGCCCTCCCCGAAAGGGTCTGCCGATATCGATCGGCGTGGTTCCGCCTAATTCGGTTGCTTGAAGAACTCGGTCACCGGCAGACCAAGCACCTCCGACAGTTGGTACAGCCGTCCGGCTGGCATAGGATCCTTGCCGGCCTCGTACTTTTCCATCTGCTCGCAACTCACACCCAGCATCCCGGCCAGGTCTCGGCGGCTCAAATTCATCTCAAGGCGGGCGTTGGCGATACATTTGCCGATCATCACAACCGAGCCTGTCTTTTCCACAACACCCTTCCCAAGAAACCATGTTTCCTGGAATAGAAATCCCACAAAACTAGAAGGTGAATCAATTGGCCATCTACGTACCTATGGAGGTAAAACGATGGACCTGTACGGTGCAGGGATTCCGTTATTTGGATAGACTGAATTCCATTAATGGAAGAAATTTGTTCCATATATATGACGACCACCTGCTAGGCTCCCTGCTGCGATGACCAACCCGGAAGGACAAACTTGAAGCCCTTGAACGAACGCGCAGCGATGCCGCAAGGAACGCCTCCCTCGACCCTTTTCGATATCCTGAAATCCTTCACGACCCTGGGGCACACGCTCAATCTCAGCGAGACGGTCGAGCGCCTCAACGTGACGCGCCAGACCGTGCGCCGACACATCAACGCGCTGGAGGACATCAAGGGCAGCAAGCTCTTCAAGCTGCACAATCGAAGTTATGCGCTGACGGACGCCGGGGTGCAGTGCCTTGCCGAAGCCGATGACATCCTGAGACAAACCGAAGCCTGGCTGCAGAACCGGACCGTTCTGCTGAAATGCGAAGGGGTGAGCGAGCGCATCGTGCATACCGATGCCGAGGGCTACAGCTTCCATGCCCAGCAGCAGCATCTCAGCCGCCTCTGGGTGGACGCCCCCCTTCTGCTGCGCCGCGGATTCGAGGCCTGGTCGCAGGCCGAACTGCAGCTCGAACACCCGACCATGGAGCGGATCAAGGCCTACCGGCTGGTCTACCGCCGCCTGCAGGACAGCTGGCTGTGCGTCGAGGTCGGCGAGAAATCGTCCTATGCGACGTGGCTGGGGTGGGAGTGGGCCAAGAGTGCCGTCGGCCGCTTTTCCAAGGACGATCCCGTCGGCACCGATTTCGACACCTTCATGTCGCGGTCCTACCTCGACGTCTTTGCCGCCGGGGCCGCGCGCCTGGATCATATCGCCGGCAACATCCCGCGCACCCGCAACGGTCCGCCGGTTCCCGTGCGCTTTCAACGGCTGCTGCTGGGCTGTCAGTTCCCCGATGGCGAACCGGCCCTGGTGCTGTTCGTGGCCCGCACCAACAACGTCGAAATTACCGGCCTTCCGGCGGCTGAAATACCGGAAATGGCACCCGATCTGTTAATGGAAGACGACGTTTAGCCTAAGGTAGCGGGAAAAAAGTCCGACATTCGGCGCAAATCCCGCGGATTCTATTAGCCACCATTGCAAGATTTTCTGGCTAACCTCTGCCGTTGTTCAACCCACGGCATAGGAGAGTGCAATGCCAGCCAACGATTATTTCACCCATTCCCGGTACATCGGGTGCATCGAGCAGATTGCCGAACGCCACGGCATCACCCTGGAGGTGGGCGGCGACTTCGACAACTTCCGCCGGCTTCGCGAAAGCCAGCCGGACCGGCCGCCGATCTCACCGATCTTCGACAGCGCCGTGAGCGACCTCCACAACGGCAACGCCTTTTGGATCAAGGGCACCGCCGACGACGGCGAACTGGTCCATCTGCAGGCCGTACGCCTGCAGCAGTTGGGGGACCTCAGCCTGGCTGAGCATCTCCACGGAGACCGGCTGGCCTACGCGCCGCCCGGCGTCGAGGTCGACCCCGACCGTTCCTGCTTCTCCGCCGCCCAGGCCTCGCGGCAGATCACCGGTAAGGTCTGCTATCACGGCGAACTGTGGCTGAAGGGCGGGCCCGGCGGCTTTCGCGGCCACGGCCTGACCTGTGCGTTGCCGCGCCTCGCCCTGGCCCTGGCCTATATGGCGTGGTCGCCGGATTTCATGTTCGGCCTGGTGCACCCGCTGGCCGCCTGCAAGGGACTTGCCGCGCGGGAAGGCTATATGCACCTGGAGCCGCGCGGTGTGCTGTGGCAGCACCCCGACGCATCGGAGGTTTTCGAAGAGTGGCTGGTGTGGATGAGCCGGATGGACCTGGAGTACCTGCTGCAGGTCACGCCCATGGCGCTCTATGAACAGCTCGAAGGCAAACGCAAGGGCAGTGCGACGCTGAGCACCAGAACGCAGGTCGCCGCCTGATACCGGCAGACAGGGGGCCGGCGGCCGGGGGGACCGGCCCTACCGGCGCGCCCGGTTACGGCCGGTTAAAACGGCTGCGCGATGATGCCTCGCCGCGTTCCTCGGCGCGGGCCTGGTTCAGCGCGCGCTGATAGGCCAGCATCACCTCGTGTTCGTGCACCAGGCCACGCATGACCATGTCCTTTTTGTCGGTCACCACCGGGATGTGCGGCTCGCCGGTCAGGTTGAAGACCTTCACCGCGGCCTCAAGGTGGTCGCCGAAAAAAAACAAAACAGGCACACTGCGCGCCACGATGGCGGCGATCAGCTCGGAATCATGGCTGGTGTCGAAGGCGGCCTCGTGCAGGTCGGCATAGGTGATGACGCCGCACAGCGCGCCGTCGCCATCGACCACGAAGAGTTCGCCCCAGGGTGCCGCCTGCAGCTTCAGGCGGACCTGGGCGATCGGCGTGTCGGGCGTCACCGCCGAATAGCGGTAGTCCATCACGGAGGACACCTTGACCCGCCGCATCAGCCCGGTCTGGTGGCCGCCGCGGATGGAAACGCCGCGGCGCTCCAGCTGCCAGGTGAAGAACGAGCGCTTATGGACCTGCTGGGTGATCACGCTGGCCAGCACCGTGGCCAGCATCACGGCGATGGTCAGTTCGTAGTCGCTGGTCATCTCGAAGATCATCAGGATGGTCGACATCGGCGCGCCGAGCACCGCGCCGGCCACCGCCCCCATGCCGATGATGGTGTAGGCGCCATGGCCGGAAGACAGCTCCGGGAAGGCATGGGTGGCGAGCACCCCGTAGGCGCCGCCGACCATCGCGCCGATGAACAGCGAGGGCGAGAACACGCCACCGGCAAAGCCGCCGCCGACGCAGATTGCCGTCGCCGCCGTCTTGGCAACGATCAGCGCCAGCAACAGCCACAGGGTATAGCTGTCGGACAGTGCCGCGTTGGTCGCCTCGTAGCCGACGCCCAGCACCTGCGGAAAAGCCAGCGCGATGATCCCGACCAGCAGGCCGGCGACGGCCGGACGCGACCAGGCCGGCAGCCTCAGCTTGGCGACGGTGTCCTCGGTGAACATGATGGACCACATGAAGAGGATCGCCGACAGCGCCGACACCAGCCCCAGGATGGCAAAGGCGGGAAACTCCCAGAACGAGACGATCGTCCAGTTCTCCGGCAGGACAAAGGCCGGGAAGTCGCCATAGCGGGCGCGGCTGATCAGGGTGCCGGTCACCGAAGCGATGACGATGGGCGCGAAGGCCGACAGCGCATAGTGGCCGACCACCACCTCCAGCGCGAAGAAAGAGCCGGCGATCGGCGCGTTGAACGATGCGGCCACACCGGCCGCCACGCCGCAGCCGAGCAGCGTGCGCGCCAGCACACGGCCGAGGTGCAGGCGCTTGGCAAGCCAGGAGCCGAGCGAAGCGCCGAGGTGGACCACCGGCCCTTCACGGCCGACCGAGGCGCCGACGCCGATCGAAGCAGCGCTGGCCAGGGCGGCACGGATGCCGACGGTCAGCGACATGCGGGCATCGTGCAGCGCCGAGGCTTCGATGACGTGGGCCACAGACTGAGGCCGGCCGCCGGGCATCAGGTATTGGATGAACAAACCGATCAGCAGGCCGCCGGCCGCCGGTGCCAGGACCAGCTGCCACCACGGCAGTTCGCTAGCCAGGGAAGCGACCTTCTCGTTGCTGAAACCATAGGCCAGCCACTGGAAACCGCCGATGGCATCGCGGAAGGCGATGGCGGCACCGCCCGCCGCCGCGCCGATCACCACCGCCAGGATCGACAGCACCACCTGATCGTTGCGCCGGAAGCGCAGCAGCGAGACCCAGAGCCGCCGCTTGAGGGCGCGCGTCCGGATCATGCCGGGCCGCTTTCAAACCTGCCGGTGCCCTCCGGCGCGCAGCGCCGGCCGGCGGAAAGGGCGGGGAATCGCATCACAGATCCAACGGTCACAAAGTCTTCTATCGGGGTCTTCTATCGGGTGTTGCCGGCGCGCCGCCGGAAACGACCCGGCAACTGCATAGCTGGACACTATAGACAAGAACCCGGCTGCAAGTCCTTAACGGTAACGCCGGATCAGTTGCAGCGGCCAATGGAACCCTCGGCACAGACCCGCTTGCCGTCGGTCCAGGTGGCACCGCTGAGGTCGGCGCGCGTGAGGTCGGCACCGCCGAGCTTCGCCCCGGTCAGGTCGGCACCGCGCAGGTTGGCTTCGAAGAGGCGCGCGCGCCGCAGGTCGGCAGTGGCCAGATCCGCCTGTGCGAGGTGGGCCTTGGTCATGTCGGCCTCGCGCAGATCGGTCTGCGAGAACTTGGCGCCGGTCAGCACGGCGTTGACGAACTTGGCCCGGAAGGCCGTTGCTTCGGTGAAGTTGGTACCGCTGAGGTCCGCCCGGTAGAAGCTGACGTCGCGCAGTTCGGCGCCGGTCAGGTCCGCGTTCTTGAACTCCAGGCGGTCGAATACGCAGCGCCGCCAGTTGACGCCCGGATCGGGCGGATCGGTGCAATCGGCCAGGGCATCGGAAACCGGAATCAGGACCGTCACCAGCAGGACGAGCAGGGACAGGATGGGCAGCCGGGGACGCACGGGGTTCATAGCCCTAAGCATCCCCATCGCGGAGGCCGGGGCAACGGAAAATTCGTCGCAGGACAGGCGACGGGGCGCTGGCGCGGCCGATCACGGCCGCGGTCCAGGGGACGGTCCGGAGGACGGCCCAAGGGACGGCCCGGGGGACGACCCGGGGGACGACCCGGACGGCGCTCCCGACGATGAACCGGGCGATCGCTCGGGCAACGGCGGTTTGGCGATCACCCGCCCGGCCTCCGGCGGCAGCGGCAGTGCCCGGTGGGCGGCAAAGACCGCCGCCAGGCGATCGCGGATGGCCTCGGGAAAGGTCGTCACCCGGCGCCGGTTCAGATCGACGTAAAGGCTGAGGCTTTCCATCGTAGCCGAGAGGAAGCCTTCCTCGGCATGATACATGCGCTGGAAAAAGCGCAGCCGCTTGTCGTCGAAGCCGAGGAGCTGGCTGGTGATGCGCAGCGGATCGCCTTCCTTCACCTCGCGCTGGTAGGTCAGGTGGATGTCGGCGGCGAAGGTGCTGCCGCCGGTGGCGTCGCGGTGCGCGGCATCCAGGCCGAGGGCGTCGAAGAAGCTGTCGCTCGCGTGATCGAAGGCCAGCAGATAGTAGGCCACGTTCATGTGGCCGTTGTAGTCGATCCACTCCGGCAGCACGACGGCGCGGTGGCCGTCGAACGGCGCTTCGATGCTGGACATACCTCTCCCCGGGTCCCTGGCTGACGTTTCGCGCTGCACGATAGAGCATTGGTCGCGGCGGTCAAAGCCGCTAGCGTCGCCGGGCCGGCTTCCAGGGAGTCCTGGAAACGTCCGAAAACTGAAGGAAAACAATGAGCCGTCTGCTCGCCTTCCTCGGGGGCCATGCCACCTGGGTGCTCTTCGCCGGGGTCTTCCTCGGCCTGGCGCTGCCGCAGCTCTCCAACCTCGCGCGGCCGCTGCTGGCGCCCTGCGTGGTGGTGCTGCTGACGGCGACGCTGGTGCGCATCGACTGGCGGGTGACGCTGGGCTACCTGCGCCGTCCCGGCCGCGCCCTGGTCATCACCGCCTGGCTGCTGCTCGGCGCACCGCTGGTCCCCGCCGCGCTGCTCGCCGGGCTGCTGCTTTCCATGCCTGTGCCGGAGCCGCTGACGACCGCGCTGGTGCTGAGGGCCGCCGCGCCGCCGATCCTCAGCGCCGCGCCCATAGCGATGATGCTCGGGCTCGACGGTGCCCTCGCCTTGGTGGTTGCCCTCATCGCCACGCTGCTGACACCGCTGACCGTGCCACCGCTGGCGCTGGCTCTGCTGGGTCTGGAACTGGACATCGGTGTCGTCGAGTTCATGCCCCGCCTCGCCATGGTGCTCGCCGCTGCCGCCGCCGCCGCCCTGGTGATCCGCCGGCTGATCGGCCGCGAGCGCCTGCCGCGCGTCGCCACCCACCTGGACGGCCTGGTCGTCGCGGTAATGCTGGTTTTCGCGGTGGCGATCATGGACGGCGTCACCGCCACCCTGCTCACCCGGCCGTTGACCGTCGCGCTGTGGCTGCTCGCCGCCTTCATCGCCAACCCGGCCCTGCAGATCGCCGGGGCCCTCGCCTTTTCCTGGCTCGGGCGGCGCCGCGCGCTCACCGTCGGGCTGGTGTCGGGCAACTGCAATATGGGCCTGCTGCTGGCCGCCTTCCCGCCCGGCACCGACGGCGACGTGGTGCTGTATTTCGCTGTGGCACAGTTGCCGATGTATATGTTGCCGGCGCTGATGCTGCCGCTGTACCGGCGCCTCGTCGCGCCCGAAATCGATCCGGAAACGCCATCCGTTCGAATAGGTTAGTCGAAATGCGCCGCCAGTTTATCCGGCCGGGCGCGGCCACCCTTGGCCTACCCATGAATTGGTGCAATTCTGCAACAGTGATGCAAAGTGATGACAGCGCCCCTCCCCAGGTCACTAGTCACATCCTGCGGGCTATGATAGGGGAATCATGGTTAGCGCGGCACGGCACCCCCTGGGGATCAAAGGATTCGTTAACGGAAATTCGCTAGCTTTCAGTCGCTGTTTCGTGCGGTCTGCCCGGTGTAACCTGGCCTCGATCCTGTAAACTGCCCTGGGAGCCTGTCCGGGCGAGACAGGAGGCCTTTCCGCCGCAGACCCGGACGCGCCGGCTGGTTGGCGTGTTTGTTCGTGAAATTCAGTGCCTTTTTCGGGGGTAAAGACTTGTTCAGCGGTATGGTGAGTTCGTCGGTGTCGCGTATTTTGCGGCCTTTTCTCGGCGTCATTGCTCTTACGGTCTTCCTCGGTGCCTGCGCGGCAAACCCGGAAACCGCCGGGCTGCAACCTGGCGACCCACAAACCATCCAGATCGCGCAGAGCGACTCTGGCCAGGGTGGCTCGGACGCCTGGGCCGAGAGCGAATCCGGCGACTTCGGGCCGGAAGCCGACGACAACGACCCGCTGGAAGTCCCCAACCGCATGTTCTTCGCCTTCAACGAGGCGCTGGACTTCATGATCATCCGGCCAGTGGCGGTGACCTATAAATTCATCGTGCCGACCGGCGTGCGCAATTCGGTGCGCAACTTCCTGCGCAACCTGCGCACCCCGGTGACCCTGGCCAACGATCTGCTGCAGGGCAATCTGGACCGCGCGGAGATCACCTTCACCCGCTTCTTCATCAATTCGACCATCGGCCTGCTGGGCGTGTTCGACATCGCTGCCGAATCCGGCTTCGCCTACCATGACGAGGACTTCGGCCAGACCATGGGCACCTACGGCGCCGGCGAAGGCTTCTACCTGGTGCTGCCGATCCTTGGCCCGTCGTCGCTGCGCGACGGCGGCGGCCGCATCGTCGACATTTTCCTCGATCCGCTGACCTACATCGCCCCGCAGGAATTCAACCTCGGCCGCACGGTGGCGACGGGTATCGACTTCCGCTCGCGCAACATCGAGGAGTTGGACAGCCTGAAAGCCGACTCGCTGGACTTCTACGCCCGCATCCGTTCCCTTTACCGCCAGCTGCGGGAAAACGAGATCAACAACGGCGCACCCTCGGACGAGGTGCCGAATTTCAGCGAAATCCCCGGCCAAGCCACCTCGTCCCTGGAGTAGAACCATGCGGCACCGCATCTCGAGACTCCTCTTCGCCCCGGCCGTCCTGGCGCTCGCCATATGGCTGCAGCCCTCCGCAGCGGACGCCCTCGACACCAAACAGGCCGCGAACTTCCTTGCCAACCTGCAGGAAAAAGCCGCCGAACGCCTGGGCGATGCGTCGATCAGCGAGAAGGAAAAGGAAGACCACTTCCGCAAGCTGTTCCAAGAAAACTTCGACCTGCCGGCAATCGGCCGCTTCGTCATCGGACGCTATTGGCGCGGGGCGTCGGAAGCCGACCAGAAGGCTTTCCTGGCAGTCTTCGAGGATGCCATGGTGCAGCGATTCCTGCCGCTGTTGGCCGAACACAGCAGCACGCGCTTTCAGATCGGCACCGTGACCGCGGACAGCGCCAACAACAGCATGGCGATCATCGACTCCCGCATCGACCGTACCGAAGGCGAGCCCTACAAGGTGAGCTGGCGCGTGCGCGAGGCCAACGGCGACTTCAAGATCCTCGACATCGTGGCCGAGGGCGTCAGCATGGCGATCACCCTGCGCTCGGAATACGGCACGGTGCTGAAGAACAACGGCGGCCAGCTGCCGCCGCTGACCGAGGCCCTGCGCGAAAAGGTTCAGCGCGGCGCCTTCGCGCCCCAGATCAACTGACGCACACTGCGGCATAGACACGAAAAAGGGGCCCTTTCGGGCCCCTTTTGCTTGGTGCAGCCTGCGCCCTTTGTCGGGCACCTTAACCGCCCGCTCTATCGCGAGAGCGGCTTGTACTTGATGCGGTGCGGCTGGTCGGCGGCCGAGCCGAGCCGGCGGTGGCGGTCTTCCTCGTAGGCATCGTAGTTGCCTTCGAACCACACCACCTGGCTGTCGCCCTCGAAGGCCAGGATGTGGGTGGCGACGCGGTCCAGGAACCAGCGGTCATGCGAGGTGACCAGCACGCAGCCGGGAAACTCGGAGACCGCCTCTTCCAGCGACCGCAGGGTATCGACGTCCAGGTCGTTGGTCGGTTCGTCAAGCAGCAGCACGTTGGCGCCCTGCTTCAGCATCTTGGCCAGATGGACGCGGTTACGCTCGCCGCCCGACAGCACGCCGACCTTCTTCTGCTGGTCGCTGCCCTTGAAATTGAAGGCGCCGACATAGGCGCGCGACGGCGTCTGGTGCTTGCCCAGCTGGATGACGTCGAGGCCGTCGGAGATTTCCTCCCAGACGTTCTTGTTGCCGTCCAGCGAATCGCGGCTCTGGGCGACGTAGCCCAGCTTCACCGTGTCGCCGATGCGCAGGGTGCCGCTGTCGGGCTTTTCCTGGCCGGTGATCATGCGGAACAGCGTGGTCTTGCCGGCGCCGTTGGGACCGATGATGCCGACGATGGCGCCCGGCGGGATCTTGAAACTGAGATTGTCCACCAGCAGCTTGTCGCCGAAAGCCTTGGAGATGCCCTGCGCCTCGACCACCAGGTCGCCCAGACGCGGGCCGGCGGGAATCGCGATGCTGCCCGGCTCCGGCACCTTGTCGGCGGCATTGGCCACCAGCGTGTCATAGGCCTGCACGCGGGCCTTCGACTTGGCCTGGCGTGCCCGCGGGGTCTGTCGGATCCACTCCAGTTCCTGCTTCAGCACGCGTTGGCGGCCGGACTCGGTCTTCTCTTCCAGGGCCAGGCGCTTTTCCTTCTGCTCCAGCCAGGACGAGTAGTTGCCCTCGAAGGGCAGGCCGCGGCCGCGGTCGAGTTCCAGGATCCAGCCGGCGACGTTATCCAGGAAGTAGCGATCATGGGTCACCGCCACGACGGTGCCGGGGTATTCCTCCAGGAAACGCTCCAGCCAGGCGACGGACTCGGCATCCAGGTGGTTGGTCGGTTCGTCGAGCAGCAGCATGTCGGGCTTGCTCAGCAGCAGCCGGCACAGCGCCACGCGGCGGCGCTCGCCGCCCGACAGCTTGGTCACATCTGAATCGCCCGGCGGGCAGCGCAGCGCGTCCATGGCGATCTCGACCTTGCGGTCCAGGTCCCAGGCAGCGGCGGCGTCGATCTTTTCCTGCAGCTCGGACTGCTCTTCGATCAGCTTGTCCATCTCGTCGGGATCGGCCTCGGCGAAGGCGTTGGAGACCGCTTCGAAACGGTCGAGCAGGGCCTTGGTCTCGGCGACGCCCTCGAAGACGTTGCCGGCAACGTCCTTGTTGGCGTCCAGCGCCGGCTCCTGCTCCAGGTAGCCGACCTTCTCGCCGTCGGCGGCGCGCGCCTCGCCGGTGATCTCGGTGTCGATCCCGGCCATCACCTTCATCAGGGTCGATTTGCCCGAGCCGTTGAGGCCCAGCACACCGATCTTGGCGCCGGGCAGGAAGAACAGCCTGATGTCCTTCAGGACCTGCTTGCCACCGGCATAGGTCTTGGAGACGCCGTCCATCTGGTAGACGTACTGGTAGGAAGCCATGAAAACTCCGGCGTATTAGCGGTTTATCGCGGTGATCGGATAGCCAGGGGCCAGCCCCAGGGATACACCCGGGAACCCGACCAGAGACTAGATGGGAATACCTGGGCGCGGTTTTTAGCCCATTGGCCGGCTTGGTGCAATCCAAGGCACCGGCCTGCCCGCCAAACCCGCCACCGCTGCCCGGCCTCCGGCCCCTACTCCGTCCCCAGGCCGCGGGCCAGGGAGACCGCCGCCGTCTTGTGCCGGGGCAGCACCAGGCAGAAGCGCGCGCCGCTGCCCGAGGCCGATTCGACCCAGATACGGCCGCCGAAATGCTCGACGATCTGGCGCGAGATGGTCAGGCCCAGGCCGGTGCCACGCGGCTTGTCGGTCAGGTTGGTGCTGGCCTGCTGGAACTTCTCGAAGATCAGCTGGCGGTTTTCCGGCGGCACCCCGCGGCCATTGTCGGTAATGGCGATCTGCAGGCCGTCCGGCTGGCTGTCGGCGGAGACCATCACATAGCCGACCTTTTCGTCGCAGAACTTGGCGGCGTTGGACAGCAGGTTCACCAGCACCTGGATCATGCGGTCGCGGTCGGCATAGACCATCGGCAGCTCGCGGCCGAGCTGCACCTCCAGGCGTGCCGACTTTTCGGCGAACAGCGTGGAGGTGACGGCAATGGCCTCCTCGATCACCGGGCGCGGGTCGAGGTACTGCATCTCCCAGTCGATGCTGCCGGCCTCCATCTTGGCGAGATCGAGGATCTGATTGATCAGGCGGGTCAGCCGCTCGCTCTCCTTCACGATGACGGCCAGGAACTTACGGCGGTCGCCGACGCCCAGATCGGGGTTGTCGAACAGGATCTCGCTGAACGAGCGGATCGAGGTCAGTGGCGTGCGCAGTTCGTGACTGACGGTGGAGAGGAATTCGTCCTTCATGATGTCGAGCTGTTTCAGGCGCTCGTTGGCGCCGCGCAGCTCGGCGGTCAGCGCCTCCAGCTCACGCGACTTCTGCTCCAGGCCGTGGCTGTATTCGATGACCTGGGAGGTCTCCTCCAGGATCTCCATGACCTCCTCGATGCCCAGCACCTCGCCCTTGGCGACCGAGGCGACCATGACGCGGGCCGAGGCGGCGCCGATGGCACCGGCCAGCAGGCGCTCGGTGAAGCTGACCAGCCCGGCATCGGCTTCGCGCAGTTTGGTCACGTTCAGGCCGTGGATACGGCCATAGTCGGCAAAGGCGCGCTCGGCACGGCCCGGGCCGATGAACCGCGCCACGAGATTCTTCAGATCCGGCACGGTGGCCGAGCCGCGCCAGAAGTGCGAGCCGCTCTGGGCGCCCGAATGGCGGAACACGTCGACGAAGAGCACTGCCTGGATGCGCTCGATGGCATTCTGCCGCCCCAGCAGCGAGACCACCACGTAGCCGCCGATGTTGGCCAGCATGCTCCAGAACATGGCGTGCGACAGGCTGTCGAGCCCCTGCAGGCCGAACAGGGCGTAGGGCCGCAGCAGTTCGATGCCGAGTGGACCGGAGTCGATGAAGGAGGTCGGCAGCCAGCCGGGCCGCGCGAAGGACGGCAGCAGCAGGGTGTAGAGCCAGACCACGAAGCCGAGGGTCAGGCCGGTCAGGGCGCCCTGGCGCGAGCCGCCTTTCCAGAAGATGCCGGCGATGATGGCCGGGGCGAACTGTGCCGCCGCGGCGAAGGACACCAGGCCGATGGTGACCAGCGCTTCGGGCTGGCCGATGAAGCGGAAATAGGCGAAGGACAGCAGCAGAATCAGGACGATGGCGAAGCGGCGGATGCGCAGCAGCAGGTTTGAAAGGTCGCCGCGCTCGGTCATGCGCAGCCAGGAGATGCGGATCAGCGCCGGCATGATCAGGTCGTTGCAGATCATCGTCGACAGCGCGATGGCGGCGACGATCACCATGCCAGTGGCCGCCGAGAGGCCGCCGATGAAGGCGAGCAGCGCCAGACCCTCGGCGCGCTCCTTCATCGGGATGGTGAGCACGAAGGTGTCGGCGTCGACCAGCCCGGCGGGAAAGTGCAGCAGGCCGCTCATGGCGATGGGCAGCACGAAGATGTTGATCACCAGCATGTAGAGCGGAAACAGCCAGACGGCGCGCGCCAGGTGGCGCTCGTTCACGTTCTCCACCACCGTCACCTGGAACTGGCGCGGCAGGCAGATGATCGCCGCCATGGACAGCAGCGTGAGGGTGATCCACTGCAGGTAGCTGCCGCCGGAATCGGCCAGGAACAGCTGCGAGACGGTCTGGTCGGCCGCCGCCCGGCGGAACAGCTCGCCGATGCCATCGTTCACGCCGAAGGTGACGAAGATGCCGACGGCGAGGAAGGCGACCAGCTTGACCAGGGATTCGAAGGCGACCGCGGCGACCATGCCCTCGTGGTGCTCCGAGGCGTCGATGTGGCGGGTGCCGAACAGAATGGCGAAGGCGGCCATGACCAGCGCCACCCACAATGCGGTGTCGGCCAGCAGCGGGACGTTCTCCTGCAGCGGCATGGCGACGACCGGGTACTGGCGCAGTACGTTGAACGAGGTCGAGACGGCCTTCAGCTGCAGCGAGATGTAAGGAATGATGCCGACCACCGCGATGACCGTGACCAGCGCGCCCAGGCTGGTCGACTTGCCGTAGCGCGAGGAGATGAAATCGGCGATGGAGGTGATGCGGTGGGCCTTGCTGATGCGGATGATCTTGCGGATGACGAACCACCACAAGAGGAAGACCAGCGTCGGGCCGAGGTAGATCGGCAGAAAGTGGATGCCGCCGGAGGCCGCCCGGCCGACCGAGCCGTAGAAGGTCCAGGAGGTGCAGAAAACCGCAATGGAGAGCGTGTAGATCCACGGGCTGCGGATGATGCTGCGGCCGGCGTCGGCGCGCTTGTCGGCATAGTAGGCGATGGCGAACAGCAGGCAGAGATAGGCAAAGGCAACCGTGATGATGCCCCAGGTAGAGAGCATGGCTAGCGCGTCCCCTCTGGCGGATGGCGCTCGTGCCCGCTGCCGTCGCCGACGCCGTCGTCGTCATCGGCCTGCGGGCTCCGTGCTGACAGGCTCTCCGGCGGCGGCCCGGGAATCCGCAACGGCGGCGGATTTTCCGCATCGACCAGGCCGGACACGTTGAACGCCAGCAGCGCGATCACCCCCGCCCAGGCAGCGAAGATATAGAGATAGAGGATGGGGATGCCGAGGATCAGCTCCGGCACGGAGAAGATCGACAGGACCGGCGGATTGAAAGCCAGCAGCGCCACGACGAAGAGCACCACCGACCACTCGCCGTTGCGGCGCAGGCGATTCATCTTCAGCGCCTAGTCCGACGGCAGCCCGCGCAGCGCGCGCGCCCGGCCGACCAGTTCGCGGGTTGAAAACGGCTTGGTGACGTAGTCGTCGGCGCCGAGTTCCATGCCCTTGCGGCGGTCCATCTCGCGGCCCTTGGCCGACAGCATCATGATGCGCACACCGTCCAGCTTGCGGTTGGCGCGGATCGCCTTGCAGACGTCGTAGCCGTCGCGCCGTGGCAGCATGACGTCCAGCACCACCAGATGCGGCAGCTCGGTTTCGACCAAGCGCAAGGCGGTGGCGCCGTCGTTGGCCACCCGCACGTCGAAGCCCTCCTGCTTCATGAGAAAACTGAGGGACTCGACGATATTCGGCTCGTCCTCAACGACCAGAACCCGTTGTGACACCCTGCTCCCCTCCCGCTTATGTCCAGCCCTTGCCGGTCCTCGTGGGGTCGGCGGGCCTCCCTTGCGGTTTTCGGGAACAAGCATAGCACGAAGAAAACGCCCGGCGCCGCCCCTTTGATTTCCTTCTAATCAGATCGTTCGCTCGGGGAGCCTCCGGGAGGGAACACCAGTTTCTGATAGAGGAACGGAATACCCAGCAGGCTGAAGCCGAGGGCGGCGAAGGACACGAAGCGGTCGAGCCCCTCCAGCGCGCCCCAGTCGAACAGCAGCACCTTGGCGGTCGCCACCGCCAGCACCGCCAGCGCGGCATAGCGCAGGCTGGCGAAACCGCTCCTCAAGCCAAGCCCAAGCAGGACCCAGGCGTAGCCGAGCCAGACCAGCGAGTAAGTCAACAGTTCGGCATCGCCGGTCGCCCCGAACCCCAAGGCAACGCCGTGATAGGCGCGGCGCACTTCGAGCGACAGGTAGACGAAGACCAGCAGCAGGGCATAGACGGCGGACGCCATCGCGGCCCGGCGCCGGCCGTCGCTGCGAAGCGCCCAGGCGAACAGCAGCGCGAAGATCGCCGGCACCAGGTAGGCGAGCGCCAGCAGGTTCACGACGGGCCAGGCGCCGACGTAGGCGCCGCTCCACAGCGGATTCGACATCAGCAGTTGGAACAGCGCCGAGTGGACGGCGGCCAGACCGGCGAGAATCCGCCAACCCCACAGCAGCACCACGCGGCCGCTATAGCGGTAGGCACGCAGGCAGCCATAGGCCATGGCGAGCCAGGCCACGGTCTGCAGCGACTGCTCGGCGAGGTCGTAGACACGGCTGCCGAGGTCGCCGGCAATGAGGCTGCGGATCTCGAAGGTGACCAGCAGCCAGGTCAGCACCAGCGCGCCGCCTTCCAGGATCAGCACCAAGGTATCGTCGGCTTGCCGGCGAAAGCGCCTGGCCGCCCACCAGAAGGCCAGCGCCGGTACGCCGTAGCCGTAGAGGATCCAGTTGAGGCCGGGGACGGTACCCAGTGGATAGTCGAGAAGATTGTAGTTCAGCACCAGCCGCACCAGCACTACCCCGGCCACCGCCATGGCGGCGGGCCGCAAGCTGCGCAGGTTCAGCCGGGTCGAAATCCAGGCGATGGCCGGTAGCAGCAGTGACAGGGCGACGGTGAGCCAGGCCTGCTCCAGCGCCATGGCGAAGGCGAGGCCGAGGGCGGCAACGCCGCCCAGGGCATAGATGCCGAGCAGCAGGTCGTTGGCGGTGTCGCCGCCGCGCCAGTTGCCGCGGTCCGCCAAGGCACGCGGCGGGCGGCGTCGGATCTGCGCGGCGGCGGCCAGGCAGAGCGCCGCCACGCCGCCCGCCACGGCCGACCAGGCGAGATCGATACCGAGGCCGGTGACACGCCAGTAGGCGAGCGCCAGCAACAGCACCGGCAGGGCGGCGGAGACGCCGGCCCAAACCGCCGGTCTTGCGGCCCGCTTGAGCGTGAGGAAGCCGGTGACACCGAACAGCACGCCAAAGCCGAAGCAGACCAGCACGAAGTCGGCGAGCTCCGGCGGCACCACCGGACCCAGGGCACCGCCGTAGCCTTCGCCGCGGTAACTGTGGGTGAACGGCGGCCAGTCGGCGATGGCCGGCAAGTGCCACAAGGCGACAACGGCCAGCGCCAGCAGGGCGCCGAGGACCGTCAACCCCTCGAACACCGCCTCCCGCCAGGCGGTCGCGAGGTAAAGAGCGGTGAGCAGGAAGACCGCCGCCAACGACACCGCCCCGTAGTCGTCCATGCGCACCAGGATGAAGCCGAGCAGCGCGGCGGCCAGCGCCCCCGCCCAGGCGATGCGGTCCGGCATACTTTCAGGCAGCAGACTGTCACCGCCTGTTTCGGCGGCCCGGTAGCGCACGGCAAGGAACAGGCCGGCCAGCAGCACCACGTAGATGCCGACGGCACCGGCATCGCCCGGCGCCCACAACGCGGCGAACCACAACAGCGGCCACAGCGTCGCGCCGGTCAGCGTGCCCCAGGCCAGCCACCAGGCCCCGGTGTAGCGGGTGATGGCGAGGGAAGCCGCGCAAAGCGCCAGGAGATAGGGGAACAGGCCCCAGGCGAAGGGCTCCGCCGTCGAGACCAGCAGCGGCGTCGCGAAGCCGCCGAGCAGCGCCAGCACGGCGATGAAAGGTCCTTGCAGGATGGCCAGGCCGAAAGCGGCGAAGGCGACCAGCGCCAGCAGCACGAAAGCGGCCAGCGGCGGCAGCAGGCCGTAGAGACCATAGGCGGCGTAGACGCTGGCGAAGGCCGACGACAGGCCGGCGGCGGTCAAGGCCGGCGGCAGGTAGTTGGGCCCGATAGCGGCAATAGCACGCTGCAGCGGGCGGCGGCGCAGCCACTCGCCGCTGGCAGTCAGAGCGACGCCGAACAGGAAGCCGGCGGCGCAACGGGCCCAAGGGCCCATGGCGAGCCAGCCGTGGTCGTAGGTGTACTTGGCGAGGAACAGGCCGGCCAGCGCCAGGGTGATGCCGCCCAGCCAGATCAGGCCGCGCGAGGTCAGCCACTGCTCGATGCCGATCTTCGGCGGCACCGGGGCAGTGGGCGCCAAAGGCGGCTCGGGAGTTGCAGGCTCTACTGGCGGCGGCACCGGCACGGCCTCAGGTTCGTCGGCCGCCGCGCTCTTGCGTTGCGGCAGCGGCGCTTCGGCGGCACGCGGCGGCACGGCTGCCTCGCCCTCGGCCGCCATCTGGCGGCGCAGTGCGGCCAGCTCCGCCGTCACCCCGGCGAGGCGCCCGTGCAGATTGGCGAGGTCCCCGGCCGTCGCACCGTTGCCGCGAAAGAAGGCGGCGATGCCGAGGCCCGGCCCGATCAGCAGGTAGAGAACGATGGCCCCACCCAGCAGGATAAAGAAACCTTCATCCATGGCTCGCATTACTCCTCAACAAAGGACAGGCCGCTCAGGCAGCGCCCTGAGGTCCCAGCAGTTCCTCGGCCAGCGCCTTGGCGCCGGGATGGTCGGCCTTGCCGCTGCCCAGCAGTGGCAGCTTGTCGACGGTGAAGATCTGGCGCGGCACCATCAGTTCGCTGGCACCCTGCGACCGGGCGAAGGCGGAAATCTCGTCGCGCGGCGCCGCCTCGCGCTCGGTCAGCAACACCAGTTGCTCGCCCTTGCGCGCGTCGGGCAAGGCGACCACGACGTGCATCTCGTCGGGCCACAGCGTGGCGACGAGGGTCTCGGCGGCGCCGAGGGAGACCATCTCACCGGCGATCTTGGCGAAGCGCTTGGCCCGGCCCAGGATGGTGACGTAACCGCCCTCGTCGATGTCGACGATGTCGCCGGTGTCGTACCAGCCGTTCTGCGGCGGCTCCAGCGTGCCGGGGTTGTCGGCCTTCAGGTAGCCGAGCATGACATTGGGACCGGCGACCTCCAGGCGGCCCCCCTGCTCCACGCCGGGCACCGGCTCCAGGCGATGGTCGATGCCGGGCAGCAGGCGGCCGACGCTACCGGCCTTGAAGTGCATCGGCGAGTTCACCGCGATGACCGGCGAACACTCGGTGGCGCCGTAGCCTTCCAGGATGCGCAGGCCAAATTTGTCCATCCACACCCGGCGGGTCTCGTCGCGCACCCGCTCGGCACCGGCAAAGACGTAGCGCATGGCATAGAAGTCGTAGGGGTGCGCCATGCGGGCGTAGCCGGCCAGGAAGGTGTCGGTGCCAAACATGATGGTGGCGTTGGTGTCGTAGGCCAGCACCGGCACGATGCGGTAGTGCAGCGGCGAAGGATACATGAAGGTCTTCACGCCGGAGAACAGCGGCAAGAGCATGCCGCCGGTCAGGCCGAAGGAGTGGAACACCGGCAGCGCGTTGAACACGCTGTCGGTCGGGTTGAAGTCGATGCGCGCGGCAAGCTGGCGGCAGTTGGCCAGTAGGTTGTCGTGGCTCAGCACCACGCCCTTGGGCTGGCCTTCGGAGCCCGAAGTGAACAGCACCATGGCCGGCGCGTTGGGGTCGAGCCCCCGGGTGCCGCAGGCCCGGGCGTGGATCGAGCCGGCAAAGGGCCGGCCCAGCAGGCCGTAGAGCTTTGAGAAAACCCCGATGTCGCGGCGCAGGTCCTCCAGGCAGACGATTTTCACCGCGCCCGACAGCGCCTCGGCGACATCGCCCAGCTTGGCCTGCTCGATGAAGCGGCGCGAGGTGTAGACCGTGGCGATCTGCGCCGTCTGGCAGGCCGAGATCAGGTTGGCGCTGCCGGCGGTGAAGTTCAGCATCGCCGGCACCCGTCCGAAGGCCTGCAGGCCGAAGAAGGTGACAGCGGCCCCGGCGGCGCTGGGCAGCATCAGCCCGACGATCTCGCCACGCCGGGTCTGCTTGGCCATCTTGCGGCCCAGCACCAGGGCGCCGGTCACCAGGCGGCTGTAGGTCAGCGGCTTGCGTTCGATGTCCTCGACCGCGGGCTTGCCGCCGCCGTGCAGGGCGCGGGCTTCCAGCAGGGCCTGGAACAGAGTGCGCGGTTCCTGGTGGTGGATGCGGAACATCATGTCCGACATCACCTCGTAGAGCGCGTCGCCGGCCAGTTGGCGGCGGCGGCGGCCCCGCGCCTCGGCCGGGATCTGGAATTGGCGCGGCGGCAGCACGGTGATGGTGATCTTGGGAAACAGCCGCAGGCGGAACTTGCCCTTCAGACGCGAGAAGTGGGTGAACTGGGCGCCGTCCAGGCGCACCGGCAGGATCTGCGCGCCGGCCTTGTCGGCGACCATGCCCGGCCCTTCGTAGACCTTCATCAGGGCGCCGGTGACAGTGATGCGGCCTTCCGGGAAGATGACGCAGTGCTTGCCCTTCTCCACCTCGCGAATGAGGGCGCGGGTCGCCAGCGGCGAGGTCGGGTCCATCGGGAAGGCCTCGACCAGGGTCAGGAAGGGTTTTGCCCACCAGCGCGTGGCGATGTGGGTGTCGATGGCGAACATCGGACGCCCCGGCAGGAAGGCGGCAAGCAGCGCGCCGTCCAGGAAGGAGACGTGGTTCACCACGATGACCGCCTTGTCGCCGGCCGCCTTGAGGTTCTCGCGGCCATGCACCTCGACCCGGTAGAACAGGCGCAGCAGCCCGGCGGCGAGTCCCTTCATCAGTTCCTGCGGCAGCAGCTTGCAGACGTAGTACGCGGCGATGACGTTGGCGCCGGCGATGACCAGGAAAACGCCGGTCACCGTCATGCCCAGGGCGAAGAGTCCCGCCACCACCGCCGAGCCCAGCACCATGAAGAGGGCGTTCATCACGTTGTTGGCGGCGAAGCTGCGCGCGCGGTGATCGGCCTCGCTGCGCGCCTGCACGATGGCATACAGTGGCACGATGTAGAGGCCGCCACAGATCGAGACCAGCAGCAGGTCGGCGAGGATGCGCCAGTGCGCGGCCTGACTGACGAATGCCAGTGCGCCCAGCAGCGGCGCTTCTGAAGAAACCGGCACGACCGCGACGCTGGCGAAGTAGAGATCGATGGAGAACACCGCCATGCCGAGGGCGCCGAAAGGCACCGTGCGCGCCGAGACCTCGCCCTTCAGCAGGCGGTCGCAGCCGATCGAGCCGACGCCGATGCCGATGGAAAAGACCGTGAGAAACAGCGTCACCACCTGCTCGTTGCCGCCCAGCACGTCCTTGGCGTAGGGCGCGAACAATAGGATGAAAGTGGCGCCCACCAGCCAGAACCACGAGATGCCGAGGATCGACAGGAAGATGTCGCGGCGCCCGGCGGCGTGTTTCAGGATCGCGCGCGTCTCGCCGACGACGTTCCAGTTGACCTTCAGGCCCGGCGCGGTGGCCGGCGCCGGCGGGATGGTAAGACTGGCCGCCCAGCCCAACAGGGCAACGGCGACCACCCCGGCAGAGACGATGGTCCCGCCGTCTTCGGTCAGGATCAGCAGGCCGCCGGCGATGGTGCCGAGCAGGATGGCCAGGAAGGTCGCCGCCTCGATCAGGGCATTGCCGCCGACCAGCTCCTTGGCTTCCAGGTGCTGCGGCAGGATGCCGTACTTCAAGGGGCCGAAGAACGACGACTGGGTGCCCATCAGGAACAGCACGGCGATGAGGAAGTCGGCACGGCCCCAGGCAAAACCCGCGGCGGCCAGCGCCATGATGGCGATCTCCGCCGTCTTCACCCAGCGGATCATGCGCGCCTTGTCGTACTTGTCGGCGAGTTGGCCGGCGGTCGCCGAGAACAGGAAGAACGGCAGGATGAAGACGCCGCCTGCAATGGCCACCAGCACCTCGCCGCCGAGCCCCGCCGGCGCCGAGCCGTTTTCCGCCCCCCCCCCTGCCGCCAGGCGGAACAGGATCAGCACCACCAGCGCGTTCTTGAACAGGTTGTCGTTGAAGGCGCCGAGGAACTGCGTGACGAACAGCGGCAGGAAGCGACGGCTCTTCAGGATATCCAGGGTACGGTCCGACATGATCTTCTCATCCAATCCGATGAAGGTCGTTCACTATTGAGCGACGGCGCCGCCGCCCAGTGCCTGCCAGCAGCCCGCGGTGAGCCGCGCGGCGAAGTCGCCCAGCGGCCGGGTGACGCGCCCGTAAACGCGGAACACGGCGACCTGCAACACCATGCCCAGCACCATCGCGGTGGCGACCTCCGGGTCCTGCGGCGGAATCTCGCCGCGGTCGATGGCCGCCGCGATAACCGCCTTCAGCACCTTCACCGGGGTCTGCATGTCCTCGGTCACCCGCGCCAACTGGCCGTGCTGCACCAGCAGCAGGAAGCGAAACATGTCCGGGTCCTGTTCATAGAGGCTACAGAACAGGCCGACCATGACCGCCAGCTTGGACCGCAGCCCCCGGCGGCCCGCCTGCTGCCCGGCGAGCCGGGCTGCGAGGCGCAGATAGTTGGCCGAGAAGAGCTGCCAGATCAGCTCCTCCTTGCTGGGGTAGTGGCGATAGATCGTGCCTTCGGCGATGCCTGCCGCGCGGGCGATGTCGCCGATGGTGGTGCGGTCGACCCCCTTGTCGGCAAAGAGCGCCAGGGTGACCTGCTCGATCTTTTCCTGGGTGCGGGCCCCCCGGCTTTCCGGGGGGCGGGCCTGCCCGGAGGCAACCGGCGAAACCATCGTCTATCCTCAACTGAAATTATGTGAGTGAACGTTCACTCACATATAGGCCCTTCCCTCTCCCTTGACAAGGGCCTTGGCAGGCGGTGCCCTATCATCAGCTGAGGCTATCAGACCCATATGAAATAACGATTTTACAGATATTCATGAGGCGTCGAGGATTAAGCCATCCTGCTGGAATCCTGCGGATAATCTTGGCAGCGGCAATCGCCGCCGGAAAAGCGGCGACGGGGCTTGTTACAAAACCTGCCCTCAAGGGGGCACGGCAGACACGGCTGGTCACCGCGGAGGATGTCCCGCCGCCCGGACAAACCTGCAGGAAAACAAATGGTTAACCATTTGGGCGCACGATATCTGGTAGGCCTGCGTCCGGTTCGCCTACTCACTTGCGGACTCGATCAAATAATGTAAGATTTCTTACATCTGGTAAATCTCTGGAATCGCTTGGACTCTGCCTTGGAAACCATCGTTAGCATCGTCGGCGGCGTCGCTCTCCTGCTCTGGGGGGTGCGCATGGTGCGCACCGGAGTGACCCGCTCCTTCGGCGCCGAGTTGCGCCGCTTGCTGGCGATTTCCATCAAGTCGCGCCTGACCGCCTTCCTTTCCGGCCTGGCGGTTACCGCCGCCCTGCAGAGCGGCACCGCGACGACGCTGATCATCACCTCCTTCGCCGCCCAGGGCCTGATCACCGGCGGCGCCGCGCTGGCCATCATCCTGGGCGCCGACGTCGGCACTACCGCGGTGGTCCAGGTGCTGTCCTTCGGGCTCAACTGGCTGTCGCCGCTGCTGATCGCCGCCGGGGTGTTCGGTTTTCTCTCCGCCAAGCGCAGCCGCCACAAGAACCTGGCGCGCATCACCCTCGGCCTCGGCCTCATGCTGCTGGCGCTGCACCTCATCGTCGGGGCCTCCGCGCCGTTGCGCGAATCCGAGGTCTTTACCGTGCTGGTGGAGCCGCTGGGCCGCGAACCGCTGCTGGCGGTCCTGGTCGCCGCCGGGCTTACCTGGGCCGCCCATTCCTCCGTCGCCATGGTGCTGCTGATCATGTCGCTGGCGGCCTCCGGCGTGTTCGCCGCGCCGCTGGCCCTGACCCTGGTGCTGGGCGCCAACCTGGGTGCCGCGATCACCCCCTTGGCCGTCGCCTGGGCCTCGCCGGCCGCCGCGCGCCGCCCGGCGCTGGGCAACCTGATGATCCGCACCGCCGGCGTGCTGGCCGTGCTGCCGCTGCTGCACTGGCTGCTACCCTATCTCCAGCTGCTCGGCAGCGAGCCGGCGCGCCTGGTCGCCAATTTCCACACCTTGTTCAACCTGGCCATCGCCGCGCTGTTCCTGCCCTTCGTGAACCAGACCGCCGCGCTGATGGCCCGGCTGCTGCCCGACGAGATCGTCGCCAACGACCCGAGCCGCGCCAGGTACCTCGACCACGGCACCCTGGAGACGCCGGCAGTCGCGCTGACCTGCGCGACCCGCGAGGCGTTGCGCATGGGTGACGAGGTAAAAAAGATGCTGCTGGCGGCCGGGCAGGTCCTGCGCAGCAACGACGAGACCCTGAAAAAGGAAACCGAGGCGGCGGACGACATCGTCGACCGCCTGCACGAGGCCATCAAGCTGTACCTGACCAAGCTGAACAACGAGGAACTGGACGAGCCGGAAAGCGCGCGCTGCGTCGAGATCCTGAACTTCACCACCAACCTCGAGCACATCGGCGACATCATCGACAAGAACCTGATGGAGCTGGCGAGCAAGAAGATCAAGCAGCACACCGCCTTTTCCACCCCCGGCATGGCGGAGCTGGAAAGCTTTCACGTCCGCATCGTCGGCAACCTGGACCTGGCGATGAACGTCTTCGCCTCGGGCGATATCGAGCTGGCCCGCCAGCTGCTGCGCCAGAAGACGCAGGTGCGCGAGCTGGAGCGCAAGTACATCGAAAACCACTACGAACGCGTCGGCGCCCGGCGGCCGGAATCCATCACCTCCTCTTCGCTGCATCTCGATGTGCTGCGGGACCTGAAGCGCATCAACAGCCACCTGACCTCGGCGGCCTACTCCATCCTGGAACGCGCCGGCGAGCTGTCGGAGAGCCGGCTGGTGGAGCACCGCAAGGTCGCAACCGGACAGAGCGTTGCCAGCCCCGATCTGTCATAACACGGGACGATCCTGCCGATGAGCGACGCCATCCAAAGGCTGTATGCGAAGGTCACCCTGGAACGCGGGGGCAACCCCAAGACATCGCGCACCGCCAAGCTGTTCGCCGACGGGCGCACCAAGATCGCCAAGAAGTTGGTCGAGGAAGCCTCAGAGGTGTCGCTGGAGTGCGTCGTCAACAATCGCGACGAGGTAATCCACGAGTCGGTCGACCTGCTGTACAACTGGATCGTCCTGCTGTCGGAGATGGGCATCCGCCCGGCTGAGATCTGGCACGAGATGGAACGCCGCGAGGCCGAGTACGGCATCGCGGGCAAGCTGCCGAAAAACGAAAGTGGCAACGGCAATTCCTGCGCCGGCAAGAAAAAGGCCGCCGGGCAGCCATGACTCCAGCCGGCCACGCGGGACTCGGTGGAAGCGGGGCCAGCACCGGCAACACCCGCGACGGCATTTCCTCGCGCCACGAACGCATCCTCAGCCTGCTGGAAAGCCGCGGCTTCGTCTCCATCGGCAGTCTCGCCAAGTCCTTTGCGGTCTCCGAACAGACCGTGCGCCGCGACCTCAACGACCTGGAAAAACGCGGCCTGTTGACGCGCTATCACGGCGGCGCCGGCCTGCCGCCGGTCGCCGGTGACGTCGACTACGACAAGCGCAAGCGCCGCCACGCCAAGGAAAAGCAGTCGATCGCCACCCTGGTCGCCGGCCAGATCCCCGAAGGCGCCACCCTGTTCATCGACATCGGCACCACCATGGAAGCGGTGGCCGAGGCGCTGCGGAACCACCGCCGCCTGACCGTGGTGACCAACCACCTGACGGTGGCCACCATCCTGAACCGCAAGCGCGACTTCCAGGTGATCCTGGCCGGCGGCGTGCTGAAGCACAACGACCAGGCGACCACCGGCGAGGCGACCCGCGAGTTCCTCGAAAAATTCCGCGTCGGCTACGGCATCTTCGGCATCGGCGGCGTCAGCGAGGAAGGCGACCTGATGGACTTCGATTTCCGCGACATCGGCGTCTCCGCCACGGCGATGAAGATCTCGCGCAAGCGGCTGGTCGCCCTCGACCACTCCAAGTTCGCTTCCGAGGCGGTAGTGCGTGTCGCCCACCTGCGCGACGTCGACATGGTGTTCACCGACGCACCGCCGCCGGAGCGCCTCGGCCGCCTGATGCACGACAACGAGGTGCGCCTGTTCGTACCCGAGCAGGACGACGCCGGCACCAAGGTCACCGCCCTCAGGCGCTAACGCGCCGGCTTCCCATTATTCAGATGATCGCGTGGCGGATCTTCGCCGAGACCCATTCGCCGAGTACCACGGTGGCGATGATGATCAGCAGGATCAGCGACACCTGGGTCCAGGCCAGGGTATTGATCGACGCGCTGAGCTGCAGGCCGATGCCGCCGGCACCGACCAGGCCGAGGATCGTCGACTCGCGGATGTTGATGTCCCAGCGGAACACCGAGATGCCGGCGAAGGCGGGCAGAATCTGCGGCACCACGCCGTAGGCGAGCACCTGGGGCGCCGAGGCACCGGTGGCGCGGATCGCCTCGACCTGGCCCTCGTCGATTTCCTCGATCGCCTCGTAGAGCAGCTTCGCGCAGAAGCCGATCGACCGCAGGGCGATGGCGATGATACCGGCCAGCACGCCGGGCCCGAGGATCGCCACCAGCATCAGCGCCCAGATCAGCGAGTTGATCGAGCGCGACGAGACGATGATGAAAAGGGCGATGGGCCGCAGGATGCCGGTACTGGGCGTGGTGTTGCGGGCGGCCAGGAAAGCGACCGGCACCGCCATGAACAGCGCCAGCACGGTGCCCAGGGTGGCGATGTTGAGGGTGTCCCAGATCGCCCGCCACAGCTGGTCTATGTAGCCCCACTTCGGCGGCACCATACGCACGGCGATATCGCCGGCCACCGCCGGCGCATCCCAGACGAAGATCCAGAACGTGCGTTCCGACATCAGCTGCCAGCAGGCGACGAAGATCGCCGTGGCGACCAGATAGCCGGCCCAGATGGTCAGCTGCTTGGCACGCTCGCGGCGTTGCCAGACTTTTGTGGCTCCGATCTCGCGTACCGGCATTACTGCACCCACTTCCGAACGTAGCCGGAGGTGTATTCCACCGCCATGACGATGGCGATGATCACCAGCAGGATGGCCGCGGCCGAATCGAACTCGTAGCGGTCGAAGGCGGTGTTCAGCGTCGCCCCGCTGCCGCCGGCCCCGACGATGCCGACCACCGCGGACTCGCGGAAATTGATGTCGAGGCGGTAGAGTCCGAGGCCGATCATGCGCGGCAGCACCTGCGGCTGCACCGCGTAATTCAGCCACTGGAACCAGCCGGCGCCGGTCGCGCGCACCGCCTCGGCCTGCACCGGATCCATGTCCTCGATATCCTCGGCCAGCAGCTTGCCGTAGAAGCCGATGGTGGCAAAGCTGAGGGTGACGAAGCCGGCAAAGGGGCCGAAACCGAACAGCTTCACGCAGAAGCTCGCGATGATGACCTCCTGGAAACTGCGCGATACCGCCAGGATGCCGCGGCAGAAGTAGTAGACCGGCTTCGGCGCCAGGTTGCGTGCCGCCCCCAGGCCGACGGGAATCGAGATGGCGATACCGACCACGGTGGAGGTGACCGTCATCCACAGGCTCTCGGAGAGGCCCTGGACGATCTCGTCCCAGCGCGACACGAAATCCGGCGGGAAGAAGCCGGAAAGGAAGCGGGCACCGCGTGGAATGCCCTCGGACACCCGGCCCCAGTCGACCTCGGTGGTGCCGAAGGCCAGCGCCAGGTAGAAGGCGATGCCGAAGCCCAGCGTCCAGCGCAGCAGCGGGCTCTTGATGAAGGGCGGTTTTTTCCAGCGGCGTCCCGCGGACAGGGAAATGTCGGCCATCGCAGCGGCGCCCCTAGTTGCCGGTCAGGAGATCGCGGTCGAGCACCGCCGGTCGGTGATCCTCGTGCAGTGCCTCTTCCAAGGTCTCCTCGCCCTCCGCATCCTCGTCCTCGACCTTGCGGATGGTGGCCTCCCAGTCTTCCGCACCGTAGATCTCGGTCAGCACGTCGGCGGTAAGGCCGTCGGGCGGACCGTCGTAGACGATCTCGCCCAGCTTTAAGCCGACGATCCGCTCGGCGAACATCTGCGCCAGCATAACGTCGTGGATGTTGATGATGGCCGAGAGATTGCGTTCCTTACACAGCTCGCAGATCAGGCGCATGATCTGCCGCGAGGTCTTGGGATCGAGCGAAGCCGTCGGCTCGTCGACCAGCAGCACCTCCGGGTCCTGGGCCAGAGCGCGGCAGATGCCGACCCGCTGGCGCTGGCCGCCCGAGAGTTCATCGGCGCGCTTGTCGACCATGTGATCGAGGCCGACGCGGCCGAGCAGGCGGAAGGCTTCGTCGATGTCCGACTGCGGATACTTGCGGAAGTAGCTGCGCCAGAAACCGACGTAGCCGAGCCGGCCGGACAGCACGTTCTCCATCACCGTCAGGCGCTCGACCAGGGCGTATTCCTGGAAGATCATGCCCATGCGCCGGCGCGCACGGCGCAGCGCCCCGGCCCCCAGGCCGCTCAGTTCCACGTCGTTGAGATAGACCTTGCCGCCCGTCGGCTCGACCAGGCGGTTGATGCAGCGGATCAGCGTCGACTTGCCGGCGCCCGAGGGACCGATGAGGGCCATGATCTGGCCGTCCGGCACGTCCAGGTCGACACCCTTCAGGGCGCGGTCGCCGGTGCGGTACTGCTTTTCGAGTTTCTGGAGTCTGAGCATCGGCTTCCCAAATCGGGCCGCCCCCATCGGGCCGGCTGGACAGGAAGACGGGGCCGGCCCGAAGACCGGCCCCGCCCCTCCGTTACGTCACTTGCAGGTGTATTCCACGCCGTTGGCGGCATCGATCTTGCGGATCACTGACCAGTCGGACTTGTGGTAGATGGAGATGAAGCGGCCTTCCTTCTTGAACTCCTCCTGCAGGGCCGAACCGTCCCAGTTGAAGGTGAAGAAAGCCTGCTTGATCTTGGCAACCAGCGTCGGGTCCAGGTCGTGGGCGTAGCCGTAGCCCGTGGTCGGGAAGGTTTCCGACTTGTAGATCGAGCGGATCTGGTCCGCCTTCACGACCCCACGGTCGAGCATCCGCTTCATCACCGAGTTGGCGACCGCCGCGGCCTCGTAGTCCTTGTTGGCGACACCGATGACCGAATTGTCGTGCTTGCCGGAAAAGGCGGTCTTGAAGTCCTTGTCGGCCTCCAGGCCGAAGTCCGCATTGAGAATCGCCGAGGGCGCCTTGAATCCCGAATTGGATGTCGGCGAGGTGAAGGCCAGGGTCTTGCCCTTCAGATCTTCCGGCGACTTGATGGAGCTGTCGGCCGGCACGATGATTTCCATCTCGTAGCCGTAGGAACCGTCGGTCGAGGCCATCATCGCGAAGGGCACGAAGCCGGCACAGGCGACGGCCACGGGGTTGCCGCCGGTGTTCACGCCGGCGATGTGCAGGCGCCCGGAGCGCATGGCCTCGTACTGGGCGGCGTAGGACTGCACCGGAAAGAACACCACCTTCTTGCCCGTCACCTCGGCGAGATGCGAGAGGAAGCCGTCCCAAACTTTCTGGTAGACCGCCGGGTCTTCGACCGGGGTATAGGAGAAGATCAGCGTGTCCGGATTGCTCCAGTCGGCAGGATCGAGCGGCAGGTCGGCCGTCAGGTTGCCGTCGCGGTCACAGTATTGTTCATCGAGAAAACTGCGCGGACAGTCTTCCGCTGCCGCCGGCGGGGCCAGCGTCGCGGCGACGGCCAGCAGGCCGGCGGCCATAAATAGAGAATAGAGTGTGCGGATCTTGCGCATCGCAGAGCCTCCCATAGCGGATGTTCCCCCCGCGCCACCACGCCGTTACGCAGCGGACGGATGATTTTTTACAATTATATGTAAGAAAAGTTACAGGCCCCGGCGACGGACTGGCAAACGATTTGTGGACCTTAGCGGCAATCGCCTGTGGGCGGTCCACGTCGCGCGGGGCGACAGGCCATCGCGCCAGCAACCGCAAGAGGCAACCGGCACTTTCTAACCGGCAGCCACTTCCCGCGCCGTTTCAAAGAAGGCGCGGATGACCTTGCCGGCGGCCCGCTCGCGCAGGCAGACCAGCGCCTCGTCCATCAGCACCTCGCTGTCGGAGAGGCGAATCGGCACCAGGCGCGGGTCCTGGCCGAACTCGGCGGCGGAGACCACGCCGACTCCGCCGCCGGTGGCGACGATCTCACGCACGGCCTCGCGTCCCTCCGCCTCGATCGACGGCGTCAGGGTCAGGCCCTGGGCGCGTGCCGCCGCCTCGATGCTCTGGCGGGGCTTGGAGCCGCGCTCGCGCAGCACCAGCATCTGCTGGGACAGCTCGGCCAGGGTGATGGAGTCGCGCTGGCTGAGATCGTGGTTCTTGTTGGTGAAGGCGATCAGCGGGGTGGAACTCAGCTTGATGACCTCGAAGTCGCGGCTTTGCGGCACCTCGCCCAGGATACCCACCTCGGCCTCGTAGTCGTAGAGCTGGGCAATGACTTCTTCGGAATTGCCGGAGCTGACCACCATGCCGACCCCCGGGTAACGTTCGCGGAAGCGCCCGAGGATGTGCAGCATGTGGTGCGCGGAATCGGCCACCACGCGCAGCGATTCCGCGCGCAGCGCCCGCGATTCGGATAGCAGCTCCAGGGCCTGCTTTTCGACGTCGAACAGGCGCCGGGTGATCTCCAGCAACTGCTGGCCGGATTTGGTCAGAGTGACCTGTTTCTTGTGCCTGTTGAAGAAGATGACGTCATACTCCTCCTCCAGCTTGCGCACCTGGTCGGAGATCGCCGGCTGAGTCAGGCACAGCGCCTCCGCAGCGCGCGAGAAGCCGCCGCAGATCGCCACGTAATGGAAGGCGCGCAATTGGACGTAGCGCAAGGCGGACCCTCCTCCCGATTGTCCCCCAGGCGGTCAAAAACCGTGGGGCGGTCAAAAAATCGTCACGTCCTTCTATTAGCATAACCTATCGAACATATACAAAATAACGATTTTACAGATATGTCGAGCGGCCCCAGGATGGCGCCGAACCGCCGGAAAGGCCGGCTTTATCCCTTTCGGCCCCTCGTAGGCCTCTTGCGCTCCGGAGCCCCCCTTTGCGCTCAGGAGCCCCTTCTCTCAGGAGAGAGTCGCAGATGACCCGTGACAGCGGCACCGCCGTGGCCCCTAAACCCTCGATGGTCGAGCCACCCCTGGAGGGCGAACCCTACCTGCTGACGCCCGGCCCCCTGACCACCTCGGCCGGCGTGAAGCGCGCCATGCTGCGCGACTGGGGTTCCTGGGACGGCGATTTCCGCGCCATGACCGCCGCGCTGCGCCGCCGCCTGCTGGCCATCGCCGGCGATGTGGAGGGCCGCTACGACTGCGTGCCGATGCAGGGCAGCGGCACCTTCGCCGTCGAGGCCATGCTGGGCAGCTTCCTGCCGCGCGACGGCAAGGCCCTGGTGCTGGTGAACGGCGCCTACGGCCAGCGCATCGTGCAGACCCTGGACTATCTTGGCCGCGCCTGCACGGTCATCGACAAGGGCGACTACCTGCCACCGCGCGGGCCGGAGGTCGCCGCCGCGCTGGAGGCCGACCCGGCCATTACCCACGTGCTGCTGGTTCACTGCGAGACCTCCTCGGGCATTCTCAACCCGGTGGCAGAGATTGCCCAGGTGGTGGCCGCCAAGGGCCGCAAGCTGCTGATCGATTCGATGAGCGCCTTCGGCGCCCTGCCGCTGGACCTGCGCGACGTTCCCTATACCGCCATGGTGTCCTCGGCCAACAAGTGCATCGAGGGCGTGCCCGGCTTCGGCTTCGTCATTGCCAGGAAGAGCGAACTGGAGGCCGCCAAGGGCCGCAGCCATTCCCTCAGCCTGGACCTGCACGCCCAGTGGGCCACCATGGAAAAGACCGGCCAGTGGCGTTACACGCCGCCGACCCACGTGGTCGCCGCCTTCCTGCAGGCCCTGAAGGAGCACGACGCCGAGGGCGGAGTCGCCGGGCGCGGCGCGCGCTATGCCGAAAACCGCGACGTCATGGTGGCCGGCATGCGCAAGCTGGGCTTCGAGACCCTGCTGCGGGACGGCTGGCTGTCGCCGATCATCGTCACCTTCTTCAACCCGGCGCACCCGCGCTTCGACTTTCAGACCTTCTACGACCTGCTGAAGGCCAAGGGATTCATCATCTACCCCGGTAAGCTGACGGTGGTCGACAGCTTCCGCATCGGCTGCATCGGCCATCTGGACGCCGCGGTGATGCGCCGCCTGGTGGTCGCGGTCGAAGACGCCCTCACCGAGATGGGCGTCGACGACGCCACCCCGCCGGCCGCTGCCATGGACGAGCGCGCCAAGCTGGTCGCCTGAGAATACAAAGGACACGTCATGACCCAATCTTCTTCCGTTAGCGTCAACGGGCGCCGCTACGCCTTTCCCAAGGCGCCGGTCGTCGTCGTCTGCATCGACGGTTCCGAGCCCGATTACATGGAAGACGCCATGGCCGCCGGGCGCATGCCCTGGCTGAAGTCCGTGCTGCCGGGCGGCGCCGACCTGCGCGCCGACTGCGTGGTGCCCAGCTTCACCAACCCCAACAACCTGTCCATCGTCACCGGCCAGCCGCCCGCCGTGCACGGTATCTGCGGCAACTTCTTCTACGACCCCGCCAAGAACGCCGAGGTCATGATGAACGATCCGGCGTACCTGCGCGCGCCGACCCTCTTCGCCGCCTTTCAGGAGGCCGGCGCGACCATTGCGGTGGTGACGGCCAAGGACAAGCTGCGCCGCCTGTTGGGTCACGGCATGACCATGAAGGCCGGCGAGGCGGTCAGCTTCTCCGCCGAGAAGGCCGACGAGGCGACCGTCGCCGAGAACGGCATCGATGGCCTGCTGGAGATGGTCGGCAAACCGCTGCCCAGCGTCTATTCGGCCGACCTGTCGGAGTTCGTCTTCGCCGCCGGCGTGAAGCTGATGGAAGCCATGCGGCCCGATCTCATGTACCTTTCGACCACCGACTACATCCAGCATAAGCACGCGCCCGGGACCGAAGGCGCCAATGATTTCTACGCCATGATGGACAGCTACTTCGCCCAGTTGGACGCCGCCGGCGCCGTCATCGTGCTGACCGCCGACCACGGCATGAACGCCAAGCACACCGCCGACGGCGCGCCCAACGTGCTGTACCTGCAGAGTGAGCTCGACGTTTTCCTCGGCGCCGGCAAGGCGCGCACCATCCTGCCGATTACCGATCCCTACGTGGTGCATCACGGCGCGCTCGGCTCCTACGCCACGGTCTACCTGCCTAAGGACGCGGACGTCGCCGCTGTCGCCAGCTTCGTCGCCGGCCTGGGGGGCGTCGAGCGGGTGCTGACCCGCGAGGAAGCCGCCGAGGCCTTCGAGCTGCCGGCCGACCGCATCGGCGAACTGGTGGTGGTTACCGAGAAGACCCGCGCCGTCGGCACCCGCCCGGACAAGCACGACCTGTCGGGCCTGGAGGTGCCGCTGCGCTCCCACGGCGGCGTCAGCGAACAGCGCGTGCCGCTGGTGGTGAATCGCCCGGTCTCGGGCATCGAGGGGCGGCGCCTGCGCAACTTCGATGCCTTCGACATCGCCCTCAATCACGTAGCAGCCAGCCGGTCCGCGGCCGCCGAGTAAAGGAACCTTCCCAATGAGCATCGCTGAGAACTTTGCCGCGGCACCGCGTCACGAACCCATGCGCATCGCCGGCCGCAAGGTCGATGCCGAGGGCGTCATCGAAGTACGTTATCCCTACACCGACGAGGTGATCGGCACGGTGCCGGCGGGCAACGCTTCCCACGCGCGCCAGGCCTTCGAGATCGCCGCCGCCTACAAGCCCAAGCTGACCCGCTACGAGCGCCAGCAGATCCTGCTGAAGACCGCCGAGCTGCTGGTCGCCCGCAAGGACGAGATCTCCGACGTCATCACCCTGGAGCTGGGCATCTCCAAGGCCGACTCCTTCTACGAAGTCGGCCGCGCTTTCGACGTCTTCTCTCTGTCCGGGCAGATGTGCATCCAGGACGACGGCGAGATCTTCTCCTGCGACCTCACCCCGCACGGCAAGGCGCGCAAGATCTTCACCACCCGCGAACCGCTGACCGCGATTTCCGCCATCACGCCGTTCAACCACCCGCTCAACATGGTGGCCCACAAGATCGCGCCCGCCGTCGCCACCAACAATTGCATGGTGGTGAAGCCGACCGAACTGACGCCGCTGACCGCCCTCATCCTGGCCGACGTGCTCTACGAGGCCGGGCTGCCGCCGGAGATGCTCTCGGTGGTCACCGGCCTGCCGCAGGACATCGGCCTGGAGATGATCCAGAACCCCAACATCGAGCTGATCACCTTCACCGGCGGCGTACCGGTCGGCAAGATGATCGCCGACAAAGCCGGCTACAAGCGCACGGTGCTGGAGCTGGGCGGCAACGACCCGCTGATCATCCTGAACGACCTCAGCGACGACGACCTGGCCAAGGCCGCCGCCCTGGCCGTCGCCGGCGCCACCAAGAATTCCGGCCAGCGCTGCACCGCGGTCAAGCGCATCCTCTGCCAGGAGAGCGTCGCAGACCGCTTCGTGCCGCTGGTGCTGGAACTGGCCAAGAAGATCCGCTTCGGCGACCCCATGGCCAAGGACACCGACCTGGGCACCGTGGTGCACGCCCAGGCCGCCGAGATGTTCGAAAAGCGCGTCCACCTGGCCGCCGAGGACGGCGCCGAGATCCTCTACAACCCGGGCCGCCAGGGCGCCCTGCTGCCGCCCATCGTGGTCGACCGCGTGCCCCACGAGTCCGAACTGGTGATGGAAGAGACCTTCGGCCCCATCGTGCCCATCGTGCGCGTGCCCGATGACGACGCGGCCGTCATGCGGATCTCCAATTCGACCGCCTTCGGCCTCTCCTCCGGCGTCTGCACCAACGACTTCCGCCGCATGCAGGCCTACATCAGCGGCCTGAAGGTCGGCACGGTGAACATCTGGGAAGTGCCCGGCTACCGCATCGAGATGTCGCCCTTCGGCGGCATCAAGGACTCCGGCCTGGGTTACAAGGAAGGCGTCATCGAGGCGATGAAGAGCTACACCAACGTGAAGACCTTCTCGCTGCCCTGGGGGTAAAGTTGCAGCACGGCAAGCCTGTCACCCTTGTGCGAGCGATTTCGCCAGGAAGCCCAGGATGGTCCCAAGCATGACGCAGGCGGCAAGACATCCCGCCGAGACGAGCAGGCGTTTGCGCAAAACCAGTCCCTGGGCCGTCAGCTTGCCGGGCGAGAAGACAGCGTTGAAGGGATTGAGCCGGAACCAGCCGTGCAGGTTTTCCGACGCGCCATGATAGGGAAGCCGGACTGCGTACCAGACCAGGGCAACGGCGGCGACAAAACCGACCACAACACTCAGCATGAAGGCGATATTGGCCATCTAGGGACGGCTCCATTTCCAAATGCCGATAGAATAGCAGGCAGCCGCAGAAGCCGCCTGAAGCAAAACAACATAAGAAGCTAGGATCTCTGATTGTCTGAGTTCGCTGTCGCGCTGGTGCTGAGCGCGGCGCTGCTGCACGCCACCTGGAACGCCATCGTCAAGGGTACGCGGGCGCGCGCCCTGATCCTGGCCGCGGTGGCCGCCACCAACGGCACCGTGGGGCTGGGCCTGCTGCTGTGGGCGGAGACGCCGGCACCGGCCTCCTGGCCCTACATCGCCGCCTCCTCGATCATCCACTACGCCTACTATTATTTCCTCGCGCTGGCCTACAAGTGGGGCGACCTGTCGCGGGTCTACCCGATCTCGCGCGGCATTGCGCCGCTGCTGGTCTCCCTCGGCGCGCTGATCTTCGCCGGCGAGCAGCTCTCGGCGCTGGGCTGGGGCGGTGTCGCGCTGATTTCCGCCGGCATCTCGATCCTCGCCTTCTTCTCCAAGGGCCCCAGCATCCCCGACCCGCGCTCGACCCTGGCCGCCATCGCCACCGGCCTCATCATCGCCAGCTACAGCATTACCGACGGCATCGGCGTCCGGCTCTCCGGCAGTCCCTTCGGTTACATGGGCTGGCTGTTCGTCACCGAGTTCCTGGTCACCGCCTTCGTTTTCGCCCGCCTCAGGCCCAGGATGACCCCCGAGGCGCGCGCCACCCTGCGGGCCGGCTACTTCGGCGGCTTCTGCGCCGTGGCCGCCTACGGCCTGGTGATCTACGCCAATACCCTGGCGCCGCTGGGCATGGTTTCGGCCCTGCGCGAGTCGAGTGTGATCATCGCTGCTCTCTTCGGGGTTGTCATATTCCGCGAACGGCCCTGGATCAGCCGGATCGCCGCCGCCCTCACGGTCGGCGCAGGAGTCCTGGTATTGACGCTCACCCGCTAATTGGATGACGTATCAGTCAAATCTTCCAATACATAAAAAGAATAGATTTCCCCTATTCAAGTGTGGCGGGCACACTGCGCGCTTGGGACAGGCTGTGGCGGGGAGCCGCAGCGCCGGGAAACGCATGAACGTAACAATAATCCGGTAAATCCGGGCCTTCAGCTAGCAAACAGGGAGTTCACCACACCATGAAATTTCATAGCATCTGTCTGACCGCGATCGCGGCCAGCCTGCTGGTCGCCACGGCGGCAAAGGCGGAAACCGAGTTGACGGTCTATACCGCCGTCGAGGCGGAAGATCTGAAGCGCTACGCGGAGACCTTCAACGCCGACCATCCGGACATCAAAATCAACTGGGTCCGCGATTCCACCGGCATCATCACCGCCAAGCTGCTGGCCGAAAAGAACAACCCGCAGGCCGACGTGGTCTGGGGCCTGGCGGCGACCTCGCTGCTGCTGCTGAAGACCGAAGGCATGCTGGAGGCCTACGCGCCGGCCGGCGTCGAGAAGCTGGACAAGAAGTTCGTCGACAAGAGCACCCCGCCGGCCTGGGTCGGCATGGATGCCTGGGTCGCCTCGGTCTGCTTCAACACCGTCGAGGCCGGCAAGCTGGGCCTGCCCGCGCCGACCTCCTGGAAGGACCTGACCAAGCCGGTCTACGCCGGCCACGTCATCATGCCGAACCCGAACTCCTCGGGCACCGGCTTCCTGGACGTGTCTTCGTGGCTGCAGATATTCGGCGAGGAAGACGGCTGGGCCTTCATGGACTCGCTGCACCAGAACATCGCGCGCTACACCCATTCCGGCTCCAAGCCCTGCAAGATGGCCGCCGCCGGTGAGATCCCCATCGGCGTCTCCTTCGCCTTCCGCGGCGCCAAGTCCAAGGCCGAGGGCGCGCCGATCGACATCATCGTCCCCTCCGAAGGCGTGGGCTGGGACATGGAGGCGACCGCCATCGTCGCCGGCACCGCCAAGCTGGAGGCCGCCAAGACCCTGGTCGACTGGACGATCACCAAGAAGGCCAACGAGATGTACAACACCGGCTACGCCGTGGTCGCCATGCCGGGCGTCGCCAAGCCGGTGGAGTTCTTCCCGGACAACCTGGTCGACAAGATGATCGACAACGACTTCGAATTCGCCGCCAACAATCGCAAGGCGATCCTCGAGGAATGGCAGAAGCGCTACGACTCCAAGTCCGAGCCGAAGAGCTGAACCCATCCTGACCGTCATCGAAAGGGCGCCGCGCAAGCGGCGCCCTCTTTCGATCCGGCCCTCCCTCCCGCATACTGAGCCTTGAAACCTGCCCCTTTGCCTGGACCAGAAGGCAACGGGCGGGGGCGCGGTAATCGAGCGAGGCTTTACCCCAGAGGCGATTTCGGTGTCCAGCTACCTGCGCATCCGCGACCTGCATAAGAATTTCGGGGACTTCACCGCACTGCGCGACGTGTCCCTGGACGTTGAAGAGGGCGAGTTCGTCTGCTTCCTAGGCCCCTCCGGCTGCGGCAAGACCACCCTGCTGCGTGCCATCGCCGGCCTGGACCTGCAGACCTACGGCACCATCGAACAGGCCGGGCGGGACATCTCCGCCCTGCCGGTCACCCGGCGCGACTTCGGCATCGTGTTCCAGTCCTATGCCCTGTTCCCCAACCTGACCATCGAGCGCAACATCGCCTTCGGGCTGGAGAACAGCGGGCGGCCCAAGGCAGAGATCGCGGCGCGGGTCACCGAGCTGCTCGATCTCGTCGGCCTGGCCGACCAGCGCAAGAAGTACCCGGCGCAGCTCTCCGGTGGCCAGCAGCAGCGCATCGCCCTGGCCCGCGCCATCGCCTCCTCGCCCGGCTTGCTGCTGCTCGATGAGCCCCTTTCCGCCCTGGATGCCAAGGTGCGCGTCCACCTGCGTCATCAGATCAAGGAACTGCAGCGCAAACTGGGCGTCACCACCGTCATGGTCACCCATGATCAGGAAGAGGCGCTGTCGATGGCCGACCGCATCGTGGTGCTGAACCACGGCGTCATCGAGCAGGTCGGCACGCCGACCGAGATCTACCGCGAGCCGAAATCGCTGTTCGTCGCCGACTTCATCGGCGAGACCAACCAGATCCACGCGACCCTCAGCGGCCCCGGCCGCTTCACCCTGGGCAAGACGGAGCTGCAGGGCATGACCGACGGCCTGCAGCCCGGCCAGCCGATCGTCGTCACCATCCGCCCGGAGGACATCATCCCCCACGCCGCCGGCACCCGCACGGCGGTCAGCGACGGCGGCCTGCTGGACGTTACCATCGGCGAGATGGAATTCCTCGGTTCGTTCTGGCGTTCGCGGCTCAGCGGCGCCGCGCTGGACGGCGAGGAACTCTATGCCGACTTCTCGATCAACGCGGTACGCCGCCTGTCGCTCGGCGAGGGCGCGACGCTGACCATCGAGCTGCCGGGCAGCCGGCTGATTGCCTTTGCGGCGGAAGCGTCGGCATGACCGCCACGGCCGATGCCGCGCTGCCCAAGGGGAAGCCGCAAGGCAAACCCCTGAAAGCGAAGCTGGGCCGCGACGACCTGGTCATGCGCGGCTTCATGGCGCTGATCGCGCTCTACCTGGTGGTGGCGCTGGCCTTTCCGCTCTATGCCATGCTGTCGAAGTCGTTCTCGACCTTCCGCTTCGACCTCACCGCCTTCGAGTTCCAGGTCAGCGACGAGGACGGCCGCTTCACGCTGCCGCCGGTCAGCGCCGCGGCCCTCAACGACGACCTGCAGGCGGTGCCGCCCGAAGACCTCGCCACGTCCGGCGACGGGCGCCTGCCGGCGACCAGCTTCTTCCCCGATTTCAGCTTCCGCAGCCCGCTGCACTACCGCATCCGCGGCACCACCGACGATGCGGTCTACCTGATCGGCTCGGAACGCTTCAGCGGCACCGGCTGGCAGGAGGTCGATTCCAACACCTTCCGCCGGGTCATGCTGCGCCCGGTGCGCGACATCGGCCTGACCAACTACGCGACCTACTTCTCGACGCCCTCCCTCTTCCGCTCGATCGAGAATTCGATCTTCATCTCGGCGCTCAGCACGATCATCACGGTGACCCTGGCCTTCGGCTTCGCCTATGCCCTCAGCCGTAGCTGCATGCCTTTCAAGGGCATCTTCCGGCTGATCGCCATGGCGCCGATCCTGGTGCCCTCGCTGCTGCCGGGCATCGCGCTGGTCTACCTGTTCGGCAACCAGGGCATGATCAAGGAGCTGCTGCTGGGCGAGTCGATCTACGGGCCCATCGGCATCGTCATCGGATCGGTGTTCTTCACCTTCCCCCACGCCATGATCATCATCACCACGGCGCTGGCGATCTCCGACGCCCGGCTCTACGAGGCGGCGGCCTGCCTGAAGGCCAGCCGCTGGAAGATCTTCTGGACGGTCACCGTTCCGGGCGCGCGCTACGGCTTGATCTCCGCCGCCTTCGTGGTGTTCAACATGGTGATCACCGACTTCGGCCTGCCCAAGGTGATCGGCGGCCAGTACAACATGCTGGCGGTCGACATCTACAAGCAGGTCATCGGCCAGCAGAACTTCGAAATGGGCGCGGTGGTCTCGGTGGTGCTGCTGATCCCGGCACTGGTCGCCTTCGCCATCGACCGCGTGGTGCAGAAGAAGCAGGTGGCGGCACTGTCGGCCCGCTCGGTGCCCTACCAGCCCAAGCGGCATCCGCGCTTCGACGCCATCGCCTTCGCCTATTGCGGCCTCGTCGCCGTCTTCATCCTGGGCCTGCTGGCGGTCTGCCAGTACGCCGCGCTGATCAAGTTCTGGCCCTACGACCTCAGCCTCAGCCTGAAGAACTATGCCTTCGATCTGATGGACGGCGGCGGCTGGGATTCCTATTACAACTCGATCCAGATGGCGCTGCTGACCGCCGTCTTCGGCACCCTGGTGGTCTTCATCGGCGCCTACATGGTGGAAAAGACCAAGGGCTTCGACACCGGGCGCGGCCTGTTCCAGCTCCTCGCCATGCTGCCCATGGCGATCCCCGGCATGGTGCTGGGCCTCGCCTACATCTTCTTCTTCAACGATCCGCGCAATCCGCTGAACTTCCTCTACGGCACCATGGCGATCCTGGTGATCTGCACGGTGACGCACTTCTACACCGTCTCGCACCTGACCGCGGTGACCGCACTGAAGCAGATGGACCGCGAGTTCGAATCCGTCGCGGCCTCGCTGAAGCAGCCCTTCTACCGTCTGTTCCGGGTGGTCACCGTACCGGTCTGCCTGCCGACCATCCTCGACATCTCGATCTATCTTTTCGTCAACGCGATGACGACGGTCTCGGCGGTAGTCTTCCTCTACTCGCCGACCACCACGCTGGCCTCGGTTGCCGTGCTGAACATGGACGACGCCGGCGACATCGCTCCGGCCGCCGCCATGGGCATGATGATCTTCTACACCAACGCCGGCGCCCGCATCCTGCACCTGGCCATCTCCAAGGGCGTGCTGAAACGCACCCAGGCCTGGCGGTTCCGGTAGAAGGTAGAAGTATCAGGCCGAGCGGCGGGCGCCGACGGCGCGTTCGGGCGGGAAGGTGACCGTCACGGTGGTGCCTTCGCCGGCCTGGCTGTCGACCTTCAGGGTGCCGCCGAACAGGCGCATGAAGTTGTCGCAGAGATGCAGGCCCAGGCCGGTGCCGGTGTGCTCGCGGGCGCGCGCGCTGTGGGCCTGCTCGAAGGGGCGCAGCGCCTTGGCGACGCCCTCCTCGGTCATGCCGATGCCGTTGTCGGCGACGCTGATGGCGATGCGCCCTTGCGGATCGGCCCAGCCGGTCACCACGATGCGGCCGCCCTCGGGCGTGAACTTTATGGCGTTGGACAGCAGGTTGTTGAGGATCTGCGCCAGCACGCGCTTGTCGCCCCACAGGGCGGGCATGTCCGGCGCAATCTCGGCGGTCAGGCGCTGGCCGGCGGCCTGGGCCGCCCCGGCCACCTGACGCAGGCTGCCCTGGATCAGGCTCTCCATGTCGAGGTTCTCCTCGACCAGTTCGTACTTGCCGGCCTCGACCTTGGAGATGTCGAGCAGATCGTTGATGAGGGCGATCAGCAGCGAGCCGCTGTGGTGAATGTCATCGACATATTCCTCGTAGCGCTGATCGCCGAGCGGCCCGAAGGCGCGGGTGCGCATCATTTCGCTGAAGCCGAGGATGGCGTTCAGCGGCGTGCGCAGGTCGTGGCTCATGTTGGCGAGAAATTCGGTCTTGGCCCGATTGGCCTGCTCGGCCTGGGAGCGGGCCTTCTCCAGTTCCGCCGTGCGCTCGGTGACGCGCTGTTCCAGGTAGGCGTTGGCGCGGCGCAGGCCGCGCTCGGCCTGGTCGACGCGCAGGCCGTTCAGCCGCAAGCGTTCCAGGGCCGCCGCCATGCGGCTGACCTCGTCGTTGCGGCTGCCGGCGGGCACCAGGGTATCGAGGTCGCCCTCGCCGATGCGGATCATGGCATCGGTCACCCGCGCCAGGGACTCGGTGATCAGGTTGACGCCCAGGAAGACGACCACCGCGGTGATCACCGCCAGGATGGCCGCCGTGGTGGCGTCGTCGCGCACCGCCTTCCACACTTCGGTGGAAACCCCGGCGGTGGACACCCAGAGCTGCAGCGTGCCGACGACGTCGCCGGTCTCGGCGGTGATCTCGCGGTCGAACACCAGCACCTCGGCACTCGCCATGGAACCGGCCGCCGCGGGCTCGATGCCCTCGACACTGACCTCGGCCAGCTTCTCGCCGGCGGTGTCCAGCACCCTGGCGCCGGCGATCGAGCCGGTCGCCGCCAGGCGCTCCAGGCGCAGTTGCACCCGCTCGTAGTCATAGTCCCACAGGGGATCGGCCAGGGTGTCGCCGAACACACTGGTGAGGACCTGGGTCTCGGCCTTCAGGTCGCTCATCAGCCGCGCCGCGTGCTCCTGGCCGGAGAGCGCGGTGCTGATCATCGACACCACAACCACGGTCGCCAGCACCGTCAGGACGATGCGGTTCCGGATCGACGTGCCGGTAAATCTTGTGTTCTTCTTTCGCATGCAGGACGTTCTTGTCTTCAACAGCACTGAAAAAAGCACGGATGAAAATACTAAAAACAGGATTCGTCTTCCCGACCATTAGACTAGAGCACAGTAGTAGGCTCTCCTTAAACGATTCTTTACGCTGTTTCCCTTATTTATAAGGAATCGAGATCGTTTGTAGTTGTTTTGATTATTTGTGTACTACATTTTATTTGCAAGGCCGACGGGAATGCTCATCCCGACCGGCCTGAACCGACGGAGATCCAGAATGCGCCGGATCACACAGAAATTCGGGCGAGGCGTCTCCCGGGGCGTCTCCCGGGGCGTCTCCCGGGGCCTCTCCCGGGGCAGCGCCCGCCGCCTTGGGGCCGCCGCCATCGCCCTGCCTCTCCTGCTCGGCCTGCCCGCGCCGTCGGGCGCCGCTGAGGAAACCCTTCACCTGACCACCGAGCAGTACGCCCCCTTCAACTTCGATCAGAACGGCGTGGTCATCGGACTCGGCGCCGACCAGGTGCGCGAGATCATGCGGCGCAGCGGCATCGCCTTCGACATGGAACTGCTGCCGTGGTCGCGGGCCATCGGGCTGGCGCGCGAAAGGCCGATGACCTGCGTCTTCACCACGGCGCACACCGTCGACCGCGACAACAATTTCAAATGGATCGAACCGCTGCTGGTCGAGCGCACCCTGCTGATCCGTGCCACCGGTTCCGGCGTCGAACCGGCCGACCTGGCCGACGCGACAGCCTACCGCACCGGCACCCAGACGGGCGATTATACGGTCGAGCTGCTGCGCAACGCCGGCTTCACCCAGATCGATCTGGCGCGCGACCTCGATCTCACCCTGAAGAAGCTGCTGAGCGGCCGCGTCGACCTGATGGCCGTGTCCGAATCCTTCGTCCACCGGCTGCAGGCTGAGAACGTCCCCATCCAGGAGGTCGCCGTGCTGTTCGAACAGGTCTTCTCCATCGCCTGCTCGCCGGCCACACCCGACGGCATCGTCGACCGCCTGCAAAAGGCACTGACCGCGATGATCGCCGACGGCACCCAGGCTGAAATCCTCGCCCGCTACCGCTGATCCCGAAAACAAGACGGCCCCGCCGGACCAACCGGCAGGGCCGTCGAAAGCCTGCCCCCGGGAAAGCTTGCCAGGGGCAAGTTTACGAGGGGGAAGCTTACGAGGGGACGTGGCGGCCCTTGGCCGGCTGTATCGCCGGCCCCCCGCGCAGACTGTCAGGCAGCAGGAAGGCGACGGCGATGAACACCGCGCCCAGCACCAGACCGGCGATCTCGCCAGATAGGCCGGGCAGCAGCGCCGGATAGCCGGCGCCGGCGATGGCCCCCACAGTAGCCTTGCCGCCAAAAATGGAATCCAGCACGCCGGTCGTCTCGACCCAGGCGTAGGTCGCCATGTAGGCCGCGGCCCCCAGCAGCCCGCCGAGCACGAAGACAACGCCGTCCTTGCGCCCGGTCGCCGCGGCGGCCAGGCCGGTGCCCGGGCAGTAACCGGCGGCGGCGAAGCCGAGGCCGAGCAGAATGCCGCCCAGGAAGACGCCGAGATAAGCGGTCTTCACGCTGAGGTGGCCCGGGTCGATGACACCGGCCAGCAGGCCGGCGAACATCAGCAGAGACGACACGCCGATGGCCAGCAGGATGGTCTTCATCAGGTGCAGGTTGCCAAGCCGCAGCATGCCGATGATGTAGTTGGGGTTGGTGGCGCCGACACGGTCCAGCACGAAGCCGAAGGCGCCGCCGATGACGATGGCGAGGATGATCGAGGTCATGGTTCAGCCCTCTCTGCGGAACATAAGCAGCGCCAGCGGAATGCCGGCGAGGAAAACACCGGCGGCGAAGATGTAGCCGCTGGCCGCCGTCTGCATCATGCCGCTCATCATGTGGCCGCTGGTGCAACCGCCAGCCAGGCGCGCCCCATACAGCACGACGAAGCCGGCAACGAAGGCCGCGAGGTAGCGCTTGCCCGGCGAGTCGCCGAAGTTGGCGCGCCACACCGGTGGCATGGCCCGCTCGCTACGCACCACGCCGCCGCGCAGCAGGGCGGAGACTGCCGCGCCCACGATCATCGCGACGACGAAGACGAAGCTGTAGTTCAGCGGATTGGCGACTTCCTTGGCATAAGCGCCGCCGCTCTTGTTCAGGTAGGCGTTGGGGCTGGCATAGCCGCTTTTGGCATCGAGCGATTCGACCACCACCGTGGGGCTGACCGCATCCCACAGGATGCCGTCGAAGATGACGAACTGGGTCGACACGCCGATGGGCTTCACCAGCACCACGGCGGCGAGAAACACGAGGCCGAGGGCCAGGCCTCCGAGGCGCCAGGGCAGAATCATGGGAAAACCTCCTCTTCAGGGTCGAGGGAGGTTAATATATTCATATACGTGAATATATGATCTGGATCAAAAGGGCGCCCAGCCGTGGCGCCGCCGGAAAAAGCCCCGCTGGAAATAGCCCCGGCGGCAAGGCCGCCGGGGCCGGTCCGTCACGTCGCAGCGTGATGCAGGCGCTTGTAAAGCATCGGGTTGTTCTTGCCGTAGCGCGCCAGGCCCTTGGCGGCGGCCAGGGCGGCGAGATCGGCGAGCGGCTCCAGGATGATGACGGTCATGTAGGCACCGCCGAAAGAAGCAACCGAGGCCAGGTTCCCGGCGCCGAAGCCTTGCCCGTAGAACGCCCAGAAAGCGACCCAGGCGACGATGCCGCCCTGGTAGGCGGTAGAGAGCGTCAGCGCCTGCAGGTATTTGACCTCCACATAGGGCGTGTCAGACGGAATGATTCGCTTTGCCAGAAGACTCACGGCCCACAGCGGCACGATCAGCGTGGTGACGTTGATACCGTACTGCGGCAGGTCAAAGGGAGCGAAGAAGACACCCTGAAGCAGCAGGCCGGCCGCCAGGCCGATCGCCGCCGGTCCAGCGCCGAAGATCAGGTAGAGCGTCGATCCGAGAATCAAATGGACTTCCGAGACGCCGACGGGATAGTGCGGCAACACCTCGAAGAATGAGAAGACCAGCAGGGTCGTGACGACGCTGCGCATCGCCAGGGCGCTAATGCCGCCGTCGCGGCGAACCGTGTCGCGGGCCATTTTGGCGGTCAACCCGAAGGAAGCCGCCGCCGTCGCGTAGCTGAGGACGATCTTGGCACCGTCGACGATGCCGGGTTCGATATGCATGTGTATCTCCTTTCCGCACCCACCGTGCGGGAAAGCTTAAGAATGGCGCCGTGAGGCGCCGGCTAGCGATGGCAGGTCTCCTGGCTCACAGCTTGTCGCGGCACCCGACCTTCCCAGCCAAGCCGGCCAGTGGTATCGCGGGTGTCGCGCGCCGCTCACAGTTGCGGGGGCAGCCACGGCTTAGGCCCCGATTGGGTCGTCCGCACCGTGTTCCCTATTAATCCCCTGGATTTCATCCGTCGGGGAACCATCACCTAAAAACCTATGAGAAGACGCCGCGGGCGGCAAGCAGCGTGTCGGCGCAAGGTGTCCTAATCCCGGTAGGACGGGTCCTTGGCGTCCAGCGTGCTTTTCAGATAGTCGAAGTGAGCCGGCGCCATGCCGTCGTCGGCGCGCCAGCCCTCGGCGGTCTTGCGCGCCAGCTCGTCGCTCATGACGTTGAGCGGCTGTCCGCTGGCATAGGCCAGCATCAGGGTCTGGGCCGCACGCTCGAAGAAATAGAGATCCTCGAAAGCCGCGGCGACGCTGTCCGCCGCAACGGTGACGCCGTGGTTGCCCATCAGCAACACGGAATGACCGTCCAGCAGTGCGGCCAGCCGCTGACCCTCCGCCGCCTCGTCGGCAATGCCGGCAAATCCCAGGTCGACGGCGACGCGGCCATGGAAGCGCGCCGTGTTCTGGTCGATCGGCTTCATCGCCGGGTCCTTCAGGCCGGCCAGCGCGGTCGCGTAGGGCGGATGGCCGTGCAGCAGCACGCGGGCGCCCGGATGGGCGCGGTGGATGGCACCGTGAATGCACCAGGCCGAGGCGTCCGGCGGGTTCGGCCGCGTCATGGTTTCGGTGTCGTCGGCGTCGAGCAGCAGCAGGTCGCTGGCCCGCACCGCGCCGAAGTGTTTCCAGCGCGGGTTCATCAGGAAGCGCTTGCCGTCGGCCGAGACGGCGGCACTGAAGTGGTTGCCGACCGACTCGTGCCAGCCGAATTCCACGGCAAGACGGAAGGCCGCCGCCAGGTCGACGCGCAGCGCCGTCTCGCTGTTATGGTCGGCCGCCGCGATAGGGGTGGTGCCGTCGGCGCTCACGTGAACTTCTCCCTACTTGAAACGTCCGGCCAATACCGAGGCACGGTACGTGCTGCGCAATTCACCGCGCTCGACGTAGGTGCCGCGCAGATAGCGCTCGCCGCTGTCGGCTGTGTAAGCGGCGCGGCCATGCACCACGCGGTGGTTATCGAAGACGACGCATTCACCGGCGTTCAGGCGATAGCGCACCAGATACTTGGGCGACTGCAGCAGACGCCCGAAGCGGCAGAAGGCGGGATAGTAGTCGTCGAGAAACTTCTGCGGCAGATCGAAAACGTCGGCCAGGTGCTGGCTGATGGTAACGCCGGAGATCTCGCCGTGGTCGTCCAGCTCGATGACACGCTGACGCGCGCGGATGTCGTAGCCCTCGTGCTCCCAGTAGAAGGGAATCTCGGTCTCCGCCAGCAGCATGAAGTCCGTCGGATGGGTGCGGCGGAAATCGGTCGCCGCGGCGGCACCGTCCAGGATGAGGTTGTCGCCACCGGTCACCGAGTTGGCGCGGCAATGCAGGAACTGCACACCCGGCGCCAGTTCTTCCGCCGGCACGTCGGTGTGCAACTCCAGTGCCTTGGCGGTGTAGGCCAGATTGATCGGATCGACATGGACGCGGACGTCGAAGTAGTCGCCGAAGAAGGTCGGCCGCACCTGGCCCAGCAGGCGTGCGGTCTCGGTGAGCCCGGCGTCGCTGTCAGGCATGTCGGTGACGATGGCCACGCCCTCCACCAGCAGGGCTTCCGCCCAGCGGCCGACCAGCGTCCGGTCGCGGACCAGCGCGGGCTGCGAGAAGCGGGCGATCTGCGGGTAATGGTCGGCGTACCACAGACGCCGCGGCAGGTCCGCCGGGTCGAAGCGCCGCTGCCCGCCGGCATAAGGCGCCAGCCAGTCGAGGCCGTGGCGGGTCCGGTGGCCGCTGCCCTGCCAGACGATCTCCAAGGCACCCTCGGCAATGCGGGCACTGGCCGGCTGCGGCGCGCCCTCGTCGTGGAAGATGTCGTAGACCCGCTCGCGCGTCTCGCGGTCGAAGGAGGTCGGACAGTTGTCGCGCAGCCAGTAGTAATTGAAATAGCCCAGCGAGCCATCGCTCAGCGGCACCTCAAGCCCCTTCGGACCGAGGATGATGCCACCCGTCCTGCTTCCGTCCATGAGGTCCCGGCTCCTACCCGATCAGATGCCCCCGGCGATCCAACATAAGGTAACGTCACCATCACCCTTCAAGAAAGGTTGGTAAATTGGAACATAATATAAGAGTATCTTATATTATGACCTCTCGACTCCCGCCACTGCGGCTGCTGACCGTGTTCGACGCCGTGCTGCGCCAGGGTGGGGTCCGACCGGCGGCCGCCACCCTCAACGTCTCCCAGCCCGCGGTCAGCCAGGCCTTGCGCCAGCTCGAGGATTTCCTCGGGGTCGCCCTGCTGGACCGCGGCACCCGCCCGGCCCGGCTGACCGAGGCCGGGCGCCTGCTGCATACGGCCACCGTCGAGGGGCTGGGGCGCATCGACGAGGCGGTGGCGGAAATCGGCCGCCTGACCTCGGAGGCCGAGGGCTCCGTCCGCATTGCCTGCTCGGTGGGCTTTGCCACCTACTGGCTGATGCCGCGCCTCGCCGCCTTCTACGAACGTCACCCGGAAATCGCCGTCCACGTAATGACCGCCTCCTCCGGCTCGCCCGAACTGGCGGCCGGGGTCGACATCGCCCTGCGCTATGGCGACGGCCAGTGGCGCGACGGCGCGGTGACCCGGCTGTTCGCCGAGCGCATCGATCCGGTCGCCAGCCCGGCGCTGGCCGAGCGGCTGCGGGGCACGCCCGCTCCGCTGGAAGCGGCGCCGCTGATCCATGTCGAGGTGGAGGACGGGCGCTGGACCCCGTGGGACGCCTACCTGCGCTTCCTAGGCTTGCCGCCGCGCGGCAGGGCCAAGGGCCTGCGCTTCACCAACTACGTGCAGGCAACCCAGGCGGCCCTCGGCGGCCAGGGCATTGTGCTGGGATGGCGCTCGATCACCGGCGACCTGGTGGCCGAAGGGCGCCTGCGGCCGGTCATCGACCGTCCCATGCTGCCGAGCGACAGCTACTACATGGTGCGGTCGCCGCAGGCCGACGGTAAGGCCAGCGCCATCGTCAGCGACTGGCTGACGCAGGCCGCCGCCGTTCCGCCAGGGCCGCCAGGGCCGCCGGCATAGGATAATGAGGCCTGCGGCCCGTCCCCTCAGGCCGGCGGCATCACAGCTGCAGGTGATGCTTGCCGATCAGCTTCACAGTCGTGGCCTGCGGGCCCATCGCACTTTCACCTTCAACGGCGACATAGCGCACTTCCTGGCCCTGCTCCAGCTTGGCAAAATCGGCATCGACCAGGCTGTTCTGGTGGAAGTAGATCTCGCGGCCGTCGGGGGTTTCGATGAAGCCGTAGCCCTCGTAAGGAAACAGGCGGGCGACCTTGCCGTGTGGCGGCACCGCGTGGGTCTTTACGCTCCCTGCTTTGCGGCGGGAATGATCCTCCAGGCGGCGGCGCGCCGCGCTGAAGGCATCGCGCAGTGCCACGTAGACGTCCTCATGAGCGTGGCGCTTGCCGGAATTGCGATCGACCATGATCTGCTTGCCGGGCACGCCGACTTCGATGCTGACATGGAAAAGGTTGCCCTTGGCGTGCTGGCGGTTGACCGCCTCGATGGTCACCCGGCAGGAGGAGATTCGCCCGTGAACCTGTACAAGCTTGGCGAGTATATCGTGGACAATTGCTACCACAGCGTCCGAGTGATCCAGATTGCGAAAAGTGATTTCCAGGGGCATTTCCAGTGTCATTGGCATCCTCCACGATATGAAGTCTTACACGCGACGGAACTATCCTGTGTTTTTGATCTGGGGAGTGCAGTGGGACGGATCAATCCATCTTGCGTACTATCCTCTGAGACCTCTGACAATGACACGGATCACCTGGAGAACACGGTTAATTTCCGCAAACCTAATCTGCGAAGGAGAAGCGCCATGACTGTCAGCGGCGGCCGTACCCTCGACGACGTCGAGGCCCATATCGCCTACAACGAGAAAACGATCAGCGACCTCAGCGAAATGGTGGTGTCGCAGGGGCGCGAGATCGACAGGCTGAAGATAGAAATCGAGGGGCTTCGCCGGCAAATCCGGCAGATCGCTGAAGGCGAAGTCGACACGCTCTGAAGCGCGGGAAAGAAGGAGTCTCCCGGCCAACCGCGCGGCGGCGCAAGAGCCGGCCGGGCCCGGAAAACGGCAGCGCGCCTCCCTGCAATCAAATCACCCAGCCTAACCAACCACTTGATTTTTCTGCTGTAATTAAGGGTCTGCTAACAAAAAAATCGTACAACACTGGGGCATCATTATCAGCAGACGGATTCCTCCAGTGCTCCAGCGTCTTTCCATCGGCAAGAAGCTTGCCCTCATCACCATCGCCCTTTCCGTGGTCCTCGTGGCCCTGTCCACCTTCATGCTCTTCGAGTTGAAGGAAACGATGATTGACGGGCGCAAAGTGAAGCTCCGCTCATTGGTTGAATCAGCGACCAATGTGATCAATCATTACTCGCAGATGGAAGAGGATGGCGTCCTGAGCCCGGAGGAGGCCCGCAAGGCCGCCATCACCGCGCTGGCCGGTATGAACTTCGACGGCAAGAACTATTTCTTCGTATTCAATACCGACGGCGTTCTGGTGTGGCATCCGACCCGCCAGGAGCAGATCGGCGTTAACATGCTGAAGCTCGACAACGCGCAGGCGCGTCATAACTACGAGCTGTTCCTCGGCGCCGCCAACAACAACCCGAACCTGGAAGGCTACTCCGAATCTCTCGGACGGCGTCCGGGCTCCAAGGTGAACGACGCGCTGAAGCTCTACCTCTCTGTCAAGGATGCGCGCTGGCAGTGGATCGTCACCACCGGCGTCTTCATCGACGATATCGAGGCGCTGTTCTGGCAGCGCGCCGCCCTGTTCCTCGGCCTGGCAGGGGCAGGCCTGGCGCTCGGCCTCGCGCTTTGCTACTTCGTTGGCCGCAGCATCACCGGCCCGCTGAACCGCACGGTGAGCGCGCTGGAAGAACTCGGCGAAGGGCGCAACAACACCAAGGTGGAAATCGATCCCAGCCGCACGGAGATCGGTCGCCTGACCCGCGCCTTCAATCACTTCCGCGAGAAGATGAAGGAAACCGACGAGTTGCGGGCCCAGCAGGCCGTCGCCGAGAAGAAGTCCCAGGAGGAGCGGCGCGCCGCCCTGCTCGGCTTCGCCGACGAATTCGAAAGCTCCGTCGCCTCCGCCGTCGACGTGCTGGCCGAGGAAGTCCGCAAGGTCTCCCGCGCCTCCGCCGAGATGTCGAAGAGCGCCAAGGATTCCGCCGGGGGCACCCAGCAGGTGAACGCCGCCGCGGAGTCCACTGCCGAAAACATCCAGACCGTCGCCTCGGCGGCGCAGGAGCTGACCTCGTCGATCGACGAGATCCAGCGCCAGGTGCGCACGGTTCAGACTGTGGTCGAAAAGACCAAATCGCGCTCCAGCGAGACCCAGGACCAAGTCTCCGCCCTGGCCGAGACCGTCGAAAAGATCGGCTCGGTCGTCGACCTCATCAACTCGATCGCCGAGCAGACCAACCTGCTGGCGCTCAACGCCACCATCGCGGCGGCCCGCGCCGGCGATGCGGGCAAGGGCTTTGCCGTGGTTGCCGGCGAGGTCAAGGCGCTGGCCACCCAGACCACCAAAGCGACCGACGATATCCGCCAGCAGATCGATGTCCTGAACCAGGCCACCGGCGAGTCGGTGAGCGGCATGAAGGACGTCGCCAGCGTGGTGAGCGACCTGCTGGAAACCACCAGCGCCATCGCCGCGGCCATCGAGGAGCAGAATGCGGCGACCAGCGAGATCAGCCGCAACACCGAAGTGACCTCGCGCGAAACCCAGTCGATCACCAAGGCCATCAACGATGTGACCGCCTCGGTGCGCGCGACCGAAACCACGGCCCAGTCGGTCAGCGAGACCTCCACCGTCATGCAGGAGAAGGCCGAGACCGTCAGCCGCGAGGTGCAGAGCTTCCTGCAGCGCATCCGCGCCGCGTAAGACAAGGCACTTTCGAAAGAACCGAGGCCGCCGGCACCCTGCCGGCGGCCTTTTTCTTTTTTAAGCCCGCAAAAGCGGGCGGCGTATTCTAGGCCCGCAAAAGCGGGCGGCCGGGCCGGGCACCGGTCGCTTCGCCGTCCTGCCACACGCGGCGCCCGTTGACGAAGACCTGGCGGATACCGGTGGCCGGGCGTACCGGCGTTTCGTAGGTCGCCGCATCGACCACCTGGGTCTCGTCGAAGATCACCAGGTCGGCGAAGTGATCGACGGCCAGCGTGCCGCGTCCCTCGAGGCGAAAGCGCGCCGCCGGCAGGCCGGTCATCTTGTGCACCGCCTCTTCCATGGAAAACAGGCCGAGCTTGCGGGCGTAGTGGCCGAGGACGCGCGGGAAAGTGCCCCAGACCCGCGGGTGCGGATGGCTGCCGGTCATGATCCCGTCGGAGCAAACCATGGTGTGGGGGTAGCTGAGGATGCGCTGTACGTCGCGTTCGTCCATGATGAAGAAGATGCCGAGCGCCGGAATCAGGCGTTCCACCGCGTCATCCAGGTTGCACCCCCATTCCGCGGCGACATCGGCCAGATCGCGCCCGGCGGTCTCGGGAAACGGCTCCGACTGGGTGATGATGACGCGGCTGGCCTGGCGGTGGCGGCCTGAATTCAACATGGTGGCGCTGGCGATGTACGGCGTGGTGTCCAGGCCGACGTCCTGGCGCTGCCGCGCGCTGTCGATGATCCCCAGGGTCACCTCGGAGCGCCCATGGTTGGCCAGGCCGGCGCACTTGTGGTGCGACACGTGCACGCCGCAGCCGGCTTCGCGGCCGATCTGCAGCGTCTCCTCCAGCGCCTCGACCACCTTGTCGCCCTCGTCGCGCATGTGGGTGACGTAGAGCGCGGCGTAGTCCTTCAGCACGTCGGACACGCCGATCAGCTCTTCCGTCGTCGCCGCGCGGGCCGGCGGGTAGAAAGTGCCGGTGGAAAGCCCCAGCGCGCCTTCGTCCAGCGCCTGGTCGAGCTGACGTCGCATGGCCGCCACCTCGCCGGCATCGGCGGCCCGGCCGAGGTCGTCCATGGCGTTCAGCCGCAGCGTGCCGTGTCCGATAAGGCAGGCCGAATTGACCGCCGCCGGCTCGGCCGCCAGGCGGTCACGGTACTGGGAAAAGCGGGCAAACCGCGGACCGGCGCCATCGATGATGGACGCGAGCGGCGCCGGCAGCGGCCCCGTCGCAGTCAGCGGCGCAATTGAGAAGCCGCAGTTGCCGTTGATGATGCTGGTGACGCCCTGGCTGACCGCGCAGGTCATTTCCGGATCGCTCAGCACCGCCTCGTCATAGTGGGTGTGCGGATCGATAAAGCCCGGCGCCAGGATCTGCCCGGCGCAGTCGACCGTCTCGCCGGCCTGCCATGCGCCGGGGTCGCCAAGATCGCCGAGCGCGACGATGCGGTCGTCGCTGACCGCGACGTCGCCGGCAAAACGCGCGCTCCCGCTGCCGTCGATGATCTGCGCGTTGCGGAACAGAATGTCTACCTGCGTCATTGCTTGCTGGAAACCTTGCTTCGCCAGAGAAAAAGGGGGATCGGCGCCGGGATCAGCCGACTTCGAGGGACTCGGTCGTGCCATGCTTCGGTTCATCGCCGCACCACTGCGCCAGCAGATGGATCAGCACCGTCACGATCATGATCGGCACGGCGGCGGCCACCAGCAGCGTCGGGAAGTCGAAAGCATCGGCCATGGTGCGGGAATGGCGCACCAGGAAGCTGCGTTCGATGGTCATGTTGGCGCCGATGAAGCAGAACAGCAGGATCGGCAGCAGGTAGATCAGCACCGGCAGGGTCCGGCCGACCTTGGCGGCGAACAGGACGAAGCGGTTGGCGCTGTGGAAATCGCCGAACAGCGCCGGGTCGAAGCCGCGCTTGAACGACATGGTGGCGCCCAGCAGGCCGGCCCAGATCATCGCGTAGCGGGCGATCTCCTCGGTCCAGGCCGGCGGCGAGGCGAAGGCATAGCGGGCAACGACCTGTAGGATCACCACCGACACCAGGACCACCAGGAAACCGACGGTGGCCAGACGCATGACGCGGTCGAGAGCGTTGCTGAGGCGGACGATACCGCGCTTGAAAGTCATGACACCCTTTCCTTTCCGGTCATCCAGGACAAAGCGGGGCCGCCCACGGGGGGCGGGCGGCCCACCTTGAGCGCGCCTACTGGCGCACGCTGTCGAGGGCGGTCTGGTACTTGGCCAGGTCTTCCTCGTTGAGCACATCCAGGTAGATCGCCGTGGCGCGCTCCACCATCTTGTCGCGCTCGCCCGGCGCCAGTTCGGACACCGTCACGCCGGCTTCCTTCTGACGCTCCAGCACGATGCCCTGCCAGTCGGCGACCCAGGCGCGGTTGGCGGCGATGCCCGCCGTAATGGCCTTGTCGATGGTCGCCTGATCGGCGGCCGGGAGGCCGTCGAACCAGTCCTGCGACACCAGCACCAGGCGCGTCGACGGCGAGATGTTGGCCTGGGTGAAGTGCTTGAGGAAGTCGGTGTGGCCGGTCCGCAGCGCCGAGTTCGGCGGGTTCAGATAGCCGTCGGCGATGCCGGTCTGCAGGGCGTTGGCGACCTCCGACCAGGAAACGATGGTGCCGTTGGCGCCCAGCGACTCCTCGAACTTCAGCTGCTCGCCGTTCATCGCCCGGAACCGCAGATCGGACAGGTCCTCAACCGTGGTCACCGGATGCTTGGTGTTGTGGAAGCCCATGGCGACGCCGATGTAGTTGAAGCCGGCGATGCGGGTGCCGTTGGCGATCAGCGGCTCGTTCATCTGTGCCAGCAGGTCGGACTTGGCGATGACGCTGTCGAACTCGTCGGCGTCCTTGAAGAAGAACGGCAGTTGCACGCCCTTGACCAGCGGCGACAGGCCGAAGGTGGTACCCACGGACGCCAGGTTCACCTGGATCAGCCCCTGGGAGACCATGTCGAAGCGTTCCTTCTCCTTGCCGATGGTCTCGGAGGGGAACACGCTGACGGTAAAGTCACTGCCGGCAAGGGCGTCCTGGAAGCCCTGCACGAAGGCGGCCTCGGCGTTCACCTTGGGGTCCATGACGCCGTTGAGGGCGACCTTGACCTCGGCGGCCCCAGCGCTGGTCGAGGCGCCGGTGGCGACGCCCGTGCCAAGGGCCACCGCGAGCGCGGCGGCGATGACGGTTCGGGTTTGACGGTACATGGTTGAAGACCTCCTCTGTCGGTATTCGTTCGGGTTGTTCGTTACATGAGGCCGAGCGCCGTGGGCAGCGCGGTGCTGATCTTGGGGAACATCGTCAGCACGATCAGCAGAAACAGCTCGGCCAGGAAAAACGGGAAAGTGGCGCGGATCAGCCGCCAGTAGTTCATGTTCACAGTGGTCGCCAGGATCAGCAGCACACCGCCCAGCGGCGGCGACAGCAGCCCGATGGTGATGTTGAAACAGATGACGATACCCAGGTGCACCGGGTCGATGCCAAGCTGCAGGGCGACCGGCACGAAGATCGGCGCGAACAACGCCACCGCCGCCTTCACGTCCATCACCATGCCGGCGCCGAGGAAGATGACGTTGATCAGCAAGAGGTACTGGAGCGGGCTGAGGCCCCATTCGTTGACCAGGGCGGCGATGCGCTGCGGCCATTGCTCCAGCGCCGCCAGGTAGCTGAAGCTGGAGATCGCGCAGAGGATGATGAACAGGGCGCCCAGCAGCACGGCGGTGCGCGTCAGGCTGCCCATCAGCTTCTGCCAGGTCATTTCGCCGTAGGCGACGCCGACGATCAGCGCCGCGGCCACCGCCACGCCGGCCGCCTCCGCCGGCGTCATCACACCGAACAGGGTGCCACCCAGGATGATCACCGGCAGGGTGAGCGCCGGCAGCGCCTTCAGGAACGAAGGAATGATGCGCGGCAGGTCGTCCGACTTGCCGCCGGGATGGTCGTCGCGGTAGGCGTAGAAGGCGTTCATCGCCATCAGCACGCCGGCCAGCAGCAGCCCCGGCACGATGCCGGCGGCGAACAGCGCGGAGACCGACGTTTCCATCAGCGCGCCGTAGAAGATCAGGATGACGCTGGGCGGGATGATCGGCCCGATGATCGACGATGCACCGGTGATCGCCGCGGCATAGTCCAGCGGATAGCCGCGCCGCGTCATCTCCGGCACCAGGGCACTGCCCAGCGCCGCCGCGTCGGACACTGCCGAGCCGCTGACCCCTGCGAAGAACACGCTGGTCAGCACGTTCACGTGGCCGAGACCGCCTTTGAGGCGTCCGATCAGCGACATCGAGAAGTCGATGAGGGCGCGGGCCAGGCCGCCGTGGTTCATCAGATCGCCGGCAAAGATGAACAGCGGCATCGCCAGGAAGGCGAAGACGTCGAGCTGGCCGTAGAGGCGCTGCGGCAGCGCCGCCAGGTAGAGGGTGTTGCCGCTGAGCGCGAAGCTGAGCACCGCCGAGGCGCCGATGATGTAGGCGATAGCGCCGCCGGCCAGCAGCGCCAGCCCTAGAAACGACAATATGACAACGATCTGCACGGTAGTTGCGCCCCCTGACCCCGTGTTGCCGGGGATATTTATTGCGGAAAGGGGACCACATCGGACCTATTATATAAATGTAAAAATATTTCACATTCCATAGCATTTTGCTATGACTTGGGTTCCTTCACCCCAGCAGGAGCCGCCCTTGCGCAACCTGACCCTGCAGCGCCTTGAAGTCTTCAAGAGCGTCTACGAGGAAAAATCGGTCAGCGCCGCGGCGCGGCGGCTGAAGCTGTCGCAACCTACGGTCAGCCGCCACCTGCGTGACTTCGAGGCGGCCATCGCCATGAAACTCTTCGAGCTGGACAAGGGCCGCATCATCGCGACGGCGGAGGCCGAGGTGCTGTACAGCGAATGCATCTTCCTCAGCGAGGGCGTCGCCAAGGTCGACGCGACGATCCGCGCCCTCCGACGCGGCGAGGGCCAGCCGCTGTCGGTGATGACCATCGGCCTGCTCGCCCCGGAAATCCTGCCGGCGGCGGTCGAGGCGACACTGCAGCGCCTGCCGGCCCTGAACCTGACCCTGGATGCGGGCGCCGCCGACGTACAGATCCGCGCCCTGAAAGACGGCCGGATCGACGTCGGGCTCGCCGCCGGCAGCATCGCGCCGGAAAGCGGGCTGACCTTCCAGCCCATCGGCAAGGGCCACTTCGTCTGCATGGTGCCACTGGAGCACCCGCTGTCGCGCGGCGCGCGCTTCCCGCTGACCAGCCTGCGCGCGGAAGGTAACTGGATCAAGATGCCGCGCCGGCCGATCGGCGCACTGCTGGAAGACGCCCTGGACCGGGCCGGCGTCCCACCGCGCGGCAACATCACCGCCAATTCGCTGCTGGTGATGACCGGCCTGGCCAACCGGCTGCGCAAATGCGTGGTGGTCGACAACTTTACGGCCGCCGCCTTCAAGGTACCCTCGATGGTCGCCATCCCGGTCGAACCGCTGAGCGAGTTCACCATCTTCGCGGTGTCGCGCGCCGGCCAGACCCAGCGCAACGCCACCACCACCTTCGTCGCCAACGTCGAGGCGGCCCTGGCGCGCTATGGCAGCCCCACTCGGGAAGGCCCCTTTACGGCAGGTCCCGCTAAGGCAGGCCCCGCTAAGGCAGAATAACCTGGCGCACCGTGTGGCCCTCGGCCAGGCGGTCGAAGCCCTCGTTGATCTGCGCCAGAGTCAGGCGTTCGCTCATCAGGCGGTCGACCGGCAGCTTGCCCCGGCGGTAGAGCGCGATGTAGCGCGGCACGTCGCGCAGCGGCACACAGCTGCCGACGTAACTGCCCTTTACCGTGCGCTCTTCCGCCACCAGGCTGACGTGCTGCACCTCGAACTTATGGTCGGGATGCGACAGGCCGGCGGTCACCGTGGTGCCGCCGCGCCGCGTCACGCGGTAGCTCAGATCCATCGCCTTCACCGAACCGGCCATCTCGAAGGCATAGTCGACGCCGCCCTTGGTCGCTTCGCGGATCGCGTCGGCCGCGTCGGGGTCGGCGGCGTTGAAAGTATCGGTGGCGCCGAGCTGGCGGGCCAGCGCCAGTTTGTCGTCCAGCACGTCGACGGCGACGATGCGTTCGGCCCCGGCGAGAATGGCGCCGAGCAGCGCGTTGAGGCCTACGCCGCCCAGGCCGACGACGGCGACGGAACTGCCGGGCGCGACGCGCGCGGTGTTCACCACGGCGCCGACGCCGGGCAGCACGGCGCAGCCGAACAGCGCCGCTTCCTCCAGTGGCAATTCGCGGTCGATCTTCACCAGCGACGGCCGGGCGCAGACCGCGTATTCGGCGAAGGCGGAGACGCCCATGTGATGGTGCACCTCCCGGCCGTCCAGGTGCAGGCGCCGGGCGCCGGACAGCAGGGTGCCGGCGCCGTTGGGCTGGGCACCCGGCTCGCAGAGCGCGGGGCGGCCTTCGGTGCAGGGCAGGCAGTGGCCGCAGCTCGGCACGAAGACCATCACCACGTGGTCGCCGGGCACCAAGTCGGTGACGCCGCGGCCGACCTCGACCACCTCGCCGGCAGCCTCGTGACCCAGCGCCATGGGGACAGGGCGCGGGCGGTTGCCGTTGACCACCGAGAGGTCGGAGTGGCACAGGCCGGCGGCGCCGATGCGCAGCAGTACCTCGCCCTCGCCCGGCGGATCGAGCTCCAACTCCTCCACCCTCAGCGGCCGGGATTCCGCATAGGGCCGGGGCCGGCCGATCTCGTGCAATACCGCTGCCTTGGTTTTCATCGTTCCATCCCTGCATGCCGCCGCTTTCCGGCTTGAGGGGCCCCTTCTAGCACGAAACGATGGCGGAAATGGAGAGCGGCCGGCCTGCGGATCACCCGGCTTCGCCGAAGGGTTTCACTGGGTGGGCTTCACCGGCCCAGGCTTTCGGGCCGCCTTGGCGCCCTCGTCCAGCGCTTCCACCTCGGCAACGCCGGCATCGGTTTCCATATCGGCCAGCTTGCCGGTCTCGTTCATGTAGTCGACCAGGGTCTTCTGCAGGAACGTGCTCTGCAACTGCAACAGTTCCAGAGGCGACTTGCAGGCCAGGATCTGCTCCATCAGGTCCAGGTCCTGCTGCCACCGCTTGCTCAGGAAGCCCGCCGACTCGTCGGCCAGTTTGGTCCAGGACTCCAGCCAGATTTCGGCGGCCTTGGCGTTGGCCTCCAGCAGGCTGTCGAAGCCCGCCTCCGAGCCCCCCTTCAGTCCAGGAAACGGCAGGCTCCAGGCCGACGGCGCGGCACTGCCCGCTTCGCCCTTTCCGGTCTTGGACGACATCGCATCCACCTTTCGCAAGAGGTCTGAGGTACACAAACAATGGCCCCCGGCCCCGTCAAGCTCATTGACCTGGGTCAAGACCGCAAGTCGGCAGCGGGCGCCTTATCGGCGCTGACACGAAACGGCTGAGGTTCAGCCCCGCTGGCCCGCCTGTAGATCAAGTCCACCGGCGGCGGCCAGAACCTCGGAGCGGATCGCCCGGGCGAAATACCAGGCGAGCAGACGCGGCGGCATGTACCGCATGATCCAGTTGCGCAGGGCGAAGGCCCGTGGCGTCGCCGGGATGAAGAGTGGCGCGATCTTGCGGCTGCGCGCCTGCAGGCGCTGGATGGAGGGCCGCAGGCGCGCCTCGTGGCGGCCCAACGCGGCAGGAACCTCCGCACGGGCCAGTTCCTGAGCCAGAATACAGGCAGAGGTCATTGCCATGCCGGCCCCCTGACCGGAAATCAGGGTCAGGCAATGCGCCGCATCGCCCAGCAACAGCACCCGCCCTTGCGACCAGCAGGGCATCTCGATCATCTCGAGATCGTCGAAGAACAAGCCCGCCTCTTCGGGCAGTTCGTCGAGATAGCGCAGGACCGTCGGGTGCGCGCCTTCGTAAGCGGCTTTAAGAACTTGGCGCTCGCGGCCCGGCGGCACCGGTGCAGACGCTTTGTCGCCCCAGGCATAGAGCGTCGCCAGGCGGCCTTCGGCCAGGGTGTAGAACTCGGTCAGGCGTCCCGGTTCGGCGTAAGAGAGGAAGTCATGGCCGAGCCCCAGGCCGTCATCCGCCTGGAATGCGGCACAGCGATAGCCAAGGGGGCGCACAAAGGACGCATCGGGACCGAAGATCTGGCGGCGTAGGCTGGAATGAACCCCATCCGCACCGATGACCAACTCCGCCCGGCAGCGGCTGCCGTCGCTCAAAAGGACATCGACACCGTCGGCATCCTGCGTGGTCTCCACCACGGTAACGCCGAAGCGGACCTCCACCCTGTCGTCCAGAGCTTCGTAGAGCACCCGCACCAGTTCGCTGCGGGCCAAGGTAATCCAATCGATATCGCCCAGCAGTTCGTGATAGCGGGCACGCCAGAGCACCTTGCCGTCACGGTCGAGGTAGACGTTCTCGTTGATGCACCGCTGCCGCTCTCCCAGCGCCGGCAAAATTCCCATCAGTCCGGCCACGTCGTAGCCGGGCCCGGACAGCCCCAGCATATAGCCGCCGCCGCGCAGGCCGCTGGCACGTTCGATCACCAGGGGCCGCCAGCCGGCCCGCGCCAGCCACCAGGCCGCGCTGAGACCGCCAACGCCGCCGCCGGCGATGACAACCGATCTAACCGTCATATTCCATACTCCGGTGAATGCGGCGGAAGACCGCCGGCAGCAGCAGCAGGCAGAGCAGCGCGCCACCGCTCGCCAGGGCAAAGCAGACTCCATAGCCGAGGTGCTGAGCGATCAGACCACTGCCAAGGCCTGCCACGACCGAGACCAGGGCATCGGCACACTGGAACAGTGTGAAGTCGATGCCGGCCTGACGCGGCGAGGTCCAGTCCATTGCCACGGTGTAGAGCGCGACAAAGGAAGCGGCAATGATCACCGCCTTGGCCAGAAACAGCGCGCTCAACAGCTCCGCCGACAGGGGGGCGAGCGCCGCGAGGCAGAACAGCGTATAGATGGCCACCTGCAGCCCCAGAAGAGTAAACAGGGTCGGCCGGGCGCCCCATCGGCGGATCGGCAGGCCGACCAGAACGACGCAGCTAAGACAGAGCAACGTGCCCAGGGTCCCGGTCAGGAAACCCAACTGGGCCGGTGCGATCCCGTTATCGATCATGAAAGGGCCGGTCATACTTTGAATCAGCCGCAGGCCAGTCTGACAAAGAACCACCGCGACGAGGCCCCAGCGGATCGCCGGACGGCGCAGCGCAAAGGCCAGCGAAGGCCGGTGGCGGGCCTGCCGCTCGGCATCGCCGGGCGGCTCGCGGGTCAGCAGGCAGGGAACCGTCAGCAGCAGAGCGGCGACGGCCATGGTGAACATCGCCGTCGACCAGCCGTACCAGCCGACCAGTACTAGGAACAACCCGGTGCCGATCATGATGCCGGCATAGCCGCCGCCGACCTGGACGACGTTGCCCCAGCCGCGCTGGCGCTGTTCCAGATGCTCGATCATGTAGCCGTCGCTGGCGATATCGACAGTGGAGGCCACCACCGCGATTGCCGCCAGTCCGACCAGAAGCCAGAGAAAACCGCCCTCCGGCGTGATCCAGGCCAGCGCCGCCAGCACCAGCGCCATGACCAGTTGACCGCTGACAATGATCTGGCGGGACCGCCGCCGTCCGTCCACTGCCAGACGCCAGCGCTCCACCATGGGCGACCACAGGAACTTCACCGTCCAGGGCAGCATGAAAAGCGAGACCAGGCCTATCATGTCGAGCGGCAGGCCGCTGTCGCGCAGGGTCGCCGGCACGCCTTGAAACATCACGGCACCGACAGTGCTCTGGATGGTGTAGACGCCGCCCATGACCACCAGCAGCCGCCCCAAAGGCAGGCGCACCGGCGCCACAGCCGCAGACTCCAGTGCGCTCATCAGAACTCGAACCGGCCGGTGACCCCGAAGACACGCCCCTCGCCCGCCGAGCTGAAGACGTCACCGCCGGACTGGTAGCTGTAGGTCCGGTAGACCTTGTCCGTGATGTTGTCGACGAAGAGGCCTAGGCTGATGCCGTTGTCCAACAGCAGATCGACGGCGGCGTCGAGCAGCAGATAACCCGGCTGCGAGAGGTCGTTGGCCTCGTCGAAGTAGGCGCGGCCAACGTAGGTTCCGGCAACGCGCAGGCTGATGTCGCCGGGCATGAAATCCTGTGGCACGAAGTAGCGCGCCGCCGCCTGGAAGGTATAGTCTGGCGCGAAAGGCACGCGGTTGCCGTCGTATTGCGTGCCGGTGTCCGGATCGCGGGCGTCGGTGAACTCGGAACGGCCCAGCATGGCACCGAGGTCGAGAGTCAGGTCCTCGGTGGCATGCACACGGGCCTCCAGCTCGACGCCGTAACTCTGCGCCTCCCCGGCATTGCGCAGGTACTGGCCGGTGACCGGACCGACATAGATCTGCTTGTCCTCGGTGAGGATCCAATAGGCGGCCGCCCCGGCCTCGACGCGGTCGTCGAAAAGGGCGCCGTGCCATCCCAGCTCGAAATTTGTCGAGGTTTCGGAATCGTAGGAAACCGAAACATCGTCGGACATCAGGGTGAAGGGCAGCGTGTGATTGAAGCCGCCAGGCTTGAAGCCACGGCTTACCAGGGCATAGAGCCGGTGGTCCTCGCTCACCTGCCAACCCAACGCGATCTTGGGCGAGATATCCTGAAAGCTGTCGTCGTCCTGGATCGACAGCGGCCCGGGTGCGACGCGCCGGTAGTCGATGCTGGCGTCCTCGTAGGACCAGCGCAGGCCGCCTGTCAGGTCCAGGCTGTCGGTCAGCACATAGGTGACCTCACCGAAGGCGGCATAGGACTGACTCTCCACCCGGTTCTCGGAAGTGCCGAAGAAGGCGCCGATCGCCGGCAGTTGCCGCTTGAAGTCGGTGTCCTGAAAGTAAAGCCCCATGACCCCGTCCCAGCGTTCGCCGAAACCGAATTCGAGCCGCAGTTCCTCCGCCAGGGTCTCTTGGAATTCCGGCGTATCAAAGCCTTGGATCAGCCGCTTGCTGATGTCGCGGTCCTGATAGGAGGTGACGCTGGTTAGAGTGGCCGCGCCAAAATCGTAGGCAGCGGTCAGCGCGTAGCTGTCGACGTTGCGCTTGATTTCGTTCACACCACCCTGCGCGCCGCTGTCGAAGTCCAGCCCCTCCAAGTTGGCCTCGGAGATATAGAGCTCCTCGTGGCTGACCAGTTCATCATGCTGGGCGGTCAGCGCCAGGGAGAAGGGGTTGTCTTTTGGCGCAAATTCCAGCTTCGCGCGGCCGAACCACGTGCGGCTGTCGTCGATGTCATCGTCGCCGGTAGCAACGTCGTGGATCTGGCCCAGATAGTCGGAGCGCCGGATGTCCAGTGCTCCATAGAGCATATCTTCGACAATCGGCACCGAGATCCCGGCATCCACCATGCGGTCATGGGTCGACACGGTCCCCGAGAGGCGCCCGCGCAACTCGTTGTCAGGCTTGCGGGTGATGACGTTGATGACGCCGCCGTGGGCTTTGCGCCCGTAGAGCGTGCCCTGCGGGCCGCGCAGCACCTCGACCCGCTCCACATCGACCAGTTCCTGGGTGAGGTAGGCAGGGTCCTGTGGCACACCGTCGACGTAGACCTGAACCGCGGCATTGTAGAAATCCGGAGACGTGACGCCGCGCAGGGAAATGCTGGAGTAGGCCCGGTTGCCGCGCTTGCGGATGATCAACCCGGGGAACACCTTTCCCAGGTCCTCGACCGTCCGCACCCCAGCCTCGCGCAACTCCTCGCCGGTACGCACGCTGACCGCGCCGTCGACCTCGCTCAAAGGTTGCAGACGCTTGGTGGCGGTGACCTCGATGGTATTGAGCAGCACCGGCTCTTCCTGGGTGGCGTCCTGAGCGCCGACCGTGCCGGCAGACAGCCCCACAGCCAGGAATAGCAGCCCTGCCGGCCACCTGCAGCCCTTCGCCCGACGCCCCGCAGTCCCCTTGAATTCACTCATTCCCGGATATCCCCTTTTGTCACCAGCCCCTGTGGCGAAGCCCCACAACTAGCCGCCGGCGCACCGTCCCGCCGCCGCGATCGGGGCAGAAACAACCTCATTTGGGACTTTGTTGCGAAAGATTCTCACTTGCACTATCGTCGCCGCTTACCGCTTGGGACAGCGTTTGCCATGGATGACTCCCTGCCTGCCTTCCGCCTCGACGACAGCTACCGTCTGGTGTCGCTGGCCGACGACGCCGGGGCGGCGGGCTGGAACGCCAGCCTCCGCTCGGAGGAAATCGGCAAGGGCTGGCGCGTCAATCTCTTTGACTGCCACACCTTCCGGGACGAGGTACGCACCATCGAGGGGCCGGCGACCTTCAGCATCAGTCTGTTCATCAAGGGGACGGGCCGCCTTGCTTTGGAAAACGGGCCGGTGCTGGACCTGCAGCCGCGCTCACTCTTTCTGTTCCACGCGCCGCGTCCGACACGCGGACTGAACCAGATCGATGCCGGCAGCCATTTGCTGGGCGTCGATTTCCGATTCGCGCCAGCGTTGCTCGACAAGATCGGCCTGCATTCCCTGGGCTGCCTGATGCGCGCCTTCAACGACAACGGCAGTGTGCAGGACGCCCTGCTCATGCGGCGGCCGCTCGATCCGGTGCTCCAGCGCATCGCCGAGGAAGCGATCGCCTGTCGCATGAACGGAGCGGCCAGGCGGGTATTCCTGCAGTCCAAGGCGCTGGAAGTGCTTGCCCATGTGATCGCCTTTGTGGGCGATGAACGCGCGGAAGGCGCCATGGCGACCGCCAGTCTGACCCGCCGGGATCAGTCGCTCATCCGTCAGGCCGCGGAGACTTTGCGGGTGCGTTATAGCGAGCCCTGGACGATCTCCATCCTGGCACGGGAAGCCGGCATCAACGAGCGCAAGCTGAAGCTCGGGTTCCGGCAACTGCTAGGCCGTACAGTGCACGACCATCTCGAACGCACCCGCATCTCGGTAGCGCAGAATCTGCTGACCCACGACGGACTCGGCGTGACCGAGACGGCCTTGGCCGTGGGCTACAGCAACCCCAGCCATTTCGCGAAGATCTTCAAGCGCAGCGTCGGGATGTCGCCCAGCGTCTGGCGCCGCGCCGACGTGTAAGAGGAACATCGGCCAGTGCCTGGCAGTCTCGCCACCTCCCTTCTCCATAGGTTGCTGTCGTCGGCGGGCCTGCTGGTCGCCGTGTCCGTGGTCGGATTCGCGCTGCTGCGGCTGATGCCCGGCGACTTCGCCGAAGTCCTGCTCAGCGCCCAGATGGACGGCGAACTCCCGAGCGCCGAGGCCCTGGCGGCCTACGCCGCCGACCAGGGCTTCGACGATCCGCTGCCGCTGCAGTATCTGCGCTGGCTCGGCAACGCGCTGACCGGCGATCTCGGCGTCTCGCTGATCACCGGCGACGCGGTCACCCAGGAGGTCCTGCTGCGGCTCGGCAACTCCTTCATCCTGGCCTTTGCCGCACTGACGCTGTCGCTCGTCATCGCCCTGCCCCTCGCCCTGGCCACCGTGCGCTTCCGCAACGGCCTGTTCGACCGCCTGAGCGCCGCGGTGGCGGTGCTCGGCATGTCGATCCCCAATTTCTGGTACGCACTGCTGCTGGCCCTGGTGTTCTCGCTGACCCTTGGCTGGCTGCCGTCCTCCGGTTACGGCACCTGGCAGCACGCCGTGCTGCCGACCCTGGTCATCGGCACCTCGGTCTGCGGCGTGACGACGCGCTACATCCGCAGCCTGCTGCTGGACGAGGCCGGCCGTCCCTACATGCGCACGGCGGCCGCCAAGGGCCTGACGCCGCTCAGCGCCCTGCTGCGCCACGCCCTGCCCAACGCGGCCCCGGCCATCGTCACCCTGGCGGGGCTGCAGCTGGCGCGCATCTTCGACGGGGTGATCATCGTCGAGACGCTGTTCGGCTGGCCGGGAATCGGCCGGCTGCTGGTGGAATCCCTGCTGAGCCGCGACTTCCCCCTGATGCAGGCGACCTTCCTGGTCATCGCCGTCGGCTATGTGGCGATCAATCTGCTGGTCGATCTGACCGTTGCGGGTCTCGATCCGCGCGTGCGGGAGGCGGTGTGATGCCTGCCGGCCTGCGCCGTTCGCGCAGCGATCTCGGATACCGGCGCGTGGTGCTGCGCCGGCCGGGGGGCGTCACCCTGCTGGCCGTGATGTTTTTGCTGCTGGTGCTGTTCGGCCCCCAACTCGCCCCTTACGACCCGACCCTGACCGATATCCTGTTCCTCCTCGCCGCGCCTGGCTGGGACCACCTGCTGGGCACCGATGCGATGGGCCGCGACATGCTGAGCCGCCTGCTGTACGGCGCCCGGCTCACCACCGTCGCCGCACTCGCCGTGGTGCTGGTGACCGCGGCCTTCGGGACTTTGGTCGGCCTGGCCGCCGGCTATGGCGGCGGCTGGTTCGACAGTCTCGCCATGCGCTTTGTCGAGGGCGTCTCGGTGCTGCCGGCGCTTGCCGTCAGCCTGGTCATTGCCGGCATCTTCGGGCTGGGCCTGAAGGCCGTCCTCATCGCGCTGGCCGCCGTCCACTGGACCGAGTACGCCCGCGTGGTGCGCAACCTGACCGTGGTCGAGCGCAACAAACCCTATGTACTGGCGGCCCAGGCGATCGGCGCGCCGGGCTGGCGCATCGTCGCCCGCCACCTGTTGCCCAACGTCGGCGGCCCGCTGCTGGTGCTCGGCGCCTATTCACTGTCCTGGGTCATCCTGGCCTTTGCCGGCCTCAGCTTCCTCGGCCTCGGCGTCGAGCCGGGCACACCGGAGTGGGGGCGCATGATCGCCGAGGCGCGCAGCCACATGCGCAGCTATCCGCGCCTGGTCCTGGCGCCCGGCCTTTCCATCATGGCTTTCGTCATCCTCATCAACCTTCTGGGGGACATCCTCGGCGACCGCTGGCGCGTCGACCAGGTGTTCTCCCCCAATCGCAACCAAAGGAACCCTTAGATGTCCCGACCCCCTCGCGCGCCCTGGCGCCGACTCCTGCCGATCCTGGCCCTGGCCGCGGCCACCGCGGCTGTGGCACTGCCCGACCCCGCAGCGGCTCAGGCGGAGCGCCGCGATACCCTGATCGTCGGCACCATGTGGGAATCCCTGCCGCTGTCCATGAAGCCGCGCCGCAGCCGCTTCTTCAACGAAAGCGAGATCCTCGACACCCTGATCAAGCTCGATTACGACATGAACCTGGTACCGGGCCTCGCCACGACGTGGGAGCGCACCTCGCCGACGGTCTGGCATCTCCACCTGCGCGAGGGCGTGACGTTCCACGACGGCACGCCGCTGGACGCCGCCGCGGTGAAGAACTCGCTGGAGCGGGTGACCGCACTGCTGCCCTACGCGGCCGATCTGCTGAACATCGCCCGTATCGATGCAACCCGGCCGCTCGACCTCGAGATCGAAACCAGCGAGCCCTTCGCCGCCCTGCCGAACCAGCTGACCGATGCCATCACCGTGGTCTACGCCCCCGGCTCCTTCGATGCGCAAGGCCAGTTCGTGACGCCGGTCGGCACCGGCCCCTGGCGCTTTGTCGACTACGTGAAGCAGGACCGAACGGTGGTCGAACGCTTCGACGGCTACTGGGGCAACGCGCCGACGCTGAAGAAAGTGATCTACCGCTACATCCCCGATCACAACTCGCGCAGCCTGGCACTGGAAACCGGCGAGATCGACTTCGCCACCAACCTGCCGCCGGCCGATGTCGAGCGCCTGGAGGCCGATCCCAACTTCAAGGTCTACACCGCGCCGACCGCCGGGCTGTACTACGGTGCGTTCAACACCGTGGGCGATACGCCGCTGGCCGATCCGCGCGTCCGCCTGGCGCTGAACGCTCTGGTCGACCGCGACATCCTGGTGAAGGGAGCGCTGGACGGGATCGGCGCGCCGGCCTACGAGTTCTTTGCCCCTCAGTTCCCCTGGGTCCCCAAGGGCGTCGAACCCTATAAGGTCGACCCGGCCGAGGCGGCAGCCCTGCTCACCCAAGCCGGCTATACCAAGCAGGACGGCCGGTGGCAGCGCGACGGCAAGCCGCTGACCCTGCGCATCCTCTCCTACTCCAGCCGGACCGAAATGTCGGCGATCACCGAGGCGCTGGCCGCGCTGCTCGCCAATGCCGGCATCGCCAGCGACGTGCAGCTGTTCACCTGGGAAGGCATGCTGGACCTGGTGCGCCGCGGCGATTACGACATCTCCGTCGTCTTCTGGACTCCGGAGATGACCGGCCACCCGGATCTTCACCTGAAGTCGCAGTTCCATTCCAAGGCGGAGATGAACTTCCAGGGCTGGAGCAATCCGGCCTTCGATGCGCTGGTTGACGAGGGCCGTACCCTGGACCCCGGCGCGGAATGGACCGCCACCTACCGCGAGGCGCTGGAGATCCTGCAAAAGGACGCCCCGATCCTGCCGTTGGTGCACAAGGTCTTCGTGGTCGCCTCCAGCGACGACGTCCAGGGCTACCGGATCCATCCCTCCGCCTTCTTCTTCGACTTCAAGAACGTCTCCAAGTCGGAATGACGCAACGGCCGGCGGGCGGTGGTTAGACACTGCCCGCGGGCCAGAGACCGGGAGCCCGCGCCATGGGGCGTTGCCTTTTCCTCAAGCCCATCAAGGGGGCCGGCGGCGATCTGCCCGACATCGGCGGCTTTGTCGAGGACGCCGAGCAGATCGACCACTACCGGCTGCACGAGATCACGCTGCGGGACTATGCAGCGCTGCTGCTGCCGGCCCACCTCGACCAGCGCTACTTCGGCAGCATCGCAGCCGGCATCACCACCTTCCTCGATGGCGGCGGCACCCTGGTGTTCAACGGCCACGTGGCCTGGCCGATGCTGCCGGAATTCAACCCCTTCGTGCCGCTGCCGCGCGTCAACCTGGAACAGCTTCAGGTGCATCGGCTGACCGCCCACCCGGTCTTCGAAGGCGTCGACATGCAGGACCTCACCTTCCGCCGCGGCGTCGCCGGTTTCTATGCCCGCGGCCACAACCCGCCGCCGGAGGGCGCCATCCCCGTGACCGGACTGGGGCCCGCGCGGGCGCCCTGCGACTGGGTCTACCGGCGTCCGGCGGGCGGGCGGATCTTCATGCACGCGGGCAACGACTTGTGGATGTACGCAGGCGATGCCTGCAGCGCCGCCCGCATCGTGCCGCAACTCTGCGACTGGGCCGGCGGCGCGGCCGAAGGAGACTGCTTATGACGCGGCTCGCCGCCCTCGACAGCGGGACCTACTACCACCACCGCACGCTCTACGAGGAACGCTACCGGCACTTCTTCGACGCGGTCATCTATGCGCGCCAACTCGGCGAGGTACGGCTGGAAGACTACGACATCCTGCTGGTGTCCTGCCGCACCGACCCTTCGCTGCTGCGGCCCCACCACGAGAAGATCGCGCAGTATCTTGCCGCGGGCGGGACCGCGGTGGCCATGGGCTCCACCGGGCCCCATCAATGGCTGCCCGGCGTCATCTGGCACGACAGACCGACGAACTTCTGGTGGTGGAAGGAGGGCGGCAGTTTGGGCCTGCAATGCGTCGACAGCGACCATCCGCTGTTCGGGCGCGTGACGCTGCAGGATGCGACCTGGCACTACCACGGCTTTTTCGATCCCCCGCAGGGTGCGCGCACCCTGATCGCGGCAGGCGGCGGCGCGATTCTCTATGAGGACCGGGTGACCACCCCCGGCTGCATGATCGTGACCTCGCTGGACCCGATGTACCACCACGGCAGCTACTTCATGCCGGCGACCACCCGCTTCCTCGACGGCTTCCTGCCCTACCTGAAGACCGACCACAGGCCGCGCCTCTAGCCGCCCGTCCTAATCACCCCCCCTAATCGTAGGTGCGGTCGCTCAGCGGCTTGGCGTCGATCGCGTCGCGCAGGGCGGCCAGCAGGCCTTCCTCCGCGCGGTTCAGGTGGGTGTGCGGGTTCCACACCACGTAGATGTCGATGGCCGGCGGTGCCTCGTAGGGCGGCAACCGCCACAACAGGCCGTCGCGCAGATCGCGCGCCACCACGTGGATCGGCAGCGGGCCGATGCCGAGCCCGGCTATGATCATGCGCCGCACTTCCTCCAGATGGGAAGAATGGCCGACCACCAGGTCGTCGATGTCGTGCTGGGCGCGCAGCAGGGCGACGGGCCGCAGGGCATCGGCCAGTTGGTCGGTCTTGAAGGAAACCGCGGCGTGGCCCTGGAGGTCTTCCAGCTTCAGGCCGCTCTTGCCGAACAGCGGGTGCGAGGGGCCGCAGAAGAAGCCGAAATACTCGCGGTAGATCATCTTGTATTCCAGCCGCGGCGAGGGCTTGTGGACCAGGCAGAGCCCGAAGCTGGCGGATTTCTCCAGCACCGCGCGGGTCACCTCGGCCGAGGTGTCGACCTCGATCTCGTAGGTCGCCTTGGGATTTTCCACATGGAAGGCGGCCAGCACCTCGTCGTAGATCGGCGAGATCACGTGGCTGGCCATGGCGATGCGCACGTGGCCAGTGATCTCGTCCTTGATGTCGCGGGTCAGCACCGCCACACGGGCGACGTTGCCGTAGATCTCGACGCACTCGCGGTACAGCACCTCGCCCGCCGGGGTCACCCGGAAGGTCGCCGGGCCGCGCTCGATCAGGCGCTTGCCCAGCCGGGTTTCCAGGCGTTTCAGGGCATGGCTGATGGTCGGCTGGCGCAGATAGAGACGCTTGGCCGCGCCGGTCACGCTGCCTTCCTGCACCACGATCATGAAGGTGCGCAGCAGGTTCCAGTCCAGCTCCCGCGCCAGGCGTTCGCCCGTATCTTTCAGCATGGCGGCGTCGCTATCGCCCTATCATTAATTTCATCTATGACCCTTATAGCACTTATCTATTTGCACAATGAAGGGCGAAGGCAAAGACTGACCGTCGAATTCCCGGCAACCCCGCCGAAAACCTCTTAGATAACAAGGCGGGGGCCAGAGAGGCTTGTTAAGGGACCCCATGTCAGCAAACGACGCCGATGCGCCGGGGGCGCGTCCGTGGCTCCTCATGTCGCCGGCCCTGGCCGCGGTGACCCTGCTGCTGGTCGTCCCGGTCTGCTTCATCGTGGTCTATTCCTTCTGGCTGCGCACCGCCGCCGGCGGCGAACAGGTGGGCTTCTTCCTCGACAACTGGGCCGAGGTGCTGACCGACGCTTTCTACCGCGACATCCTGATCCAGACCCTGCGCATCGCCGCCATCTCTACCGTGCTCTGCATTCTGCTGGGCTACGTCCCCGCGTATTTCATCGCCCGCTCGACCACGCGCCACAAGGCGGTGCTGATCCTGCTGCTGATGCTGCCGTTCTGGATCAGCTACATCATCCGCACCATGTCATGGATCAACATCCTGGGGGTCAGCGGCGCCCTGAACGTCTTTCTGCTGTGGACCGGCATCATCAGCGAGCCGCTGCAGATCCTCTACAACGAGGGCACGGTGATCCTGGGGCTGGTGCACTTTCTGCTGCCCTTCATGATCCTTAACATCTACGTCAGCCTGGACGGCATAGACCCCAACCTGACGGACGCGGCGCGCTCGCTGGGCTGCACCGCCTGGCAGGCCTTCCGGGAAGTGACCCTGCCGCTCTCGGTGCCAGGGCTCGCCGCCGGCAGCCTGCTGTGCTTCGTCCTGGGCGCCGGCACCTACATCACGCCGATGATCCTGGGCGGCCCCCGCGACGCCATGTTCGCCAACCTGGTGTTCGAGGCGATCATCACCCAGCTCAACTGGCCGCTCGGCTCGGCCCTGTCGCTGGCCCTGCTGGCCGTCCTCGGCGCGGTGGTGATGCTCTACACCCGCTATGCCGGCATCAACCAGCTGGCCAAGAGCTTCCGATGAGCATGGTGTTGCAACTTTTCAGCGGCTGGAGCCTGATCCGCGCCTTCACGGTGCTGGTCTACCTCTTCATGTTCCTGCCGGTCGCCGTGGTGGTGCTGCTGGCCTTCAACGCCAACCAGTTCGGCAGCTTCCCCATGGAGGGCCTCAGCCTGCGCTGGTTCGTCGCGCTGTGGCACAACGACGCCATCGTGCGCGCCTTCAAGACCTCGGTGCTCCTCGGGTCGCTGACGGCGGTGGTCTCGACCACCATCGGCGTCATGGCGAGCCTCGCCCTGGTACGTTTCGACTTCCGCGGCAAGGGCCTGATCACCACCGCGATGATCGCACCGATCCTGGTGCCGGAGGTGGTGCTGGCGGTGGCGCTGCTGCTGTTCCTGCGCTGGCTGGAGATGCCCAAGAGCTTCCCGCTGCTGTTGCTCGGCCACGTCATCTTCACCCTGCCCTTCGTGGTGCTGATCGTGCAGGCGCGCCTCGTCGCCGTGCGCCGCGAATACGAGGAGGCGGCCATGAGCCTGGGCGCCAACGCCTTCCACACCTTCCGCGAGGTGACCCTGCCGCTGATCATGCCGGCGGTCTTTGCCGGGGTCATCTTCGCCTTCACGATTTCCTTCGACGACGTCACCGGCACCCTGTTCTGGAAGCCGGGCGGCGTCGAAACGGTGCCGACCCAGATCTTTGCCATGCTGCGCAACTCGATCAGCCCGGAAATCAACGCGCTGGGTGCGGTGATGGTGGTGATCACCGTTGCCGTGCCGCTTATCGGCGCGGCGCTGGCCCGCCGCATGGCCGCGGCATTGAAATAGACAATCAGCCAATGAACACGAACATCAAACCAGGGAAAGGTATGGGAGATGGATGAAACCACTCGCTATCAACGACTGCTCGAACGATTCCGCAACGGCGACCTCGACCGCCGCACGTTTCTGACACTGCTGGGGGCCGCCAGCCTGACCGCCGGCCTGACCGGCGGCCCGCTGAAGGGCCTGCAGCGCCAGGCCTTCGCCGCGACGCCCGACAGCGTGCGCTTCGACGGCTGGGGCGGCGTCGTCTCGGAGGCCTTCCGCAAGCACGCCTTCGACCCCTACACCGCCAAGACCGGCATCACGGTGATCGACGGCACCTTCGCCAGCGGCGACGAGTACCTGAACCGCGTGAAGGCCGGCCAGGAAGGCGAATACAACATCTTCCACGCCTCGGGCGTGTTCGATTACGCCCGCTACGTGAACCTGGGCTACGACGTGGTCCTGAACGAGGACAACATCCCGAACCTGAAGTACGTCATGACGGCGCTGATGGAGCCCTTCCGCAAGGTCACCGGCGGCAAGCTGTCGGCCGCGCCCTACGACTACGGCACCACGGGCCTGGCCTACAACACCGACAAGATCTCCAAGGAGGAGATGGCGGAAAAAGGCGCCAAGATCCTGGTCGATCCCAAGTACAAGGGTAAGATCGGCGGCTGGGGCGACTGGCGCACGCGGATCTGGTACGGCGCCCTGGCGACCGACCAGAACCCCAACGACATCAAGGATATGGATGCCGTATGGGACGCCATCCGCGCGCACCGCGACCTCGCGCTGAAGTATTGGGGCTCCGGTGCCGAGCTGATGAGCCTGCTGGCCGAAGGCGAGATCTATGTGACAGAAGGTTGGTCCGGGCGCATCGCGGCGCTGCAGCAGCAGGGCCATCCGATCGCCTACTACGACGCCCCGGGCAGCTACGCCTGGCAGGAATGCCTGATGGTGCTGAAGGGCAGCCCGCTGGAAGCCTGCGAGGAACTGCTGAACTTCATGCTGGAGCCGGACGTCTCCATCGCCGTCGCCGAGGGGCAGAACTACCCGCCGGCGCTCGACCCGACCAAGGTCGATCTCGGTGAGAAGATCCCGACCCTGCCGGCCTTCGATCCGACCGGCAAGCTGACCAACCTGACCTTCGCCGATCCGGCCTACTGGAACGGCCACGAAGCCGAATGGTCGACGACCTTCGGCCGCGTGCAGAAAGGCTATTGAGGAAAAGCACACTGTCGTCCCGGGGCTTGTCCCCGGGACCCATTGGCGTCAGCGTGAAGTATGCCCTGCGAGATTTGCATCCTAACCAGCCACCGATGGCGCGCTTCGACCATGGGTCCCGGCAACAAGTGCCGGGACGACACCCTTGGCGGGGCAACCGCTGGTGGCCATTGCCTGAGGGGTGTCAGCACAGCCACCCTCCCAGGCCGGAGATTTGATCAATGAGTGATGGCAAGCCGGTCGTCGAACTGCGCGAGGTGGCGAAGCGCTACGGCAGCTTCACCGCGGTGCAGCCGATGGACCTCAGTGTCGATCCCGGCGCCTTCGTCACCCTGCTGGGCCCGTCGGGCTGCGGCAAGACCACGACCCTGCGCATGGTCGCCGGCCTCGCCGCGCCCAGCGCCGGTGACATCCTGATCAAGGGCGCGCGCGTGAACGACGTGCCGATCCACAAGCGCAACCTGGGCATCGTGTTCCAGAACTACGCGCTGTTTCCCCACAAGACCGTGTTCGACAACGTCGCCTTCGGCCTGAAGTACCGCAAGGTGGCGAAGGCCGACATTTCCGGGCGGGTCGCCCGCGCGCTGGACCTGGTCCGGCTGCCGCAGATGGCCGACCGCTTCCCCAACCAGCTTTCCGGCGGCCAGCAGCAGCGTATCGCCCTGGCCCGCGCCATCGTCGTCGAACCCGACGTGCTGCTGCTCGACGAGCCGCTGTCGGCGCTGGACGCCAACCTGCGCGAGGAGATGCGCGTCGAGCTGAAGAAAATCCAGCATCAGCTCGGCATCACCACCCTGTTCGTCACCCACGACCAGTCGGAGGCCCTGGCGATGTCCGACAAGATCATCGTCATGAACCAGGGCCGCATCGAACAGGCCGCCTCCCCGGAGGAAATCTATACCCGGCCGGCCTCCGAGTTCGTCGCCCGCTTCCTCGGCAACTCCAACCTGCTGGACGGCTGCGTCCTGGGACGCACCGGCGGCCGCCTGAGACTTGCAGTGCCCGACCTCGGCGAGGTGCTGGCCGACCCGGAGGGGGTGGCGCCCGGCGCGCCCGAGCCGCGCGACGGCGATGCCCTGCGCCTGGTGATCCGTGCCGAAAAGCTGCAGCTTACCAACGGTGCGGGCGCAGACGATACCGACTCGACCCGACTTGCCGGGCGCATCGAGGCTGTCGATTATCAGGGGCAAGCGGCCCGCTACTTCGTCACTGTCGGCGGCCACAGCCTGCAGGCGATCAACGCCATCGACCAACGGCCCTTCGCCCAGGGCGACGACGTTTCGGTCCGGCTGCGGGCGCGCGATATCGTGCTGCTGCCGCACCCGCAGTAACCCCTTTCAGAGACAACCGCCATGACCGTGAGCACCGCAACCGCCGCTGAAACGCGCGAGCCGTCGAACCTCTTCTATCAGACCCGCAGCCGCCGGCCGCTGGTCGCCCGCGCCGAGGGCATCTATTTCTGGGACCGCGGCGGCAAGCGCTACATCGACGGCTCCAGCGGCGCCATGGTCGCCAACATCGGCCACAGCAATCCGCGCGTCCTGGCCGCCATGCGCCGCCAGATGGATGAGGCGACCTTCGCCTACCGCCTGCACTTCGAGAACGAGGCGGCGGAGACTCTTGCACGGCGGATCGCTAAACGCATGCCGGCGCAGCTGGACCGGGTGTTCTTCGTCTCCGGCGGGTCCGAGGCCGTTGAGTCCTGCCTGAAGCTGGCACGGCAGTACGCCATCGCCGCGGGCCAGGGCAGCCGTTACAAGATCATCTCGCGCTATCCCTCCTACCACGGCGCCACCCTGGGCGCCCTGGCGCTGACCGGCTACGCGCCGATGACCGCGCCCTTCGCGCCGATGATGCGCGAGATGCCGAAGATCCCGGCGCCGACCTGCTACCTCGACCACGATGACCTGGATTGGAACGCCCGCGGCCTGCGCTATGCCGAACTGCTGCGCGACGAGATCCGCCGCCAGGGGCCGGAGACCGTGCTGGCCTTCATCATGGAGCCGGTCGGCGGCGCCTCTACCGGCGCGCTGGTCGCCCCCGACAGCTACTACGCCCGCATCCGCGAGATCTGCGACGAGTACGGCATCCTGCTGATCCTCGACGAGGTGATGAGCGGCGTCGGGCGCACCGGCCGCTTCCTGGCCGCCGAGCACTGGGACCTGCGCCCCGACATCGTCGCCATGTCCAAGGGCTTCGCTGCCGGCTATGCGCCGCTGGGGGCCATGGTGGCCGACCGCCGCCTGGTCGAACCCGTTCTGGACAAGGGCGGTTTCATCCACGGCTACACCTACGCCGGAAACCCGCTGGCCTGCGCCGCGGGTCTGGCCGTGCTGGACGAGATCGAAACCGACGACCTGATGGGCAACGCCGCGCGCATGGGGGCCCTGCTGAAGCTCAGGCTGGCCGAGCTGATGGAGCGTTTCCCCTTCATCGGCGACGTGCGCGGCCTCGGCCTGCTACTGGCCTTCGAGCTGGTTGCCGACCGCGCCTCGATGCAGCCGCTGCCCAAGGAGCTGAACGCCTATAACCGCCTGGTCGACATCGCCTACGACAAAGGCCTGATCATCTATTCGCGGCGCACCCGCGGCGGGTTGGACGGCGACCACTTCCTGGTCTGCCCGCCGATGATCGTCACGGAAGCGCAGATCGGCGAGATCATGGCGCTGCTGACCGACAGTCTCACCGCCTTCGCCGCCGAAGCCGGCCTGCCCCAATCCGGGGGTGCGTAAGCAAGGTCATGGCCTCCAACAAAGTCATCATCACCTGCGCGGTCACCGGCTCCATCCACACCCCGACCATGAGCCCGCACCTGCCGGTCACCGCCGACGAGATCGCCGAACAGGCCGGCGCCGCCGCCGAGGCCGGCGCGGCGATCCTCCACCTCCACGCGCGCAACCCCGGGAACGGCAAGCCCTCGGCCGACCCCGCCGACTTCATGGCCTTCCTGCCGCGCATCAAGCAGTCCTGCGATGCGGTGGTGAACATCACCACCGGCGGCAGCGCGCAGATGACCCTGGACGAGCGCCTCGCCGCGCCACTGCAGGCCCAGCCGGAGATGTGCTCGCTGAACATGGGCTCGATGAACTTCGGCACCTTCCCGCTGGCGCGGCGCTACAAGGAGTGGAAACACGACTGGGAGCCGGGCTTCCTGGCGGCCTCCAAGGATGCCATCTTCAAGAACACCTTCACCGACATCGAGAGCGTGCTGGAACGCCTGGGCGAAGGCTGCGGCACCCGCTTCGAGTTCGAATGCTACGACACCGGCCACATCCAGACCGTCGCCTTCTACCTGGCCGAGGGCCTCATCAAGGCGCCGATCTTCCTGCAGTTCGTGCTCGGCGTGCTGGGCGGCATCGACGCGGCGCCGGAGCAGCTCATGCACATGAAGGCGACGGCGGACCGCCTGCTGGGCGACGCCTACCGCTTCTCCGTGCTGGCCGCCGGGCGTCACCAGATGCCGCTGGGCACCCTGGGCGTCATCCTGGGCGGCAACGTGCGCGTCGGCCTGGAAGACAGTCTCAGCATTGGACGCGGCGAACTGGCCGAAAGCAATGCCCAGCAGGTTGCCAAGATCCGCCGCATCGTCGAGGAACTGGGCCACGAGATCGCCCGGCCGGACGAGGTGCGCGAGACGCTGGCCCTCAAGGGCGGCGACCGGGTGGCCTTCTGATGGCCCATGACATCACCGTTCGGCTGGCCGGGCGCGACGATGCCCCGGCGGTCTACGGGCTGATCGTCGACCTGGCCCGCGCCCGCGATGCGATGCACAAGGTGACCTCCCGCGTCGAGGACATCGCCCGCGACGGCTTCGGCGACGATCCTGCCTTCGAGGCGCTGATCGCCGAGCTGGACGGCAAGCCCGTCGGCCTTTGCCTGTTCTTCGGCAGCTATTCCACCTGGCGGGGCCAGCGCGGCATCTACGTTCAGGACCTGATCGTCGCCGACAGCGCGCGCAGCCTGGGCGTCGGTCAACGGCTGCTCGCCGCGATGGCCGCCCTTGCCCGGGCCCGCGGCGCGGGCTACCTGCGCCTCTCGGTCGATGACGACAACATCCGCGCGCAGACCTTCTACCGGCGCTGCGGTTTCCGCCACTCGGAACCGGAACAGATCTACGTGCTGGACGAGGACGATTTCGCAGCGCTGGCGGACAGCGTGAAGGAGACGCAAGCATGAAGGTGTTCTGCGCCGCAGAACGGCAGAAGGTTCACTACCCCAAAAGCTTCCTGGTGAACGGCGCCCCGCAGCCCAACCCGGAAGTGCCGGGACGCGTCGACGCCCTGCTCGCCGCCGCCAGGGCCGGCGGCCACGACATCGCCGAACCGGCGGACCACGGCCTCGGCCCCATCGCCGCCGTACACACGCCGGAGTACGTCGCCTTCCTGCAACGCATCTACGAACGCTGGGCACGCATCCCCGGCGCCTCGGCCGAGGGCATTCCCAACATTCACCCGGACCGCCGCGGCGCCAGCTATCCGCTCTCCGCCGTCGGCCAGGCCGGCTACCACATGGCCGACACCGCCTGCCCCATCGGCCCGGACTCCTGGGAGTCGATCCGCTGGAGTGCCAACACCGCGGCTTCCACCGCGCAGTCCGTCCGCGACGGCGCGCGGTCGGCCTATGCGCTGTGCCGCCCGCCGGGGCATCACGCCTTCGCCGACCTGGCCGGCGGCTTCTGCTTCGTGAACAACACCGCCGTCGCCGCTACGATGCTGCGACAAAAGTACGACCGCGTCGCCATCGTCGACGTCGACCTGCACCACGGCAACGGCACCCAAGGGATCTTCTATGAACGCCCCGACGTGCTGACCGTGTCGATCCATGCCGATCCGATCCGCTTCTACCCGTTCTTCTGGGGCCATGCTCACGAGCGCGGCGAAGGGGCCGGCCTCGGCTATAACCTGAACCTGCCGCTGCCGCGCGGCTCCCAGGACGACGCCTTCCTGGCCGCCCTCGACCGCGGCCTGGCGGCAGTCACTGCCTTCGCCCCCGGCGCCCTGGTGGTGGCCCTCGGCCTCGACGCTTTTGAAGGCGACCCCTTCGGCGGCCTCGCCGTCTCGACCCCCGGTTTCGGGGAAATCGGCACGCGCCTCGCCGCCCTCGGCCTGCCCACCGCGATCATCCAGGAAGGCGGCTACCTCTGCGACGCCCTGGGCGACAACCTGAAGAGCTTCCTGGCGGGGTTCGAGGCGGGCTGAGGGCCGGACCCGCCGCATGGGTCCGTGACGGGCCGAATTCGGGAATCTATACTCGCTGCGAAAACCATCAGGCGAGTCGATGTCCAACCGAAAAGTCTCCAAGGCGGCCAAAGTCCCTAAGTCTAAGGCTTCGGCGCCCAAGGCCCCCGAATCCAAAGCCTCGGCATCCGACAAGGACTACCGCTTCATGACGGCCCTGGAGCGCGGCCTTTCCGTTCTGCGGATCTTCCCGACCGGCAACCGGCCGCTCGGCAACGCGGAGATCGCCGCGGCCGTAGGCCTGCCCAAGGCGACGGTGACGCGGATCACCTTCACGCTGACCGAGCTCGGCTACCTGCGCTACGACAAGGAACGGCGAAAATACCAGTTGGGGCCCGGCGTCCTCTCGCTGGGCTACAACGTGCTGGCCCAGATGGAGATCCGCGATACCGCGCGCCCGATGATGCGTGAGCTGGCCGACTATGCCGACGCCTCGATCTACCTCGCGGTGCCCGACGGCACCGACATGGTCTATGTCGAGGCCTGCCGGGCGCCGACTTCCATGGTCATCCGCCTGGGCGTCGGCTCACGGGTGCCGATGGCACAGACCAGCATCGGGCGCGGCTATCTCGCCGCGCTGCCGCCGGCCGAACGCGACAAGCTGATGGAGCGCATCGCCAGGACCTATTCCAAGGCCGAGTGGCCGCGCATCCGCAAGGAAGCGCTCGGCGAGATCGCGGCGGCGGAAAAGCGCGGCTACGCCGTCACCATCGGCGGCTGGATCTCCGAATCCAATTCCGCCGGCTGCGCCATCCGCCGCGGCGACGGCTATCCGGTCTATGCCATCAACGTCGGCGGCCTCGCCTCGCTGGTGAACGAGCAGCGCATCCACGACGATCTCGGCCCGCGCCTGGTGAAGCTGGCCCGACAGATCGAAAAGGCCGCCATCTCGCTCGACTGAGCGGCCCTTCCCTTTCCCTCAAATCGACATGGCCTGACCGCCGTTGACGTCCAGGGTCGCGCCATTGACGAAGCCGGCCTCCTCCGAGGCGAGGTAGGCGATCGCCGCGGCGATATCCTCGCCCCGGCCGTGGCGGCGCACCGGGATGCCCTCCAGCACCCGCTGGCGCTCCTCGGCGCTCTGCCGCTCGGCCAGCAGCCGCGCGACCCGAGGCGTCACCACCGCGCCCGGACAGACCGAATTGCAGGTGATGCCCTCCGGTCCGAATTCCTGGGCGATCTGCAGGGTGAAAGCCTGCATGGCACCCTTCGAAGCCACGTAGTTGGCGCCGGCAAAGAGGCTGCCGAAACGCCCGGCCTAGGAGCCCATGTTGATGACGCGGCCATAGCCGCGCGCCACCATGCCCGGCAACACCGCCCGCGTGGTGCGCACACAGGCGGTGACGTTGACCGCCATCACCCGTTCCCAGTCGGCATCGCTCTGTTCCAGGAACTTGAACGGCGTGTGCAGCGAACCGCCGATGTTGTTGACCAGCACGTCGATGCCGCCGAAGTCCGCCTCCAGGTCGCGGGCCGCCGCGGCGATCGCCATGCCGTCCTGCATGTCGACCACCTGGGTGCCGATGGCGAGATCTTCCTGGGCGGCCTCCGCGGCGGCTTCCTCGAGAAGCGCGCCGTCGCGGTCCCACAGCGCCACGCTGGCGCCCTCGCGCGCCAGGCGGAAGGCGACGCCGCGGCCGAGGCCGCTGCCCGCCGCCGTCACCAGCGCCCGGCGTCCCTCAAAGCGGCGCATAATCGCAGGCCTCGTGGTGACTGGCCTCGGGGTCGACCTTGGCGTCGATCACCACCGGCACGTCCATGCTGTGCGCCTCCTCCAGCGCGTCGCGCAGTTCGTCGGGATGGCTGACCCGCATGCCGTGCCCGCCCATGGCGGTGGCCATGCCGGCGAAGTCCACTTCGCCGAATTCGACGGCGATCTGCTTGTCGCCAAGATTGTCGCGCACCATGCCGAGGCCGGAGTTGTTGGACACCAGGAAGACCACCGGCGCCTTCTGCTGCACGCAGGTGGCGATCACCTGCAGGGTCATCATGAAACCGCCGTCGCCGGCCAGGCAGGTGACGCGCTTGTCGCGGTGGACCAGCTTGCAGGCCGCCGCGGCCGGCGGCCCCCAGCCCATGATGCCGGTGCCACCGGGCACCAGCAGGCGCCCGCGATGGGGCATGCGCAGGCCGAAGGTCGTCCAGATGCGATTGGCGCCGGCATCCAGCGCCAGGTAGTCGTCCGGGGTCAGGAAACCCTGCAGGCTGCGCACCAGGTCGGCGTGATGCAGATAGCCCTGACGCGCCGAGACCTGCGGCAGCACGCCGTAGCCGGTTTCCTGTTGCACGGCGGCGACGGCCTTCAGGCGCGGACCGCGGCGTTCCGCCGACAGGCCGATCTCGGTCAGCAGGTCGATGACATCGCGCACGTCGGCGGTGATGGCCAGATCGACCGGATAGACCCAGCCGGCGTTGCGCGCATCGATGTCGACCTGCACCAGGGTCTGCTCGCCCGGGCGCACCATCGCCGGGTCGCGGAAGCGGGTGTAGTCCGGCCCCATGCTGGCGCCCAGCATGATAACCAGGTCGGCGCGCGCCACTGCGACGTTGGCGCAGCGGTGGCCCCAGTTGCCGAGCATGCCGACGGAGACCGCCTGGGTTTCCTCGATGACGCCCTTGGCGTTGTAGCTGGTCGCCACCGCGATGCCGGCGCGGTCGGCGAGCGTTTCCAGCGCCGCGCCGCTGCCCGACTGCAGCACGCCGTTGCCGGCCACGATGACCGGGCGCTCGGCGGCATCGATCAGGCGGGCCAGTTCGGCGACCGCCTCCGGGTCCGGCTTGGACGGGCGGTGGTTCAGGTAGCCGGCGCTGCCGTACAGCCGCGGCGAGGAATCCTCACCCATCTCCTGGCGGATGATCGAGGTTTTCATGACCACTGCGGCCGGCCCGCGCCGCGGCAGGCTGGCGTGCTTCACCGCCATCTGCACGCCGTAGACCGCCTCTTCCGGCGTGTTGGCGTAGGTCGAATACTTGGTGATCGGCTTCAGGCTGGCCATGGCGTCGGCACCGCCGTAGTCGCCGGTCATGGTCTGGTAGACGCCCATCTGGCCGTAGCCGCCGTAGTCGGAGGTTTCGGTGAGCACCACCATGGGCGAGCCGGAAAAGTGCGCCTCCAGGATGCCGGCGGCGCCGACCGTGGTCAGCCATGGCCCCTGCCCCATCAGCACGGCGGGCTTGCCGGTCAGCCGTCCGGTGGTCTGCGCCATGATCGAGGCGATCCATTCCGAGCGCGTCAGCACGACGTCCAGTTCGTCGCGGCGTTCGTAGAACGCCGGCAGCGACCAGGTGACCCCCAGCCCGGGCAGTGTGAAGGCGCGGGTGATGCCCGCATCGATCAGCGTGTCGACGACACGCTCGCTCGTCTTGACCATGTGATAACCGTTTCTTTTCTCTAAGGAACAAACGTTGAGTGGATAGGGAAGCCGGCGCCGGGCCGATGGGTCAGCCGCCTTTGTCGACCTGGAAATCGTTGCCGGCACGGTCCTGGCCGCGCAGCAGCCACAGCGGGCGCTTGGCGTAGTTCATCGTCGGCGACACCTTGGCGGCATAGACCGTCGCCGGATGGTCGGGACGGCGGTCGTACAGCGCATCGCCCGGCATGTAGCGGATCGCATAGTCGGCGCGCCGCTTGCCGGAGGTATTCGGGTTGGAGCCATGGATCACGTAGACGTCGTGCAGCGAGACCTGGCCGGGCTCCAGCACGCAGTCCGCCGCGCGGCTTTCGTCCAGGTCGACGATCTCCTGCTTGATCGCGTAGTCGTCGCGCAACTGTACCGCGTGTTCCTGCAGTGCGTGCGCCTTGTGCGAGCCGGGCACGTAGCGCATGCAGCCGTTCTCCGGCGTCGAGCCGTCGATGGCGATGCGCAGGGTGACGGTCTTCAGCGGCGTAATCGGCCAGTACTGGCCGTCCTGGTGCCAGGGCACCGCCTTGCCGGCGCCGCCGGGCTTGGCGAACAGCATGCTGCCCCACAGGATGATGTCGGGCCCGATGACGTCTTCGACCATGTCGAGCAGTTCGGGGAATCGGCAGAAGTCGAGGAATTCCTCGGTGCCGAGGATCTGCGCCGACTGGCCCCAGGGATTGTGCGGGCCGGAGAGCTGCTCCGGGGGCACGTGCGGATGCCGCTCGATCAGGTCGTCGACCGCCTGGCGCATGCGGCCGAGTACCGATTCCGGCAGCCTGTAGTCGGGGATAACCAGCCCTTCCTCGCGGTATTGCTCGATCTCAGCCGAGCTCAGGCGCTTGCCCGCCATGGTTCGTTTCCTCCGGGGTTTTTTGTTTTCGTTGGCCAGATCGTGTCATTTTTGAAATTCAATTTCAATATCTGACATTATCGAAATTGAAATTCACTTTCAGAAATGTGATAGTCTGGCCCTAGCATGCCGGACGGCCGGGCAGATCCGACCCTCGCGAATGCCAATAAAAGGCACTGGGCAATACCGACACTGTCCCGGCCGAAGAAAACGACACAATTGGGAGGAATACATGAGTTTCAAGAATCTCGTCGCCGCAGCCGTCGGCGGCCTTGCCGCGCTTGGCCTGGTCCAGGTGACGATCCAGTCGGCCGCCGCCTTTCCTGACCGGCCGGTGACGATGGTGGTTCCCTTCAGCGCCGGCGGCGGCACCGACATCACCGCGCGCACGCTGGCCGGACCGATGGCCGAGGCCCTGGGCAGCGAACTGCTGGTGAAGAACACCGACGGCGCCGGCGGCACCATCGGCACTGCCGAGGTCGCCGCGGCCCGTGCCGACGGCTACACCATCGGCATGATGCCGGTCGGCCCGATGACCACGCAGCCGCACCTGCGCAAGCTGCCGTATTCACCGGAGTCCTTTGACTACGTCTGCCTCGCCTACTCCGCGCCGTCGTCGATCGTGGTGCGCAAGGACTCGCCCTTCAACAGTCTGGCCGACATGGTCGACTATGCGAAGGCCAATCCCGGCAAGCTGAACTTCGGAGTCCAGGCGATCGGCTCCATCCCCCACGTCGCGGGCTTGGGCCTGGTCGACGCCACCGGCATCGACATGGCCTTCATCCCCTTCAAGGGCAGCGCGCCGACCTTCAAGGCCATGCTGGACGGCAGCGTCGACATGTTCGTCGCCCACATCTCCTTCCTCACCCAGAACGCCGACCAGGTGAAATCCATCGCCATGCTGTCGGACGAGCCGGTCTCGACCGCGCCGGATCTGCCGACCGCCAAGCAGCAGGGCGTGGCGTTGAACTTCCCCATCTGGGGCGGTCTGGTCGCCCCCAAGGGAATTCCCGCCGAGGCGCGCGACGCCTTGGAGTCGGCCTGCGAAAAGGGTATCAACTCGAAGGCTTTCGGCGACCGCATGGCGGATCTGCGCATGCCCGTCTCCTTCATGACGGGCAGCGACTTCCAGGCCTTCGTGCAAGCGGAGTTCGCCCGCAACGCCAAGCTGCTGGCGAAAGCCGGCTTGTCGAACTGACCCGGCCCACCTGAGCATATGGGGAGCGGCCGGTACAACCGCCGCTCCCCTCACTCTTGGCGCGATTGAACGATATGGCCAGCAAGACCCCCCGCCTGCCGGCGAACGGCACCAGCCTTGTCGCCTGTGCTACCCTCGCCGCTTCGATCTTCCTGCTCTGGCACACCTTCGATCCGGTCTACGATACCGCTTACGTCTCCGCGGGCCGCGGACCGGTGTTCTTTCCCCGCATCCTGCTGATCATCATGCTGACGCTCAGCGCCGCGGTGTTCGTGCAGTCGGCGATCCGCCCGCGCGCGCCGGAGGCGGGCAACACCGCCCTCACGCGGCGCGATCTGATGTCGGTGCTGCTCGCCGCCGTGGCGACCGGGCTCTATCTCTATCTGATCTACGTTATCGGCTACCTGCTGGCCTCGATCGCGTTCAGCTTTGTCCTGCCCGCGGTCTTCGGCTACCGGCGCTGGGCGGTCACGGCGGTTTTCGCCGCGGTTTACGCGACCGCCACCTGGTACGTCTTCGAGATGGTCTTCCGCATCGTGCTGCCGAAGTCTCCCTGGTTCATCTATTTCTGAAGGTTCTCTGTCGATGGACGTCGCGCTTCTCGGGTTGGAACAGGTTCTCACCTGGCAGACCATGCTGGCGGTCGTGCTGGGCACCGCCCTGGGCGTCGCCGTCGGTGTGCTTCCCGGCCTCGGCTCGGTGGTCGGCATCACCATGGTGCTGCCCTTTACCCTGACCATGGGCCAGATGCCCGCCGTCGCGGTACTGCTGGGGATCTACTGCGGCTCGGTCTACGGCGGCTCGATCACCGCCATCGTCATCAACACACCGGGCACGCCCCAGGCGGCGGCGACCGCGCTGGACGGCTATCCCTTGGCCGCGCGCGGCGAAGCCGATCTGGCGCTGGGCTGGGCCACCACCGCCTCGCTGATCGGCGGCCTGTTCTCCGTCCTGGTGCTGATGCTGGCGGCACCGCAGCTCGCCGCCTTCTCGCTGAACTTCACCTCGGTCGAATACTTCGCTCTCGGCGTCTTCGCCCTGATCTGCATCGCCCAGGTGTCCCAGGGCTCGATGCTGAAGGGCCTGCTGTCGGGCGCGGTGGGCATGTTCGTCGCCACCATCGGCGTCGACCCGGTGATCGGCGACATGCGCTTTACCTTCGACAACTTCGCCCTCTCTGCCGGCATCTCGCTGATCCCCGCCATCGTCGGCCTGTTCGCCCTGTCGGAGATGTTCGTGCGCATCGCAGAGCGCTTTGCCCCCTCCGCCAAGGTCGACTTCAAGGTCGGCTTCAAGGTGCCGCCCTTCTCGGCCTGGCGCGGGCGTCTGGTCCTGCTGCTGAAATCCTGCCTCATCGGCTCCTTCATCGGGGCGCTGCCGGGCACCGGCGCGGCAACCAGCGCCTTCATCAGCTATTCCGAGGCCAAGCGCTCCTCGCCCAACCGCGCGCGCATCGGCAAGGGCGAACCCGACGGCATCATCGCGGCGGAGAGCGCCAACAACGCCGTCACCGGCAGTGCCCTGGTGCCGACCCTGGCGCTGGGCATTCCCGGCGATCCGGTCACCGCGGTGATGCTGGGTACGCTGATCGTCCAAGGCATCACACCGGGCCCGCGCCTGTTCACCGAGCATCTCGATATCGTCTATGCGATCTTCTTCATCCTCATCGCCGCCAACGTCGCCATGTTCGCGGTCGGGGCCGTCGGCGCCCAGGCCTTCACCCGGGTGCTGCGCGTGCCGGAATCGCTACTGATGACCGCGGTGGTGGTGATCGCGCTGCTCGGTGCCTACGGTGTGCGCGGCAATTCTCTGGACCTGGTCATCGCCTTCGTCGCCGGCATCGTCGGCTTCGTCATGCGGCGCACCGGTTTTCCCATCGCCCCGATGGTGATCGGGATGGTGCTGTCACCGATGATCGAAAACGCGCTGCGCCAGTCGCTGATGCTGACGCGGGGCAACTTCTGGGCCTTCTTCGAACGGCCGATCACCCTGACGCTGTTCGTGGTGACCGCCGCCATCCTGCTGTGGCCGCTGCTCCGCTGGCTGCTGCGGTCGGCGAAGACCCGCAACGATGCCCAGGGGCCGCAAACATGAGGGCCCCAAACATAAGGATCAGCACATGAGCCCGCTGAATGAGGACAGCGGACGTCCGCTTTTGCTGACCGGCGCCTCCGGCTTCATCGGTGCCTGGATCCTGCGCCGCGCCGTGGAAGCCGGCCAGCCGGTGATCGCCTGCGACCTGGCCCGCGACGACGCAGCCATCGACCGCCGGCGCTTCACGCAGATCGCCCCCGCCCTGTCCAGCAGCGCTCTCATCACCTGGCAGGCGCTCGACGTTACCGATGCCGAAGCGGTCTCCCGGACCGTCGCCCAATACCGGCCGCGCGCCCTCATCCACCTCGCCGCCCTGCAGATTCCGGATTGCGCGCGCAACCCGCGGCTCGGCGCCCTGGTCAACATCCTCGGCCACATCAACCTGCTGGAGGCGGCGCGCGAGCAGGGTGGGCTGCCGCTGGTCTACGGCAGCTCCGCCGCGGCCAAGCCGCGCGGCCCGGCCGCCGCCCCGGCCAACCTCTACGGCGTCTACAAGAAGACCGGCGAGGAAATCTCCCGCCTGTACTGGCAGGACCACGGCGTGCCGTCGATCGGCCTGCGCCCCTATATCGTCTACGGCATCGGGCGCGACCAGGGCGAGACCTCGGCGCTGACCCTGGCAATGCGCGCCGCCGCCCTGGGCGAGGCCTACCGCATCCCCTTCCGCGGCCGCTTCGGCCTGCAATACGCCGCCGACGTCGCCGAAGTCTTCCTGGGCTGTGCGCGGCGGCCCTTCGAGGGGGCCCTGCTGAGCGACATTTCGGAAGGGCTGGAAACGGTGGAGGAGCTGGTCGCCGCCATCGAGGCAAGCGTGCCGGAGGCGCGGATCACCGTTGGCTCGCACGAGCGCGCGGGGCCGGAGAACTTCGACGTCAGGGCGGCGCGGGATCTGCTCGGCGGCCTGCCGCGTACGCCGCTGCACGATGGCGTCGCGGCGACCGTCGCCGCCTTCCGCCAGGCAGCGCAACGTCAGGAGAAGCAAGCGGACCAGACGGCGGAAGCGCGCTAGACGTCGCGGCCAGCCCGTCCCGCAGACCTGCGGCGCCGCGTCGTTGGAACGCAGCGCCGCAAGGCATCATGAAGGCCTCACGCCGGAACGGCGCGCCTTTACAACTCGCCCTTTGCCATGGCGTTGGCGATGTGGTCGCTCTGGCGGATCGCCAGGGCGACGATCGTCAGGGTCGGGTTCTCGGAGGCGCCGGTGGTGAAGACGCTGCCGTCGGAGACGAAGAGGGTGGCGATGGCGTGGGTGCGCCCCCACTTGTTCACCACACCGTCGCGCGGATTCTCCGACATCCGGTTGGTCCCCAGATTGTGGGTCGAGGGGTAGGGCGGCGTCGGAAGCGTCCGCGTCGCGCCGACCGCATCGTATATGGCGGCCCCCTGGCGATAGGCGTGGCGGCGCATCGCCAGGTCGTTCGGGTGGTCGTCGAAATTGACGTTCGGCACCGGCAGACCGTACTGGTCCTTCACGTCGTGGTTCAGGGTGACGCGGTTGGTTTCCTGCGGCATGTCCTCACCGACCAGCCACATACCGGCCATGTTCTCGTAGGAATCCAATGCCGTAGTGAATTCGCGCCCCCAGGCGCCGGGGTCCAGGATAGCGGCCATGAACGGCAGCCCCAGGGACAGCGTCTCCATCTCGTAGCCACCGACGAAGCCGCGCGAAGGGTCGTGGCGGGCCTCGTCCTGGATGATGCCGGCCATGGTGGTACCGCGCCACATCTTCACCGGCTTGTCGAACACGCCATAGACCGAGCCGGTCATGTGCCGCATGTAGTTGCGCCCGACTTGCCCTGAAGAATTTGCAAGCCCGTCCGGGAACAGGGAACTCGCCGAGTTCAGCAGCAGACGCGGGCTCTCGAAGGAGTTGCCGGCGACGCAGACGGCGCGCGCCTTCTGGCGGTGCTGCTTGCCCTCGGCATCGGCATAGACGACCCCCGTGACCTTGCCGGCCGCATCGTGTTCGCTCTGCAGCACATGGGCACGGTCGCGGACCTCCAGATGGCCGGTCGCCTCGCCGCGCGGGATGTCGGTGTAGGCCGCCGACCACTTGGCGCCCCATTTACAGCCCTGGAAGCAGAAGCCGGTCTGCTGGCATGACATGCGACCGTCGTAGTCGGCGGCGTTGATCGCCATGCGGCCAGTGTGCACCTCCTTGTAGCCGAGCTTCTTGGCGCCGGCCTCAAAGACCTTGTAGTTGTTGTTGCCCGGCAACCCGGCGCGCCCGCCCGTGCGGGTCACGCCCAGCTTGGTTTCCGCCTTCTCGTACCAGGGCGCCATCTCCTCGGCATCGACCGGCCAGTCCAGCAGGTTCGCCCCCTGGACCGGGCCGTAGGTCGTCTTCGCCTTCCATTCGTGGGGCTGAATGCGCAGCGACGCGCCTGCCCAGTGGATCGTGGTACCGCCGACCGCCTTCACGATCCAGGCCGGCAGGCCGGAAAAATCCTTGGCCACCCGCCAGTCGCCGCTGGTCGTGCGCCGGTCGAGCCAGGCAAGCTGTCCGAAGCTTTCCCATTCGTCGTTGATGTAGTCTTCCGGCAGGTAGCGGCCGCCCGCTTCCAGGGCGACGACGCTGATGCCGCGTTGCGCCAGCTCGTTGGACAGGACGCCGCCGCCCGCGCCGGTGCCGATGACAACGATGACGCTGTCGTCATTCAAGTCGAAAGGTGCGCTCATCGATCGTCTCCCTAGATCCAGTTGATGTCGTTGAAGCCACGATCGATATAGCCACCCTTCGAGTAGCTCTCGCCTTCGTAACCGAACAGCGGCCACACCGCCTTCTGGTTATAGAGGCCGGTGACCAGGCCACCGCGAATGGTCTGGAAGAAGTCGCTCTCTTCCATGCCGCGCAGGATGTCGACGCGGTTGCGCTCCCAGGGAACATCCAGATAGCTGGCAAAGCCCTTGCCGCGCGCCGCTGCATCCAGAAACGCCACGCCGGCTTCGACAATCTGGGCGGTCTCTTCGCTGTCGTAACTCTTGACCGCCGCGGCGTAGAACTGGTCCGCGACGTGGTCGTGCGGGTAGATGTCACGCGCCATCTGAACCAGCGTTGCCATCGTCTGTGGCTGAAGGTGCGTGACCTCCATGGCCCAGGCCGCGGCGGCGGCGGCAATAAATCGGCCGCCGACGACGAAAGCCCCTAGGGCAACACTTCGATTCAGCAAAGCCCGCCTTGTCAGGGCCGACTTGACCAGCCTTTCCGACATTTCAATTTCCTCCCATCCTTCATTTTGTTTTGTTGTTTATTGGTAGTGGCCGTGCCGTTGCAGCACTTCGATCTTGTATCCATCGGGATCGGTCACGAAAAAGAACCTGGCGATCAGCGCGTCGCCGTCGCGGAACGTCACCAGCTTTTGGGGCTCAAGCCCTTCCGCTTCGAAGCGCGCGTGCTCGGCCTCGAGGTCGTCCACCACGAAAGCGACATGGCCATAGCCGTCACCGTGGGAATAGGCGGCGTCGCGGCCCTTGTTGACGGTGAGTTCGATCTCCGCGTCCGTCTCGTCGCCGCGCAGATACACCAGCGTGAAGCTGTCCTTGTCCAGGCGACGCGAGACTTTCATGCCGAAGGCCCTGGCATAGAAATCGACCGAGCGCTGCTCGTCGAGGACCCGGATCATCGTATGAATAAGCTTCGTCACCCTGGACTCCCTGAACCGTTTCTCATGACATGGTTGCGCACAACGGCCAGCGACGGCCGTCCGTTACAAACCAGTACCATGCGGGGTCAGGGTGGGTGGTATTAGCCCAATACTACGCCCGTCGTTAGGCCCATCTTTAAGCCCATCACTAGGAACGAAGCCCCATTGGGCGAAAAATGGGGGCGGCGGTCAGACCGCGCGCGCCAACTCCGCGTTCGCTTCCGCAATCACGGGAGCCGGCTGTTCCAGATAGAGCGTGCAGGCGCAACGCAGCAGCGAGGCGAAAATGCTCACTTCGCCATGCAACTCGAGCGCTTCATCGTAGATCTTTGACAGCAGTTGCGGCGTGGAAAGGCCCTGCTTATCGGCGATGACGTTGAGAATTTCCCAGAAACGGTTTTCCAGGCGCACGCTGGTGGCATGCCCGGCAAGCCGGATGGAGCGCGTAACGTTCTGGTAATTGGCCGGATTCTGGCCGGCGAAGATGTGGCACATAGGCCTGACCTCCCTGGATCCAGCTTTGCGGTTTGCAGCCGGTATTTGTTTTTTTAAAGCCTACCCCCGCTTTTGCCGGATAGGCAACAGATTGATTGCAGGCGGTCAATCAAAGCAGACGCGGCCGCCGGATCACTCCGGCGGCCGCCCTTGAACTGCCGATCCGATGGGATCAGGAGTAGCGGTAGGGAACGCCGACCTTTTCCATGGTGGCGTTGTACTTCTTGAAGATCTCGATGACACGGGCCGCACGCGGGCTCGCCGACGCGAGTTCGTCCCAGAAACCTTCGGCGTCCTTCACCACCTGATCCCATTCGTTCTGCGGGATCGTGGTCAGCTCCATCTTGTTGCCTTCGGCGCGCAGCTGCGCCTCGCCGCCCCAGTACCAGACCTGCCGGTAGTAGTGCGACTGGTCGATGGTGATGAGGAACAGCTCCTTCAGGTGATCCGGCACCTTCGCCCAGGAATCGGAGTTGGCGAAGTACGAACCGCACCACGCGCCGGTGACGTTGTTGAGCAGCGCATAGTTGCAGACGTCGGCCCAGCCCACTTCGTAGGCCTCGGTGAAGCCGCACCAGGCGACGCCGTCCAATTCGCCGGTCTGGATCGCGACTTCCACGTCATCCCACGGCACGGTCACCGGGATCAGGCCGTAGCGGGCCAGGAAGCGACCGGCCGTCGGCACACCGAACACGCGCTTGCCGTTCATGTCCGCCAGCGAGCGGATCGGCTCCTTGGTGAAGATGTGGCAGGGATCCCAGGCGCCGGCACTGCGCCATTCGACACCCTCGCCCTCACCATAGGCTTCCTTCCAGATCTCGTTCAGCCCATAGCGCTGGAACAGCACCGGCAGGTCCAGGCTATAGCGCGTGGAGAATGGGAAGTAGCCGCCGAAATCGGCGATGTCGACCGGCGAGGCCATGGTGGCGTCGTCGCTCTGCACCGCGTCGATGGTGCCGTTCTGCAGGGCGCGGAACAGCTCGGAGGTCGGCACCAGCTGATCGGCGTAGTACAGCTCGATCTCCATCTCGCCGTTCGCCGCCTTGTTGAAGGCTTCGATCTGCGGCTTGATGACATGGGCGCCCAGCGGCGCGCCGGAATAGGTCTGCAGACGCCACTTGATCGGGCCGCCCTGCGCCTTCACGTAGGGCGCGGCCAGCGTCGAGCCGGCAACCGCCGCCGCACCGCCGATACCGGCATGCTTCAGGAACGAGCGCCGCCCCGTATTCATCGCCGTCTCCCCGATCGGCGTCTGCTTGACCGCCGACTTCGCGGCCTTCTTAGGTTGAGTCTTCTTAGACATGGCCTTCTCCTGTTTCATACGGATTCACTTTCTTAATCTCCCCCAAAACGTGACTTTTCGTTCTGACCCGAAACCTCACTTCCCGTAGGTGCGGCCCGTCCGGGCCGCCAGAGCGAGTTCGGGGAAGCCCGCCACACATACCGGCCCCAAGGATGCCTCTCCCTGCGTGCTGGGCGCGCCGCGCGCGCCGGACCGGTAGATGTTCTTCAATGCCCTCAACTTTCTTTGGTGCTGCCCTTCCCAGTGGGCGCAATTCTCGCTGCGCGCAATTCTCAGTGGACGCTACGCTCAGTGGACCGGTACCTGCGCCGCGGCGAGAGCCGCCGCCAGATCGTCCGCCGGCTTGCGGTCGCTGACCAGCGCGCCGCTGCGTGCCAGCGGGCAGACCGCGAACGCCGCCCGGCGCTGGAACTTCGAGGCATCGGCGACCACGATCAGGTTGTCGGCGTTCTCCATCATCGCCCGCGCCACCTGCGCCTCGTCGAAATTGTAGTCCGTCACGCCGGCCGCCGCGTCCAGGGCCCCGATGGTAATCAGCGCATGATCGGCATGAAACGATTGAATCTCTGAAATCGCCGTCGGGCCGACGGTTTCCTGATTGTCGCCGTCGAAGCGCCCGCCGAGCAGGAAAATCACCGTCTGGTTGCCGCGCTCGGCCAGGACCGCCGCGATGCGTGTGGAATTGGTAATCACCGTCAGGCCGGCAATGTTGGCGATCTCCTCGGCGCACATCAGGGTGGTCGATCCGGTGTCGATGAAAACCGTCTCGCCCGGCGCGATCAGCCGCGCCACCTTGCCGGCGATGATCCGCTTGCCGACGGCATTCTGCGTCATGCGCTCGCGGAACGGCCCCTCCGCCTGCGCCCGCGGCAGCTTGGCGCCGCCGTGGAACTTCTGCACGGCGCCGGTTTCGGCCAGCGCGCCGAGATCGCGCCGAATGGTCTCGTGGGAGGTCTTGAAGCGGGCCGCCAGTTGTTCGACGCTGACCCGGCCGTGGCGCCGCACCGCCTCGGCGATCTTCTCCTGGCGCAGCTTCGGCGCCAGGGCCCGCGTCTTCGAGAGGCCCGTCTTCGAGAGGCCCGTCTTGGGAATACGTGTCTTGGGGGAGAGCGTCTTGCTTTTCAGCATCGGCCAAGCCCTGGACGGCCGGCGGCTTTCCGATCCCAAGCATCTATATCAAATGCCTGAATCCACAAAAAATCTTGGAACATACTGTTTCTATTGCATTTTATTAGAAACATATGCGAACCGTTCTGTTGACCGAAAGGGCAAGCCTGGGTACGGTAGGCGGCTGCCTTTAGCGGGGCAAGCCTAAAGTCCTGCCCCGTCCACCACGTGTCGCCCGCACCGTCAAGACGACCGTCAGCCTGAAGGACCCGGTTCGGCCATGTCCGACGTCGCGCCCGACTCCTTGCCCGGGTCTCTGCCCGATCCTTCGGCGGACGGCACCGAAATTTTCGACGTGACCGTGATCGGCGCCGGCGTCGTCGGCTGTGCCGTCGCGCGCCGCCTGACCCTGGAAGGGGCGCGCGTCGTGGTCGTCGAGAAGGGCGCCGACATCCTGGACGGCGCCAGCAAGGGCAACAGCGGCATCCTGCACACCGGCTTCGACGCCCCGCCCGGCTCCGTCGAGCAGCGCTGCATCGCCGCCGGCTACCGCGAGTACCTGGATATCCGCGCGCGGCTGAACCTGCCGCTGCTGGAAACCGGCGCCCTGGTGCTGGCCTGGACGGAAGAGGAAGAGGCCAGGCTGCCGGCATTGATGGACCAGGCCCGCGCCAACGGCGTCGACGATGTCGCCCTGCTGTCCCGCCGCGAGATCCTGACGCGCGAGCCGCAACTGGCGTCCCACCTGCGCGCCGGCTTCAGCGTACCGCGCGAGTTCGTCATCGATCCCTGGAGCGCGCCGACCGCCTACCTGCTGCAGGCGCTGGCCAACGGCGCGGTCTGCCGGCGCGGCACCGAGGTGCTGGGCGGCAGCTTCGACGGCCAGACCTGGCACCTGGCCTCGACGACCGGCACGCTGCGCAGCCGGGCGGTGGTGAACTGCGCCGGCCTTTATGGCGACATCGTCGATCAGCGCCTGACCGGTGCCAGCCGCTTCACCATCCGCCCGCGCAAGGGCCAGTTCGTGGTCTTCGACAAGGCGGCGGCGGCGCTGGCCCAGGCGATCATCCTGCCGGTGCCGACGGCCAAGACCAAGGGCGTGGTGATCTGCCGCACCAGCTACGGCAACCTGCTGGTCGGCCCCACTGCCGAGGACCAGGACAGCCGCAGCGACGCCTCCACCGACAGCGAGAACCTGCAGAGGCTGCGCGCCAAGGGCATCGAGATGCTGCCGGCCCTGGCCGACGTACCGGTGACCGCGGCCTATGCCGGCCTGCGCCCCGCCAGCGAGCACAAGGACTACCAGATCTCGGCGCAGCCGGAGCGCCGCTACATCACCGTCGGCGGCATCCGCTCCACCGGGCTCAGCAGCGCCCTCGGCCTGGCGCAGGAGGTGCGGGCTTTACTCGCCGGCTTCGACCAGCGCTACACCGCGCCGCCGGAGACCGCCTGGCCGCGCGTGGGGGTCCTCACCGAGTACGGCGAGCGCCCCTGGGCGGAACCCGGCAACGGCGGCATCGTCTGCCACTGCGAGCTGGTGACGCGGCGGGAGATCGCGGCGGCGCTGGACGGCCCGCTGCCGGCGCGGAGCCTGGCCGGCCTGAAACGCCGCACCCGCGTCACCATGGGCCGCTGCCAGGGCTTCTACTGTCTCGGCGCCCTGGCCGAGATCACCGAGAAGCGATTCGATATCCCGCTGGCAGGCCCCGATGCCGCCGAGTAACCGCCCCCTGCCGCCGCATGTCGACGTCGCCATTGTCGGTGGCGGACCCGCCGGCCTTGCCGCCGCCACGCGGCTGAAGGAACGCGGCGTCGCCAGCGTCGCCGTGCTGGACCGCGAGCCGGCGGCCGGTGGCATTCCGCGCCACTGCGGCCACTACCCCTTCGGCCTGCGCGAGTGCCACCGCCTGCTGCGCGGCCCCGACTACGCGCGCCGCCTGGTGGCCCGCGCCGAGGCGGCGGGCGTCGACATTCACCCGGCGACCACTGTGGTCGCCGTCGCGCCCGGCCCCCGTCTGATGCTCTCCACCGCCGACGGCAAGGCGGAGATGACCGCCCGCCGCGTGCTGCTGGCCACCGGCGTGCGCGAGACCAGCCGGGCCGCGCGCTTCATCGGCGGCGACCGTCCGCTGGGCGTCGTCTCGCCCGGCGCGTTGCAGTCGATGGTCTACCTGGGCGGCGCGCAAGGCGCCCGGCGGCCCTTCGCCAGCCCGGTGATCCTGGGCAGCGAGTTGGTCTCCTTCTCCGCCATTCTGACCTGCCGCCATGCGGGCATCCGCCCGGTGGCGATGGTCGAGGCCGGTGCGCGCATCACCGCCCGGCGCTTCGCCGCGGCCCTGCCGCGCCTCTTCGGCATTCCGCTGCACCTCGGCACCACGCACACCGCCATTCATGGCCGCAGCCGCGTCGAAGGCGTCTCCCTGCGCGGACCCGACGGCGGGGAATGGGACATCGAAACCGACGGCGTCATCGTCACTGGCGCCTTCACGCCGGAGGCGACGCTGGCGCGCCTGGGACACCTGGCATTGGACGCCACAGACAATGGGGGCAGCGGCGGCCCCGTCATCGATCAGTTCGGGCGCTGCAGCGATCCGGCTTTCTTCGCCGCCGGCAACCTGCTGCGCCCGGTGGAGACTGCCGGCTGGAGCTGGCAGGAGGGCGTCGCCGCCGGCGATGCCCTGGCCGACAGCCTGGCCGGCGCCCTGCCGGAGGCCGAGAGCACCGTCACCGTCACGACCGACCATCCGGCAATCAAGCTGGCGCTGCCCCAGCGCCTCGCGCTGCCCCTCTCCGGCGGCATGACGCACATCCAACTGCGGCTTACCCGCGCGGTGCGCGGGCGCTTGACGGTAAAGGATGGCGACGAAATCCTCTGGTCCCGGGACATCGCCGGCCTGCCCGAGCGCCGTATCCTCATCCCGCTCGCGGGCATCGCCTGGAAATTTCACGGCGACACCGAGACCCTCTCCATCGCGGAGCCCGCGTGACATGGCGCATGTAACATGACGATCGCCGCCCTCGACCAGGGCACCACCAGCACCCGCGCCCTGGCGCTGCAGCCCGACGGCACCGCCACGGTGGTGAAGGCACTGGAGCATCGCCAGGTCTATCCGCGGCCGGGCTGGGTCGAGCACGACCCGGAAGAGCTGATCGCCAACCTGCGCGCCTGCGCCGAGGCCGTCGAGGACCTGGAGGCGCTGGGCATCGACAACCAGGGTGAAAGCTGCCTCGCGTGGAACGCCGAGACGAAAGAAGCGATCTCGCCGGTCATCGTCTGGCAGGATGGCCGCACGGCGGAGACGATCGAGAATCTGAAGCGCGGCGGCGCCGAAAAAGAAACCCTGGACCGCGCCGGCCTGCCCCTCGACAGCTACTTCTCCGCCGCCAAGCTGGCCTGGATCGTCCAGACATTGCCGGAGGCCCAGCGTCTGCTGTCACGGGGCAAGCTGCGGCTCGGCACCACCGACGCCTTTTTCCTGGATCGCCTGACCGGACGCTGCGTCACCGACATCACCACCGCTTCGCGCAGCTCGCTGATGAATCTGGAAAGCGGCCAGTGGGACCCCGAACTCTGCCGCCTCTTCGGCGTGCCGCTGGAAGCCCTGCCGGAGATCGTCGCGACCACCGGCGATTTCGGGGCCATGACGGTCGCAGGAAAGTCCGTGCCGGTGACCGCCAGCATCGTCGACCAGCAGGCGGCGCTCTACGGCCACGGCTGCCGCCACGCCGGCGACGGCAAGATTACCTTCGGCACCGGCGCCTTCGCCCTGATGGTGACCGGCGCCGAG
>JBHJIR010000005.1:0-136498 GCA_050043265.1 Kiloniellaceae bacterium
CGGCGTAGACTACTTAACGCAAGGCTGTTCGGTCATCTCCGCGATGGGCCCCGACATCTACCTCTGCTCGCTCTACAAGACCTACGGACCTCACCAGGGCCTCATGGTGGTGAAGAAGGACCTTGCGAAGCGGCTGCCGAACCAGGCCCATTTCTTCAACGCCGGTAGCGTCCTGAAGCGCCTGACGCCGGCCGGGCCGGACCACGCCCAGATCGCCGCCTCCGACGGCATCGCCGACTACTTCAACGCGCTGCACGATCATCACTTCACGGAAGGAGCGGACGCCGCCGAGCGTGGCCGCCGGGTGCACCGACTGATGGAAGCGCAGGAAAAGCGGCTGCTGGCGCCGCTGCTGGACTATCTGCGCCAGCGCAATGACCTGCGCGTGCTGGGCCCGACCGACGCGGCCGAGCGCGCGCCCACCGTCGCAATCCATCCGAAGAACAAACCGGCCGAGGCTGTCCTGGAGAACCTGACCGCACGCGGCATCGCCGCCGGGGCCAGTCACTTCTACGCCTACCGTCTGGTACAGGCCTTGGGGCCGGACCCCGAGGCCGGCGTCCTGCGCCTCTCCTTCACGCACTACACATCGCCGGAAGAAATCGACAAGCTGGTCAAGGCGCTGGACGCCTCTCTCTAGCAGCCCGCCCTCCGCCCAAATAGTTACGGCGGCTCCGAGGAACCGCCGCCTTGCAGATCGGGACTTTCCGGCGCAGTCCGGAAATCAGCCGTTCTGCTGCCAAAGAATGTAGAGAAGGACCACGGTTCCCAGCACGACCCAGGGCACCCAGCTCGGCGCGGTTTTATTCGACGTCGCGCCCTCGGAATTATCGCCTTGGGAGGGCTTCGCCGAAGACGTGCCGCGCTTCGGCAGGAAGCTTACCAGGCGAGCGGCGATGGCCCGCAGGTCCTTGGCTTTCCAGTCACCCTCGGGCAACCCGGAAATCGTCTCCGTCAGGGCGGAGGTCGCCGCTTCCTTGGTCAGGCCGGACAGGCGGGCCGCCTCGGCCCAGGGATCCAGCCCCAGCCGGGCCATCGCCGAGAGCACCGTAAGCGACAGGCCGCTTTTCTCCTCGCCGACAAAGGCGAAAAGGAAGTCGTTAAATTCGGAGTGAGCGAGCGAATATTCCGGGCGCAGGGTCACGTCACGTCTCCTTCATCGCGGGCTACGTAATGCCCGGCGGGCGGCATCAAAAGGACGGCGCCGCCTCGATCATTTCTCTCATCGATCATGGGTTCTTCTTATGCTTGGGCGGAGATCATGCTCTACCGAGGCATACATGGCTATTTTATTTGTAATAACAACGATTATTTCCTCGATACAGACGCGATCATTCGACGCGGGCGCCTTTTTATTTGGAGAAATTCCAGCCCCCACAAGCGGGTGGCTGACCTGTCCCCAAACCGGCCAGCTTGGAAGCCGGGCCCCGACAGTGAACCTTTGCGCAAGGGTCATCGACCCATGGACGCCGCCCGACAACAGGGACCCAATTGAGAAAGGCCCAATCGATGAACCTGAAAAATCTGTTCTCCACCGCCATCGTCTGCGCGCTGCTGGCGCTCTCGCACAGCGGCCACGCCAAAGGCCCAGACGCCAACACCCTTATGCAGGCGCCGGAGCCGGCCGTTGCCGCATCGGTCCAAGCGAAAGAACCCGGCACCCTGACCGTTGCCCAGGTCCAACAGCTCCAGAAACGCGTCATCAAGGGCCCGGCCAAGCCGGCCGGACCGGGCACATCGGCACAGTCGTTCAAGGCGACCCCAGGCGGTCCGCAGGAGTTCGATGCCTGCTGCACCAGCTGCGGCCCGGGCGGCTGCACCGGCTGCAACTCCGGCCCCAACGGCTTGAACTGCGGCATCGGCCTCATCGCCGCCGACTGCCAGGTGGTCGAGGACAAGGTGACCTGCGTGAAGAAAGACGAGTAGCCGTCCCGGTCCTTGCTGTCGAGCACGGCAAAAGAAGAAGGGGAGCGCCTCGCGGCACTCCCCTTCCCCAGAACCTCAACCGGCTTTGTTCAGCCGTCTTTCTTAGCCTGCTTACCTGCCCCCACTCACATTCCTTGGGCCTTGTCCCAGACCGCGTGGGTCCAGGCGCCTTCGGGCTTCTTGGTGATGACCGGCGTCGACTCGTTGGACAGCAGGGTGTCGACCGTGCGCTCGTAGTCGGCCGGGTCCAGGTAGCCGAGCTTCTCGGTGCCGAGCAGCTTGGCGATCTCGCCCATCATGCGCTTCTGGTGCTTTTCCGTCTGGGCGCCGGTGGCGTCATTCTCCAGCACGATCTCCGCCGCCTCGTCCGGATGTTCCCGGGCGTAGTCCCAGCCCTGCATGGAGGCCTTCACGAAGCGCGCCATCTTGTCGACGAACTTGGGATCCCCCAGCTTGTCCTCCAGCACGTAGAGGCCGTCTTCCAGGGGCGCGACGCCCTGGTCCTCGTACTTGTACACGATGAGGTCCGACTCCGGCAGGCCGGCGTCGATGATCTGCCAGTACTCGTTGTAGGTCATGGTGGAGACGCAGGCCGCCTGCTTCTGCAGGATCGGATCGACGTTGAAGCCCTGCTTCAGCACCGTCACGCCCTTGTCGCCGCCATCGGTCGGAATGTCGAGCTTGGCCATCCACGACAGGAAGGGATACTCGTTGCCGAAGAACCAGACGCCCAGGGTGTGGCCCGGGAAGTCCTCGGGCGAGGTAATGCCGCTGTCTTTGCGGCAGGTCAGCATCATGCCCGACTTCTCGAAGACCTGGGCGATGTTGACCAGGGCCACACCCTTCTCGCGCGATGCCAGGGCCGAGGGCATCCAGTCGATGATGACGTCGGCCCCGCCGCCGGCGATCACCTGCGGCGGCGCGATATCCGGGCCGCCCGGCTTGATGGTGACGTCCAGCCCGGCGTCCTTGTAGAAGCCTTTGTCCTGGGCCACGTAGTAGCCGGCGAACTGGGCCTGGGTGACCCACTTCAGCTGAATCGTCACGGCGACAGCCGCCGCGGCGCTGCCGGCGGCGAGCAGCAGCCCCGCCCCGGCCGCCGCGCCCAGCGCCTTGGAATAGAACTTATTCATCTAGCCTCTCCTCTTCTTGTGAAGGTTCATTTTATTTCCTCGGGCTCCGCGCTCACTGCCGGTAGGACGGATGCCAGAACGTGGTGGCCCGCTCGCCCAGCGCCAGCAGGCCGTAGAACAGGGAACCGGCGACCGCGGCGACGGCGATGGTCGCCCAGACCATCTCCACGTTCATGCGGCCGATCTCGGTCGAGATCCTGAAGCCCATGCCGACGGTCGGCGTCCCGAAGAATTCGGCCACGATGGCGCCGATCAGCGCAAGGGTGGAGTTGATCTTGAGGGCATTGAAGATGAACGGCAGCGCATTGGGCAGCCGCACACTCAAGAGCGTTTGCCAGTAATTCGCCGCGTAGCTGCGCATGAGATCGCGCTCCATGGCCTGGGTGGCATGCAGGCCTGCGATGGTATTCACCAGCATGGGGAAGAAGGTCATGATGACCACCACGGCTGCCTTGGACTGCCAGTCGAAGCCGAACCACATGACCATGATCGGGGCCACGCCGACGATCGGCAGCGCCGAGACGAAGTTGCCGAGCGGCAGCAGGCCGCGCTGCAGGAAGGGCACCCGGTCGACCAGCAGCGCCACCAGGAAGCCACTGCCGCAACCGAGGGCATAACCGGACAGCACCGACTTCAGGAAGGTCTGATAGAAATCCGCCCAGAGGGTGCCGGTCGAAGCCATGAACACCGTGGCGATCTGCACCGGCGACGGCAGCAGCACCGAGGGCACGCCGAAGCCGGTGACCAGCACCTGCCAGAGATACAGCAGCCAGGCCCCGAACAGCGCCGGCACCAGCAGGCCGAGTGCACGCGACGCGCCGCGCTGGGAAGCGGCCTCCGACAGCAGCGAGAGCGCGCGCCACACCAGGAAACCGAGACCGACAACATAGAGCCAGACGCCGAGGGCGGCAGGCCCGATCGGCGCAGATAGAGACTCCAGATCCACAAGCTCGATAAGAGCCGTGATGGGACGCGCGACGGCAATGAGCGCCGGCAAGGTTCCAAGAAGTGCCGCCAGCGTAAGCATGACGGAGGCTGCGAAGACCTTCGGTTGGCGCCAAAGATAGGCCAAGATCAGCAGGAAGGCGGCAAAAGCAGGCAAAGTCCATTCGCCGCCGCCGTTTACCGGATCGAACCAACCGGTCAGTTCCCGCTCCTGACCGTCGTAGAAAGTCATAGATCCTATGGGCAACAGCAAGGCCACCAGGGTGCAGCTAACATAGATCAGGCAACAAAGATCGATCCTTGCCGCCCACTTTGGGCGCCGACTCGTCGCACTCATGGCCGCGCCCCCATGCGTCGTGCGGCCAGCCGCTCCAGGCCACCCATGGCGGCGACCAGCAGGCCGGCCAGGACCGCCGCGACAATCAGCGCCGCCCAGATCTGAACCGTCTGGCCGTAGTAGGAGCCGACCAGCAGCCGCGCGCCGATCCCCGCCTGGGCACCGGTCGGCAGTTCGCCGACGATGGCGCCGACCAGGGAGATAGCGATGGCGACCTTCAGGCTGGCAAAGAGGAACGGCAGCGAGGTCGGCCAGCGCAGCTTGCGGAACACCTGGCCGGTGCTGGCGCTGTAGGTGCGCATCAGGTCCATCTGCAGCGGGTCCGGCGCGCGCAGGCCCTTGACCATGCCGATGGTCACCGGGAAGAAGCAGAGGTACATGGAGATCAGCGCCTTGGGCACCAGGCCGGTGAAGCCGATGTTGCCCAGCACCACGATGATCATCGGCGCGATGGCGAGGATCGGGATGGTCTGCGAGGCGATGACCCAGGGCAGCAGGCTGCGGTCCAGGGTCTTCACGTGGACGATGCCGACCGCCAGCACGACACCCAGCACCGTGCCCATAACGAAGCCGAGCAGCGTCGAGGAGAGCGTCACCCAGGCGTGGTAGACCAGGCTGCGTTTGGGGGTGATCTTGGTGCCGAGGACGGACTTGTCGAGTTCGGCCGCCACCTGGTGCGGCGCCGGTAGGATCGGGCGCTCCATCGCCATGGCGTCGCCGGCAAGCTGTGAGAACGTCCAGTCGACGTCGCGGCGCTCGTAACCGTCGATCAGGACCGGGGCACTCAGCCAGACGGCGCCGAGATACCACAGAACGAGAAGGACGAGGCAGACGACCGCCAAGGGACCGCTGCGGCCTGCAAAGGCGCGGGACAGCAGTCCGCGCGTCGGGATTTGAGGCGAAGCCAGCGCCTCAGTCGTCATAGCTGTGACCCGCGCGCAGGCCCTCGCGCACCCGGTGGGCGATCCCCGCGAAGTCCTGGCTCTCGCGGATATCCAGGGTGCGGTCGCGCGGCAACTGGCAGTCGATGACATCGATGATGCGGCCCGGACGCGGCGACATGACGACGATCTTGGACGACAGGAACACCGCTTCGGGGATCGAGTGGGTGACGAAGACCACCGTCTTGCCGGTGCGCTCCCACAGCCGCAGCAGCTGTTCGTTCAGATGATCGCGGGTGATCTCGTCGAGGGCGCCGAAAGGCTCGTCCATCAGCAGCAGGTCGGGTTCGAAGCTGAGGGCGCGGGCGATGGAGACGCGCTGCTGCATGCCGCCGGAAAGCTGCCAGGGAAATTTCTTCTCGAAGCCCTTCAGGTTTACCAGGTCGAGGTAGCGCGCCGCTCTCTCTTTTCGCTCTGACGAGCTGAGGCCCATGATCTCCAGCGGCAGCATCACGTTGCGCTCCACCGTGCGCCAGGGATAGAGCGCCGGGGCCTGGAACACGTAGCCGTAGGCCCGGGCGAGACGCGCGGCCTCCGGCGTGACGCCGTTCACCGAAATCCTGCCCGCCGTCTGCCGCTCCAGGTCGGCGATGACCCGCAGCAGGGTGGTCTTGCCGCAGCCCGAAGGGCCGATGAAGGAGACGAAGTCCCCGGCCTCGACGGTCAGGTTCACCTCGGAGAGGGCATAGACCGGACCGTCGGCCGTCTCGAAGGTCAGCGAAAGATCGTCAACCTCGATAACAGCATTTCCGGCCTCGCCCGCCGGCGCCTGAGCCGCCCGTTCCCGCTGCATCGCCGCCTCGACCGCCATGCCTAGCACCTCACCAGGCAGGACAGGACATTCAAGCGGCCCTTACAGCCGGCGCGACGAAAGGCCCTCGCCGCCCCAGGATCGCGGGTTGTCACTAAAGTCCTCGCCACAATCGCCACAGTCGTCCCGGCACTTGTTGCCGGGACCCATTGCCCGCGCCGTCTCGACTGAACCTTCCGACGCCTGCGCACGGCATCGACGCCAATGGGTCCCGGGGTCAAGCCCCGGGACGACAGCGGTGTCTGTAAATGAGTGCCGCAAAGCGCAGGACGGCGGTCAGGCACTGGCCCGCTCCAGCATGGCGTACATCAGCACGTTGCAGCCGGCGGCGAGATCCTCGGGCGTCGCGCTTTCGACCTCGTTGTGGCTGATGCCGTCCTCGCAGGGCACGAAGATCATGGCGGTCGGCGCCACCCGGCTGATGTAGCAGGCATCGTGGCCGGCGCCCGAGACGATCTCCATATTGTCGTAGCCGGCCGCCGTCGCCGCGCCCTTCACGGCACCGACGCAGTCCTTGTCGAAGGAGATCGGCGGCGAATACCAGATCATGTTCAGGTCCGCCTCGATCTTCGCCGGCTCGCAGATCTCCGTGATGGCGGCGCGCAGCTCGGCTTCCATCTGGCTGAGGGTCTCGTCCTCCGGATGGCGGAAATCGATGGTCAGGAAGACGCTGCCCGGGATGGTGTTCCGCGAGTTGGGGCTGACCTGCATCATCCCCACGGTGCTGACCGCGTAGGGCGGATGCGCCAGGGCGATCTCGTTGGCCCGGGTCACCACCTTGGAGGCCGCCAGCAGGGCGTCGCGGCGGCGGTTCATCGGCGTGGTGCCGGCGTGGGATTCGGAGCCGGTGAGCGTCAGCTCGAACCAGCGCTGGCCCTGGGCGCCGGTCACGACGCCGATGGTTTTCTTCTCCGCCTCCAGGATCGGCCCCTGCTCGATGTGGGCCTCGAAGAAGGCGCGGATCGGGTGGTCGCCCGGAGTCTGGTCGCCCAGGTAGCCGATGCGCTGCAGCTCGTCACCGATGGTCTTGCCGTCGACGTCCTTGCGCGAGTGGCCGTAGTCCAGATCGAAGACACCGGCGAAGACACCCGAGGCGATCATCGCGGGGGCGAAGCGAGCGCCCTCCTCATTGGTCCACACCGCGACCTCCACCGGGGCCGCCGTCTCGATATCGTTGTCGTTCAGGGTGCGGATGACCTCCAGCCCGGCCAGCACGCCGAACACCCCGTCGAACTTGCCGCCGGTCGGCTGGGTGTCGAGGTGGCTGCCGGTGGTGACCGGCGGCAGCGACGGGTCGGTGCCGGGGCGCCGGGCGAAGATGTTGCCCATCTTGTCGACGGCGATCGAGCAGCCGGCATCCTGGCACCAACGCACGAAGAGATCGCGGCCCTCACGGTCGAAATCGCTGAGCGCCAGGCGGCAGTTGCCGCCGGCCACGCCCGGGCCGCTCTTCGCCATCTCCATCAGGCTGTCCCACAGCCGGTCGCCGTTGACCTTCAGATTCTTCGGATTCATGCCGTCCATTGTCAGCCCCTACTCCGCCGCCTTTTGATTCATGGGATTGCGCGGGTCTTCCTTCCAGTTCAGGTAGCCCTTGCCGTTGTCCACCTCGACCATGGAGATACAGCCCTCCACCGGGCAGACATGCATGCAAAGGTTACAGCCCACGCATTCCTTGTCGACCACTTCGTAGCGCCGGTCGCCGTTTTGTTTCAGCGCCGTGATGGCCTGGTGGGAGGTGTCCTCGCAGGCGATGTGGCACAGGCCGCACGTGATGCAGTTGTCCTGGTCGAGCTTCGCGACGATCTCGTAGTTGATGTTGAGATACTGCCAGTCGGTCACGTTGGGGATGGCGGCACAGCGGAAGCCGTCCAGGCTCTTAAAGCCCTTCTCGTCCATCCAGTAGCCAAGGCCGTCGATCATGTCCTCGACGATCTTGAAGCCCTTGTGCATGGCGGCGGTGCAGACCTGCACCGAACCGGCGCCCAGGGTCATGAACTCGGCGGCGTCGCGCCAGTTGGAAATGCCGCCGATGCCGGAGATCGGCAGGCCGGCGCACGCGGGATCACGGGCGAGCTCCGCCACCATGCGCATGGCAATGGGTTTCACCGCCGGACCGCAATAGCCGCTATGGGTTCCCTTGCCGTCCACGATCGGCGTCGGCGCCAGAAGGTCCAGGTCAACCGAGGGGATCGAGTTGATGGTGTTGATGAGGGAGACCGCATCCGCCCCGCCCTTCCTGGCGGCGCGGGCCGGCCCCAGGATATTGGCGACGTTGGGTGTCAGCTTCACGAAGACCGGCATGCGGGTGTGCGCCTTGCACCAGCGCGTCACCATCTCGATATATTCCGGCACCTGGCCGACGGCCGAGCCCATGCCGCGCTCCGACATGCCGTGCGGACAGCCAAAGTTCAGCTCCACCGCGTCGGCCCCCGTCTCCTCCACCTTGGCCAGGATGGCGCGCCAGTTCTCTTCCTCGCAGGGCACCATCAGGGAGACGACCATGGCGCGGTCGGGCCAGTCGCGCTTGACCTGCTTGATCTCGCGCAGGTTCACATCCAGCGGCCGGTCGGTGATCAGCTCGATGTTGCTGAAGCCGGCCATGCGGGTGCCGTTGTAGCTCATCGCCCCGTAGCGCGACGAAACGTTGACCACCGGCGGGTCCTCGCCCAGGGTCTTCCACACTACACCGCCCCAGCCGGCCTTGAAGGCGCGCACGACGTTGTATTCCTTGTCGGTCGGCGGCGCCGAGGCCAGCCAGAAGGGATTGGGTGACTTCACGCCGGCGAATTCGCAACGCAGATCAGCCATGGTTTTTCTCCCCGCCTTGCGCCGCAGAGTGGGCGTCAACGCGTTCTACGATAGCCCCACACACACCATTGTCGTCCCGGGGCTTGACCCCGGGACCCATTGGCGTGGGCCCAGGGCGGAGCCATCCGATCTTTGGATCGGTCGAGCGGATCGGGCCATGGGTCCCGGCAACAAGTGCCGGGACGACAGCCGTGGTGTGGAAAGACCGAGGCACGCGTGCGGTCGATGGATGAACGGTTCCCGTCATTCCGCCCCCCCTCTGAGCCAGGCGTCGATGGCCTCGGCGGCCAGCTTGCCGTCCTGCACCGCGGCAACGGTCAGGTCCTCGCTGATGCCGATGCAGTCGCCGCCGGCCCAGACGTCGGGCAGCGAGGTGCGGCGATCTTCGCCCACCGCGATCCTGCCGCCATCCATCGCCAGGGTCTCGCTGCCGCCATTCACCTGCGGCAAGGGACTGAGGGTCTGGCCGATAGCCTTGAACAGCATGTCGACCGGCAGGGAGAAGATCTCGCCGGTGCCTTCCAGGCGGCCGTTGGCGTCGAGCCGCGTGTACTCGAAGACCGCATCGGTGATGTGCCCGTGCATCCCGCGCAGCTCGCGCGGCATCGCCCAGTGCTTGATCTTCACGCCGTTGACCTGGGCGAATTCCTGCTCGTGATGGGTGGCCGACATGCCCTCGGCCCCACGGCGGTAGACCAGGGTGACGTCCTCGGCGCCCAGGCGCTTGGACTGCACGGCGATGTCGATGGCGGTGTTGCCGCCGCCGATCACCACTACCCGGCGGCCGACCGGCAGCGCCTTCAGATCGTCGCTCTGGCGCAGCTCGGCGATGAAGTCGACGGCATTATAGACGCCGTCCAGATCCTCGCCGTCCAGGCCGAGGGCGCGCACACCGCCCAGCCCCATGCCGAGAAACACCGCGTCGTAGTCGCGCCGCAGGTCGACGAGGGCGATCGTGCGCCCCAACGCCTGATCATAGCGGATATCGATGCCGCCGATGGCGCGCACGAAGTCGACCTCGTGCTGGGCGAAGCTGTCCGGCAGCTTGTAGGCGGCGATGCCGTATTCATTGAGGCCGCCGGGCTTCGGCCTGGCCTCCAGGATCGTCACGTCGTGGCCCCGCATCGCCAGGCGGTGGGCACAGGAAAGGCCCGCCGGCCCGGCGCCGACCACGGCCACCTTCTTGCCGCTGGGCGCCTGCCGCGTGAAGGGATGCACGTCGGCCGCCATCACCGCATCGGTGGCATAGCGCTGCAGCAGGCCGATCTGCACCGGCTTGGCCTCCTGCGCGTTGCGCACGCAGGCCTGCTGGCACAGCACCTCGGTCGGGCAGACCCGCGCGCCGGCGCCGCCCAGGATGTTCTCGTCCAGGATATCCTGCGCCGCGCCACGGACATTGTCGGTGCCGATCTTGCGGATGAAGCTGGGAATGTCGATGCCCGTCGGGCAGGCCTCGATGCAGGGCGCGTCGTAGCAGAAGTAGCAGCGGCTGGCCTCGACCAGCGCAGCCTTGCGGTCGAGCGGCGGATGCACGTCGCTGAAATTCTCCGCGTAGGCGGAGTCCGGCAAACGCCCGGCCCGGATATCCGGCTGGTTCCCCATTCTTGATCTCCCCGATCATGAGAGCGCAAACACTCTTACGGTGTCTTGCGTCTTTGTTGGCAAAGACTGTAGCGTTGTCCTGACCAAGCGGTCAATTAAATTTGACCAAACGGTCAGGTTTTTACATGCCGCGCGGCGGCTGATATTCTCCTGGCAAATCAGGTGGATAGGCGCCATCACCGGCGCGCGACTGTAGGAGTGCGAATGTCGGAAGTGGTTGCCAAGGACGGCGAGGCCGGGGAGGCCGAAGCCAGGGACGAGTCCTCACCGGGCCATATCCGCCTGCGCAACCGCGCGCTGATCCTGGCCGCCGCCGAAGAGGTCTTCGCGACCCAGGGCTACCGCGGCGCCACCACCGCGGCCATCGCCAAGAAGGCCGGCCTGCCCAAGGCCAACGTGCACTACTATTTCGGCACCAAGGAAGCGCTCTACGCCGCCGTCCTGGAGGATATCCTGGGCCTCTGGCTGGGTGAACTGGACCGCCTCACCGAGAATAGCGACCCGGCCACGGCACTGGCCGACTACATCCGCGCCAAGATCCGCCACTCGCGGGAACGCCCCCTGGCCTCCAAGGTCTACTCCAACGAGATGGTGCGCGGCGCCCGCCATACCCGCGACTTCCTGAAGAACGAGCTGCGCAATCTGGTGAAGGACAAGGCGAAAGTCTTGGAAGCCTGGGCTGCGGCAGGCAAGATGGAGCCTGTCGATCCGGTGCACTTCTTTTCGGTGATCTGGGCGGCGACGCAGCATTACGCCGACTTCGACGTACAGGTCGCCGCGCTGCTCGGACGGCGCCAGCTCGGCGCCAAGGACTACGATGAGGCGGCCGAAACCGTGGTGCGCATGGTGCTGCGCGGCTGCGGCCTGAAGGACAAAGAGAGCGAGAAGCCATGATCAAGGCGGTGATCCTGCTGAAGCGCAAGGACAGCATGACGCTTCAGGATTTTTCCGACTGGATGCTGAAGGAACACGTGCCGATGGCGCTGAAGCTGGACGGGCTTAAGCGCTACCAGGTGAACATCGCCACGGACGCCGACGGCGACTACGACGGTGTCAGCGAACTGTGGTTCGACAGTGAGGCCGCCATGCTGGCCGCCTACGCCAGCGACCACGGCAAGGCGGTCGCCGCCGATTCCACGGCCCACGTGAAGACGCGCAAGCGCCTCGTCGTCGAAGAACATCCCTTCACTCCCACCGCCAGCTGAGTTTCCTTCCTATGTCTCTTGTCGTTCGTGTCGGAGCCGCCCGCGCGCCCTGGTGGCGCGATATCCTGCAGTCCCTGCTGCTCGAAACCGAAGTGCGCCTGTGGGACGACCCCGGCGACAAGGCCAAGGTGGAATACGCCGTGGTGTGGCAGCCGCCGCCCGGCGGCCTGAAGACCTTTCCGAACCTGAAGGTCATCGTTTCCATGGGCGCCGGCATCGATCACGTGCTGCGCGACCCGGAGTTGCCGCAGCACCTGCCGATCATCCGTACCGTGGGGCCGGACCTGACCCAGCGCATGCGCGAATACGTGCTGCTGCACGTGCTGCGCTTCCACCGCCGCCTGCCGGAGATCGAGGCATCGTTCCAGAAGCGCGAGTGGAACCAGATCATCACCCCGGTGGCGCCGGACCGGTCCGTCGGCGTGCTGGGCCTCGGCAACATGGGCGCCGACTGCGCCCGGCACCTCGCCGCCATCGGCTTCGACGTGCACGGCTGGTCGCGCCGCCCGAAAGAACCGGGCAGCATTCCGGGCGTCACCTGCCATCACGGGCCGGCGGGCCTGGGCGATCAGCTGAAGCGCGCCGAAATCCTGGTCTGCCTGCTGCCGCTGACCCCGGCCACCACCGGTATCCTGAACAAGGACCTCTTCGCCCAATTGCCCGAAGGCGCCTGCGTCATCAACGTCGGGCGCGGCCAGCACCTGGTCGAGGAAGACCTGATCCCGGCGCTGGACAGCGGCCGGCTGGGCGGTGCCACCCTGGACGTGCTGCACGTCGAGCCGGCGGCCGAGGACCACCCCTTCTGGAGCCACCCCAAGATCCTGCTGACCCCGCACGTGGCCAGCCTGATCGACCCGGAGGCCGGGGCCAAGATTATCGCCGCCAACCTGAAGCGCTTCATGGCCGGCGAACCGGTCCCCGACATGGTGGACGTGTCGCAGGGGTACTAGCCAAGTGACGGTGGCACCCAGCGACGTCCCGCTGCATGCCGCCCTCGCGGCGCGCCGCAGCGTGCGCGACTTCACCGGGCGGCCCGTTCCGCTGCAGAGTCTGCAGCGGCTGTTCTGGGCGGCCCAGGGCGTGACCGGCGACGAAGGCAGGCGCACGGCGCCCTCGGCCCATGCGCTGCATCCGCTGCGCCTGGGGCTGGTCGCCGGAAACATCGAGGGCTTGGCGCCCGGCCTCTACGAGCCGGGCGGCGATCACTCGGCACCGAAATTGGTCAAGGCGGGCGACCTGCGCCCTGCGCTGGAGGCCGCGGCCCTGGAGGCGCAGCCCTGGATCGGCAGTGCGGCGGCGGTGCTGGTGATCTATGCCGACATGGACAAGGTGACCGGCCATTTCGCCGACCAGCCGCCCTTTGGGGAGCGCGGGGCGCGCTATGTCTATATCGAAGCGGGCGCGGCGGCGCAGAATGCCCTGCTGCAGGCCACGGTGGAGGGCCTGGGCGGCGTGCTGGTGGCCGGCTTCCGCGACGCGTCGACAGCCGAGGTGCTGGGCTTGGAGACGCCCTTCGCTCCGCTGCTCTACCTCTGCCTTGGCTGGCCGAAATAACGCCGACCCGCAGCGGTATGGCAGGGCGCAGGAGTATTAGGCGCTGCCGCAAAGGCTTCCCCCGCCGCGCCCAGCCGTCTATCCTCCCCGCCGCCGCCAGAAGAACGCCGATTGGGGAGAGACCATGCAGGGGCCGCAAGGTCTGAAACGGGTATGGGGCGCGGCCGGGCTGGCCGTGGCGCTGCTGCTGAGCCTGGCGGCGGCGCCCGCAGGTGCGACGGATAAGCCGCCGGCCCCGCCCTACATCGTCATCGACGCCCAGACCGGCGCCGTGCTGGCGGCGGAAAACGCCACCCATCCCTGGTATCCCGCCTCTGTCACCAAGGCGATGACCGCCTACATGGTGTTCCAGGCGCTGGCCGACGGCCGGCTGAGCGACAGCCAGAAGATCACGGTTTCCGCCAGGGCCGCCGGCCAGCCGCCGGGCAAGATCGGCCTTCGGGCCGGGTCGAAGGTCAGCGTGAAGCTGCTGCTGGAAGCGATGATCGTGCGCTCCGCCAACGATGCCGCCGTGGCCCTGGCCGAGGCCGTCGCCGGCAGCGAGGCGCAGTTCGCCACCGCCATGACGCGCCAGGCCCAGGCCCTGGGTATGAGCCAGACGGTCTTTTCCAACGCCTCCGGCCTGCCCGACCCGGCCCAGGTCACCACGGCCCGCGACCTGGCCGTGCTGGCGCGCGCCCTGATGCGGGATTTCCCGGACCGCTTCGGCCTGTTCAGCAAGACCTACGTGGTGTTCAACGGCCAGTCGCGCCCGACGCTGCTGAGCTGGCTCGGCAGTTACAGGGGGGCCAAGGGCATCAAGACCGGCTTCACCTGCGGCTCCGGCTACAACCTGCTGGCCGCGGCGGAGCGCAACGGCCGGCGCCTCATCGGCGTGGTGCTGGGCGGCCGGACCAGCGGGCAGCGCAACGCCCTCATGCGCAAGGTGATGGATGCCGGCTTTGACCGGGCAGCCGGCGGCGCGGCGGGCAGCCTGCTGGTATCGTCGCTGCGCGGCGATCCCCGGGTGAGCGTGCCCTACGTGCTGGCCAGCGGCACCTGCGCCGTCGGCATCAGCCCCGGCACGGAAATGATGGCTAAGGGCGCGCTGCCCGGCTGGGGCCTCGTCTTCGGCTCCTTCGTCAGCAAGGACGAGGCCCAGGCGCGCATTGCAGAAAACCGGGCCGCCCTGAAAGACGTGGTCGACCGGGGCAAGCCGACCATCGTCGCCCGCACCAGCATCGCCACCCACCGTTACAGCGCGCTGCTGGTGGGGCTGGAGCCCGACGATGCGGGCTCGGCCTGCCGTCACCTGCAGACGCTGGGGGTCTATTGTCTGGCCGTGCCCCCCAAGCTGTTGAACAACCCGCAGGCGCTCTGGCGTTAGCCCGGGTGGCGGCAACAAAGAGCGGTGCTTGGGGATGAACGATCTGGAAGACGCCATGACGGCGCGCGCGAAGATGCTCGCCGGACTGACCTACGACATCATGGACCCGGAGTTGATCGCCCTGCGCGAGGCCGCCCGCCGCGCCTTCTATGCCTATAACGGTTCGAACCCCATGGAGGCCGACCCGCCGAGTGAAATCCTGGCAGGCATCCTCGGCGCCTTCGGCCAGGGCGCCTTCGTGGAGGCCCCCTTCCGCTGCGCCTACGGCGTGAACACGCATATCGGCGAAGGAGCGTTTCTCAACACCGGCTGCGTGATCCTGGATTGCGCCCGCGTGGAGATCGGTGAGAAGTGCCTGCTCGGCCCGGCGGTGCAGATCTATACCGCGATTCATCCGCTCGACCCGGTCGAGCGCGCCGCGGGCATCGAAACCGCCAAACCCGTGATCCTGGGCTACAACGTCTGGATCGGCGGCGCCGCCGTGATCCTGCCCGGCGTCAGCGTCGGCGACAACGCCGTGATCGGTGCGGGCAGCGTGGTGACGAAGGACGTGCCGGCGAACACCGTCGTGGCCGGCAACCCGGCGACGGTCATCCGCCGGATCGGCGTCTGATCTCCCGGGACAGGGTCCCTAAAACGACACGCACTGCTCCCCGGCATCAACCCGCATGACGCTCTGCTGGTCGAAGCGGTCCTTGTAGGCGGCGCGGATGTCCTGGATCGCCGCTTCCTTCTCCGCCGAGGGCTCGTAGAGCACGAGCAGCACCGCCGAGGTTTCCTTGGTGACGACGCCCTGGCCGTTGCGCCACTGACCGTTGCCCTGCAGCACGGTGAGGCCGTCGGGAAAGCGCGGCGTCACCTCTTCGTCCAGGAAAGCGCCCCACTCCGCGGCGGTGACCGGCGCGCCGCCGGGCCGCTGGGTGCCGAAATAGAGTTCCAGCCGCGCCATCGCAAAGGCGCCCTCGGCGCAGTCCAAAGCAAACGCCGGCACGGACGGCGCGACGAGGCCAAGCGCCAGGACGACGACCGCAAAGCGCGCGCGGGCGACAGACGGGAAAGGCATCGCGAAGCTCCTCATAACCAACGAAAAGCTGCGCCAGCAGACACCCTTGCCGTTGCCCCCGTCAACGGCCGCTTGCCGCTCGACGGGCATCAGGGCCGAAGAAGTGGTCGGCCCGGCTGGCCTGGGCGAAGCATCAGGTACCAGAAACTCTTGAACAGGTCCTGGCAGAACTCACCCCAGCTTCCCCGTTCTGACCCGCCCTTCCATTACCCCACGCGGTCAGACAGAACGTGGGAGAGCTCTTGAATCTACATCGCGCCAAAGACACCGATTAGGTCACCGCGGACACCAATGGTCTGCGGGATGCCGTCGCGGCTGCGCATGGCAAGACCGTATTCCCGGGTTTCGGGGTCGTAAAATTCGAGAAACGGTTCGGCTTCGGCCACGACCCAGTAATTTGCAGTCTGCGGTGGCGACATTCGCATCTGCTCCCCGGTGTCCTTAACGACGAAGCGCTGGGAGTACGGCGTGACCAGGGAAGCCCTGAGAGCAGCGATGGACTCTTGGACCTTAAACGTCGACCAGGGGATGCCAACGGTTGGACCCGGCTTCGGAGAGGCCGCCTCAAAGGCCACCAGGTCGTGCTGCACCATTTTTTCGATCTGCTCTGGAGTCATTGCGTTTTAGAACTGTTCTTTGTACTCGGAGAACCGGCCACGTTTCTCAGACACCGAAAGCGCCCTTTCGACAGCGCCTCCTCGGGCGAGAAGACCGGTTCCGCATAGAACCCCGGGTCCGGGCCCTGGTACCAATCCTCCCAGCGGGTGATCACCTCATAGCTGCCGAAGTGAGCGATTTGGTCGAAGGAGGCCGCGATCTCGAACACATCCATCATGCGGTTGCGCACCCGCTGGTCCGGAAGTCGATCGCGACTTCAATATTATGCCACCCTGGGTGGAAAGCTTGAACTGTTAAACGCAATTATCATTTCTCTCTATTCAATCGCAACGCCCTAACCCTATTGGCCAAGTAGCCGCGTGCGGCTGAATTTGCTTATCTTCACTGTAAAATAGGATCGCCCGCGGTTGCTGCCAGGCACTGGTGGGCGGCCCGCCGCGCGGATCCCGCAATAGTCCAGGGCGTGCCGTGACGCTCGCGAAAGCGTTTGGAGATCTGGTCATGACCGTAAAGTCCGCTGCTCCCGAACCCCGTACCGCTTGCGGCCGCCGCTGGCATCCTGCCGTTCTTGCGGCCGTTCTTGCGGCTGGCGGCGCCATGCTGGCCGCTGCCCCGGCCCTGGCAGACGAGACCTGCCAGTCGCCCTACATGGCCAAGATCACCGGTGAGGAAGAATACGTCTACATCTGGACACTCGGCATGGAGGGTCTCGGCGACGGCTCCGACAAGCTGGTGACCGTCGACGTGCGCACCGGCTCGCCGACCTTCGGCCAGGTCATCGACGTCGATTCCGTGGGCGGCCGCAACGAGGCGCACCACGGCGGCCTCACCGACGACCGCCGGCTCTACTGGGTGTCGGGGCTGGACAGCAACAGGATATTCCTGTTCGACATTGCCGGCGATCCGGCCAACCCGAAGCTGGTGAAAACCATCGATGATTTCGAGGAAAAGAGCGGCGGCGTGGTCGGCCCGCACGGCGCCTATGCGCTGCCCGGCCGCGTGCTGATCTCCGGCCTGTCCAACAGCGCCGACAAGACGGGACGCAGCGCCCTGGTCGAGTACACCAACGATGGCGCGTACATCGCCACCCACTGGATGCCGACCAAGGAGAACCCGCAAGGCGCCGCGAATGCCGAGAAGGCCGACGGCTACAGCTACGACGCCCGGGTGCTGCCGCGTCGCAACGTCATGCTGTCGTCTTCCTTCACCGGCTGGAGCAACTACATGCGCCCCCTGGGCGACGTGGTGAAGGACCCCGAGGCGATGAAGGCCTTCGGCAACACCATGGTGCTGTGGGACTTTCATGCCCGCCAGCCGCGCCAGGTCTTCGAGGTGCCGGGAACGCCGCTGGAGGTGCGCTGGGCCTGGGGGCCGAACAACAACTACGCCTTCACCTCGACGGCGCTGACGTCCCAGATCTGGCTGGTCTACGAGGACGAGAACCAGAAATGGCACGCCGAAGCGGTCGCCGATATCGGCGATCCGGCCACGCTGCCGCTGCCCGTCGACATCAGCCTCAGCGCCGATGATTCCACGCTGTTCGTGAACAGCTTCCTGGACGGGATGACGCGGGTCTTCGACGTCACCGATCCGCATCATCCCAAGCAGATCTACGACAAGAAGATCGCCAGCCAGGTGAACATGGTCTCGCAGAGCTGGGACGGGAAGCGGCTCTACTACACCTCCTCGCTGCTGGCCAACTGGGACAAGACCGGCGACGACAACGAGCAGTTCCTGAAGGCCTACTTCTGGGACGGCAAGGAACTGAAACCGCGCTTCGAGATCGACTTCATCGCCGCCGGCCTCGGCCGGCCGCATCTCATGCGCTTCGGCTCCGCGGCGCTGTACAACTGAGAGCGGAAGCAGACCATGCGGATCATTGGCATCCTGGCCGGAACGGTCGCCGCCGCCTTAGCCGCCGGCCCCGCCCTCGCGCACGACCCGGCGTCCCACGCCGTCACCAGGATCGAGGGCCCGGCGGACGACTACGTCTACCAACTGGCGCCACCCGGCAGCTACGCCCTGCCGCGGATCAAGCCGGCGGCCGTCCTGGGCCTGCTGGATGAGTCCGGCGCGCCCGTCGACCTGAAGGCGGTCTTCGCCGGACGCCTCACCCTGCTCTCCTTCATGTACACCCGCTGCGGCGATGCCTGCCCCCTGGCCGCCCTGCGCCTGGCCGACCTGCAGCGCCTCGCGTCCGAGGAGCCCGCCCTCGCCCAACGGGTCCAGATCGTCTCGCTGAGCTTCGATCCCGATTATGACACCCCGACCGTGATGGCTGAATACGGCGAGATGATGCGCCTGCCCGATGTTGCCGCCCCGCGCTGGCTGTTTCTCACGGCGCCCGACAGCGAAAGCCTGGCGCCGCTGCTCGCCGCCTACGACCAGCCGGTCGCGCGCGCGGCTGCCGACTCCGTCAGCGGCCCCTTCAGCCACCTGCTGCGCGCCTTCCTCATCGACGCCAAGGGTGACATCCGCAACATCTACAGCGCGGACTTCCTCGACCCGCGCCTGTTGCTGAACGACCTGAAGACGCTGTCGATGGAAGGAAGCTAGGCCGCTTACGCCCGCGGCGTCTCCGCCTTCACGCCCTCTTCTTCCAATTTGAACGGCGCCGGGGTGGCTGCACCGGCCACCGGCGAGGAGACGTCGCCCATGCCCCAGCAGCGGCCGCTCTCCGGATCGCGCGACACCCCTGAGGGACAGGAGTAGAGCTTGGGGAAGACCAGCTGCTGGGCCACCTCCAGCGTGAAGACCTTGCGCAGTTCCTCCAGCGCCGTCTCGCCCATCGCCGGGTCGGCGCGCACCGAGCCGCGCCCCGAGGCATCGATGCGCGGCGTGTGGAAGGCCTCCTCCAGGCTCATGTCGTAGTCGAGCAGCAGCGCCGTGAGCTGCGCCGTGCAGGGTACGATGTGGTTGGCGCCCGAGGCGCCGACGGCGAAGAGCGCCTCGCCGTCGCGCGTCGCGATGGTCGGGCACATGTTCGACGAGTTGATGCGCTTGCCGCCGGCCATCGACACCGGATTGCCCGGGCGCGGATCGAAGTAGGCGATGGAGTTGTTCATCAGCATGCCGGTCGAAGGCAGCACCACGCCACTGCCGAAGCGGTTCAGCAAGGTGTAGGTCAGCGCCACCATGTTGCCCTCGCCGTCCACCGCGCTCATGTGCGAGGTGCAGCCACCCACCTGAACGCCACCGGTCTGGTCGAGACCGACCTTGGCCTTGTGTGTGGCGAAGGCCGCATCGAGGCCCCGGGCGTAGGCGATCCAGGTCTGCGGCCCGACATCGCTGCCCGGGTTCAGGTGCTTTTCTACATACTCCAGCATGTCGAGCAGGCGCACGCCGCCGGAGACCGCGCCCGCCGTATGAACGTCGGCGCCGCGGTGGCTGCCGCTCAGGGGCTCGTGCTCCTCGACTGCGTAGGCGGCGAGATCCTCGGCGGTGATTTTCGAGCCGCCGGCCTGCAGGTCCGCGGCGATCTGCCGGGCCAGCGCGCCCTCGTAGAAACTGCGCGGGCCCTCCGCCGCCAGGGTCTTCAGCGTCGCGGCGAGCGCCGGCAGCGGGCGGTAGCTTTCCGGCAGCGCCGGCACGCCGCCCGGCAGATAGATTTCGCTGGCCGCCGGGTCGCGGCGCAGCAGGTCCATGGCGAGGCCAATTTGCAGGCTGGCGTGCCAGTCGACCGGCACGCCGCGGTCGGCCAGAGCAATGGCCGGTGCCACCACCCGCTGCCATGGCAGGCTGCCGAAACGCTCCAGCGCGCCACCCAGGCCCGCCACCGCGCCGGGCACGGTGATCGAGCCGTAGCCACGCTCGTTGGCACGTTCCTTCACGCCGGGATAGAGCATCAGGGAGGGCGGCGCGCCGGGGTCGAGCGGATAGTCGGCGCTGTCGATGGCCTGCGGCAGCACACCCTGGAAGTTCAGCACCCGGGCGCGCTTCTCCTTGGCCAGCCAGACCACCATGAAGCCGCTGCCGCCCAGGCCGCACATCCAGGGCTCCACCACGTTCAAGGCCATGGCGCAGGCGACCGCGGCATCGACCGCGTTGCCGCCCTCGGCCAGCATCGCCGCACCGGCGCGCGCCGCCAGCCAGTGCTGCGAGGCGACGGCACCCATCTTCGAGCTCACCGCACTCTTGCCGATCTCCCATTGCTCAACGTTGTCGTTCACTGTGCTGCCTTTCTTCTACCCGTCTTCCGCCGGCCGGCCCCTGCCGGCCATCTGATCTGCAAAACTTGCCTGTGCAATCTCCGCCGCCGCCCGCTATGAAAGGAGCCGGCAGACATACAGTGGAGTATTGCACGATGACCTATGTGACCAATCCCATGCCGGCGCAGATCGCCGCCTCCCTTCAGGAAAAAGCCGGGCGCGCCGAAACCGCGACCATCGGCCACCGCCGCCACATGGGCTTTGCCGACAAGGCCATCCAGTGCGTCCAGCCCGGCCGGCGCGTCGCCGGCACCGCCGTCACCCTCGCCCTGCCCGGTCAGGACTCCCCGCTGCTGCACCACATCATACAGTTTCTGCGCCCCGGCGACGTCCTGGTGATCGACCGCCTGGGCGACACCAAGCACGCCTGACTGGGCGGCGGTGTCTCCGCGGCGATCAAGGCGACCGGCTGCAGCGCCGTGGTCATCGACGGTCCCTGCACCGACGTGCCGGAGATCGAGGAACTGGACCTGCCGGTCTGGTGCCGCGGCACCGCGCCGATCACCACCCGGCTGTACGACATCGGCGGCAGCTTCAACGTGCCGGTCGCCTGCGGCGGCGCCGTGGTGATGCCCGGCGACGTCGTGCTGGCCGACTTCAGCGGCGTGCTGATCAAGACGCCGGCCGAGGCCGGCGCCGACATCGACTGGGCGCTGGGCAAGCAGGCCGCCGAGCCCGAGGGGCACAAGCGGCTTCTGGCCGGCGAGCGGCTCGGCGAGCGCACCGGCGCCAGCGCCATGGTGCTGGCAAAGCAGCAAGGCTGACCCCCGTCAGTTCATGATGATCGAGGTATCCGGCCCCAGCACCAGATCGGGCAGCCACAGGGTCAGCGCCGGCACGTAGGCGATCAGGCTCAGCACCACGATCAGCGGGATCAGGAAGGGCAGCACCGCCATGGTGACCTTCTCGAAAGGCACCTTGCCGACCTCCACCATGATGTAGAGGCCGATGCCCATCGGCGGCGTGGCGATGCCGATGAGCAGCGCCAACTGCAGGATGATGCCCAGATGCACCCGGTCGACGCCAAAGCTGTCGGACACCGGCAGCAGCATGGGAACCAGCATCAGCTTGGCCGGCACACCCTCGACCACGCAGCCGATCAACAGCACGAAGACCATCACCAGGGCGAGGAAAACGGCCCGGCTGTCGGTGATCGAGAAGATCGCGTCGCCGAGGATCTGCGGCACCTGCTCGATGGCCAGCAGCCAGCCCATGGCGATGGAAAAGCCGATGATGATCATGACCACCGAGGTCATCAGCATGGTATCGGTCAGCGCCTGCCACAGCTTCGCGACCGTCAGGCTGCGGTAGGCCGCGCCCAGCACCAGGGTGTAGAGACAGGCCAGCACGCCGGCCTCGGTCGCCGTCACGAAACCGCCGAGGATCGAGCCGAGGATGATGCCCGGTGCGACCAAGGCCAGAATCCCGTCGGTGCCGGTGCGGACCACCGTCGCCATGTCGGCCCGGGGCTGGGTCGGGAAGTCGTGCTTCACCGCCAGCAGGCGATTGAAGACCATCAGCCCGAAGCCGACGATCAGGCCGGGAATGAGCCCGGCCAGGAACATGCGTTCGATCGACTGCTGGGCCAGGAAGGCATAGACCACCAGGCCGATGGAGGGCGGGATGATCGGCCCCACCACCGCCGAGGCGACGGTGACGGCGGCGGCGAATTCCGGCTTGTAGCCACGCTCGGTCATCGCCTTGATTTCGATGGTGCCGAGGCCGGCGCAGTCCGCCACCGCGGCGCCGGAGACCCCGGCGAAGATCATCGAGGACAGCACGTTGACCTGCGCCAGCCCGGCCTTGAAGTGGCCGACCAGGGCGTTGGCGAAGTTGAAGATGCGGTCGGTCATGCCGACCACGTTCATCAGGTTGCCGGCCATGATGAAGAAAGGCACCGCCGCCAGGGAGGGCTTGTTGACCCCTTCCAGGATCTGCTGCGGCACGATGTAGAGCGCGTCGGAGAAGTCCGAGGTGGCGAAGGCGAGCAGCACCGCCGCGCCGATCGACATGGAAACCGGCACCCTCAGCAGGATGAGCGCGATGAAGGCGGCAAAGAGGATGAATGCCATAAATGGGAATCCCTAGCTGTCGACGGCCGGGAGCGTATGCGGCTCCGGCCAGCCGAAAGCGGCCTTCAGGAAGTCCACCAGCGCATTGACGAAGATGAGCAGGCAGGAGATGCCGAGCGGCAGCGAGAGCGTGTAGCGCGGCAGTTCGCCCCACGGCGAGGTAACGGCATCGATGACCCCGACCTGGGATTCGATGATGGTCGGCATCTGCCACAGGATCATGCCGGTGACCGCCATGGTGACGAGGGCGGCGAAGTAGCGGGTGCCCGTCATCGCCCAGCTGCCGAGCCGCATGGCCACGAAATCGACGGCGATGTCCTTGCGGAAGCGGTAGACCGCGTAAAAGCCGAAAAAGGCCATCCAGACGAAGAACTGCATCGTCCAGGGCCAGATCCAGTAGAACGACAGGTGGAACGGCCGCAGCACGATGGTTGCCGCGGTGCCCACCAGCATCAGCAGCAGGCAGAGATTGGCGACGACCAGGAAGAGGCGCCCGAGTCCCTCGAGCGCCCCATCCAGACGAACCAGCGCGGCCGGGCCAGGCCCCGGCCTCCCATCCCTCAGCACAGCCGGATCAATGGGCGCGCGTGGCTTCGACGGCGGCGAGGAAGCCCTTCGGCAGTTCGCCCCTTTCTTCCATGTCCTTGTAGAAGGCGGCCATGGCCTTGATCAAAGGCTGGCGGTCGATTTCCGTGAAAGTGACGCCCTTGGCCTCCATACGGGCGATCGACTCTTCAGCCGACTTGCCCATCAGGTCCTGGCTGTAGGTCCCGGCATCCGCCTGGGCCTTCAGCAGCGCCGCCTGCAGATTCTCCGGCAACTTGTCGAAGGCCTTCTGATCCATCATGAAGGCAACGGACTGGTAGTACTCGTCGTGGCGGATGATGTGCGGCGCCACCTCGTAGAAGCGCATGCTTTCCACCAGGGCGATGGGGCTGTTCACCGCATCGACGATATGCTTGTCGATGGCCTGATAGGTGTCGGTCCAGGCCAGGGTCTTCACCTCGGCGCCGAGATGCGTCCAGGTGTCGATGGCCAGCTTCGACGGGTGCATGCGCAGCTGGATGCCTTGCATGTCGTCGAAGCTATGGATGTCCTTGTTGGCGACCATCACGCGGTAGGGGCCGCGCACGATGGCGGTGGGATCGCCCAGCACGCCGACGCCGGCCTCCTCGGCCACCGTCTTGAACCAGCCCTTGGCCATGTCGCTGTTCACGAAGCGGTTCCAGTGGTCGTAGTCGTCGAACAGGAAGGCGGCGCTGATCCAGCCGATATCGTCGACCCACTTCTTCATGTAGGTCGAGCCTTCGGCGTAGAGCTGCACCGTACCGATCTTCAGCTGCTCCATGACCGCGTCGGTCTTGCCGAGCTGTTCGTTGGGATAGACCTTGATGGTCAGGTCGCCGCCGCTGTATTCGCCGGCCAGGTCGGCGAACTTCTGGAACACTTTGCCTTCCGGGCTGTCCGGCGGCATCTTGTGGGCCATCCGCCACTCTTCGGCGGTCGCGCTGCCGGTCAGCAGCAGGCCGGCGGTCAGCGCCGCCCCCAGCACTCCGATGAAGCCCCGAACCTTGGTCGTCGTCATCACTGCCCCCTCTCGGACTGGGCGCCCACGGGGCTCTCGGCCCCGACACCCGTGAATGGTCGGCTGATTGCGGTGCGTGAGCGGGCCGGCAGGGAACACAAAGACCGCGATCTGTCGCCCGGAGTCGCGCCGTCATTCGCAATTGTTATGCTGCAATTAGATCGCATCGCGAAAGCATGGGTCAAGTTGGCAGCTTCGTCTAGGTCACCTAGAGTAGAGCCGGGGTCGCGACTTTGTCTTTTTGCAGGTAAAACCCGGCGTGACGGGCCTTGACGATTGCATCCCGGCGTCGACGATACCGCGCGAACACCAACGACTTCTCCCGGATTCCGCGGGCCGGATTCTGTGGGCCGGATTTCGGCGGCGCGCCGGACCAGGAAGCACCCGGAAAAGAGACCGGCCCGGAAAGGGCGACACACAGGAGCGGAAATGAGCAGTAAGGCATGCACCTTCCAGGCGGACACCGGAGAAAAACCGGTCACTTTCGACGAACCGGGTGACGACCGTCTCGTCTACCACGCCGGATGACCGGCCCCTTCCCCGACGCTCCGCCGCCGGCGCCACGCCGGGCCCTGGAAGACCTGCTCGCCGGTGCCGGCCTCCCGCCCGGCCTTGCCGCCGGCGTCACGCTCACCGGCAGCGATCCGGTGCTGCCGTCCAGCTTCGCCGTCGGGACCGTGGCCCAGGCGACCATCGCCGCCGTCGCGGCCGCGGCGGCCGATCTCTGGACCCTGCGCGGCGGCAGGCAGCAGGATATCGCCGTCGACATGCTGCATGCGGCCCAGGAGTACCGCAGCGAACGCTACTTCACCGCCGACGGGAACCCGCCGGGCCGCGTCTGGGACGCCATCGCCGGCCCCTACCGCTGCGGCGACGGGGGCTGGGTGCGCATCCACACCAACTTCCCGCACCACCGCGACGGCATCCTGAAGCTGCTGGACTGCGACTACTCGCGGGAAGCCGTGCAAGCGGCGCTGGAAAACTGGCGGGCCGACGCCTTCGAGGACGCCGTGGCCGAACGCGGCCTCGTTGCCACCATGATGCGCAGCCCGGACGACTGGCTGGCGACGCCGCAGGGCGCCGCCCTGGCCGGGCAGCCGCTGGTGAGCCTGGAGCGCCTCGGTGACGCGCCGCCCCAGCCCCTCGAACCGGCGGAACGTCCGCTGGCGGGCTTGCGTGTGCTCGACCTGACCCGCATCGTTGCCGGGCCGGTCGGCTGCAAGGCGCTGGCGGCCCACGGCGCCGACGTCATGCGCATCGCGTCGCCGAACCTGCCGTTCATCCCGGCGGCGGTCACCGACTACGGGCGCGGCAAGCTCTCCGCCTACGCCGACCTGGACACGGCGGAAGGCCGCGCAACCCTGGCCGGCCTGTTGAAGGAGGCCGACGTCTTCGTCCAGGCCTACCGTCCCGGCGGCATCGCCGCGCGCGGCTTTTCGCCGGAACAGGCCGCGCAGGCGCGCCCAGGCATCGTCTACGTCACGCTCTGCGCCTATGGCTATGCCGGCCCCTGGGCCGGGCGGCGCGGCTTCGATTCCCTGGTGCAGACCGCCAGCGGCATCAACCATGCCGAGGCCGCAGCCGCCGGCATCGACGGTCCGAAGGAACTGCCCTGCCAGGCCCTCGACCATGCCTCCGGCTACCTCATGGCGCTCGGCGCCATCGCCGGGCTGAAGCGACGCGCCACCGTCGGCGGCAGTTGGCATGTGCGGGTGTCCCTGGCCCGCACCGGCCGCTGGCTGCAAGGCCTGGGCCGCGTCCCCGGCGGGCATGCCTGCCCCGACCCGGCGCCAGGCGACGATCTGTTCGAAGAAAGCGATTCCGGATTCGGCCGGCTGCGTGCCATCCGCCACGCCGCACAACTGTCGGCGACGCCGGCGCGCTGGGAACGCCCCTCGGTGCCGCTCGGCACCCACCCGCCGGTCTGGCCCGATTAGACCCGATTAGAAGCGGGTCTTCAGACCCAGGGTCACCAGGTTGCGGCTGTAGTCTGCCCCGTCCAGGTCGGACCAGCGCTGCTCATAGCGGTAGTCCGCCGCGACCGAGACATAGCGGTTCAGCAGATACTCCGCATTGAGACTGAGCTGCACTCTATCGTCGACCCGGTCGATCTCGCGGAAGTCGTCGTTGATGTAGCGGACTTCGCCGCCCAGCAGCACGTTGCGCATCAGTTCGTGCTGCAGTTCCATCGCCGCGTTGCTCTGTGTCTTGGAGGAGGAACCGGGCTGGCTGGTGGCGATGTCGCGGCGCTCGGCCCGCACCTTCACCGTGGTCATCGCCGTCGCATACCATACCGCCTCGCCGCCGAAGATCAGGTCGAGACTGTCGTTGAAGCGCGAATCTTCGTAATCGTTGCCGATGAAACCCACATCGAAATTCAGGTGCAGCAGGCTGGTGACTTCGGTCTCGATCCCGATGGTCGTCCCCACCGCCAGCGAATCGCGATCGGCGCCGGTGGAATCCAAGTCGTCAAAGTCGCGCCACCGCACGAAGGGCTCCACCGTCACGTCCGTCTTGGCCGAGACCTCGTAGCCAATCGGCAGGCCGAAGCGGTATTCGCTGCGGTCGCGGTCGTCATCGCCGCCGGAGATGTAGTCGTCGCGCCGCACGGCGCTGTTGAGCCCGAAGAACACGCGATTGACCCGGTGGATGTAGCCACCGCCGACCAGGAAGCGGTTGAACGTCGGCGGCTCGTCGTCGCCGGCATCTTCCGGAGCGTCGCGCCCCACCACGCGGCGGCTGTGTTCCGCCCTCAGCCGCGCCGTATCGCGCTCGCCAAGGTCAAGGCGCAGGGTCGGCTTCACAGCGTATTCCGTGCGGTCCTGGTCGTCGTTGTCGAGATAGGCCTCGTGGCGCAGGTTGCCTTCGACCTTCAACTGGTGACGCGACCACTGGCTCTCGGCGATCAGCGCGGCGCTCACCGTGGTTATCAGGTCGGTCTCCTCGTTGTCCTCGTCGGCAAAGATGTTGTCGTCGTAGGTCTCCGAGACACCGGCGGACGGGAACAGGCGGAAGCCACCGAGATCGAGGCCCTTGGCGCCATAGGACTCCTGCGGCCGGTCGAACACCGCGGTGGGTTGCGCGCCCTCTTGCGCACACGCCCTTCCTGGCGCAAGCGCCAGAATGCCGCCGACAATCGCGATGGCCACCAGCGCCGCCCCCGCCAACAGCGGACGCGCGCCGAATATCCCCCGGACGGAAAGCAAGACCGCCCTAGAAGTAGCGTTCGTAGACGTTGATCACATCGCCGGGTTCGACGAAGTCGAGCGGGTCGGCACGAAACTGCGCCATCCGGCCGTCGACCAGACGGGTGATCGAGACCTGGTCCTCATCGGCCCGGAAGGTAAAGCCGCCACTCATCGAGACCGCCGTCAGCACCGTCATGCGGGGCACGTAGGGGTACTGCCCCGGCGCCTTGGTTTCACCCAGGATGAAGAAAGGCCGGTAGGCCACAATCTCCGCCGTGACTTGCGGTTCGACCAGGATACCGTTCTTGAGGCGGCCGGCGACAGCGTCCTCCAAGGCGGCGATGGTTTCGCCCTCGGCCTCGACGGCGCCGATCAGCGGCACCGTGATGACGCCGGAATCGCTGACGCGGTATTCCTGGCTCAGTTCCTCCTGACCGAACACCTGCAGGCGGATGCGGTCGCCCGCGCCCAGGCGGTACGGTCCCTCCGCCGAGGCCGGCAGGGGCTGCAACGAGGATACTTGCCCGGCACAGCCCGCCAGCAGCAAGACCGCCCCCACAACAAGCCCCAGCACCGCACCAAGGCGCGGCAGAAGTCCCCCCAACGTCATTCCGTTCTCCTCGGTAAAGTTCTACGGCCGCAAAGTTCTAGGGCGGTAAGCTTTGAAAGTGGTGTCAGTCGCCGGCGGCGGCCAGCAGGTCGACCGGGCGTGGCGCCCGCACGGTCGGCGCCTCCGAAACCGGAACCCGCGGGTGCAGCGCGGCGGCCGATGTCGCCACCAAGGCCGGCACCGGCCAAGCCTCCGCCAGCACCAGCAGGGCACCGGCAAGACCCAGCTCCGCATTGTCTTCCAGGGCATCCAACACCGCCGGCTGCAATAGGTAGCGCCCGGCCGGGGCTCCGGCGATCGCCGCAAAACGGCCGTCACGGCGCAGCAGCCACTCGTCGCCCACCGTCACCAGGTTGCCCCCGACATCGTCATAGGCCGATACCACCTGCGCGGTGGTTTCCTCGTCGCCACCGGTATTCCCACCGGCCGCCATTTCCTCCGGCAGCAGCACCACGAAGGGCTCTTCACCCAGCAGATGGCGCACGTCGCACAGGGCCTGGCCCAGGCTGCGCGCGGCGAATTGGCGGGCGATCACCACGCGTTCGGCCTTACCGCGGCCGCAATCGCCGAGCTGTGCCTCGACCGGCGTGCGGCTGTCGGCGGTCACGAAGATCAACTCTTTCAACCCGGCAGCCAGGGCTTCCGTGACCGCCCGCTGGATTGCGGCGCCGCCGGCGCCGGCGAGCGGTGCGTGTGACGTACCACTGTGTACGGACGAGTCAAAACCCAGGAAAATGACGGCTTTGTGCGGCGACTTTTTCATTGGACGTTCACCTCACGCTATACAGGGGCCAAAGGAAAACCGAAGATCAGGGGTAATCTCCGGGGACATAACGGCGTCAGCGGGAAAAGGTTGCCGCCCGAGCGTCCCCCTCCGCACATCAGTAGGCCTCGCGGTCGCCGATCACCACCAGGGCGGTGCGCAGCAGAATTTTTAGGTCGAGGAAGAGCGACCAGTGTTCGATGTAGAACAAATCGTATTCGACACGGCGCTGGATCTTTTCGAGGGTATCGGTCTCGCCGCGCCAGCCGTTCACCTGGGCCCAACCGGTGATCCCGGGCTTCACCCGGTGCCGCGCCGCATAGGCATCGACGGCCTCTTCGTAGAGTCGCCCGGCCGCCTTGGCCGAGGTCGCATGCGGCCGCGGCCCAACCAGCGACATGTTCCCGAGCAGCACATTGATCAGCTGCGGCAGTTCGTCCAGGCTGGTCCTGCGTAAAAAGCGCCCGACCCGCGTCACCCGGTTGTCGCCGCGCCGGGTCAGCACCTCGGCATTGGCGTCGGTCATATGGTGGTGCATGGTGCGGAACTTCCAGCAATCGAACAGATTGTGGTTGAAGCCGTAGCGCTTCTGCCGAAAAAACACCGGCCCCGGCGAGTCCAGCTTCACCGCCACGGCGACGGCCAGCAACAAGGGCGACAAGGCCAGCAACATCCCCCCCGCCAGCAATCGGTCCTCCATGGTCTTGGCGACAAAAGACCAGCCGGAGATCGGCCGTTCGAAAAGCTGCATCATCGGCAAGCGGCCGACCATGGTGAAGCGGCGGTCGGGGAAACTGAAGGCCGCGAGATCCGGCGCCAGGCGAATCGGCACCGGCGTGCGCTCCAGCTTGCCGACGATCTGGCGCAGCCGCACGTCCGCCGTCCACGGCAGCGCGACGATCACCTGATCGACCTGGTCGCGGCGGATAAGGTCGATCAGATGGTCCACCGTGCCGAGCAGCGGCATCCCGTCGCTCAGCGCCTCGACCCTGGTGCCGCGGTCGTCGGCAAAACCGCTCAGCCGCATGTCGGCATCGCTCTGGCTCTGCAAGTAGCCGGCCAGGTGCCGGCCCTGGTCGCCGGCGCCGACGATGACGGTGCGGTTGGCAAAGCGTCCGGCCACTGACAGCCCCCTCACCGCCTGGCGCAGCGCGAGACGCCCGATGACGAGGCCGACTCCGCCGGCGGCAAACCAGCTCAGCGCCCAGGCGCGCGAGTAGGCGTCGGATTGCTTGATGAGGAAAGCGACCGTCAACAGGATGCAGAAGGTGACGGTCCAGGCGGAAAACAGACTGCCGATCGGCAGTCGCTTGGTGAACAGGAAGTCGTCGCGGTAGACATCGAAGCGATGCAGCATCGGCATGGCGATCACCAAGCCCAGCAGGATGGCGCCGAAGTAGTGGGCATAGAGCAACCCCGGATCGGCCGCCTGGCGGACGAAATAAGCCGCCAGCCCCACCAGGCCCAACATCATGAGGTCGCAAATACGAAAAGCGAGTTCAACGAAGACTCGTGAGATCGGCCGGGCGTCCTGCCAGCTTCTCTTGAATCCCAACGCCGCAAGCGCAGCTTCCATCGCAATTTCCCTCTGTCCAGTCCTTGGGCCCCGGCCCGCGGTTCCCGGGCGCCGGTTTCAGGTCAGTGGCACTGCGATCCTTAGGTCATTCCCGCCGCGCGCCGGATCGTTCTGAGTCGTGATCCTTGTCGCCAGCAGACGCCTCGGTCTGGGTACCGATCGAGACATCCCCTCACTACTGCACTGCAACACGCTACCACCGGATCGGCGGCAGCGCGTGTGATCTCGAATGGATTAAGTTGTGGCTTTTTGCAGACATACTTGGTTTCCGTAGGTAGGCGACTGGATTTGTGCGCATGCGAAGTCTAACCTTGTCCGCTCAGGCGTCAGCCCTGCGCTGCGCCGCAACGTTCGGTGTGCGCGACCGCATGAGTCTCAGCCCGATCCTGCCCTACGACGACGACGCCCAACCGTTGGAGGAACAGGCGTCGGCGGTCGACGGCCTGCGCGTCTGGGAATGGCTCTTCCTGCTGTTCGTGCTGATGATCGCTGCTTATGCACTGGCGCTGCAACCGACCGTACAAACCCTCGCCTGGTATCTGATCTACCTCGCCGCATTCGGCTTCTTCCTGCTCCGCTACGGCGCTTTCCTCAACGGCCTGTGGGTCGCCCTGCCGTTGCTGCTGTGGGTGGCGACCGCCGGGCTTTCCTATTTCTGGTCCGATGCGCCGGGCCACACCGCGCGGGCGACGGTGCAGTTGGGCATGACGGTGCTGATCAGCCTCTATCTCGGCGCCCGCTTCACCCTGTTCGACCTGACGCGGGCACTCTTTGCCGTGCTGGCCATCGCCGGGCTGGTCTCCCTGGCTGCAATCCTCGTCCACAGCGGCTTTGCCTTCGACCACAACGGCACCGCCCGCGGCATTTTCCCGCACAAGAACGTGCTGGGCGGGCGCATGGTGCTGCTGCTGGTCTGCTGCCTGCTGCTCTTCATCTTGGGCTGGCATCGCCTGCTCGTCACCGTGGCCGCGATCATGGGCCTCGCCCTCGTCGCGCTCAGCGAGTCGGGCACCTCCGTCGTCATGACGCTCGGACTCTGCGCCCTGGCACCGCTGCTGCTGACCCGGCACGCGCCGGCGCCGATACGCCTGATGGCCTATCTTGTAAGCCTGCTGCTGGCCGCTGTAGCCGCCTGGGCAATGCTCGCCTTCGACCTCGACCCTGTCGGCATGGCGCTCCACGCCCTGGGCAAGGATCGCACGCTGACGGGGCGGTCGGTGCTGTGGGAATTCGCCGAAAGCCTGATCGAGGCGCGCCCGCTGTTGGGCAGCGGTTTCGACGCCTTCTGGAACGGCGGCGACACCTCGGCCAGCCACTATGTCCAGTACCTGCTGCAGCAGCAGGTCAAAAACTTCCACAACAGCTACCTGGATATCTGGGTGCAGCTCGGCGTGGTCGGCCTGACCGTGACGACCGGGTTCCTGCTACTGTTCGCCTGGCGCGCCGTTGCCCTGCTGCGGCACAGTACGGAGGCGACCGCCGCGCTGCCGGCCTTCTTCGTCACCTTCGTGGTGTGCTATTCGCTCAGCGAGTACGCCCTCTTCCGCCAGCATTCCCTGATCCAGATCCTGCTCGGCGCGCTCTACGTCTCGGCGGCCCTGGCTCTGCCGGGCCCGAGACGACGCCAGGCCTCGCCGGCAAGCTGGCCGGAAACGTAGGTAAACACATGCCACCCCTGCAGGCTGGCCCCCAGCGCGCTGAGCCAGGCCCGGCGTTTCACCGCGTCGATCACCTCGCGCCAGTGCAGCCGCTGGTCGATGCTTTGCTTGTGACGCCTCAGCGCCGCCACGAAATCCGCGCCGGCCACGGCAGCATGCTCGTCGAGCAGGCGCCGGTCGACACCCTGCAGGCGGCGCAGGTCCTCGGTCGAATGACAGGCAGTCAGCGAGTCGGAGCGAACCCGGTAGCGGTAAAGCGGCTGCTGCATCAGGTAGAAGCGCGCGCCGGCGGAAAAACAGGCGAGATAAAAGGCGAAGTCCTCGGCAAAACGCAGGCTTTCGTCGTAGCGCAGGCCGTGCTCGACCAGGAAGGCGCGGGAGATCAGCGGCTTCAGAAAACCGTAGCTCTTGCGCGGATTGGCCGGATCGGGAAGGTTGCCGCGCAGGAAGTCCGCCGCCGTCATCGCGGCCGGATTCGCCGTTTCCGACGGCAGCAGCATCGGCGCAACACTGCCATTCTCGTCTTCCAGCAGCAGGTTATCGGCCAGCAGATCGGCGCCGCAGTCGTGTGCCGTGCGGACCAACTCGGCCAGCCGACCGGGCTCGAAGGCGTCGTCGGCATCCAGCAGCGCAATCCACCGGCCTGTCGCATTGGCGAAACCGAGGTTGCGGGCGGCGGCCGGCCCACGGTTGTCTCCCGCGGCGATCGCCTTCACCCGTGGATCGTCTTCGGCCAGACGCCGGGCCAGCGCCAAGGTCGCGTCGCCGGAGGCATCGTCGACGATGAGGATCTCGATGTCGGCCAGGCTCTGGCGCTGCGCCGAGGCCACGGTTTCCGCCAGGGTGGTTTCGGCGTTGAAGGCGGGAATGACGACCGATACGAGCGGCATGCGAGTCTCCCATCCTGGGCATTCGGCGGGGCGTTGAGCGGGGCGTTGAGCGGGGCGTTGAAGCGTCATCCTAGCGGGCGGTCAGCGCCCCACCGCTGGAACAACTTTGTGGCATGGTTGCCAGCACTGCCACCGCCATACTAATGATTCATCACGCGAATGCAGCGCCCGGATTTTTAGAAGGCGCGCCGCCCCAGGAAATGCCGAGCTTGCTCAGGGAACGCGGCTATCACGGCCCGCTCACCGGGCCCATTTGAGGGTTTGTGCTTGGCAACCATCCGACGCTCCTTCGTGCTCTCTTTCGCCCAGCGCTATTCGGCCCTGGCGATCCAGATGGGCGCCATGATGGTGTTGGCCCGTATTCTCACTCCGGCCGAGTTCGGCACTTTCGCGGTGGCCAGCGCGGTGGTGACCCTGGCTTCGGTGTTGCAGGATTTTGGCGTCGGGAACTACCTGGTCAAGGAACAGAGCCTCGACACCGCCAAGCTGGCCACCGCCTACAGCGTCTCCTTCATCATCGCCTGGCCCCTCGGCCTACTGCTGTTCCTCGGCAGCGGCCCGGTGGCGCGGTGGTACGGCAATGCCGAGCTGGAAGCCGTCATCGCAGCACTCAGCCTGATCTTCTTCGCCATGCCCTTCGGCACCCCGGCGGCCGCGATGATGCGCCGCGACCTGCAGTTCGGCCGGCTCTATGCCTTGGGGGTGGCGAACGCGGTGGCCACTGTGGCGGTCTCCCTCCCCCTGGCGCTTTCCGGCTACGGCGCCATCAGCCTTGCTTGGGGCATGGTGGCCGGCCAGGCGGTGACCGCGGTGGGCGCCAGCCTGCTGCGTCCGGGTCTGCTGTTCCTCCGCCCCGGCTTCGCCCACTGGTCGGCGGTGCTCGGCTTCGGCGGCCAGGCGGCGGCCATCAGCCTGTTGAGCGAGGTCGGCAGCCAGGCCCCCAGCATCGTCGCCGGCCGCATGCTGGGCTTCGACGCCGCCGGCCTGCTGCACCGCGCCACCGCCACGGTTCACCTCTATCGCAAGACCGTGCTGGACGGCCTGATGCCCGTGGTGCTGCCGGCCTTCTCGCAGCGTATCCGCAGCGGGCAGTCGGTCACCGCGCTCTATCTGGCGGGTATCAGCTACCTGACGGCCATCGCCTGGCCCTTTGCCCTTTCGCTGGTCTTCCTCGCCGACCCGCTGATCCGGCTGCTATTCGGGCAGCAGTGGGTCGCGGCGGTGCCTCTGGTGCAGATCCTGGCGGTGGTCGCCGCGACCAGCCCGCTGCTGCGTCTCAACCGCGCCGTTTTCGTCGCCAGCAACCGCATCGCCACCAATCTGAAGATCGAGCTTTTCATTCAGCCGCTGCGCATCGCACTGGTGATCTACGCCTGCTTTTTCGATCTCCATACCCTGGTCGTGGCGCTGACCGTGCCGCCCCTTCTCAATGCCATCGTCTCCCAGGTCCTGCTGCGGCGCATCCTGGATTACGATACGAAGGATTATCTCCTGCGCCTCTGCCACAGCCTGGTTGTCAGCGTTCTCGCCGCCGTTCCGCCGGCCGCCGCCGTGCTGATCTGGGGCTGGCACCCGGCCGCGCCGCTGCTGCCGCTGCTGGCCGGCGGGCTGGGCGGCGGGCTGGCCTGGCTCGCGGCCGTCCTCATCCTCAACCATCCGATCCGGCACGAGCTCGCGGCGCTGTGGGCGCGCCGCCCTCTGCTCCGGGCCGCCTGACGGGAGATTCGCAAAGCTATGAACGGCACGACGAACGGCACCGCCGACACCGTCATTCCCAACCTCTTCCTGGTCGGCGCGGCGAAGTGCGGCACGACGGCCATGGCCAGCTATCTCGGCCAGCACCCGGAGATCCACTTCTCCAGCCCCAAGGAACCGATCTACTTCGGGCGCGACCTGGAGCATGCCTGGCGCCTGCCCGACCTCGACGACTACCTGGCACTCTTCGACGCCGGGCGCGACTGTCGCTACGTCGGCGAGGGCACCGTCTGGTATCTCTACTCGCGCACCGCGGCGGAGGAGATCAAGGCCTTCAGCCCCGATGCGAAGATCCTCATCATGCTGCGCAATCCTGTCGACATGCTCTATTCGCTGCACGGACAGTTCCTGTTCAGCGGCAACGAAAACCACGCCAGCTTCGAAAAGGCCCTGGCCGCGGAACAGCGCCGCCGGCAGGGCCGCGACATTCCGCGCACCGCCCACTTTCCGGCCGGGCTGCTCTACTCCGAGGTGGTGCGCTACAGCGCGCAGATCCAGCGCTACTTCGACGTCTTCGGCCGCGACAACGTGCATGTGATGTTCTACGACGACTTCGCACGCGAACCGCAAGCGGTCTATCGCGCGGTCCTGGAGTTTCTCGGCGTCAGCACGGAACACCAACCCGATTACGCGGTAGTAAACTCGGCGCGCAGCATCCGCAGCATCACCCTGCACCGCTGGCTGACCAATCCTCCGATCGACATCTGGAATCCCGGCCGTTGGCTGCCGCGCGGGCGGCTTTCCCACGGGCTGCAGTGGCGCGCCCAGCACCTGCGCGGACGGCTCTACAACAAGAACGTCACGCAGACCAAACGCCCGCCGATGACGCCGGAAACCAAGCGCCGGCTGAAGGGTATGATCGGCGGAGAGGTGGAGAACCTCGGCCGCCTGCTGGGCCGCGACCTCGGCGTCTGGGTGTGAGAAAGCGGGAAGCGCGCATGCATAGCACCCAGGCGACGGTTCATCGCCTCGCCCAGAAATCCCTGCGGGCCACCACCGCGCCGCTGCGTCGGCTGCCCGACTTCCTGGTCATCGGCGTGATGAAGGGCGCCACCAGCAGCCTCTTTGGCTATCTGCAACAGCATCCGCGCATCGCCGGCCCCTACAAGAAGGAGGTCCACTTCTTCGACAGCGGATTCGACCGCGGCCAGTTGTGGTACCGCGCCCACTTCCCGATCACGGCTGGCAAGCATACGCTGACCGGTGAAGCGACCCCCTCCTACATCCTCAATCCCCATGCGCCCGGGCGCATCCGCCGGGTGCTGGGCGACGTGCCGATGATCCTGATGCTGCGCGACCCGGTGAGCCGGGCCTTCTCGCACTACCGGCACATGGTACGGGTCGGCAGGGAGGAGTTGCCTTTCGCGGAAGCCATCGATAACGCGGACTTCGTCGCGGCGGAGATGGCCCGCGTGCTCGCCGATCCCGCCTATCCGGATGCCCCGCTGAGGGACAAGTCCTATCTGCTGCGCGGGCTCTATCTGGAGCAGATCCAGCGCTACCTCGCCCATTTCGACCGCGAACGCATCCACATTCTCAGCTACGAGGACTTCGTGCGGGCGCCCGAGCCCGCCATGGCCGAGGTCTGCCGGTTCCTTGGCATCGAGCCCTACGACTTCGATTGCTCTCGTCACCACAACGTCGGTATCGGCGGCAAGATGGAGCCAGCGCTGAAAACCCGCCTGCAGGACTATTACCGCGCCCCGAATGCGGCGCTCTACGACTTCCTCGGCCAGGACTTCGGCTGGTAGCGCGCGATGTCCTATTCCGCACCGGTCGCCGGCCTCAGGCACTTCGCGCGCAGCTCCGCAGGGTTGCTCGCGCGGTTGATCGCGCCCGGCGTGCACGAGGTCTGCTGCCCCGGCCCCGTGGAAAGCGCCGTGGCTCTGCGGCGCTACCGTCCCGAGTCGGCGGCCTTTCCGGTCTGGACCCTGGAGCCCCTGGACGCAGCCGCGCAGACCTATCAGTACATCCATACCTTCTTCGACATCTGTCCTTTCAGCCCCAGCCAGCGCTATCTGGCGGTCACCCGCATGCCCTATGCCGACCGCCAGCCGGTCTACGGCGATACCGCCGACGTCTGCGTCATAGACCTGGAAAACGGCACTCTGCGCCGGCTCTACACGACCAAGGGCTGGGCGCTGCAGCTCGGCGCCCAGGCCAAGTGGGGCGCCGACGACCGGACCCTCTACACCAACGACGTGATCGACGGGAAAGCCGTCGCGGTGCGCCTGGACCTCACCGGCGAGACGCCGCCCCGGGCCCTACAGGGCCCGGCCTACCATGTCGCACCCGACGGCCGCTTTGCGATCGGCCCGGCGCTGGACCTGATGAACGCGACACAGATCGGCTACGGCGTGCCGGAGCGGCCCGGCCATGAGCGCCGCCTGCCGTCCGGCGCCAGCGCCGACGAGGGCCTGTGGCGCACCGACTGCACCGACGGCGGCACCCGCCTGCTCGCCAGCCTGGCCGACTTCGCCGATCATCTGGGAGAATCCGCCGGCGACGGCGGCGGCACGCTCTACCTGTTCCACAGCAAGGTGAATGCCGCCTCGGACCGCATCATGCAGGTGCTGCGCCGGGTCTACCCCGAAGGCAGCGGCCGCAAGACGCAGCGCTGGGTGGTCACCCTGGAAGCCGGAGAGGATACAGCGGGTACTCGGATGGCGACGGCCGTCGGCAGCGACATCCTCGCCCGCCGCGGTCATCACCCGAACTGGCATCCCGACGGCCGGCAGATCATCGTCAATGCAACCCCCCTGCCCGACGGGCCGATGCTGTTCTGCCGGGCGACGGCGGCGGGAGACGATTTCGCGCCCCTCTCAGAAACCATTCCGGGCAGCGGCCACCCCAGCCTCGATCCCACGTCGCGCTATCTGGTGACCGACACCTACCCCTTCGAACTACAGCGCTACCTGACGCCCTACTTCCAGCAACGGGGCATTGGCTTCCCGGCGAACGAAGTGCCGCTACGTCTCGTCGATCTCGCCGCCGGCGCGGAAACGGCGATCTGCACGGTGAACACCCTGGGGATCGATGGGCCGCTGCGGCTCGACCCGCACCCGGCATGGAGCCGGGACTTCAAACGGGTCTGCTTCAACGGCGCCCCGGACGGCCGCCGCCGGGTCATGATCGCCGACCTCGACAGCCTGCCCGGCGTCTGAAGCCCATCGAACTCTAACGCGGCCCCGCGGCCACCCGTCGCGGCTTCAGGGCACGGGCCAGGCCGTCGCTCCAGCGCTGCGGCACCACGCACTGCGAGATCAGCCGCAGCGCATAGGGCGTCGAGATGTAGCCCGCCAGCCAGCAGCGCCACAGCGCCCGCAGCACCACCGAGGGCGAACGCCAAAGGTAAGGCGGCATCTTGGTGGCGAGTTGGGCGGCGAACTTACGGCGCGTCGCCCAGGGCAGGATCTCGCGGGTGGTCTCCAGCCAGTCGAGCGACAGCAGGAACTTGGGGCGGTGGCTCATACGGTCGGCCCGGTCGTCGGCGTGCCAGCGGGCCAGCGGCTTCGCCTGGAAGCGAAAGCGCGCCCCGGCCTGCTGCAGCCGCAGGCAGAAGTCGATGTCCTGGTGAATGCGCAGACCGTCGGTGAAACGCACCCGGGCGGCGAGACTGCGGTGCATCAGCAGCGAGGAAGTCTGGATCAGGTTGCCGCGCCAGGGGAACAGGTAGTCGCCGATCCCTTCGCCCTCGGCCAGGGGACGCTCCGGCAGCGTCAGGGTCTCGTGGCCACGGTCGAGCACCACTTGGCTGTAATAGACGATGTCCTGCGGCCGGCAGTCGGCAGCATAGGCTGCCATCTGACGGGTGAGCTTGTCGGCTGTCCAGACGTCGTCGGAATCGAGAAAGGCGCCGACCTCGCCCCGGGCGGCGTCGCTGCCGGCGTTGCGCGCCGTCGCCCCGCCGGCGTTGGTCTTCAGTTGCACCCAGCGGACACGCGCTTCGGCGCCCGCCGGCAGGTCGAGATGGATCGGCCGGGTCGAGGCGTCATCGACCACCACGATCTCCAGCGCCGGATAGTCCTGCGCCAGCACGCTGTCGACCGAGCGCTGCAGTTCGGCCTCGCGGTTGAAGTTGGGAATGACCACGCTGACCAATGGCGCCGCGGGCTGGGAACCGTTCACGCCGTCATCCCCCGAACATGATTTTAGGGGCGCGGGTCTTCACCTGGCGGAACAGGCGCCGGGTGGGATAGTAGGCGTCCGGCAGCAGGTCGCGGAAGGCCGCTTGGGGCGTCTTGAGCACACGCGTCAACAGGCTCACCGGCCCGATGTCGCGGGGCTGGAAACTCCTGTAAGGCGTTTTGGCAAGATATTGATAATACAGCTCTTTATAGGGGTGCGTATTGCTGAAATGCCAGGGTTTCGAGGGCGTCGTGTAGTGGACGATCCACGGGTCCGCCAGCAGCCGTCGATAACCGGGATAACTGAGGGATAACCCATCCGGTTCGCACCACAGCATCGAGGTCTGGAAATTCCACGTCGGTGCCAGTTCCCGGAACTCTCCACAGAAGACCGCGTTGAGGGCGTCCTGGTCGTGCGCCCAGAGATGGTCGTGATGGGCCTCGATAAAGCGGATCAGCTTCGCCGTCCCGTCGAGCTGGCGCCAGCGCGCCAGGTTCATCAGCAGCATGCCGGCGTTGAAGTAGTCGGCCCCCGGCGGCATATCGAGATCGCCGTGACGCACGAAGAAGGGATTACGCACGCCACCCAGCACCTTGTCGCCGAGGACGGCGTTCCACAGCGGGGCGATTTCGTGGCGCACCACCATGTCGCAGTCCAGATAGAGCACCTTCTCCTCGCTCGCCGGCAGGATCTCCGGAATGAAGATGCGCAGGTAGGAGGCGTGGGAGATGTGCCCGTCGGTGCGGAAGTGACTGTAGCGGCTGATGTCGAAAGGCTGGAAGCGCAGCGCCGCGTTGCCGAAGCGCGCGGCCACCGCGGCCACCTTGTCCTGGTCGGCCTCGGCCATGTTCAGCGTCACCACCAGGATGTCGAAGACATTGGCCGGGTTGTTCTCCAGCAACGATACCAGCGTCACCGCCAGGTGCTGGCTGTAGCTGCCGTCGACGCCGAAAATGAGCTTGATGGGCTGTCCGGTCATGCTGTCCCCTGTTCCTCCCCGTTAGCCGGCAAGCGTGACCGGCGCCTCGCCGCCGCCGGCGGCTTCCGCCAGGATCGCCAGCAGTTCGCCGATCTGCCGCCGGGGATCGATCTCCGGGCGCTGGGCATAGGCCAAAGCCGCCTCCGACGCTGCCCGATAGACCGCCGGATCGTTCCAGTATTCCCGCAGTGCCGCCGCCCAGTCCGCCGCCGGGGCGTCGTGCGGCAGCACACGCCCGCCGGGCCCGATGGCCTCCGGCAGGCCGCCGCGGTCGCTGCCCAGCACCGGGATGCCACTGTAATGCGCCTCTGTAGCGACGCGGCCCCAGGCCTCCTCCCACTGGCTCGGCACCAGCAAGGTGTGGGTCGCCTGATAGACCTGCCGCATGTCGTGGGTGCGCGGCTGCAGGCGCAGGTTGGGCAGCGCCGCCGCCCGGCCCTCCAGCGCCGCCTGCTCTTCGGCATTCATCGGCCAGCCCTCGACGAAGCAGAAGGGAATTTCCGGACAAAGCGCGGCGACCTGGAAGGCCAGGTCGACGCCCTTCACAGGGTGCGGATTGATGAAGGTCACCTGCCGGGGCGAGCGCGTCGTGCGATAGCGATCAGCGCGGAACAGCGGCCGGATCACCTGCGGCCTGGGCCCGTAGGCGGCGTGGAATTTCTCGGCGACAAACTGCGAGTTGGCCAGGTAGCGCAGGCCCGGCTGCTCGGCGGGATCGCCGCCCAGTTCGTGGAACTCGACGTCGCGCAGATAGACCAGCGTCGGCACGCCGGTCGCCCGCAGGGCCTTGGCCATGCGCAGCGGCTCGCCGGCCTGAACCAGCACCACGTCGGGGCGTTCGCGCGCCACCGCCGCGCCGACGTGGCGGTCGGGATACCAGGCGCGGTGGACGCGATAGCCCGGCCGGCCGTCGGCCACCAGCGGCCGGCGGCCGAGCTTCATCAGCACCCGGTTGCGCAGTGCCAGCCAGCCGTTGCCCTGCAGGTGGGCCAGCACGGCACAGTCGTGGCCTTGGTCCCGCAAGGCCAGGATCAGCTCGTGGCTGCTGGTTTCCGAACCGCCGACGCGCTGCGGCAGATAACCGTGACCGGTGGCAAAGAGGATCTTCAGGGGCCGGCCGGCGGTTTTCCCGACCCCGGCTTTTTCACTAAGCAACGGGGCGTCCTCCCAGCAAGCGCTTGAACAGGCCTTGCAGGCCGTAGAACGCCAGGAACGGCGTCAGGTCGGGACGGCGCACAACGATCGAGCCCGCCTTCAATATCCGCCGCCCTTTCAGCGCCTCCACGAACTGCACGAGGGTGACGTGGAGGTCCACCGACCACTGCCGCCGGGCAAGGGCGCGCCGCAGGTTGCCGTCCGTCCGCGCCTCCGGGCTGGCCAGCAGGGCGCGGTTGGCCGCGCTGAGCCTGCGCAGGTCGGCCAGCGAGAGACCGCGCGACAGCGAGCCGGGCGTCTGCCGGTAGTCGTAGGCGGCCTCGGCGTCGGCGACGAAGCGCGCCCCGACCATGAGGCAATCGAGCAGGAAGTGGAAGTCCTCGGCAATGCGCAGGTGCTCGTTCTGCCGCAGGCCGTGTTCCACCACGAAGCGGCGGCGGAACATCGGCTTCAGGTAACCGATCTTGAAACCGCCGGTAAGGAAGAGGTTGCGGCGCACGAAGGCGGCCGCCGTCAACGGGCCGGTGAACAGCGCGTCGTCAGGCGCCAGCGCCAGACGATGCGGCACGCCCTCCGCGCTCACCAGACGCAGGTTGTCGGCGATGACGTCGGCATCCAGCGCTTCGCCCAGCATCGTCAGGCGTTCCAGCCGGTCCGGCGCGAAGCGGTCGTCGGCATCCAGCAACGCCAGCCAGTCGCCGCGGGCTGCCGCCAGCGCCCGGTTGCGCGCCATCGCCGCACCGCCGTTGTGCGCCGTCTGCAGCACGCGCACCCGCGGGTCGCGGCGGGCCAGGTCCAGGGCAACCTCAACGGTGCCGTCGCTCGACCCGTCGTCGGCGATGATGACCTCGACCGCCGCCAGACTCTGGTTCAGCGCCGACGCCACCGCAGCCGGCAGACTGGCGGCCGCGTTGTAGGCCGGCAGAATGACCGAGACCCGGGGGACCCATGGGACCCGTGCTGCCGCCAGGGCGTCGGACTCAGTAGTATTTTCGGAAACTGCGATCGGCATAGCCCACCAGGTAGGGGTTGGATTTGGCGCTGCGGGTCAGCTTGGCCTGGGTCATCACCACGCCGGAGACATGGGCGCGACCGCGGCGCAGCCGCTGCAGGGTTACCGTCACGAAATGGCGCGGCGTGCGCATCCAGCGCACGATCACCAGGGTCTGGTCGGCCATCTCGGCCAGGGTTGACGCATCGGAGACCGCCAGCACCGGCGGCGCATCAAGACAGACCAGGTCGTACTGCTGGGCCGCCGCCTGCAGGAACTTGGCCAGCTTGGGGGATCGCAGCACCGCCAGCGGGTCCTCGACCCGGGTTCCCGGCGCCAGCAGCGACAGCGAGGAATCGTCGTCGACCTGTACCGCCTGCTCCAGCGGACAGTCGCCGAGGATATAGTCGGACAGGCCGAGCCGCCGCTCCTCCTCCGAAGCGCGCAGGTCGCAGTCGATCAGCAGCACGTTGAGACCGCCGCCGGCGAGCGAGGCGCAGAGGCTGCGCGAGAAGATCGACTTGCCCTCGTTGGGCACCGAGGAGGTCACCAGCAGCACATTGCCGAGCCCCAGCGCCCGGCGGTCGACGCGCAGCGCGGAGTAGACGCCCTTATGGGCCTCGGCAAAGGCCGAGTTCGGTTCCTGCTCCAGGAAGCGGCTCAGCCCGGTTCCCAACACCTTGCCGGCGGCCACCCTGGGGATCGCCGCCAGGACCGGCAGCCCGAAGGCCGATTCCAATTCCTCCGGGTTGCGGAAACCGCGCACCGCGAGTTCCAGCGCCAGGATGATCAGGGCCCCGACGCCGCAGGCGAGCACCATCGCGATGGCGTAATTCAGCTTGGTTTTGGGGAACGACGGGCCGGGCGGGATGCTGGCGAGCGAGAGGATGCGCGCCTGCGCCTGGTCGTAGTTGAGCTGGGAGGTCTCCTTGTAGCGGTTGAGAAAACTCTCGAAGACCTGCCGTGTCGCATCGGCCTCGCGCTCCAGCGCATGCAGGCGGATCTGCGCCGCGTTCAACGTGTCGGAGTCCCGTTGCAGCTCGTTGATCGAGCTGCGGATCGAGGCCAGGCGCTGGACGGCGATATCCTTTTCGTTCTGCAGGCCGGCGAGCATGCGCTGGGCCTCCTCCTGCATCTGCTGACGCCGCTTTTCCAGTTCGGAGCGCAGGCTGACGACCTTCGGGTGCTTCGGGCCCAGAGTGCTGAGCAGCTGCGATTCCGCTTGGCGCAGGCGCATCTCCTCCAACCGCAGTTCGTCGATGACCGGCGAGGCAACCCCGTCAAAGGCCGCCGTGTTGCCGCGCGCACTCATCCCCGCCCGCAGGCGCGCCAGACGCTCGTTGATGGTGTCGAGCTCCAGCTGCGCCTCGATCTGCTTGCGGTCCAGGGCATAGACCTGCTCGGCCAGCAGCGTACCGTCGTTCTCCGAGATGATCGGCGTGGTCTCGCGGAACCGTTCGACGGCGTTCTCGGCGGCCTCGACATTCGCGCGCAGTTCGTCGATGCGGCCGCCGAGGAAACTGTTGGCACCGGCCAGGGCCTCGGTCTGAAGCTTCACCTGATCCTGGATGTAAGCCTGGGCGACCGCATTGGCGATCTGCTGCGACAACACCGGATCGTTGGTGGTGTAGGACACCTCGATGACCCGCGACGCCCCCTGAATGGCGACGTCGAGATTGCCGAGGAAGCGCCCGATGATGCGTGTCTCGCCGGAGCCGCGGCGCAGCTCGTCGGCCGACAGATCCCAGGTGCCCGGCGCCTGCGCCAGCTCGACGCCGCGGCGGTCGGCCGGTTCGTCGCGCAGCCAGGCGATGACCGGCGCGAAGACGCCCTTCACCGCCATCTTGATCTCGTCGACGACCCCTTCCTCCCGCGGTGCCAGGGAGGGATTGAATTCGGCCAAGGCGGCGAGCCCCAGGGAGTCGACCACGCGCCGGGCCACCGTCGGCGACTTGATGACCTGCACCTCGCTCTGCATCGTCTCCAGACTGACCGGCAGGCTGGGGCTTACCGACTCGATCTCGATCACCGTCTGCTGGCGCGGCTCGACGATGATCGACGCCGTCGCCGTGTAGCGCGGCGTGATCACCCCGTTGGCAACGATCGCGCCGGAGAGTGCTACCACGAGACAAACGATGATGATCAGTTTGCGCCGCCAGATGACCCCCAGTAGCTGCAGGATCGAAAGGCTCATCAGGCCGTCGGGCGGACGGACCCCGGAAGTCGGTTGTCGCTGCATCGTCATTGACGCGTCAGTCCTCCGCTGCGATTCGGCCGGAGCCTATCAAAGAGACGGCACCGGATGCCGCCTCCTCGCGGCAATGCTCAAGAAAAGACACAACAACCCGCCGCAACCGCATGAACACCAATGAAAGACGCCCTGCTCCGCTTTCTCTTCCCAGGCTCATGTTCCATGAACCTCGCGGTATTCGCTGTAGTTCCAGCCCAGCGTGCTCGACAGGATGCCGCAGCCGCGGCAAAGGGTGTAAAGCGGCCGGACAATGCGATGCTTCCGCCCGAACCCGAGCACCAGCAGGTTGGCCAGGAACAACCCGCCGCCGACGGTGACGCGCAGCAGGCCGCGCAGAGCATTCACCGGACGCCGCCAGGGCCCACGGCGCCGGCCGCGCAGATACAGCGCCGCCTCCACGTTGCCGGTGCGGTACCAGCGCCGCAGCAGCCAGGCGAGGCGCGCGCGGCTGGCCGGCACTGTCTCGTAGACCACCGCATCGGCGGCGTACACGATACGCCCGCCGGCATCCAGCAGATCGCGGAACAGCATGGTGTCCTCGCCGCCGGTCAAGGCGTAGCGATGGTCGAAGCGCAGCCCCAGCGCCGCCAGGCGTCGCAGATCGATCAGCACGTTGGCGGTGTGGGCGTCGCCGATCTCGGCGCCGTCGGCAAAGGCATGGGTCTCGAAAAAGCGCCCCTCGATGAGCCAGTTCGGCGTCTGCGGCGGGAACACCGGTTCGACCGCGCCGAGCACCGCGGCCGCGCCGCTGCGCCGCTGCGCCGCCAGCAGCGCCACCAGCCAGCGCGGGCCCGGCACTTCATCGTCGTCGATGAAAGCGACGAAGTCGCAGCCCAGCGCCGTTGCCCTCTCCAGCGCCGCATTGCGCGCGAAGGTGATGCCGCGCCGCGGTTCGGAGACGTAGTGCAACGGCCAGGGAAAGCGCTCGCCGGACGCGGCGACCTGCGCCCTGGCGGCCGCCTCGCTGCTGTTGTCGACGATGACCACCGCGAGATCGAGCCCCGGCACGGCCGAGACTTGCAACGCCGCCACCGCTTCCAGCAGGCGGGCGAGACCTTCCGGCCGCCGGTAGGTCGCGGCGCAAAGCGCTACCCGCATGGCACAGCCTCCCCCCGGTTGGCCCGATAGACTGCGCCGCCTTCCGGCCACTCGATTCCGCCCTGTCCGGCAGTGGGGCCTAGCCGCATCGTCATCCGCCCTCCCGGCTGCTTGCCGGCAGTTCCCAGGTCTGGAAACGCTCGCCGCGGCGCGACTTCAAAAGGCCGATGCCGGTCGCCGCCATGGCGCGCAGAATCTCCACGATCTTCGCCAGCACCTGCGGCACCCCGGCGCGGCCGGCGGCGTAGAGCAGCGCGGCGGCCAGTCCCCCTGCCAGCGCTGCCAGAGCGAAGCCTTGCAGCACCAGCCACAGGCCGGCCGCCAACGCGCCCAGGGCCAGGAAGTAGATACCGAACCAGCGCAGCCCCTTGTGGGACGCGTACTTGAAGCGGTCAAGCGGCGCCAGTTTTCGCAGACGCGGGCGCAGCAGACGGTGGCAGTTGAACGCCTGGCAGGCGATGCGGATCTTGCGCTTGAACTCGTCACCGCTGTCGGTCGCCGTGCGCTCGTAGGCGATGACCGCCTCGTCACGCACCACGCGGTAGCCGTCGCAGAGGATCGACAGCGATACGAACATGTCGTCGATGATGTCGGGCGGCACCGGATGGTAGAGGCCACGGCGCACGGCGAAGATCGAGCCGTCGGCGCCCATGGTCGAGCCGCTGCGGCTTTCCAGCGCCTTGATGCGTTCCTCCAGGCGCCAGTAGAGCGAACCGGTCGCCGCCGTCGCCCCTTCCTCCGCGTTGGTGTAGATCAGGTGGCCGCAGACGCAGCCGACCTCCGGGTCCGCAAAGGCCCGGTGCAGCGCCGGCAAAGCCGCCGGGTCCAGCATGACGTTGGCATCGGTAAAGACCACGACGTCACCCTGTGCCGCCTGCACCAGGGTATTCATGCCATGGCTTTTGCCGTGGCGCTCCGTGGCGGCGAACACGCGCAGCCAGGACTGCTCGGCTTTCTGCTATGCGACGGGCGCGTGGCTGCTGGCGTCCGAATACGCCAGGATTTCAAGGGTCGGATCGGCCGCCCGCAGCGCCCGCAGGTTGGCGAGCTTGGCCGGCAGCACGGCCTGCTCGTTGTAGGCACAGAAGGCCAGCGACAACCGCCCGGCGGGCGCAGCGCCGGCGCGCAGCGGCCGCGCCGGCAGGCGCGCCAGGATCAACGGATAGAGGACGTAGGGATAAACCACCGCCAGGGCGCAGAGACCGCAGACAACGAGCAGCAGGACGGTCAAATCGCTATTCCCCCGATGGTTCGAAGACGTTGGTCTGCAACGGCCGCACCGCTACACGGCGCCGCGGCAGGCCGAGGACCAATTCACAGAGATCGCGGGTATCATGCAGGTCGCAGAACGCCTGTGGTGGCAGGGACAGAATGTGCGCCCGCCGCGCCAGGTGCTCGTCCATCGAGTAGCGGCGCAGGAAGGCGACGAGATGGTCGACCAGGGGCGCGGCGAAGGTGTAGCCGAGGCCCAGTTCGCGCAGCTTTTCGCCGGTCTGCGTGCCGCCGGAAGCCAAAGCGACGCTGCCGAAGTAGCCGCCTTCGTACAGCCGGTTGGGCAGCAGCCATTGTGAGTTGGTGCCCTCGTCGAGGAAATCGAAGGCCCAGGTCAGATGCACCCGCCCGTAGATCTCCGCCAGGTCGTCCGGATTCCGGTATTCCCCGCCGTAGATGATGTTGGGGTGGCCGGCGATGGCCTTCTCGAAATACGCCAGGCCGGTTTCCGTCGGCACGCCACGCAGATAGATCTCCACCGTGTCCGGCAGCGCCGCAGCGATCTCGCAGAGCATGGCGAGACTCTTCGGGCAGCGCAGGGTACCGAACCAGCCGATCACCCACTTCTCGGGTGCGGCCCCGGCGAGGGGCATCGCAGGCCGCTGAACGGCGGCGGCCTGCGCGAAGCTGATCTTGTTCTCCAGCAGGAAGACCCGCCCCCGGTAGCCCTGCACGCTGCGAAAGTAGTGGGTGTCGAAACCCGGCGAAGAGATCACCAGCTGGTCGCAGCGCTTAAGAAGCAGCCGCTCGGCCCAGCGGAAGCTTCGCGAGACGAGGCCCATGCCGATGAACACGCGCTGGATGTCGAGCACCTCGTAGACCAGCGGCGCGGCGGAACGGCTGAACACCTTGCCGGCCAGCGCCAGGGCGGCCATGTCGATGTTGCGGGCATAGAAGAAATCGGCCCGGCGCAGGGTCTTGCGGTGGCGCCACAGTTGCGGCAAGGCCCCCAGCAACGCCAACAGCCGGCGCCCGTAGGCACGGTCGGCGGTGATGCCCAGATGCACGTTGTCCCAGAACGGCGTGAAGTCCTTCGCGAACTTGTCGCGGCGGAAGTTGAAGCCGGCGACCCGAAGGCCGAGTCCGGTGAAGGCGCGGATACGCTTCACCACCGTGCTCTCGGCCCAGTCGTGACCGAAAAAGGCGACGCAGCCTTGCAGCGACGGTTCCCGCCCCCCTGCCTCGGACCCACACATTTCAGGCTCGGGCACGGGCGGCCTCCTCCCGCAAGGTGGCGGCCACCGATTTCTCCCACGCCACCGCCGTGGCGATGATGACGTCGAGATTGTCGAAACGCGGCGACCAGTTCAGCGTGCGCCGCAGGGCCCCGACATCGGCCACCAGGATCGGCGGATCGCCGGGACGCCGCGGCGCCCGCCGCGGGTTCAGCGGCTGGCCGGTGCAGCGCTCGACCGCCTCGACGACCGCGCGCACCGAGTAACCATGGCCGTAGCCGCAGTTCAGGCTGCAGCTGTCGCCGCCGGCCTCCAGGTACTCCAGGGCGGCGAGGTGCGCGGCGGCCAGGTCCGAGACGTGGATGTAGTCGCGCACGCAGGTGCCGTCGGGTGTGTCGTAGTCGTCGCCGAAGATGGCGATGGACTCGCGCAGCCCGGCAACCACCTGGCTGGCGATCTTGATGAGATGGGTGGCGACGGGACCCAGCTGCCCGCTGCGGCCCTGCGGGTCGGCGCCGGCCACGTTGAAATAGCGCAGGGCGACATAGCGCAGGTCTCCGGTGGCCGCCAGGTCGCGCAGCATCCACTCGGTGACCAGCTTGGAGTTGCCGTAGGGATTGATCGGCTGCGTCGGCGCGTGCTCCGGAACCGGCACCTGCGCGGGCGCGCCGTATACGGCGGCAGTGGAGGAGAAAATGAAGTGCCCGATGCCGGCCTGGGCGCAGACCTCCAGCAGGTTGCGGCTGACGGCAACATTGTTGGCATAGTAACGAAGCGGCTCCCGGACCGACTGCTCGACCTGGATGCTGCCGGCAAAGTGGATGACAGACCCGATATCCTGTCCGGCGAGCAGGGCCGCCACTAATTTCTGGTCGCCGGCGTCGCCGTGCACGAAGGCGACATCCTTCGGCACCACGCTGCGGCTGCCGGACGACAGGTCGTCCAGCACCACCACAGGCCGGCCGGCCTGACGCAACGCGATCACCGTGTGACTGCCGATATAGCCGGCGCCGCCGGTCACTAAGGTCGCTTGCCGTTCTGCCATTGCTGGATCACTCCGTTCCGCACGACGACCTATGCAGTCCTGTCTCCGCAGTCCTTACTTCTCCCAGCCGCGCGCAGCGACCGTCCGACACCGGCCAGGGCCGGCATCGCCGTCACAGTGTTCCTCCCGGGGGTGCCGAAACGGTGCTCGTCCTCCTGCGCGGAGGGCGACGGACTCTGCCGGACAAATCGCGGTATTCCGCGTTATTCGCCAGCCGACCCACCAGTTTCAGCGATCCGATTGACTCGGTCTCGTTGATTGAATCCAGTTCCAATGGCAGTACCAAGTGTTAACCGGATCGCGTGCCCTGGGCTGTAGCAAATATTTGTCAGAATTGGGTTCTAGATGTGCACACTAACGTATACGGGTTGGATTCTGCCCCGCCGGCACCGCCCCGGTGGCGTATTGCGTCGCTGAAGCGCCTGGAGGAAGATTGGCCCTCTCGAATTGCAAGGGAGCCTCGATCCGTCCCGCGGCCCACGGAGGAACAGCAAGTAGAGATAGTGACTTTTGAGCAGCGGTTTCAGGCGAATGCGCTGAAAGTCCTTTTTGCCTACTGGCAGGAACTGCGCCGCGGCAGAACCGCCCCCGCCCGCGCAGACATCGATCCGTCACGGATTGTGCCGGTCCTTCCCCACATCGGCCTGTTCGACGTCGAGGAAAACCCGCGGCGCTATCGCATCCGCCTCATCGGCACACGCATCGTAAACTGGTACGGCTGCGACATGACCGGGCGCTACCTCGACGAGCTCGACTTCGGCACGGGCCCCGCCTTCACTTTCTCGACCCTCGATCAGGTCGTCGACAAGATAGTGCCGGGTTACATGAGCGGCGAATACACCAAACAGGACGGTCGGACGATCCGCTATGAACGGCTCTACCTGCCGCTGTCCAACGACAGCAAGACCGTGAACATGCTGATCGGGGCCTCCGTGCGGCTGGCGCCCGATGCACCCATAACCGGCGACTGCCTGGATCTCGGCCCTTAGGCGGGAAAAGCGGAATTCCGAGGGAACCGCTAACCAATTGTTAAGGTTCTACCCTCACGCTATCTGTCAAGCGGCAGTACGACTCGCCGCTCTACGAGGACAATACGGGAAAAGCCAACGTGGCCAGTTCTGTAGCCTCCCTATCCAAGACCATCACCACGCAGAATCGGCGCGATTGGCCGCGCTATCAGGCGGAAAAGAATTTCGCCTTGGCCGCCAGCGTCGACGGCCAAGTGTTGCCCTGTACCGTCGTGGATATTTCCCACGGCGGTGACAAGCTGGTGTTCGATTAGGCGCCGCCCGCAGGACAGGCCATCGCGCTCAACAATCCCGATGGCGAAGCCGTCACCTGCGCCCGCGTCTGGCAGGACCACCAGGAAGTCGGGGTCGAGTTCGACTTCTCCGAAGACTCCCTCGGACTGATCTCGGTCTGCCTCCGCAACATCATCGACCTGGAACGCCAGCCTTAGGCTCCGGCCTCAAGGCGGTTGCCGATACGTCACAGACGCCACGCGGCGCTGTCCGCCGGCACGTGGACCATTTTCATTCAAAGTTCCGGAAGCGGATGGGCGTCAGTCCGACGCGGCAGCGGACTTCGAGACGACGCCCCAGGTTGTAGAACCGTATTCGGAGGCGTCGTTGTTCGCAGGCTCCTGCAGCACGCTGTCGTCAGCCCTCTCCTCGCGCTCGCTCAGCACCTTGTGGAGGGGCCGAAGCGGACGACGGAGATAGGGGCTGATAAAGGTAGCGCGGCTCCCTGAGCCAAACTTATTCACCGCGTTTGCCCTGTTTTTCTGCGCAATGTCTGGTGGGTGACGCGGATGCTCGCACCGGCCCGGAGGCCTGTCAACGCAGCCTCCCGACCGTGCCCTGTGGAACTTGGGTATAAGTCGAATTCAACTGCCGCTTCAATGACTAAGCTTACCGCTACGCCATCGCCGCCGGCGGCTGGACCCGGCGGGAATACCACCTTTGCGCGAAATCGACCCCGCGCCTAGCCGATCAGGGAACGGCGCGCGCTGGTCAGCCGGGTGAGCAGATCAAAGAGGTCTGAATTTCCATCCAGTTTGCCGCCGCGCAGCGCCGCGGCGATCTCCACCTGGAGGGCCGCCGCGCTGCCTGCCGCCTTGCCGGTAAAGCCGCGCAGCAGCCTCTCGGCCTCGCCGTCGAGCGGTGCTCCGGCTTCCAGTTCCTCCGCCGCAATCTTCATGGCGTTGGCGATCAAGCGCGCGCGGTAGCGGGCATCGCCGTCGAGCTGGGGCAGCAACACTTCCAGCAGTTCGCGGCGCGCCAGCGCCAGCAGCCGCGCACCGCCCGGCTCGCCGCCACGTGTCGGTGGGGTACCGCTCATGCCGTCTCCTTCCAACGCGCCACCGCCGTCTGCCGCAGGATCTCGGCTTCGACCGCCGGCGGATAGACCCGTCCGGTCAAGGCGAGTTCCAGGGAGTCCTCGCCGCCGGTCAAGGTGCGTTCGCCCTGCTGCAGAGCGATGATCGCCCAACGCAGATGCGCCATGACCTCCCAGAAGGCCACCGCCGCCGGATCGACGGCACAGCCGGCGACGTTTTCGTAGCCGCGGTAGAACGGACCGCGCGGGGCGACACCGCCGGCCTCCAGATCCGGATGGGCGTAGCGCCAGCAGGCGGCGCAGAACCAGCCGAGGTCGCTCATCGGGTCGCCCCAGTCGGCGAACTCCCAATCCAGGATGCCGGTCAGGCCGTCGCGGTCGACCATGTAGTTGCCGGTGCGGAAATCCTGATGGATCAGGACGGGCCCCTGCGGCGGCGGCGCGTGCAGCTCGCACCAGCGCAAGCCCCACTCCAGCACCAGGAAGCCGCCGCCCAGATCATCGCGATAACCGCGGTACCGCGCGATTGCCGCCTGCGCCGGATCGGCCGGCGGCGTGCCGAGAAAGGCGAGGTCGTCGCGCGGCGGCACGATGGAATGGATGCGTGCCAGCTCGCCGCCCAGGCGGCCGGCCAGTTCGTCGCGGTCACCGCCCAGGTCGCTTTCCTTCATCAGGCGATGCGGCGCCGCGGTACCGGCGACCCGGCGCATGACATAGAAGGCCTTGCCCAGCACGCCGGCATCCTCGCAGAGCCACAACGGCTCCGGCACCGTCACCCCGGCCTTTTGCGCCACGGACAGCAGCACGAACTCCTCCGCCCGGCTGCGGCTGACCGCGACTCCCGAGGGCGCGTCGGTGCGCAGCACCGCCTCCAGCGGCCCGGCGAAGGCGCCGCCGTGAATTCTCAGATCGAGCAGCCAGTTTTCCTGAATCGCGCCGCCGGCGAGCGGGCGGGCGTCAACGACGTCCACTGCCTCGGCGCCCGCCGCCGCCGCCAGGAAGGTTTCGAGCGCCGGCTTGCGGGCGGCGAGACGCTCCTCGGCAAGGGTAGCGCTCATTCCCAGCCCCAGAAATCCGTGCCCTGATCCAGGAAGGCGCGGGCCAGCACCATCTTGTGGACCTCCGAGGCACCGTCGACCAGACGGGCCTGGCGCGCGTAGCGGTACATCCACTCCAGCGGCGTGTCCTTGGAATAGCCCTTGGCGCCGAGCAACTGGATTGCCGTGTCGACGGCCTGATGCAGGGTGTCGGCGACCTGGATCTTTGCCATGGAGATCTCCTTGCGGGCGAAGTCGCCGCTGTCCAGCTTCACCGCCGCCCGCATGGTCAGCAGGCGCCCGACCTCGATGGCCATGGCCGCCTCGCCCAGCAGCCACTGCACGCCCTCGTGCTCGGCCAGCGGCATGCCGAAGCTCTGGCGCTCGGCAACATGCGGCCGCGCGATCTCCAAAGCCCGCTTGGCCATGCCGAGCCAGCGCATGCAGTGGGTCAGCCGCGCGGTGCCGAGACGAATCTGCGTCACCTTCAGGCCGTCGCCGACGTTCATCAGGCGATCGCTGTCGGGGACGCGCAGGTTGTTGAAGCGCAGCTCGCAGTGGCCGCCGTGCTCCTCCGGTCCCATGATCGGGATGCGCCGGACGATCTCCAGCCCCGGCGTGTCGCGGTGGAACAGGAAGGCGGTCAGTCCCTTGCGCGCGTCGTCGGAGGTGCGCACCACGGCAATGAAATGCTCGGCGGCACCGGCCCCGGTTATGAACCACTTGTGGCCGTTCAGCACCCAGTCGTCGCCGTCACGCTCGGCCCGGCTCAACATCAGGCCGGGGTCGGAGCCAGCGCCCGGCATCGGTTCGGTCATGGCAAAGGCCGAGCGCACACTGCCGTCGACAATGGGCTGCAGCCAGCGCGTTTTCTGATCCTCGGTCGCGACCTTCTCCAGCACGATCATGTTGCCGTCGTCGGGCGCCGCGCTGTTGAACACCACCGGCCCGAAGATCGAGCGGCCCATCTCCTCGTAGCAGGCCGCCATGGCGGCGACGCTCAGCCCCTGCCCGCCCCGCGCCTTGGACATCTGAAGCGCCCACAGGCCGGCGGCCTTGGCCTTGGCGCGCAACGCCTCCAGTGCCGCCGGGGCGATGTTCTCGTGCGCGTCGTAAGCCGCCGGATCGCTTTCCAGCGGCATGATCTCGGTTTCGACGAACGCTCTGATGCGCAGCCGAAGCTTGTCGGTTTCCGGCGCCAGGGAAAAGTCCATGTCCAATCCTCAAGAACTCAAAACGTCACAGCGTTGCGGATTGCCCACCGTCGACCGTCAGCACGCTGCCGGTGATATAGCGCCCGGCATCGGAGGCCAGCAACAGCAGCGCGCCGTCCAGGTCGTCCGGATTGCCGAAGCGGCGCAGCGGTACACGCTTGCGCAAGGCCTCGCCGGCCGCGCTGTTCAGGAAGCCGCGGTTCAGGTCGGTCTCGATGTAACCGGGCGCCAGGGCGGTCACCCGGATGCCCTGGCGTGCCCACTCCGCCGCCAGGGCGCGGGTCAGGTTCACCAGCCCGCCCTTGGACGCGCAGTACGCCGGCACCTGCGCCGATCCGGCCAACCCCAGGATCGAGGCGACGTTGACGATCGAGCCGCCGTGGCCGAGGCGCGTCATATGCTCGGCGACAGCCTGGGCCATCAGCCAGGCCCCTTTCAGGTTGGTGTCCATCACCCGGTCCCAGTCGGCCTCGGAGACGTCCAGCGCCGCCTTGCTGTCGGCGACGCCGGCGTTGTTCACCAGGATCGAGATCGGCCCCAGTTCGGTCTCCGCCGCCCTCACACAGTCGGCCACCGAGGCCGCATCGCCGACATCCAGGCGCAGCGGAATGGCGCGGCCGTCGCGCGCCGCGATCTGCTTTTGCAGCTCGACCAGCGGCTCCAACCGGCGCGCCGCGATGGCGACCTTGGCGCCGGCCGCCGCCAGGAGGCGCGCGGCGCGATGACCCAGGCCGCTGGAGGCGCCGGTGACGATGGCGGCCTTGCCGGTCAGGTCGAAAGCCTGCAGTGGACCGCTCACAGGTCGGCCGCCCGGTCGCGCAGCACGAACTTCTGGATCTTGCCGGTGGAGGTCTTGGGCAGCGGCCCGAAGACGATACTGCGCGGCACCTTGTAGTGGGCCAGCATGTCGCGGCAGAAGGCGACGATCTCCTCCGCCGTTGCCTCTTCCCCGCCCTTCAGCGTCACAAAGGCGCAAGGGCTCTCGCCCCATTTGGGATCGGGCCGCGCCACGACGGCGGCCTCCAGCACCTTGGGGTGCCGGTAAAGCGCCTCCTCCACCTCCAGGCTGGAAATGTTCTCGCCGCCGGAGATGATGACGTCCTTGGAGCGGTCCTTCACCTCGATGTAGCCGTCGGGGTGGCAGACCGCGAGGTCGCCGGTGTGGAACCAGCCGCCGGCGAAAGCTTCCGCCGTGGCCGTCGGGTTCTTCAGGTAGCCCTTCATCACCGTGTTGCCGCGCAGCATGATCTCGCCCAGGGTCTCGCCGTCGTGCGGCACCGGGGCCATGGTCTGCGGGTCCATCACCTGGGCGCCCTCCAGGGTCAGGTAGTTCACCCCCTGGCGCGCCATCTTGGCCGACCGTTTCTGCAGGTCGTAGCCGGCCCATTCCTCCTGCCAGGCACAGACCGTGGCCGGGCCATAACTTTCGGTCAGACCGTAGAGATGGATGACGCGGAAGCCGTTGGCCTCCATCGCCTCGATCACCGCGCTGGGCGGCGCCGCCCCGCCGGTGGCGCACTCAACGGTCTGCGGGAACGGTACCTTCACCGATTGCGGAGCGTGGGCCAGCAGGGTCAACACGATGGGCGCACCGCACATGTGGGTGACGCCGGTATCGCGGATCAGCGGATAGATCACCGCCGGATCGACCTTGCGCAGGCAGACGTGGGTAGCGTTGGCCGCCGTCACCGCCCAGGTAAAGGTCCAGCCATCGCAGTGGAACATCGGCAGGGTCCAGAGGTAGACCGAGTCCCGGCCCAGGCCGAAGGTGAGCATGTTGCCCACGGCGTTCAGGTAGGCGCCACGGTGGTGGTAGACCACACCCTTGGGATTGCCGGTGGTGCCCGACGTATAGAGCAGCGACAGCGACTGCCATTCGTCCAGCGGTTCGTCGAAGGCGCCGTCCGGATCGCCTTCGGCCAGCAGCGCCTCGTAGGTAAGTTCGCCCAGCAGTTCTCCGCTCTCGGCCAGGGGGTCGTCGATGTCGACCACCAGGGGACGCGCCTGGGTGAGCGCCAGGGCTTCCTTGACGACCGGAGAGAACTCGCGGTCGGTGAGCAGAACCTTGGCCTCGCCGTGCTCCAGGATGAAAGCCAGGGTGCGCGCGTCGTTGCGGATGTTGAGGGAGTTCAGCACCCCGCCCATCATCGGGATGCCGTAGTGCGCCTCCAGCATCGGCGGGATGTTGGGCGCCATGATGGCGATGCAGTCGCCGCGCCCGAGGCCGCGCCGGGTCAGTGCCGAGGCCAGGCGGCAGGCACGGTCGTGGAACTCGGCGTAGGTGAAGCGCTGATCGCCGTGAACCACCGCCAGCTTCTGCGGATAGACGGCGGCGGCGCGCCTCAGGAAGGTGACCGGCGTCAGCGGTGCGGTGTTGGCGGCGTTGCGGGCCAGCCCCGTCTCCTCCGGCCCCGTCTCCCCCGGCCCCGTCTCATAAATCCCTGCCCCGCTGCCCGCCTGGACTTCGCGGTCGGCTGCGGCACCGCCCATTCGGATTCCTCCCCGGAATTGAAGCTTTTCTGCCCCTTTTTGGCGGTTTTTTGCCTGGGGGGCTTGGCTGCGGTATGGTGGGAGGCGAAGGCCCGGCAGGTCAAGCCCACAGCGCCGGGCAGTGAGGCAAGAAGCCATGATTCATATCGATATCTTCTCCGACACCGTCTGCCCCTGGTGCCTGATCGGCAAACGCCGCCTGGAGGCGGCGCTGGCCGAACGCCCGGATCTGGAATTGACCGTCCACTGGCGCGTCTTCCAGCTCAATCCGACGATGCCCAAGGCCGGCATGGACCGGCAAAGCTACCTCGCCATGAAATTCGGCGGGCCGGAGAATGCCGAGATCGTCTACGAGCGCATCCGCCGCGCCGGCGCCGAGGAGGACATCGACTTCGCCTTCGACGCCATCGCCCGCACGCCCAACACCGTCGACTCCCACCGGCTGATCCGCTGGGCCGCCGGCCAGGATCGCGAGACGGAAACCGTCGAGGCCCTGTTCCAGGCCTATTTCCTGCGCGGCGAGGACATCGGCGCCCAGGCCGTGCTGGTAGCAGCGGCGGAGAGCGTCGGCATGGACCCGGTCGAGGCCCGCGCCTTCCTGGAGAGCGAGGCGCTGGAGGCCGAGATCGTCGACGAGGACCGCCAGGCCCGCGGCCTCGGCATCGACGGCGTGCCCTGCTTCATCTTTAACGGCCGCCACGCCCTGGCCGGCGCCCAGCCTCCCAAGGTGCTGATCCAGATGCTCGACCTCGCCAGCCAGGAAGCGGTAGAGCCGGTGGGCGAGTAGCAACACTCCTCGAGGATAAACGCCTCGTCCTTCGAGACGCGATCCTGCGGACCGCTCCTCAGGATGAGGCTTGGCTTTGGTGTGGCAAAGCCGGAGTCTTTTCCAACCATCAACTCGGCCCTCATCCTGAGGAGCCCGCGCCTGCGGGCGTCTCGATGGACGAGGACCGTGGCACAGGAGAGGATCACCGCTGTCCGCCTTCGTCTACATGCTCCGCTGTGCCGACGGCAGTTTCTATGTCGGTTCCACACGAAAATCGCTGGAAGAACGCCTTGCTGAGCACAACCTCGGCATCCCGAAGAGCTACACCGCCTCCCGCCGCCCCGTTGCCCTGGCGTGGAGTCAGGAATTCGCCAATATAACGGACGCAATTGCCGTAGAACGCCAGATCAAGGGCTGGAACCGGGCCAAGAAGGAAGCCCTGACCGCGGGTGACTTCGACTCAATTCGGCGGCTGGCGTCGCGGAAGAAGGGATAGACGCCTCGTCCTTCGAGACGGGCCTGCCGGCCCTCCTCAGGATGAGGCTTGAGTTTAATAGGTCGAAGGCTGAATCTGCTTCAACCATCAACAAGGCCCTCATCCTGAGGAGCCCCGTAGGGGCGGCTCGAAGGATGGGCAACAGCGTGGCCATTGCGGCCTAGGGCCCGCGGTTGTGCTCGGACTCCACGGCCGGCGGCAGCGTGGTCTCATCCCCCCGCCCCGGCGCGCCGCTCTCCACTCCGAAATCCTCGAAGCGGTCCACCGCCGCGCGGTCGTAGCCGAGGCTCGCGACCATGAGCTGGCGGGTGTAGGGGTGCTTGGGCTCGTGGCGCTTCAACTGCGCCACGGCCAGTTCCTCGACCACGGCGCCGTGGTTCATCACCGCCAGGTCGTCGCACATGTGGGCGACGACGGAGAGGTCGTGGCTGACCAGGATGTAGGTCAGGCCACGTTCCTTCTTCAGCCGCTGCAGCAGGTTCAACACCTCGGCCTGGACCGAGACATCGAGCGCCGAAGTCGGCTCATCGAGCAGCAGGATACGCGGCTCCAGGATCAGGGCGCGGGCGATGGCGACGCGCTGGCGCTGGCCGCCGGAAAGCTGGTGCGGGTAGCGGAAGCGGAAATCGGGGCCGAGGCCGACCTCGCCCAGCACCCGCTCGATGCGGTTCTCGGGATCGTCCAGGCGGTGGATCGCCAGCGGCTCCATGAGGATGCGGTCGACGGTGTGGCGCGGATGCAGGGAGCCATAGGGGTCCTGAAACACCATCTGCGCCAGCTTGTAGAACGCCTTGTCGCGCTTGGGCCCCAAGGTTTGCCCGGCAACGGTCATCTGCCCCGTCCATTCCGGATTGAGCCCGCTGAGCGCCCGCAGCACGGTGGACTTGCCGGAACCGGACTCTCCGACGAGGCCGAAGGTCGCCCCCTCCGGCACCTGGAAGCTGACGTCGCGCACGGCGTGGACGCGGTCCTCGCTCTGACCGAAAATCACGTTCAGCTTCTCGACTTCGATCATCGCCTTGCCGGGATGGGCACTCATATCCCCTGCTCCATCCAGGCCGGATCGCGGCGCAGCACCGGCAGGTCGCCGCCGTCGCCGTCGATCTTGGGCAGGCAGTTCAGCAGGCCGCGCGTATAGGGGTGTTTCGCGGCGGCCAGATTCTTGGCGTCGCAGATCTCCATGATGTGCCCGGCATACATGATCACCACCCGGTCGCAGAACGAGGCCACCAGGTTCAGGTCGTGGCTGATGAAGATCAGGCCCATGCCGCGCTGGGTCACCAGGGCGTCGAGGATCGCCAGCACCTGAAGCTGCACGGTAACGTCCAGGGCCGAGGTCGGTTCGTCGGCGATCAACAGGTCGGGATCGGGGATCAGCATCATGGCGATCATGATGCGCTGCCCCATGCCGCCGGAGACCTCGTGGGGATAGGCGCGGTAAACCCGTTCCGGATCGCGGATGCGCACCGCCGCCAGCATCTCCAGCGCGCGCTTCTTCGCTTCGGCGGGCCGAACTTTCTGGTGGGTGCGGTAGGCCTCGGCGATCTGCTCGCCGACGCGCATGACCGGGTTCAGCGAGAACTTCGGGTCCTGCATGACCATGGAAATGCGCTGGCCCCGGATGGTGCGCATCTGCGCCTCGCTGGCGCGCTGCAGGTCGATGCCGTCGAATTCCATCCGCTTGGCGGTTACGATGCCGGGCCGCGACACCAGCCGCAGGATGGCACGCCCGGTCATCGACTTGCCGGAACCGGATTCACCGACGATGCCGAGCTTCTCGCGGCCGAGGGAAAAGGAAATGCCGCGCACCGCCTCAACCACACCCTTGCGGGTCGGGAAGCGGACCTTCAGATCCTCGACGGCCAGCAAGGGCTTGTCGCTCATCGCTCTATCGCTCATCCCTGGCCCCCGCTCTTCGGGTCCAGCACGTCGCGCAGACCGTCGCCCAGCAGGTTGAATCCCAGACTGACGATGAAGATGGCGATGCCCGGCACGGTGGCGACCCACCACTGGTTCAGCAGTACCTTGCGCCCGGCGGAGATCATCGCGCCCCATTCCGGCAGCGGCGGCTGCGCGCCCAGACCCAGGAAGCCGAGGCCGGCGGCAATCAGGATGATGCCGGCCATGTCGAGGGTGACGCGCACGATCAGCGAGGACGTGCACAGCGGCACGATGTGCGACCAGATGATGCGTGCCCGCCCGGCACCCTGCAAACGCACCGCCGAGATGAAATCCGAATTGCGGATGGTCAGCGTCTCCGCCCGGGCGATGCGCGCGTAGGGCGGCCAGGAGGTGATGGCGATGGCGATGATGGCGTTCTCGATGCCGGGCCCCAGGGCGGCGACCAGCGCCAGGGCCAGCACCAGCTTGGGAAAGGCCAGGAAGATATCGGTGATCCGCATCAGGACGGCGTCGACCCAGCCGCCGAAGTAGCCGGCGGAGGTGCCGACCAGCAGGCCGATGGGCGCCGCGATGATCGCCACCAGGATGACGATGTAGAGCGTCAGGCGGCTGCCGTAGATGATACGCGAAAAGATATCGCGGCCCAGGTCGTCGGTGCCGAAGGGGTGCGCCCAGGAGAAGAACTGCAGGCGGTCGACGAGGATCTGGGCATTGGGATCGTAAGGCGCGATCAGCGGCGCGAAGATCGCCACGACGATCAGCCCCAGCACGATGCCCAGGCCCAGCATGGCCAGGTAGTTCGAGCGGAACGAAAGCCAGGCGATGTAGAAACGGCCGAGCCTCGCCTGGCCCCGCGAGGCCGGCGAGCTGCTGAGCAGCCAAGCCCGCCAGCCGCCGGAGAGGTGTTCGCTCTGGCTGGTCATCGCGCCCTCGGGTCGAGCAGTTTGTAGAGTACGTCGGACAGGATGTTGATCCCGATGAAGACGGCGCCGACCACCATGGTGGCACCGAGCACCGCGTTCATGTCGGCCTTCAGCAGCGACTGGGTCAGGTAGTAGCCGAGGCCGGGCCAGGCGAAGACGATCTCCGTCAGCACCGAGCCTTCCAGCAGGTTGGCATAGCTGAGCGCGATCACCGTCACCAGCGGGACCCAGACGTTGCCGAGGGCATGCACCCAGATGACGCGCCACTCGCTGACGCCCTTCACCCGTGCCGTGGTGATGTATTCCTGGCTCAGTTGCTCCAGCATGAAGGAGCGGGTCATGCGGCTGATGTAGGCCAGGCTGAAGTAGCCGAGAATGGCCGCCGGCAGCACCACGTGGCTGGCCGCGTTCCAGAAAATCTCCCACTCCCCGGCCATGGCCGAGTCGATGAGCAGCACGCCGGTCACCGGATCGACCAGCCCGTCGTAGAAGACGTCGAGCCGTCCCGGTCCCGGCACCCAGTCGAGCTTGGCATAGAACAGCAACAGCCCCATGAGGCCGATCCAGAATACCGGAATGGAATATCCCAGCAGCCCCACCACGCGGATCACCTGATCGGGCCAGCGGCCCTGGTAGACACCCGCCAGCACCCCCATGGGAACGCCGAACAGCACGCCGAACAGAGTCGCCACGCTGGCCAGTTCCAGGGTCGCCGGGAACACACGCTTGATGTCCTCCAGCACCGGATTGGAGGTCAGAACAGAGACGCCCAGGTCGCCGCGCAGGACATTCCACACGTAGATGCCGAACTGTTCGTAGAGCGGCCTGTTGAGGCCCAGTTCCTCGCGCACACGCTCCATCACGTGCTCTTGCGCGTGGTCGCCGACGATGGCCAGCACCGGGTCGATCGGCACCACGCGGCCGATGATGAAGGTCACCAGCAGCAGGCCCAGGAAGGTCAAGGCAACCGAGGTCGCCACATTCACAGTCGCGCGCAGGGGCGCAGGCAGGGACAGGCCTTTAAAGCCCGTCCCTGCCTTGGACAGATGGTCCGTCTGGTTGGTCACGAAAAAACGTGCCCTCGTTCCGTCGGGACTACTGCTTGGTCACGCCCTTGTAGTGGTTGTCGTCAAAGGACGGGCCGATGACGAAACCCTTGGTGCCGGCGCGGATGCCGGCCACTTCGGTCTGCTGGAACATGATGACGAAGGGCGAGGTCGCCTGGTGGATCTTCTGGATTTCCAGATAGAGTTCCGCGCGCTTGGCCGGATCGCGCTCCAGCACCGCCGCATCGGCCATCGTGGTCATCTCCGGAATGTCCCAAGCGTTACGCCAGGCCAGCGGCTTGGACTTGGCGTCGTCCGCGTTGTCCGGGTTACGCGCGAAGGTATCGGCGTTGGTGTGCGGGTCCTGATAGTCCGGGCCCCAGCGGCCGATGTAGATGTCGTGGTTGCGCGCGCGGTACTTGGTCAGGGTCTGGCTGCCGTCGCCGGGAATGATCTCCAGTTCCACACCGGCCTGGGCGAAAGTCGCCTGGATCGCCTGCGCCATCTCCATGATCGGGGAGGTGCTGCGGGTGTCCATCGTCACCTTGAAACCGTCGGGATAGCCGGCTGCGGCCAGCAGTTCCTTGGCCTTGGCAACGTCCAGCGTGAAGGGGGTCGACTCCAGCGCGCCCAGGAAGCCCTTCGGCAGGAAGGCCTGGTGGACCTTCATGAGGTCCTTCACCACGGTGGCTTCCATGCCCTTGTAGTCGACCAGGTACTTCAGCGCCTGGCGAACCTGCGGCTTGGACAGCGCCTCGTTCTTCTGATTCAGGCCGAGGTAATAGACCGCACCCTTCACGCCGTCCTGGATATAGGTGTCCGGATTGTTGCGCAGCGTTTCCAGCTGGTCCGGGCCGAGGTTGCGGGCGATATCGATATCGCCTTTTTCCAGCAGCAGTTGCTGGGTTGCCGGCTCGACAATGTGGCGGATGATGACCCGCTTCATGGCCGGCGCACCGCCCCAGTAGTCGTCGTTGCGGTCCAGAGTCAGCGACTCATTGGCCTTCCACTGGCGCAGCTTGAAGGGCCCGACGCCGGCATAGTTGGACTTCAGCCATTCGTTGCCCAGGTCGTCGCCCTGCGCATGTTCCATCACCAGTGCCTTGTCGACGATGGAGGAAACGCCCGCGGTCAGGCAATAGAGCACGAAGGTCGGCGCATAGGCCTGGTCGGTCTCGATGACCAGGGTCATGTCGTCGGTTGCCTTGACCTTGTCCTTCACGTTGCCGGCCGTGAAGCCGAACTGGGTCAGGATGAAGGCCGGCGACTTGTCGAGGATGACGGCGCGCTGCAGCGAGAAGGCGGCGTCTTCGGCAGTCATCGGATTGCCGGAGGCAAACGTAACGCCCGGGCGCATCTTGAAGGTGAAGGTCTTGCCGTCGTCGGAGATGGTCCAGGATTCGGCGGCGACGCCGAAGATCTTCGACACGTCCTCGGGGTCGTAACCGATCAGGCGGTCATAGGTGTTGCCCGCGTATTCCAGGGCGGTGAATTCGAACATCTCCGCCGGATCCAGCGAGATGATATCGTCGATGGTGAACGCCATGACGAGCGTGTCGCGCGGCGTCTCGGCATGTGCCGGTATTGCGGTAATGGCCATAAATGCCGCTACGACACAGGCAAATAGCTTCCTCACGTTAAGTCTCCCTGAATGTCGCCCCGTTGGAGGCCAGATTAAATTCGCGGCTCTCTCTTGCTAGGTTCGCATTGTATCCGCTCCGGACGCCCGGTCCATAGCCGATCGCAAAGGCGAAATAGTGATTTGTACCAATACAATAGGCGCAAGATCACCGGACGGTTATGCACAAGCCGCCGTCAGGCGGCAAGCTTCACCAACTGGTCGAGCATCTGGCGCACGCCCGTCACCCGCGCCGACTCGCTGTCCCACGCGCGGCGGTAGACAAGGGTGTGGTCGGGCCGCAGCTTCACCTCCCCCGCCTGTTTCTGGATAAAGGCGATAAGGCCGGCCGGATTGGCGAAGCTGTTGTTGCGGAAGGCGACGGTCGCCCCCTTCGGTCCGGCATCCAGCCGTTCGACCCCCGCCTCGCGGCACAACCGCTTGATGGTCATGATCTGCAGTAGGTTGGCGACCTCCGCCGGCAATGGTCCAAAACGGTCGACCAGTTCGGCGGCGAAACCGTCGATCTCGGCACGGTCGACCAAAGTCGACAGCCTACGGTAGAGTCCGAGGCGCAAATTCAAGTCTGAAACGTAAGTGTCCGGGATCAGCACCGGCATGCCGATGTTGATCTGCGGCGTGAAGCCATCGGCCGCCGCCTCGGCGGCCTCGCCTCCGGCCCTGGCTGTCGCCACCGCCTCCTCCAGCATCTGCTGGTACAGCTCGATGCCGACCTCGCGGATGTGACCGGACTGCTCCTCGCCCAGCAGGTTGCCGGCGCCGCGGATGTCGAGGTCGTGGCTGGCCAGCTGGAAACCGGCGCCCAGGGTGTCGAGGGTCTGCATCACGTGCAGGCGCTTCTCGGCAGCGGTGCTGAGGATGCGCCCCGGCGGCAGGGTAAAGTAGGCGTAGCCGCGCTGCTTGGAACGGCCGATACGGCCGCGCAGCTGATAGAGCTGGGCCAGGCCGAACATATCGGCGCGGTGCAGGATCATGGTGTTGGCGGTGGGGATGTCGAGACCGGATTCGACGATGTTGGTCGACAGCAGGATGTCGTACTTGCGGTCGTAGAAATCGGTCATCACCTCTTCCAGCTGGGTCGGCGCCAGCTGGCCGTGCGCCACCGCCACCTTCACCTCCGGCACCAGCGTGGCGAGACGCTCCTTCACCTCGGCGATGTCCGTCAGCCGCGGGCAGACGTAGAAGGTCTGGCCGCCGCGGTAATGCTCGCGCAGGATCGCCTCGCGCACGATCACCGGGTCGTAGGGCAGCACGAAGGTGCGCACCGCCAGGCGGGCGACCGGCGGCGTGGCGATCAGGCTCATCTCCTTCACGCCGGACATGGCGAGCTGCAGGGTGCGCGGAATCGGCGTCGCCGTCAGGGTCAGCACGTGGACGTCTTCGCGCAGCGCCTTCAGGCGCTCCTTCTGCTTCACGCCGAAGTGCTGTTCCTCGTCGACGATCAGCAGGCCGAGGTCCTTGAAGGCGATCGACTTGCTGAGGATCGCGTGGGTGCCGACGACGATCTCGACACGGCCCTTGGCCAGGTCCTCGCGGTTCTGCGCCGCCTCCTTGGCACCGACCAGACGCGACAGCTGCACGATGCGCACCGGCAGGCCGTTGAAGCGTTCCTTGAAGGTGCGGAAATGCTGGCGGGCGAGCAGCGTGGTCGGCACCACCACGGCGACCTGCTTGCCCGACATCACCGCCAGGAAGGCGGCACGCAAGGCCACCTCGGTCTTGCCGAAGCCGACGTCGCCGCAGACCAGACGATCCATCGGCCGCCCCGCGGAAAGGTCCCCCAGGGTCTCCTCGATGGCGCGCAGCTGGTCGTCCGTTTCCGCAAAGGGAAAGCGCGCGCAGAATTCGTCGTAGAGGCCGTCGGGCCGTTCCAGGGCTTCGGCGGTTTTCAGGGCACGGGCGGCAGCCACCTTGATGAGGGCGTCGGCCATCTCCTTGATGCGCTCCTTCACCCTGGCCTTGCGCGCCTGCCAGTTCACGCCGCCCAGCTTGTCCAGCTCGACGCCTTCGTTCTCCGACCCGAAGCGCGACAGCACCTCGATGTTCTCGACAGGGACATACAGCTTGTCGCCGCCCTGATAGATCACTTTCAGGTAGTCGTGCGCCGCGCCGGTGGCGTCCAGCGTCTCCAGCCCCTCGTAGCGCCCGACGCCGTGGTCGACGTGGACCACCAGGTCCTTTTCCTGCAGGTCGGAAATCTCGGTGAGGAAATTCTCGGCGCGGCGGCGGCGCTGCGCGGTGCGGGCGATGCGCTCCCCCAGGATGTCCTGCTCGGTCAGGAACAGCGTGTCGGCGAAGCGGAAGCCCTTCTCGATCCCCAGCGCCGCGAGCCCGACCTTGTCCTTGGCCAGACCGTCGACACCCGCCCAACCGTCCAGCGGCACGCCATCAATGCCGGCGTGCTCCTGCAGCAGGTGTGCCAGGCGGTCGAGCGCGCCGGCGCTGAAGGCGGTCAGCACGACCCGCTGGCCGCCCTTCAGCACCCGGCCGATATCGGCACCGACCGCATCGTAGATCTGGCCCTGGGTGCCGCCGCTCTGCAGGGCGGCGCGCTGTTCGGCGTAATCGAGGCCCGGACGCCCGCCGGCATCGCGCACCGTCGCGCCTTCGGGCGCCGCGAAGGGGGTGAACTGGCCGCCGGGGCGCGCGGCGAGGCCGCGCTCCCATTCCGCCGCGTCGAGATAGAGGTCGGTCGGCTCCAGGGCCTTGTAGACCCAGCCGCCGGTTTCGCCGCCGCCTTCCAGCGCCTTGCGCGCCTGGTAGAAGTCCAGAATCGTCTCCAGCCGCGAATCGCGCGCTTCGACCGCCTGGTAGTCCAGGGTGACGCCGGCATCGGGCAGGTAGTCCAGCAGAGTGACCAGACGCTTGTGATAGAGCGGCAGCCAGTGCTCCATGCCCGGATGGGCGCGCGCCGCGCTGACCGCCTCATACAGCGGATCGTCGCGCACCACGCCGAAGCGCTCGCGGTAGCGGGTGCGGAAGCGCTCGACGGCCTCCGGATCCAGGATCACCTCGCTGACCGGCTTCAGGGCCAGGCGTTCGACGGTGCCGGTGGTGCGCTGGGTCAGCGGATCGAACAGCCGCAGGCTCTCCAGATCGTCGCCGAAAAAGTCGAGGCGCACGGGCTGTTCCTGGCCCGGCGGGAAGACATCGATGATGCCGCCGCGCACGGCGAACTCGCCGGGTTCGCCAACGGTCTCGACCCGGTAGTAGCCGTTCTCGGCGAAGAAGCCGTTCAGCCTGTCGGCCGGCAGGGTGCCGCCCGCCTCCAGCAACAGGATTCGACCCTCCAGAGCCTCCGGCGCCGGCACCCGCTGCAGCAGCGCGCTGACCGTGGTGACCACCACCTGTGGGCGCGCGCCCGCCGGCTGCAACAGCCGGGTCAGCACGTCCAGGCGGCGGGCGACGACGTCGCGGTGCGGACTTACCCGGTCATAGGGCAGGCAGTCCCAGGCCGGAAACACCAAAGCCTCGACCTGCGGCGCGAAAAAGCCGAGGCAGTCGACCATGCGGGCCGCCTGGGTGTCGTCGAGGGCGACATGCAGCCAGCGGCGCCCCTGCGGGCTTTGGGGAGATTGGGCCAGCATCTCGGCCAGCACCAGGGCGTCGAGACCCGGCGGCGCGGAGGCCAGGGTCGGACGCAAGGCAGACTCCGCCTCCACAGGCGTAGAGGCGATCACGGATTCCGTCATCAGTTCTCGAGCGGTTCAGGACAAAAAAAGAAGTCAGCGGCCCGGCGGTTGGAACTCGAAGGCCAGCAGCAGCCGGGTCACGTCATGGTCATAGTCGGCCGGCGGCTGGCCGCGGCCGAGGATCCAGTCGTAGACCACCGGCTCGGGTACGTCCAGCAGGGCCTCGAAACGGTCGAGCTGGGCGGCGTCGAATCCGCCCAGGTGGGCGTCCGCGAAGCTGCCGCTCAGCAGATCCATTTCCTTGGTGCCGCGGTGCCAGGCGCGAAAGCGCAGGCGTTTGCGGCGGTTCTCGGTGGTTTCGGTTTTGGTCATTGGCCCCTAGGATATAGAGCCAACGAACCCCTTTGTCAGGCTCTTCCCGGCCGGAAAACCCATTGCGCCCCGAGATCCTCTTTCCGCTGTTCGCGCCCGCCACCAGTCTTTCCGGCGTCGGGCCGCGCTTTGCCAAGCTGTTCGAGACGCTGACCGGCGGGCCGGCGGTGCTCGACCTGTGCTGGCACCTGCCCAGCGGCCTCATCGACCGGCGCTACGCCCCGCCCCTGGCCGAGGCGATTCCCGGGCGAATCGCCACCCTGACGGTGGAGGTGGGCGAACACCGCGCGCCGCCGACCCGGCGCCAGCCCTACCGGGTGCAGTGCCACGACGCCACCGGCACCATCGAGCTGGTGTTCTTCCACGCCCACCGCGACTACCTGATGAAGGCGCTGCCGCCGGGCCAGACCCGGGTCATCAGCGGCAAGGTGGAGGTCTTCAACGACCGCCTGCAGATGACCCACCCGGACCACATCGCAGTCCCGGCGGAAGCCGAAAGCCTGCAGACGGTGGAGCCGGTCTACCCGCTGACCGCAGGCCTGACCCTGAAGACCGTCGGCAAGGCGGTCCACACGGCGCTGCAGCGGGTGCCCGTGCTGCCGGAATGGCTCGATCCGCCCCTGAAGGCGCGCGAGGGCTGGGAGGACTGGCATCAGGCGCTGGCCCGCGCGCACGCGCCGCAGGAAGAGTCCGACCTTTCGCCGCTGGCGCCGGCGCGGCGCCGCCTCGCCTACGACGAACTGCTGGCCAACCAGCTGGCCATCGCCCTGGTACGTGACCGCCAGTTGAAGCAGCGCGGCCGTCCGCTGAAGGGCGACGGGCGGCTGTGCGACAGGGTGATCGCCGGCCTGCCCTTCCAGCTCACCGGCTCGCAACGCCTCGCCCTGGCGGAGATCAGCGCCGACATGGGCGCCGCACACCGCATGCTGCGGCTGCTGCAAGGCGACGTCGGCAGCGGCAAAACGGTGGTCGCGCTGCTCGCCATGCTGACCGCGGTGGAGGCCGGCTGCCAGGCGGCGCTGATGGCGCCGACCGAGATCCTCGCCCGCCAGCACTTCCAGACCATCGAGCCGCTGGCGCGGGCCGCCGGCGTCGGCATCGCCCTGCTGACCGGGCGCGACAAGGGCAAGGCGCGCCAGGCGATCCTCGCTGGCCTCGCCTCGGGCGAAACCGCCATCGTGGTCGGCACCCATGCGCTGTTCCAGGAGGACGTCGCCTTCCGGGATCTCGCCATGGCGGTGATCGACGAGCAGCACCGCTTCGGCGTGCACCAGCGCCTGACCCTCACCGGCAAGGGCAAGGCCGTCGACGTGCTGGTGATGACCGCGCCGCCGCTCCCGCGCACCCTGATGCTGCCCGCCTACGGCGACATGGACGTCTCGCGCCTGACCGAACGGCCGCCGGGGCGCCAGCCGATCGAGACCGCGACGCTGCCGCTCGACCGCCTGCCCGAGGTCGTCGACGCCGTCGACCGCGCGATCCAGCGCAATGCCCAGGTCTATTGGATCTGTCCCCTGGTCGAGGAATCGGAGAACGTCGACCTCGCCGCCGCCGAGGACCGCTACGCTGCCTTGCAGCTGCGGTTCGGGGACAAGATCGGCCTGGTCCACGGCCGCATGAAGGGACCGGAAAAGGACGCCGTGATGGCGCGTTTCGCGGCCGGCGAGATCGCCGTGCTGGTCGCCACCACGGTGGTCGAGGTCGGCGTCGACGTGCCCAATGCAACGGTGATGGTGATCGAACATGCCGAGCGCTTTGGCCTTGCCCAGTTGCACCAGTTGCGCGGCCGGGTCGGGCGCGGCAGCGGCAAGTCGACCTGCCTGCTGCTGTGGCAAGGTCCGCTGGGCGAGACCGCGAGGGCGCGCCTCAAGATCCTGCGCGAGACCGACGACGGCTTTCGCATCGCCGAGGAGGACCTGAAACTGCGCGGCGCCGGTGAGCTGCTCGGGACCCGCCAGAGCGGCATGCCGGAATTCCGCCTCGCCGACCTGGCGGTGCACGACGACCTGCTGGCCACCGCGCGCGACGACGCGCGCCTCATCCTGGACCGCGACCCGGAGCTGGCCGGCCCGCGGGGCCAGGCACTGCGCGTGCTGCTCTATCTCTTCGAGCGCGATGCGGCGGTGAAATACCTGCGCTCCGGTTGAGTCCCACGCTCCGATTGAGTCTCGATGACGGCTCTTTTCATCGCCAATTTCGGAGGCTGAGACTCTCCTCCGTCGGAAGGTTAATCCATTGTTAGGCGCAAACCGCGACACTGTTGCGGGCACCTAACATCATCACGGACAGAGACTGGTTCATGTCTGGCTTCGTCACCAACGAGCGCCGCCTCATCCTGCGGGTCGAGGACTACTGGCACTACCTGCGGCAGGACCGCGCGTTCCCATCGACCACCGACATCGACCCGGTCGAGCTGGGCGACGACTGGTGCGACTGCTTCGTGATGAGCCCGAACGAGCCGCCGGAAGACGCCACCTTCCTGTTCGTCGGGCCGCGCCTGCTGGAAAACGCCCGACTGCCGGAAGACTGGGCCCGGAAAAGCCCGCGCCAGGTGCGCGACTGCCCACCCGGTGCGATGCTGGCGCGCTGCGTGCAGTACGTCGATCAGGTGCTGGAACAGCGCATCCCGGTGACCGTGGCGGAAGTCTTCGAAGAAGCCGGCGAAGAAGTGAAGCTGCGTGGCACGCTGTTTCCGCTGTCCTCCGACGGCCAGCAAATCGATGCCATCCTCGGCGCCGCCAACTGTGCCCGTCTTGAGGCGCTGCAGCTCGCGCTGCCGGCAGCCTGAGTTCTTTCCCGAGGAAAGTGAAGGACCTCTAACCGCTCTTGGCGAGTGGCGGCAGGGCTTCCGCGTCGGAGCCTTGCCGCGCGGAGTCCGCTGCGTCCGGCGGTGTGACGATGCCGCCGGAGACCACCATCTTGATGCCCTCCTCCACGGTCATGGTCAGCATCTGGGTTTCCTTGCGCGGCAGGAACAGCAGGAATCCGGAGGTCGGGTTCGGCGTCGTCGGCAGGAAGATGTTCACCGTGTCGTCGGGCGTCAGTTCCTGAATGCCCCCTTCCGCCGGGCCGGTGATGAACCCCAGCGCCCAGCAGTTCTTACGCGGATATTCCAGCAGGATGACGTCGCGGAAGGCCTTCGACTGCTCCTTGAACACCGTTTCCAGGATCTGCTTCACCGCGCTGTAGAGGCTGCGGATCACCGGCATGCGCGCCATCAGGCGGTCACCGGCGGTGAGCTGACTGCGCCCGACGAAACCGGCGGTGAGGAAGCCGATCATGATGAGGCCGAACACCACGACCACGACGCCGAGGCCGGGAATGGAGAACGGCAGATAGGTTTCCGGATTCCAATGAACGGGGATGTAGGGGGTCACCTTGCTGTCGACGAAGGTGACGAACTCCCAGGCCAGCCAGATGGTGATGGCGATCGGCGCGGTGACCAGGATGCCGGCGAAGAAGTAGTTGCGCAGCCGGGTGATGAAACCGGGTTTGCGCGGCGCAGGCCCTTCCTTGCGGCGGCGGCGTGGTTTGCCGTTGCCGTTTTCATCGGCCTGAGGCGCCGACGTGACCTTGCCCGCCGCGGCGTCTTCCACGCGCAACTTGGCGGCCTCGGCCGATTCGGCTCCTTCGAAGTTGGCCTGATCCGGCACCACGATGCCGCCGGAAATCACCAGCTTGATGCCTTCCTCCACGGTGAGGTCGAGGTGGTGGACGTCGTCCTGCGGCACGAACAGCAGGAAACCGGTGGTCGGGTTGGGCGTCGCCGGCACGAAGACGTTGTAAACCGTCGCCGCGGTCAGGCGCTGCACCTCGCCGACCGTCTGGCCGGTGATAAAGCCAACCGCCCAGCAGCCGGGCCTTGGATATTCGATCAGCACCACTTCGCGAAAGGCCGTCGAAGACTGCGACAGCACCGTCTCGAAGACCTGCTTGGTCCAGCTGTAAACCGAACGGATGATCGGCACCCGCGCCACCACGCGCTCGCCGATGCGCATGGTCATGCGGCCCACATAGCCGGCGGCCAAGAAGCCGACCAGGGTCAGGGCGATCAACGCGATGATGAGGCCGAGGCCGGGCACACCGAAGGGCAGATAGCTCTCCGGGTTCCACTGCGGCGGAATCATCGGCGTCACACGGTCATCGATGAAGGTGATGATGCGCCAGGTCAGCCAGAAGGTGATGCTGATCGGGGCCGTGACCAGCACGCCCGCCAGGAAGTAGTTGCGCAGCCGTGTGGTCGCGCCGTTCTTGTCAGACTCGGCCACTGAGCGTGGCTCCTTCCTCGCTGGTTGCGACCGGCACAGGCCGGCGGCAAATCCGTTCCGCCTGGATGAACATCCTGAAAATCAGACGCTTTCAAACGATCTTCAAACGATCGTCCGAACCCTCCCTGCACGCCCTATGATATGGGAATCACCGGCCAAGTTGCTAGAGCCAGTCATCCCCATCTCCCCGTCCCGGGACCATCAAGGCGTCAATTTTGCCGCCAGGCGCTAAAGAAACGCTAAAAGCGCCTGCAGGGTTTCCTCCGGCGCCTCCTCGGCCAGGAAATGGCCGCAGGGCAAGGCGCCTCCCGAAACCTGCTCCGCCCGCTCGGACCACAACCCCAACACGTCGTAGCTGCGCTCGATGACGCCCAGTTCACCCCACAGCACCAGCAGCGGCGGGGCGATCTTGCGGTCGCGGGCGGCGCGGTCGTGTTCCAGGTCGATGCCGGCGGCCGCCCGGTAGTCCTCGCAGGTCGCGTGGATCGTCGCCGGATCGCGAAAGCAGCGCTTGTACTCGGCCAGGGCCTCGGGCGTGAAGCAGCCGCCGACCTTGCTCCCCCCTAACCTACCCAGGGCGCCGATCTTCTTTTCCAGATAGAAGTCCGGATCGCCGCCGATCAGGCGCTCCGGCAGGTCGTAGGGCTGAATCAGGAAGAACCAGTGATAGTAGGCCTCGGCGAAGGCCCGGTCGGTGCGCTGGTACATATCGAGGGTCGGCGCGATGTCGAGCACCGCCGCCTTGTCGATCCGGGTCCCGTGGTCGAGCAGCAGACGGTGGGTGACCCGCGCCCCGCGGTCGTGGCCGACGACGCTGAAGCGCTCGAAACCCAGCGCCGTCATCACCGCGGCCTGATCGGCCGCCATGGCCCGCTTCGAATAGGCCGCATGGCCGGGCTCGCTGTCCGGGGTGCCGCTTTCGGGCTTGTCGCTGTCACCGTAGCCGCGCAGGTCGGGGCAGACCACGGTGAAGCGCTCGGCCAGGCGCGGCGCGATCTTGTGCCACATGACGTGGGTTTGCGGATAGCCGTGCAGCAGCAGCAAAGCCGGTCCGCTGCCGCCGAAGCGCAGGTTGATCCCGATTCCACCGACGTCGATTCGGCGCCGTTCAAAACCCTCGAACACTCCAACCTCCGCGTTGTCGTAGCCGGCTGTCAGATCCGGCGTGGCAGGCTGGTCTGTCCTGCTGCCGGCGTCAATCGATGGGGATCGCGTCTGGATGTAGAGAGGACGAAACCGGGGAGAAACTCCCCGGTGATGGTGCGGCTGAGAGGACTCGAACCTCCACTTCCTTGCGAAAACTAGCACCTGAAGCTAGCGCGTCTACCAATTCCGCCACAGCCGCATCGCTGTGTACAAGTGGGGATCCCACCTGCAAAGTTTCCGAGCCCGGACGGATGGTGCGGCTGAGAGGACTTGAACCTCCACGGGGTTTCCCCCACAGCGCCCTCAACGCTGCGCGTCTACCGATTCCGCCACAGCCGCAGATGTCCGCTGGACTGGCCACCGGCTCGGAGCGGGAGTTATAACGTTCTCGTCCAAAAGGGCAACGGAAAATTCTGCCCCAAAACACGACCTGAAAACCGCCCCGGAAGCGCCCCGGCGGTGGGCGCCAAAAAGGGCTGGACGGCGGTCCTGCGGAGGCGCCATCCTCCGCCCCTACCGTCCCGGGCCACGCCCCGAATTCCAGCGCCGCCCGCCCCAACCGACCCGAAGAGCCCCCGAGAAACCCCCGAGAAGCCCACTCCATGAAAACCGCTGCTCTCATTACCGTGCTGGCCGTCATCCTGGTGGTCACCCTGCTGGCCGGCATCTACCTGTGGTGGAGCCTCGGCGACGTCCAGATCAGCATCCACGGGTTGATTGCCATGACCCTCGGCTGCCTTGTCTCCCTGGCGCTCGGCGGTGGGCTGATGTTCCTGGTCTTCTACTCAAACCGTCGCGGGCACGACGATGAGCATCACCGCGGCCCGCCGCACTAAACCGGTCTAAATGCTTGTATCTCAATTCCTAAGGTTGAAACCCTGCGGCCTTGACACAAAAAGATCACCCCCGGCGGAACCGTCAGAATTTAGTCTTAAGTCTAGGGCGTGGCTGTAGGGCTCGAGACCCTGCCTCCCTGTAAGACTTCATGTCTACCAACCCCCGAAGACGGCCGGGGCTCTTGGTTCCTACAGCCCCCCTTACCTCTTTCAGATTCCGACATGCCACCGCGGCTTTCGCCGCGCCAAGAGCCGTATCCAAAGACCCTTGTCCTGGGAAACAGGGGTCGTCATCATGGCTTATGGATAACCCGGTCCCGTTAGACCTTTCCGCATTTCGTGATCGCTTGATCGCCCGCCGCCGCGAACTCCAGGACCTGGTAGAAAGCAGCGCCGACAGCCGGAAACCGGTCGAACTGGACCAGACCCGAGTGGGCAGACTCTCACGCATGGATGCCCTGCAGAACCAAGCCATGTCCCTGGAGGCCGAACGGCGCCGCAAGCGCGAGCTGCAGCGCATCGAGGCCAGCCTCAAGCGCATCGAGGAAGGCGGCTACGGCTACTGCGTGACCTGCGGCGAGCAGATCCCGCTGCGCCGCCTGGAGCTCGATCCCACCCTGCCGATCTGCGTCGACTGCGCCAATAGTGGCGGCGCGGACTGAGATCATGGCCCCCAGCGTCTTCCGTTTCCCGCGCCTTTGGCTGGCCGCCGCGGCCGTCGCGCTGCTGGTGGTCGCCGCCGCCCCGACGCCACGCGCCCAGGTCACCCCACCGGCTGAACAGACCAAGAGCGAGAAGCCGCCGCGCACCACCTGCTGGCGCGGTTGGGGCTACCTGCTGGACGGCGCAACCGGCGGCTACAAGAGCCAGGAAATGCTGCTGGTCACCATCGGGACTCCGCTGTGGGAGGCCGGCCATCCGGTCGAACTGTTCCTGCTGGACCGCGCCAGCGGCCTGATCTCCGAGATGCCGTCCTTTACCGTCACCCCGGAAAACCCGCGGCTGTATTACCGGGGCCGGCTGAACTACGTCGACACCACCGCCGCCATCACCGGCACCCAGGACCGGATCGTCATCGGGCTCAGCCATATCGAGCCGGCCAAGGACGGCGTGCCGGCCAAGGAACGCTACAACCGCTGGGCCTGCGGCTTCCCCGAGCAGTAATGACTGCTCTTTCCCAAGAATTCATGGGCTGAATTTCCCAAAATATTTCGAATTTGTTCCGATATTGGGACGAATATTGAAGAATGTGGTTAACGAATTCTAAAAAATAACTTGATCTTTCTCTCAAAATCCCGATAATTGTGTTTACCTATACTTAACCAAGCGGGCGCCACCAAGGTGCCAATGCAGGGAACGCGTTCCGATGTTGGCAGTACTACAGTGGATCTACGGCCCCGATGCCGCCTCCGATCCCTACTACCAGTTGCTCCACGACTTTGTTGTGCTGATGCCCTGGTGGTACCCCTATATGTGGCTCGGTATCGCCAGCAGCGTGGTCGCCTGGCGCCTCCTGCGGCGCTGGCGCCTGCGGCGCCAGAACCGGTCCGGCCTGCGCCGCGTGCGGACGCGGGTGCGGCACCTGGCCGACGGCCCCGACGGCTCTCCCTGGGTCCCCGAGGCCGCCAACGACGATCTGCCCATCGCCGCGGCCTGGCGCCACGCCGGCGACTGACTGCCGCCTCGGTCCCCCTCTCCAGCTCTTCCTGGCTCTCCCTTCCCGGCAGATCCTGCCTGACGCGGACCGACCTTGCCGGGCCGGTCCGGCCAGCCGCGGCCCGCAAGCCCCTGACGCCCCCCAAAAACCGCGGATTTCCGACCCGGCGCCGTGGCCCGGGAATTGCACCTCCAGCCTCAGCCCCTGGCAGCCCCCCTCGCCCACCCTGTAGCGGACCTGGGCGGAAACGGGTGGAGCCGGGCGGCCCGTGAACAAGGATGGGAGAGCTTCGATGACCCTGGCGGATCTGACCGGTTACGACGGCCGCAATAACAGCGCACTGCAGTGGTTCCACCGTTCCAGCGGCAAGCCGCAGGAGCGCCTGCGCATGCTGGAAGACGCCCTTGCCGTCCCGGAGCCCGATCCCGAACCGGTTTCCGCCGGTGCCTTCGTCGAGCAGATCGAAGACACCATGCAGGAGCAGTCCAAGCGCGAGATCATGTCGGTGCTGGTGCACCTCAAGCAGAACGAGATCAAGGCGCTGGTCCGCCGCGCCGCCCATGCCAAGGGCCGCTATCTGGCCGCCCTGATGGAGATGCCGCGCAGCCAGGCCAGCCGCAAGTCGGCGGTCGAGGAACTGAGCCTTGCCCGGCGGGAATACGAAGAGCTTGAAAAGGGCCTGGAGATTCTGCGCCAGATGATTCTCGACAACGACGTCCAGATCGGCGGCGTCCGCTAATCCCCACCGGTATCACGGCGGCACCCGGCGCAGATCGCGCCGGGCCGGCTGGGACTATGTCGGAAGGTAGAGGCCCGTCAGTTGAGGCCCCTTGGGTTGAGGCGCGTCAGTTGACGTAGAGAACGTCGCTGTCCGGCTTGGGCATCTGCAGGATGACCGACTCGGAGTTGCCGCTCAGGCGGCCCAGCAGCTCTTCGGTCGCCTTGGGGCAGGCATTGACCACATCCAGCGCCAGATCGCCGTTGGAATTCACCCGCGCGAAGATCCCCGCCCGGAAGGCATCCAGGATCCAGCGCGACGCGTCGAAAGAATTTCGGTCAGACATTGCTCTACCTCGTCCATGCTTTCGCACCCTCTTAGCCTGCACATTTTCCTTTAACGTTCGGTTACCACGCCGCGTTCCGCTGATGCCCGAAAAACCGTGCGCGGCGGCCCGTTTGCATTGCCGGAATCCTACTCTCGGACGAAGCGTCGGCGCTGTGGGCTTTGTCACGCCGCCCTCTCCATATCCCCTTCCCCATACCCCCGTCTCTGCGCCACCGCCTCTGCGGGCCTCCCGGGTGCGCGCCTGTTCACGGATATCGCCGGCTGCCCCACAAGTTCGTGAGGGACGGTCCCTTTCGCCCGCAGGAAGGGCTATATCTGACGCCCAGCCGGAAGGCGCCGGAGCCGGGGGTTCCAGATCACATCCCGCTTGCCGGAACCCTGGGGTGAATGAGACGGAAAGGGCCTCAATGCGGATCGACGACTTCATTCCCTGGACCGACAGGACGGGACGCTTTTCCCGGCTGCGCGCCACCGCCTTTGCCGCGGCGGTGTCGCCGGCGGCCTGGATCGCCATCGCCTTTTCTACCGGCGGTCTGGGCGCCGAGCCGCTGAAGGAAGCCACGCACCTGACCGGCACCTGGACGCTCTACTTCCTGCTCGCGTCGCTGGCGGTGACGCCGTTGAAAGGCCTGCTCGGCTGGACGCGCCTGATCGGCATCCGCCGCATGCTCGGCCTTACCGCCTTCGGGTACATTGCCGCCCACCTCGCGCTCTATGTCGGCGATCAGAACTGGGATCTGGCGAAGGCCGTCAGCGAGATCACCAGCCGCATCTACCTGACCATCGGCTTCGCCGCCCTCATCGGCCTGGCCGCTCTGGCCGCGACCTCGTTCGACGCGGCGATCCGCCGCCTGCGTCGGAACTGGAAGCGGCTGCACCGCACGGTCTATCTCCTGGCGGCGCTCGGACTGTTGCATTTCTTCCTGCAGTCCAAGTCCGACGTTTCGCAGGCAGTGCTGCTGAGCGGCGTGTTCATCGGCCTGATGCTTCACCGGGCGCCCACAGTATCCCGGACACCGGCTGGCGTACTCGGCGTCGCCGTGTTCTCGGGCGTCGCCGCGGCGGCGCTGGAATTCGCCTGGTACGCCGCCGGCAGCGGCATTCCGGCCGAGCGTGTGTTGCTGTCCAATCTCGACTTCAGCTACCAGGTCCGGCCGATGTGGTGGGTCATGGCGATCCTGGCCGCGCCGTTGCCGGTCATGCTGGCCAGGCGCTCAAGTCCCTGGGGTCAGATCGCCCGGTTGATGCGCGGCGCGGTGCCGCGCCGACGACCATCCGACTGAGGTTCTGCGAATCAGGACCCGGCGGCCCCGGGATGCGACAATCGGCCCCGGAAAATCCCTTGCGGCGGCGCGGCAGTGCACCGATTCTCTGCTGCCGGCGCCTTTGGGCGTCGTGTGAGAACTGGCGACCGACAGGACGGATGGTTTGCTGAGCCCCAACGACAAAACCGTACTGCGTTTCGTGATGCGCCACCTCGCCACGGGGTTGGGCGCCGGGGCCCTTTTCGGCGCTGCCATCCTGACCGCCGATCTGGCCGGGCTGCGCAGCCTGGCCATGAGCAGCGACGCCCCCTGGCTGGTCTTCTTCCTGCTGTTCTTCGGCCTCTTCATCACTTTCGGATCGGTATCGCTGGCGGCCAACCTGATGCTGCTGGAGCGTGGCGACCAGGATTCGCGCAGCGACCGGGATCTGCGTGACGACTAGCCTGCGGCGAGCTTACGAACGAAGGAGCCGGCCGGCACGATGACGCGCTCGGCCGGCAGAATGACGGACGCTTCCGTCCCCTTGCCCGGCGAGCTCTCGACCGACAGGCGACCGCCGTGCAATTCAGCCATCGCCTTGACCAACGGCAGCCCGAGGCCGGTCCCGCCACGTTTGCGCGAGACATAGCTGTCGACTCGGCCGAACGGCTGCAGCGCCAAAGCGATCTCCTCCACCGTCATGCCGATGCCGTCGTCGCACACCTTGATGACACAGCGCCCGCTCGCATTTATGGCGAGCGTCAAGCTAACGTGGCCGCCCAGATGGCTGAACTTGCAGGCGTTGGACAGCAGGTTGGTCATGACCTGCTTCATGATTCGGGTATCGCCACGGAAGGGCAGTTCCTGCGACGGCCAGGATGTCTCGATCGAGACGCCCAGCTTCTGTGCCTGCGGCGTCACCAGGCGGACGGCGGAGACCGCCGTGTTGGTGAGATCGAAAACCTCCTCATGGAGCTCCAGCTTGCCCGCCTCGATCTTGGAGAGGTCGAGGATCTCGTTGATCAGGCTCAACAAGTGCTCGCCCGATTCCTTGATGTTCGAGACATACTCCTGATACCGCGGATCGCCGAGCGGCCCGCGGACTTCCCGTTGCATCAGTTCGGCAAAGCCGATGGTGGCATTCAACGGGGTGCGCAGTTCGTGGCTCATATTGGCGAGGAATTCAGATTTGGCGCGGTCGGCGGCCTCGGCCTGATGCTGCGCTTCCTGCAGCCCCCGCTCAGTTTCCAGCCGCAAACGCAATTCTACTTGCAACTGTTGCCGGGCCGCTTCGCTCTCCGCCGCTTCCCGCTCGAAATCGTGCCAGCGCCGCCAGGCAAACCAGCCGAACAGCCCTACCGCCAGGGTGAAGGCAAGGGGGATCGCGTCGATCTGGTAACCTTCGTACTTCTCGTGAAGGAGGTGCCATTCTTCGGCCAGGTCGAACACCATCGACAGGACGACCAGCAGCACGAAGATCGCAGCGGCGACCGCCAGATCGACCAAAGGCCGGGCGTGTTTGCAATGCAAGAATTTGGCTGTGCGGAACACCGGATCGCCGGCCCCCTGATGAATACATTCGTGTGGCGGCTTTTGCAGTTCCTGCCACGTTGGACAGCAACTTTAAGGAATCTGTACTTAACGCCACGTAAAAATAATCATATTGATGATACGGCAGCTGCCGCAGAGAAATGTCCCAATACCGGCAACTTAGAGAAATAGAAGCGGCATTTTAAGGCATTTATTCATCTATTGAGGGAAGCACGACCGCCAACGACCAGCAAAGCGGGCACTCCGCCGGCCTGGACGGGAGACGCTTTGGCGATGGGGAGAGTGGTGAGCCCGACAGGATTCGAACCTGTGACCCGCTGATTAAAAGTCAGCTGCTCTACCAACTGAGCTACGGGCTCCCCGGAAGAGGGAATTCTGCGCCTTTCGGCGCGGCGGGCGCACCTTAGTGGCCGCTTCCCGCCCGGTCAACCAAAGACAGCCCCCCGGAAAAAGGGCCGTTCCAGGCCTCGTCCCGGCCTGAACTGCGTCCCTGCCTAGACCTCGTCCTTGAACGTCTGTCGGCGCCGCGCCGGACCGTCGGCGCTTAGCTGCTCCACGTTGAAGCGGTCGCGCAGCCGGTCTGCGACCGGTGCACTGACGAAACTGCTGATGTCGCCGCCCAGCCGGCCGATCTCCTTGACGAAGCGCGACGAAATGAACTGCTGGCGCTCCGAGGCCATCAGGAAGACCGTCTCGATGCGCGAATCCAGCCGGGCGTTCATCGCCGCCATCTGGAATTCGTATTCGAAGTCGGAAACCGCGCGCAGGCCGCGCACCAGCAGGCTGGCGCCGACCTCGTTGCAGAAGTCGATCAGCAGGTTGTCGAAGGCGCGCACCTGCACCTCGGCGCCATGGGTGTCCATCTGGTCGACATCGTCGCGCACCATCTCGACGCGCTCGTCGATCGAGAACAGCGGCCCCTTGCCGGCATTGCGCGCAACCGCGATGACCAGCCGGCCAGTGACCTTACAGGCGCGTCCGATGATGTCGCGATGGCCGTTGGTGATGGGATCGAAGGTGCCGGGATAAACCCCGACGAGGGGACCGCTCATGCTCAGGGCCTTTTTGTTGCCTAGCCCGCGTCTTCAGGCGCCGGGCCGCCTGAATCGGGGCCTGAATCGGAAAGGGCGTCATCACCGGCGCCAACCACATCCTCGACCTCGCCATCTTCGACATCGCCGTCTTTGATATAGGAAAGCGGCTCCACCGAGACGATCCGCTCGCTTTCGTCGATGCGGAACAGCATCACGCCCCGGGTCGTACGCCCGGCGATGCGGATGTCTTCGACCGGGCTGCGGATCAGCTTGCCGCCGTCGGTCACCAGCATGATCTGGTCGCCGGAGGCGCCCGGGAACGCGGCGACCACACCGGTCTCGCGCCCGCCGGTCCGCGACAGGTCCAGGTTGCCGATACCCTGGCCGCCACGCCCGGTCAGGCGATACTCGTAGGACGAGGTCCGCTTGCCGTAGCCGTCGTCGGCCACCGAAAGGAGGAACTGCTCGGCCTCGGCCAGTTCGTCGAAGCGCTGCTGCGTCAACTCCACACCGTACTCGCCGCTGGCGCTCTCACCCGCGCCGTTCTCCCCCCCGCCGTTCTCGCCGCGCCGCTTGGCGTTGGCATAGCGCAGGTAGGCATCGCGCTCCTCGGTGCTCTCCGCCTCGCCGGAGCGCAGGATGGTCATCGAGATCACCCTGTCGTTCTTGGCCAGCTTGATACCGCGCACGCCGGTCGAGGTACGACCGGCAAAAACCCGCACATCGGAGACGCTGAAGCGGATGCACTTGCCGCCGGCGGTCGCCAGCAGAACGTCATCGTCCTCGGTGCAGGGCCGCACGGCGACCAGTTCGCCGTCGCCCTCCTCCAGCTTCATGGCGATCTTGCCGTTGGCCATGACGCGGACGAAGTCGGAAAGCTTGTTACGCCGCACATAGCCTGACGAGATGGCGAAGACCACGAACATCTGGTCCCAGGTCGTCTCGTCCTCGGGCATCGGCATGAAGGTGGTGATCCACTCGCCTTCCTGCAGCGGCAGCAGGTTCACCAGCGCCTTGCCGCGCGCCTGGGGCGTGCCGACCGGCAGGCGGTAGACCTTCAGCTTGTAGACCATGCCGAGCGAGGAGAAGAACAGCACCGGCGTATGGGTGTTGCAGACGAAGACCTTGCTGACGAAGTCCTCGTCGCGGGTCGCCATGCCGGCGCGCCCCTTGCCGCCACGGCGCTGGGCGCGGTAGGTCGACAGCGGCACCCGCTTGATGTAGCCGCCGTGGGGCACGGTGACCACCATCGCCTCGCGCTGGATCAGGTCTTCGTCTTCGTGCTCGAAGCCCGCGTCGATGATCTGGGTGCGCCGCGGCGTCGCGAAACGCTCCTTCATCTCCAGCAGCTCGCCGCGCAGCACCTCCATCAGGCGCTCGCGCGAGCCGAGGATCTCCAGGTAGCCCTTGATCTCGGCGGCGATCTCTTCCAGTTCCTGGGCGATCTTGTCGCGCTCCAGGCCGGTCAGGCGCTGCAGGCGCAGCTCCAGGATGGCGCGGGCCTGCAATTCGGAGAGCTGGTAGGTGCCGTCGGCCTCCACCCCGCGCCCCGGCTCGTCGATCAGCTCGATCAGCGGCGCCACGGTCTCGGCCGGCCAGCGCTTCCCCATCAGGCCCTCGCGGGCGGCCGCCGGGTCCGGCGCCGCGCGGATCAGCGCGATCACCGGGTCGATGTTGGCCACCGCGATGGCCAGGCCGACCAACAGGTGGGCGCGGTCGCGGGCCTTGCCGAGGCGGAAGGCGGTGCGCCGGGTGACGACTTCCTCGCGGAAATCGATAAAGGCCGAGATGATGACCTTCAGGTCCATCAGCTCCGGCCGGCCGCTGGCCAGCGCCAGCATGTTGCAGCCGAAGGAGCCCTGCAGCGGCGAGAAACGGAACAGCTGGTTCAGCACCACGTCCGGCTCGGCCTCGCGGCGCAGCTCGATGACCACGCGCAGGCCCTGGCGGTCGCTTTCGTCGCGCAGGTCGGAGATGCCCTCGATGGTCTTGGAGCGCACCAGCTCGGCGATGCGCTCCAGCATGCGCGCCTTGTTGACCTGGTAGGGCACCTCGGTGACCACGATGGCCTTGCGGTCCTTGCGGATCTCCTCGATCGAGGTCGCCGCGCGCACGCGCAGGGAGCCGCGCCCGGTGTGATAGGCGTCGCGGATGCCGGTGCGCCCCAGGATCAGGCCGCCGGTCGGGAAGTCCGGCCCCGGCACGTGCTCCATCAGGCGGTCGATGGAGATCTCCGGGTCTTCGATGTAGGCGATGCAGGCGTCGATCACCTCGCCCAGGTTATGCGGCGGGATGTTGGTCGCCATGCCGACGGCGATGCCGCCGGCGCCGTTGACCAGCAGGTTCGGGTAGCGCGCCGGCAGGACCACCGGCTCCTTGGTGGTCTCGTCGTAGTTGTCCTGGAAGTCGACGGTGTCCTCGTCGATGTCCTGCAGCAGCGCCTCGCTGGCCGCGCGGGTCAGGCGTGCCTCGGTGTAGCGCATGGCCGCCGCCGGGTCGCCGTCCATGGAGCCGAAGTTGCCCTGGCCGTCGACCAGCAGCAGGCGCATGGAGAAATCCTGCGCCATGCGGACCATGGTGTCGTAGATCGCGCTGTCGCCGTGCGGGTGGTACTGACCCATGACATCGCCGACCACGCGGGCGGACTTGCGGTAGGGCCGGTTCCAGTCGTAGCCGGCTTCCTTCATGGCATAGAGGATGCGCCGGTGGACGGGCTTCAGGCCGTCGCGCACGTCGGGCAAGGCGCGGGCCACGATCACGCTCATGGCGTAATCGAGGTAGGAGCGTTTCATCTCCTCCTCGATGGTGACCGGCGTAATGTCGAAATCGGAAGTCGGCTGTGACGGATCGGACAAGTGTACTGCCTTGCGAAGACGCCCGGACCCCACGCCCGGACAACGGATTGCATTGCCCCCTGGGATTTACCCGCCGGGGGCCTGAGGTCACCTAAGAAAAGCGGCCGGATCGGCCGGGAGTTTTGCGGTCCCCGGGGCGCGCTCCGCCAAGATGTCGGAAGGCCCGGAAAACCCGCAGAAATCCACCACGATTCGTTAGACTGACTATTGCAATCCCGCGCCCCGGCGACAACTCCCGCGACGGCGGGAGCGGACCAATTAAAGCTTTCATTTCAAGGAGTTAAAAAAGGCTCTCCGGCCTGAGCGCCAGACCGTCCCACCGGCGCGCGAAAGCGCGCCCGGCACCGCCCCCATAGGGCCTGCCGGCGGTCTCCCCATAGTCTCACTGAACGCCATTCGGGTTGATTGCCGTCGGCGGCGATTTGCGCCGCCGGGTCGGCTGCCGGTGCGGGCTAGAACGGGATCTCGTCGTCCAGGTCGCCGCCGCCCGAGCCGCCGCCGAAGCCGCCACCAGAACCGCCGCCAGAACCACCACCGAAGCCGCCACCACCCGAACCGCCGCCGGATCCACCGCCGAAGCCGCCGCTGGAGCCGCCGTCGTCACCGTAGCCGCCCCCGCCACCGCCGTCCTGACGGCCGTCCAGCATGGTCAGTTCGCCGCGGAAGCGCTGCAGCACCACCTCGGTGGAATAGCGCTCCTGGCCTTCCTTGTCGGTCCACTTGCGGGTCTGCAACTGGCCCTCGACATAGATCTTGGAGCCCTTGCGCAGATACTTCTCGGCCACTTCGCTGAGCTTGTCGTTGAAGATGACGACGCGGTGCCACTCGGTGCGCTCCTTGCGCTCACCGGAATTGCGGTCGCGCCAGGTCTCCGAGGTCGCCACCGACAGGTTGGCGATCTTGGTGCCGTCCTGAGTGGAGCGGATCTCAGGATCGCGGCCGAGAATTCCAACCAGAATGACCTTGTTTACGCTACCCGCCATGCCGTCTTTCTCCAGATTCTGCGTGTTTTCATGTCCGAAAGGGGCCGCACTCTAACGCCCTGGCAGGGCCATGTCAGCAATCCCTTATCCACAAGGCGCCCGGGCCCAACGGGGGCTCGATTTTCGCCCTGCCTTGCCCCATATTGACCCTATCGGCGGCCGCCTGCCACCGATATCCCGAGCCATCGGTCATCCAACGCACCCCGAGCGACGACCCCGAGCCCCGAGAGGCTGTGCCGAAGTCATGCCAAAAGGTCTGCCCGAACACCCTCAGGGCCCCGTGATCGCGATCCGCGGTGCCCGCGAGCACAATCTGAAGAACATCGACGTCATCCTGCCGCGCAACAAGCTGGTGGTGATCACCGGGCTGTCCGGCTCCGGCAAGTCGTCGCTCGCCTTCGACACCATTTATGCCGAGGGGCAGCGCCGCTATGTCGAGTCGCTCTCGGCCTATGCGCGCCAGTTCCTGGAACTGATGCAGAAGCCCGACGTCGATTCCATCGAGGGCCTGTCGCCGGCGATCTCCATCGAGCAGAAGACCACTTCGAAGAACCCGCGTTCCACCGTCGGCACGGTGACCGAGATCTACGACTACATGCGCCTGCTTTTCGCGCGGGTCGGCGTGCCCTATTCCCCGGCCACCGGCCTGCCGATCGAGAGCCAGACGGTCAGCCAGATGGTCGACCGGGTGATGGAGATGCCCGAGGGCACCCGCCTCTACCTGCTGGCCCCCATCGTGCGCGGGCGCAAGGGCGAGTACCGCAAGGAGCTCGCCGACCTGCAGAAGCGTGGCTTCCAGCGGGTGAAGATCGACGGCGAACTCTATGAGATCGATGCCGCCCCGGCGCTGGACAAGAAGCGCAAGCACGACATCGAGGTGGTGGTCGACCGGCTGATCGTGCGACCGGGCGTCGAATCGCGCCTGGCCGACAGCTTCGAGACGGCGCTGCAGCTGGCCGACGGCCTGGCCTTCACCGAAGAGGCCAAGGCTAACGGCAAGTCCGGCGGCAAGGCCGGCGGCAAGTCCGGGGAGCGCACCACCTTCTCGGCCAAGTTCGCCTGCCCGGTGTCCGGCTTCACCATCGACGAGATCGAGCCGCGGCTGTTCTCCTTCAACAATCCCTTCGGCGCCTGCCCGTCCTGCGACGGCCTGGGCATCACCCTGTTCTTCGATCCGCAGCTGGTGGTGCCCGACGCGACCCTGTCCCTCAGCGGCGGCGCCGTGGCGCCGTGGTCGCGCTCGGCGACGCCCTCGCCCTACTACCAGCAGACCCTGGACAGCATCGCCAAGCACTTCAAGGTCTCGACCCGCACGCCCTGGGAGGACCTGAAGCCGCAGGTGCGCGACACCATCCTCTACGGCTCCGGCAAGACCGCCATCACCATGACCTACGAGGACGGCCTGAGGAGCTACAAGACCGCCAAGCCCTTCGAGGGCGTGGTGCCGAACATGGAGCGGCGCTGGCGCGAGACCGACAGCGACTGGGTGCGCGACGACCTCGGCAAGTATCAGAGCAACCGCGCCTGCGAGGTCTGCCATGGCCACCGCCTGAAGCCGGAGGCCCTGGCGGTGAAGCTGGACGGCCGGCACATCAGCGAAGTGGCGGAGTTCTCCGTCGCCCAGGCGGCCGAATGGTTCTCGGCGCTGAACGACACGCTGAAGCCCAAGCAGCAGGAAATCGCCGCGCGCATCCTAAAGGAAATCAACGAGCGCCTGCGCTTCCTGGTCGACGTCGGGCTCGACTACCTGACCCTCAGCCGTGGCTCGGCCAGCCTGTCCGGCGGCGAGAGCCAGCGCATCCGCCTCGCCTCGCAGATCGGCTCGGGCCTGACCGGCGTGCTCTATGTGCTGGACGAGCCCTCCATCGGCCTGCACCAGCGCGACAACGAACGTCTGCTGGAAACCCTCAAGCGCCTGCGCGACCTCGGCAACAGCGTCATCGTGGTCGAGCACGACGAGGACGCCATCCGCACCGCCGACTACCTGGTGGACATGGGCCCGCGCGCCGGCGTCAACGGCGGCCAGGTGATCGCCATCGGCCTGCCCGAAGAGGTGATGAACAATCCCGAGAGCCTGACCGGCCAGTACCTGACGGGGATGCGCCAGATCGACGTGCCGCGCCTGCGCCGCGAGGGCCATCCGGGCCAGCAAATCAAGATCGTCGGCGCCACCGAGAACAACCTGCTGAAAGTCGATGCGGCGATTCCGCTGGGCACCTTCACCTGCGTGACCGGCGTTTCCGGCAGCGGCAAGTCGACCCTGATCATCGAGACGCTGTACAAGGCGCTGGCCCGCCGCCTGCACAAGGCGCGGGCCACCCCCGGCGCCCACAAGGCCATCGAGGGCATCGAGTACATCGACAAGATCATCGACATCGACCAGTCGCCGCTCGGCCGCACGCCGCGTTCCAACCCCGCCACCTACATCGGTGCCTTCACGCCGATCCGCGAGTGGTTCGCCGGCCTGCCGGAGTCCAACGCTCGCGGCTACAAGCCGGGACGCTTTTCCTTCAACGTGAAGGGCGGGCGCTGCGAGGCCTGCCAGGGTGACGGCGTCATCAAGATCGAGATGCACTTCCTGCCCGACGTCTACGTGCAGTGCGACGTCTGCAAGGGCAAGCGCTACAACCGCGAGACCCTGGAGATCACCTTCAAGGACAAGTCGGTCGCCGACATCCTGGAGCTGACGGTCGACGAAGGCGTCGAGTTCTTCAAGGCGGTGCCGTCGATCCGCACCAAGCTGGAGACCCTGCAGCAGGTCGGCCTCGGCTACATCCATATCGGCCAGCCGGCGACCACCCTGTCGGGCGGCGAGGCCCAGCGGGTAAAGCTGTCCAAGGAGCTGTCGCGGCGGGCCACCGGGCGCACCCTCTACATCCTCGACGAGCCGACCACCGGCCTGCACTTCGAGGACGTGAAGAAGCTGCTGGAGGTGCTGCAGGCGCTGGTCGACCAGGGCAACACCGTACTGGTCATCGAGCATAACCTGGAGGTCATCAAGACCGCCGACTGGATCCTCGACCTCGGCCCCGACGGCGGCAATCGGGGCGGCCGCCTCGTCGCCGCGGGGACGCCCGAGGACGTGGCCCAGGTCGCCGAGAGCCACACCGGCCGCTACCTGATCCCCTACCTGCGCAGCACGGCCAAGCCGAAGAAGAAAAAGCGCGCATGAGCGACGTCGCCTGCCGCCTGGCCACGGCCGCGGATTTTGAAACCGTCGGCGCGCTGTTCCACCAGAATGCCCGCCACTACTTCGGCGACCGGGCGCCGTCGTTGGACGCCATCACCGCCCAGGTGCGCGGCGACGTGCTGGCGGAACATGCCAATATCGAGATCCTACTGGCCGAAGCCGACGGGCAGGCCATCGGCTTTGCCAGCTTCGCGGTGGTGCATCCCGCCCCGGACCTGGGCGGCCAGCTGTTCCTGAAGGACCTCTTCGTCACCGCGGCCGCGCGCAGCGGCGGCACCGGTCTGACGCTGCTACGTGCCTTGGCCAGGATCGCGGTGGAACGCGGCTGCGTCCGCCTGGACTGGACGGCGGAAGACGATAACGCGCGCGCCCTCGCCCTCTACGACCGCATCGGCGCCCGCCGCCTGCCGGAGAAGATCTACTACCGCTTCGACGGCGACGCGCTGAAGGATTTCGCGGAGGGGCAGTAGCCCTCGGCATTCCTCCCCCTCAAGGCTGTCGTCCCGGGACTAGATCCCGGGATCCCCTGCCCTGTCCGCCGAACCGGTCATCGCCTCCGGCGGGCGCCAATGGGTCCCGGCAACAGGTGCCGGGACGACATCGAGTTGACTGGGCAAGGGCATGCGCCGCCGGAACCGACCGGGACCAGCCCCTAATCCGCGCCGCCTGAGGGCTGCACCTCGGGATCGGCGCCGTGCCGCACCGGGCGCAGCCGGCGGGTGATACCGCGGATGGTGACGTAGAACACCGGCGTCAGGAACAGGCCGAAGAAGGTCACCCCCAGCATTCCCGAGAACACGGTGACGCCCAGCGCCTGGCGCATCTCCGCCCCCGGGCCGGTGGCAAGGGCCAGCGGCACCACGCCCAGGATGAAGGCGAAGGCGGTCATCAGGATCGGCCTGAGACGCAGGCGGCAGGCCTTGACCACCGCCTCGACCAGATCGTCGCCGGCATCCTCGGCCTGTTTGGCGAACTCGACGATCAGGATGGCGTTCTTGGCCGCCAGGCCGACCAGCACGATAAGGCCGACCTGGGTCAGGATGTTGTTGTCGAAGCCGCGCAGGGTGACGCCGATCAACGCCGACAGCACGCTCATCGGCACGATCAGAATGATCGCCAGCGGCAGGCTCCAGCTCTCGTACTGCGCCGCCAGGGCGAGGAACACGAACAGCACCGAGAGGCCGAAGATGAAGACCGCGATGTCGCCGATCTGGCGCTCCTGGTAAGCCAGTTCCGTCCACTCGAAGCCGGTGCCCGGCGGCAACGTCTGGCGGGCCAACTGCTCCATGGTGTCGAGCGCCTCGCCGGTCGATACCCCGGGCGCCGCATTGCCCTGCACCGGCACCGAAACGTACATGTTGTAGCGCTGCACCAGGTTGGGGCCGGAAACGTCACGGACCTCCACCAGGGTACCGAGCGGAACCAGTTCGCCGGTCGCCGAGGGCACCTTCAGACGCTGGATGTCCTCGCGCTCCATGCGGAACGCCTCGTCGGCCTGTGCACGTACCTGGTAGATCCGCCCGAAGGCGTTGAAGTCGTTCACATAGGCGTTGCCGAGATTGATCGACAGGGTATCGAAGATGTTGGGAATCGGCACGTTCAGCATCTGTGCCTTGCGACGGTCGATCTCCAGGTAGAACTGCGGCGAGGAAGAACTGAAGGTGGTGTAAACGCCGGTCACCCCGGGGGTCTGGCCCGCCTGTCCCATGATGGCATAGGCCGACTGCAGCACCCGGTCCATCTCGGCGCTGTCACGTTCCTGCAGCAGCATCTTGAAGCCGCCGGAGGTGCCGACGCCGCGCACCGGTGGCGGCGGCACCGCGATGACGAAGGCCTCCTCGATGGATTGCAGGCCGCCGTAGAGCTGGCCGATGATGGCGCCGGCCGGCTGGCCATTGGCCAGGCGTTCCTCGAACGGCTCCAGTCCGGCAAAGATCACACCGGCGTTGGACGCGTTGGTGAAGGTGGCGCCGGAGAAACCGGCGAAGGCCACGGCGTTACGCACACCGGGCGTGTTCTGCACGATTTCGGAAGCGCGTTTCACGACGTCGTCGGTGCGGTCCAGGGAGGCGCCTTCGGGAAGCTGAATGACGACGATGGCGTAACCCTGATCGAGGGTCGGGATGAACCCGCGCGGCGTCACCTGCAGCATATAGACCGTGCTGGCGAGCAACCCGGCGAAGATCAGCAGCATGACGCCGACGGTGAGCTTGCGGCCGACCAGGAAATGGACCACGCGGCCGTAGCCGTCGCTCAGCTTGTCGAAGCCTTTGTTGAAGCCGTCGGCGAAATAACGCCCGATGACGGCGAGCGGGAAGCGTGAGGGCTTGCCGCCGTGCGGCTTGAACAGGATGGCGGCCAGGGCCGGCGACAGGGTCAGCGAGTTGGCCGCGGAAATCACCGTGGCCACCGCAATGGTGATGGCGAACTGCAGATAGAACTGGCCGGAGATGCCGGGGATGAAGGCGACCGGCACGAAAACCGCGGTCAGCACCAGGGCGATGGCGACCACCGCGGAGCCGACCTCGTCCATGGTTCGATGCGCCGCCTCGCGCGGACTGTAGCCCAGGCGCATGTTGCGCTCGACGTTCTCCACCACGACGATGGCGTCGTCGACCACGATGCCGATGGCCAACACCATGCCGAACAGGGTCAGCATGTTGATGGAAAAACCAAAGGCCGACATGACCGCGAAAGTGCCGATCAGCGAGACCGGAATGGCGATGATAGGCACCACGGCCGTGCGCCAGGACTGTAGGAAAATCAGCACAACCAGCACCACCAGCAGCACCGCCTCGAACAGCGTATCGTACACCGCGTCGATCGACTCGGCGATGAACTCCGTCGGGTTGTAGACGATCCTGTAGTCGATACCCGTCGGGAAGTCCTGCTTCAGGCGCTCCATGGTCTCGATCACCGCGTCGGAGGTCTCCAACGCATTGGTGTTCGGACGCTGGAAGATCGCCAACGCCACCGCCTGTTTGCCGTTCAGATAGCTGTTGGTGACGTATTGCTTGGCGCCCAGTTCGACCCGCGCCACGTCCTGCAGGCGGATCAGGCGCCCCCCCTCGCCCGACTTCACGATGACGTCGCGGAACTCGCGGGCATCTTTGAAGCGGCCTTGGGTCGTAACCACGTACTGGAACGCCGGGCCGCCGGTGGTCGGCGGCGCGCCGATCGAGCCGCCGGAGACCTGGACGTTCTGCTCGCGCAGGGCCTCGACGACGTCGCTGGCGGACAGGCCGTAGGCCGACAGTTTCTCCGGGTTGAGCCAGACGCGCAGCGAGTATTCACGCTCGCCGAAGATGATCAGGTCACCGATCCCGTCCAGCCGCAGCAGCAGGTCGCGCACCCGATTGCGCGCGTAGTTGGAGACATAAAGCTGGTCGTAGCTCTCGTCGGGCGAGAGCATGTGGACCACCATCATCAGATCGGGCGAACGCTTGGCGGTGGTGATGCCGAGGGCGCGGACCTCCTCCGGCAGGCGCGGCTCGGCCACGGCGACGCGGTTCTGCACCAGCACCTGGGCCTTGTCCAGGTCGGTGCCCAGTTCGAACGTGATGGTCAGCGACATCGAGCCGTCGCTGGTCGAATAGGAGGACATGTAGAGCATGTCCTCGACGCCGTTGATCTCCTGCTCCAGCGGGGTCGCGACGGTGGCCGCGACGGTTTCCGCGTCGGCGCCCGGATACTGCGCCGTCACCGAGATACTGGGCGGCGCGATCTCCGGATACTGGGCAACCGGCAGCAGGCCGAAGGAGATCAGGCCGACAATGACCATAACCACCGACAGGACCGTCGCGAAGATCGGCCGGTCGACGAAAAAGTGAGCAAAGCGCATCGCCGTTCCTCTACTGCTGATCGGCGACGGGCGGCAGCTCGACCAGCTCCGGCGTGACGGTCGCGCCCGGGCGCACCCGCATCAGGCCATTGATGACGATCGTCTCGTCGCCGGTCAGGCCTTCGCGCACGACGCGATAGCCATGCAGCCGCGGTCCGGGACGAACCTGCACCGGCGTCACCTTACCCTCGGCGTCGACGGAATAGACGATACGCCGGGTCTGGTCCGCGGCAATCGCCTCGTCGGGCACCAGCACACCACGGTATGGCAGAGACCCGGGAATGTTGATGCGGCCGAACAGGCCCGGCTGCATGACGAAATCCGGGTTGGGGAAGACCGCGCGCACGCGCATGGTCCCGGTTCCCTGATCGATGCGGTTCTCGGCGAAATCCAGCTTGCCGTCGAAGGGGCCGTCGCGCGCGTCGCTGAGCGTCACCTTCACCGGCAGCGCGCCGGCGCCTTCCTGCAGCGACAGGCCGCGTGAACGGGCATCGCGGGCATAGGCCAGGAAGGAGCGCGCGTCGATGTCGAAGTAGAAGTAGATCGGGTCCAGCGAGACGATGCGGGTCAGGATGGTGTCGTCGGAAGAGACCAGATTGCCCACCGAGATGAAGTTGCGGTCGATGCGCCCACCGACCGGTGCCCGGATCTCGGTGTAGGCGAGGTCCAGCCGGGCGTAGTCGAGGGCCGCCTTGGCGCCCTGCACTTCGGCCTGGGAGGCGATGAAGGCCTGCTGGCGCTCATCGAGCGTACTGGTCGAGATGTTGCCGCGCGTCACCAGTTCTTGGGCACGCTTCAGCTCTTTGTCGGTGTAGTCGAGTTGGGATTGGGCAATCTTCAGAGTGGCCGCGGCCTGAGAGGCCGCCGCCTGGAAGGGACGCTGGTCGATGGTGAACAGCAGGTCGCCCTTGGCAACGATGGCGCCATCGGTGAAGTGGATCTTCTGCAGGTAGCCACCGACCCGGGCACGGACGTCGACCTCCTCGACCGCCTCGAAGCGGCCGACGAACTCGTCGTCCTCGACGACCTCGCGCACCACCGGCTTGGCGACCGTCACCTTGGGCGGCGGCGGCGCGGCCTGTTGGGCCACCGAATCGTCACCGTCCCCGCAGGCGCCGAGCAGCGCCACAAGAGCCACACAGGGACCGGCTTTAACCAATCCGCGTCCAAGGGCCACGGCCCAAGAAAATCTATGCATACAAATATCCCCTTCGATGCCGCCCCGCCTTCCGGCGGCAAACGCCCCACCCTAGATATTCTGCACTGCAGCAAATACAAGGTGCCCGTCGCACAGGAGGGGTTGCAATACTTGCATGGACCCGCCGGGCGCCGCAGATTTAGCCGATGACCGCCCTCTTGCCAACGAGTCCCGGGCCTACCGAGGATTCACTCCTGACAGACGCCCTGCGCAGCCAGGGGCGCGAACGGGCGCAGCCGGTCATCGACTGGCTGGCGACCATGCGCCTGCGCCAGACCCGCATCACCCTCCTGTTTGACGGGTTTTTACGCCAGTTGAGCGCCGTAGGCGTCCCGCTCCACCGCTCTACTTTGCACTTGCGGCAACTCCACCCTCAGCTACGCGCCCGCACCGTACTGTGGGAGGGCGAGGCCGGCGGCGCCATGGAGATCCCCCGCGCCCATGGCATCGAGGTGAGCGATCTGTTCCTGAAAAGCCCGGTGAAGCTGCTCTTCGACGGCGGCGCGCCGGTTCGCCGCCGGCTCGCCCTGCCCGGCTGCCCGATCGATTTTCCGATTACCGAGGACCTGAAAGGCCAAGGCTACACCGACTACACGGCTCGCCCATTGCCTTTCAGCACCCGCCAGATCAATACCCTGACCCTCGCGACGCGGCACGCCGGCGGCTTCAGCGATCTGGACATCGCCACGGTCGAGGCGGCCGCGCCACTGTTCGGGGTCCTGCTGGAGCTGCGCAACGCCTATCGCACCAGCCAGACCCTGATGGAGACCTATCTGGGCACCCGCAGCGCCCACAAGGTCCTGGCCGGCACCATCCGGCGCGGCGAAGTGGAGCGCATCAACGCCGTGCTCTGGACATCGGACATGCGCGATTTCACCGGCCTGTCGATGAAACTGCCGATGGAAGAGGTCGTCCAGTTGCTGGACGACTATTTCCAGGCCATGGCCGAAGCCATCAACGCCAACGGCGGCGAGATCCTGAAATTCATCGGCGATGCCGTGCTCGCCATCTTTCCGATCGAGGAGAAGCATGCCGGCGACCCCTGCCGCGCCTGCATGGCCTCAATGCTCGCGGCCCGCGCGGCGTTGGACAACATCGAGCGCGTGCGCGACGAGCGGCGGGCCGCCGGCAAGCCCGATGCCCGCTGCGGCATCGCCCTGCATGTCGGCGACGTCATGTACGGCAACATCGGCGCGGCCGACCGGCTGGACTTCACGGTGATCGGCCCGGCGGTGAATCTGGTCAGCCGGATCGAGACGCTGAACCACGACCTCTCGGTGCCGCTGGTCTACTCCGGCGCCTTTGCCGGTCATTGGCTGGGCGCAAGCCGCAGCCTGGGCTTCCACGCCCTGAAGGGCTTCGCCGAGCCGGAGGAAGTCTTCACCCTGGCCGAGGAACAGACTCCATGAACGGAACACTTTCGGCTGCCCGAGGGCGGCGCTATGGCCTCCCGGAGAATTGCCGCCCCTGGGGTTGCAGCACCTCGATGAATTTCGCTAGCCTTTCTCCGAAGCAAAGGGCTACTAGAAGGCCCCAGGGGGAGACATGACAGCCGGATCGGACGAACATCCTGGCAGCGCGACACCACCGCGACGCTGGACATGGGCTGCGATTCTCGTAGCCATACTTCTGCTCGTGCCATGCCTCTTCGTTGGCGGCATCGTGCAGTGGCTCTACCTCGCCGCGGCCGGCCGCTACCTTTCCGGCACCATCTTTTCTTGGGTTGGCCTAGAAATCGTAGATCAAGTCTTTCTGATCTTCTTTCCCGGCGTGATCCAGGGGCTTGTTTGCGGTGTGCTCTCTATTTACATCACCTCGCTCCTCTTCAAGCGGGCCAATTACACAGCCGTTGGATACTCTTTTATCACGGTCGTCGCCTGTCTCACTGTGCTGTCGATTTTAATGAGCTTATATCTCGAAAAATTTCTTACTCTCGATACCGTCGGCATTATTGCCACCACCATCGGCACCATGACCGCAGCCTACTACAGCATGACCACCGTGCAGGAGAAGCAGCGCCGAAATGGTCTGGTTTCCACCTTCGAATAAGATGCCCGCTCCCGCACCTGCCTGTGGCAGGGCGAAAGCCGCAGTCTGGGCTACCACGCCCTGAAGGGCTTCGCCGAGCCGGAGGAGGTCTTCACCCTGGCCGAAACTGACCCGTCGTCAGCGGGGACCTCAACGGGTAATTGAGCGCCCCGAGGGGGAAAATCGGGGGCTTTCGGCAGCCCCGCCGCGGCGCTATGGTCCGCCCATGACAGATCAGAAAACGCCCCCCATTCACGTCATCGGCGGCGGCCTGGCCGGCAGCGAGGCCGCCTGGCAGATCGCCCGCGCCGGCGTGCCGGTGGTCCTCCACGAGATGCGCCCGGCGCGCAAGACCGACGCCCACCAGACCGACGGCCTGGCCGAACTGGTCTGTTCCAACTCCTTCCGCAGTGACGATGCGGAGAACAACGCCGTCGGCCTGCTGCACGAGGAGATGCGCCGCCTCGGCTCGCTGATCATGGCGGCCGGCGACGCCACCAAGCTGCCCGCCGGCGGCGCCCTGGCGGTCGACCGCGACGCCTTCTCGGCGCGCGTGACCCAGCAGCTGGAGGCCGAGCCGTTGGTTACCATCGACCGTGGCGAGGTCGACGGCCTGCCCCCGGCGGACTGGGACTCGGTGATCGTCGCCACCGGCCCGCTCACCTCGCCGGCGCTGGGCCAGGCCATCGGCGCCGTCAGCGGCGAGGACTACCTGTCCTTCTTCGACGCCATCGCGCCCATCGTCTACAAGGAGTCGATCGACCTCTCCAAGGCGTGGTTCCAGTCGCGCTACGACAAGCCGGGCCCCGGCGGCGGCACGGCGGACTATGTGAACTGCCCGCTCACCGAGGAACAGTACAAGGCCTTCATCGCCGCCCTCATCGAGGGCGAGAAGACCGACTTCAAGGAATGGGAGAAATCGACGCCCTACTTCGAGGGCTGCCTGCCCATCGAGGTGATGGCCGAGCGCGGGCCGGAGACCCTGCGCTTCGGGCCGATGAAGCCGGTTGGCCTGCACGACCCGCATACCGACGCACGGCCCTATGCCGTGGTGCAGCTGCGCCAGGACAACGCGCTGGGCACGCTCTACAACATCGTCGGTTTCCAGACCAAGCTGAAGTACGGCGAACAGGCGCGCATCTTCCGCATGATCCCCGGGCTGGAGAACGCCGAGTTCGCGCGCCTGGGCGGCCTGCACCGCAACACCTTCATCAACTCGCCCCGGCTGCTGGACGGCGAACTGCGCCTGAAGGCCCAGCCCCGGCTGCGCTTCGCCGGCCAGATCACCGGCGTCGAGGGCTACATCGAATCCGCCGCCATCGGCCTGCTGGCCGGGCGCTGCGCCGCCGCCGAACGGCTGGGCCAGGCCTTCGTCCCGCCGCCGCCGACCACCGCCCACGGCGCGCTGCTGGCGCACATCACCGGCGGCGCCGATGCCGCCACCTTCCAGCCGATGAACGTGAACTTCGGACTCTTCCCGCCGCTCACTCCACCGGAGGGCAAGCGCAAGGTGAAGCGGAAGGACCGCAAGCCGGGAATGTCGGCGCGCGCCCTGGCCGATCTCGACACCTGGCGCGGCAAAGCCGCTGCGGCAGCGGAATAGCCAACAGTCAGCCTGCTCTGCTGTCATCCTCGGGCTTGTCCCGAGGGTCCAGGGCCACCGGCGTCATGGCTGCCCTGGATGCTCGGAACAGGTCCGAGCATGACGACCGTCCTTGTTGCTAATACCGTCCGCGCCAGTTGCCCCAGGCAAGTCGCCACACCCGGCCGGGTGCCGGCGCCTGCGCCGCGGGCGCCAGGGGATCGCCGCCGGCACGCCGCAGCTGCTTCAGGTACAGATCGGCGAGCCGGGCCGGCAGCAGCGCGGGCAGCGCAGCTTTCGGCACGTCGGCGGCAACGCGCCGGGCGGCGGCCAGATGTTCGGCGGCGGCCCGCATCAGAATCCCGCTGACCTTGCGCAGCGCCGGGGACGAGCGCAGCTCGAAGAGCTCCTGCAGATCGAGCCCCGCTTCCTCGCAGAGATCCGCCGGCAGGTAGCAGCGCTTCTGACGGGCGTGCAGCGGCAACGCGCGCAGCAGCCCGAGATAGGCCCAGGCCGGGCCGAGATGGTCCGCCGCCTGACGGCTGGCGCTGTCCTCGGCGCCGAGCACCTTCAAGGCCAGGCGCAATAGCAGGGTCGACGTACCCTCGACGTAGACCCGCAAGCTCTCGAAGTCCTCCGGCGGTGCCGGATCGAGATCGAATTCCCGCGCGTCGACCAGCATTTCCAGCAGGTCGCGCGGCAGATGCTTCTCGGCGATGGTCCCGGCCAGCGGCACCACCACCTCATGCGCGCGCGGGCGGCCCGCGTAGATGCCGGCCAGGCTCTCGCGCCACCACTGCAGGCGGATCTGTCCCAGCATGGGCTCGCTGACCACCTCGGCCGTCTTCGCCACCTCTTGGTTGAAGGCGTAGAGCGCGAAGCGCTGTTCGCGCTCGGCCTCCGGCGCGAAGAGGGCGCTGAGGGAGCGGTCGCGGTCGTGCCGCTGCACCAGCGCACCGCAGGCGGAAATCGCGGTCATCGGACGGCCATCCCGCTATAGTGGGTCGGCAACCTTTGGGGAAAAGTGCAAATGACTGGAATCCTGACCTCCTTGCGAAACACGGTCATCGCCGGCTTCGTCCTGGCCGGCGGCCTGCTGCTGCTCTATGTCGCCCTGCAGGGCTACGACGGCACCAGCTTCGGCGCCTTCTTCTTTCGCTGGCTGCACGTCATCAGCGGCATCATGTGGGTCGGCTTGCTGTACTACTTCAATTTCGTGCAGATGCCCAACATGGCGAAGATTCCGGACGACCAAAAGCCGGCCATCGCCAAGGTCATCGCGCCGGCCGTTCTATGGTGGTTCCGCTGGGCCGCGGTGGCAACCGTCGTCACCGGGCTGATCGTCGCGTCCTTAAACGGCTACGCCCACGACGCGCTGGCCCTGGGCCTCACTGACGGCGTGCCCAAGCACACCATGATCGGGATCGGCATGTGGCTCGGCCTCATCATGGCGTTCAACGTGTGGTTTCTGATCTGGCCGAACCAGAAGCGCGCCCTGGGCATCGTCGAGGCCGACGCGGCGAGCAAGGCCCGCTCGGCCCGCATCGCCATGCTGGTTTCACGCACCAACACTGTGCTTTCCTTCCCCATGCTGTTCGCCATGGTGTCGGCGCAAAACCTTTTCTGAGGAATCGTATTCCAGGGAGCCTGTACCGGAACGCCGCCGGGGAAAACGCCTTCTGGGGGATGAAGCCGCCGGGCGAACGCGCTAGACTGGAGCAACAGACTGGCGATTCCGGTCTCTTCTGCGGGCCAGATCGGCGGAATTCCACAGCTTCACGGCGCCGCAGGCGGATTGAAGCTGGAACTTTTCGCGCTTCTGACTAATTGTCCCTGTAGAAGAAGAGCCGCCGAACCGGCCCTCGCGGGGGCCGGCGGTATCGTAATGGACAAGAGAGACATAGAAAGAGAGACGGCATGGCGTTCGAGCTTCCCCCCCTGCCCTATGCGCAAGACGCACTGGAGCCGCACTATTCGGCCAACACCCTGAGCTTCCACCACGGCAAGCACCATCAGGCCTATGTGACCAAGCTCAACGAGCTGACCGAGGGCACCGACAACGCCGGCAAGTCCCTCGAAGAGATCATCAAGTCCAGCTCCGGCGGCCTGTTCAACCAGGCGGCCCAGGTGTGGAACCACACCTTCTTCTGGAATTCCATGAAGCCGGGCGGCGGCGGCAAGCCGTCGGGCGGTCTGGCCGCGGCCATCGACAAGGCCTTCGGCAGCCTCGCCAAATTCAAGGAACAGTTCACGGCCGCCGGTGTCGGCCAGTTCGGCAGCGGTTGGGTCTGGCTGGTCAAGGAAGGCGGCGATCTGAAGATCGTCTCCACCGGCAATGCCGAGACGCCGATCACCAAGGGCCAGACGGCGATCCTGACCTGCGACGTCTGGGAGCACGCCTATTACCTGGACTACCAGAACCGGCGCCCGGACTTCCTGCAGTCTTTCCTCGACAACCTGGTGAACTGGGACTTCGCGGCGAAGAACTTCGACGCCGCCTGATCCTTCATCGGTGTGAGAAACGAAAAGGGGCCCGCCCGCTGATTTCGGGGGGCCCCTTTTTTCGTGCGCGCCGCGTGGCTGCCGCCGGGCCGCGTTTCAGTCGACGGCGATGAGCGCTGCCGCCACCCGTCGGTCTTCCATGGTCAGTACGTTGTAGGTGCGGCAGGCCGCGCCGGTATCCATCGGCTCCAGCGCGACACCGCGCGCCTTCGCCGCTTCGCGCAGGTCCGGGTCGATGAAGGCCATCGAAGTCCCGCAGCCGATCAGCAGCACTTCAATCGGCGGCGTCGCCGCCAGCACCGGCTCCAGGCTGGCGATATCCATGTCGGCGATGGCCGTCAGCGGCCAGGCCGTGGCCCACTCCGGCGCCACCAGGATGGAACCGCGGAAGCTCTCGCCGGTGACCTTGAAGCCGCCGTCGCCATAACTTTCGATGATCCGGCGTCCCTGGGGAACGAGCGGTGTGACATCCATCTCCGCTCCTTTCGTTCGGGTCGTTAAATCAGGACGAGGCCTTGGCCGTGTCCGCCCCAACGCTTTCGGCATCCTCTTCGGCGTCGCCCTCGCCGCCACGGCGCAACCCGATGTAGGACAGCAACGGCACGGCAAGGCCGAAGGACGAATAGGTGCCGACCGCCACGCCCCAGATCAGGCCGGCGGTAAATCCGCGGATCACCTCGCCGCCGAAGAAGAACAGGGCGAAGAGAGCCAGCAGGGTGGTGAACGACGTCAGGATGGTGCGCGACATCGTCGTATTGATGGCGCGGTTCAACAGATCCAGCAGGGGCAACTTCTTGTAGCGCCGCAGCATCTCGCGCACGCGGTCGAAGACCACCACCGTGTCGTTGATCGAATAGCCGGCGATGGTCAGCACCGCCGCCAGGGTCGCCAGGTTGAATTCGATCTGGGTCAGCGAATAGAAGCCGATGGTCGCCACCACGTCATGCAGCAGGGCCACCAGCGCGGCGACGCCGAACTGCCATTCGAAGCGGAACCAGATGTAGATGCCGATGGCCAGCATGGCGAGCATGGTGGCAAGGAAGCCGGCCTCCTTCAGTTCATCGCCGATCTTGGGGCCGACGAACTCCTGGCGCCGCGATTCCACGCCTTCGCCCAGGGTGTCCATGACCTGCTTGATGACATTCATCTGGCCCTGTTCGTCACCGTCCGGCCGGCTGATGTTGATCAACACGTCGGTCGGGTCGCCGAACTGCTGCAGGGTCACCTCGCCGATGCCCAGATTGCTCAGGCGGTTGCGCAGATCGCCCAGATCGGCCGGCGCGGGCGTGCGCACCTCGATCAGGATACCGCCGCGGAAATCGACGCCGAGGTTGAGGCCCTGGGTCAGGAACAGGGCCACCGAAGCCACCGTCAACGCCACCGTAAACGCCAGGAAAAGCGCGCGCCGGCCGATGAAGTTGAGGCCGAGGTCGATGGGAAGCTTGCGGATCAGCGCCATGGTGTCGGAGTCCTAAATCGCCAGAGACTGGGGCCGGCGGCGGCGCAGCCAGATCACCACCATCAGGCGGGTCACCATGATGGCGGAGAACATGGAGGTCAGAAGGCCGAGGGACAGCGTCACGGCGACGCCCTTGATCGGGCCGGAGCCAAAGTGGAACAGCAGCACGGCGGCGATCAGCGTGGTCAGATTCGAATCGACGATGGTGGTCATCGCACGGCGATAGCCGGCGTCGACCGCGGTCACCGGTCCGCGCCCGTTACGCATTTCCTCTCGGACACGCTCGAAGATCAGCACGTTGGCGTCGACCGCCATGCCGATGGTCAGCACGATCCCGGCAATGCCCGGCAGGGTCAGCGTGGCCTGCAGGATGGACAGCGCCGCCATCAACAGGATCAGGTTGACCATCAGGGCGATACTGGCCATCGCACCCAGCAGGCCGTAGATGGCGATCATGAACACCACCACGAAGACAAGCCCCAGCACCGAGGCGATTTCGCCGGCCAGGATCGAATCGGCACCCAGGCCCGGGCCGACCGTGCGCTCTTCAAGATAGGTGACCGGCGCCGGCAGGGCGCCGGCGCGCAACAGCAATGCCAGGTCGTTTGCCGATTGCGTCGTGAAGCTGCCGGTAATGATGCCGCGCCCGCCGGTGATCGCCGATTCGATACGGGGGGCCGAGACCACTTTTTCGTCCAGGATGATCGCGAAAAGGCGCCCGACGTTGTCGCGGGTGGCATCGCCGAAGCGCTTCGCGCCAATAGGATCGAAGGTGAAATTCACCGCCGGCCGGTTGTTCTGGTCAAAGCCAGCCGAAGCGCTTGTCAGATGGTCGCCGGTCACCATGACCCGCTTGCTGACGACATAGCTGGTCGGCATGCCCGGACGGTCGGCCTCGGCCGGCAGCACCTCCGACGACGGCGGGATGGAGCCGCTGGGCGAGACGTTTTCGCTCACGAAGCGGAAGGTTAGTACGGCCGGTGTTCCGATCAGCTCCTTCAGGCGCTGCGGATCGCTGAAGCCCGGGACCTGGATGACGATGCGGTCGTCGCCCTGGCGCTGGATCGCCGCTTCGCGGGTGCCGGTTTCGTCAATGCGCCGGCGCATCACCTCGATGGCCTGGTTCATGATTTCGTCGGTGCGGCTGCGCACGGCGGCATCGGTCAGGGTGACCCGGATTTCCCGCTCGCCCGTCGTCTCGATCTGCAGGCCGGACTGCACCCGGCCGATCGCCGTGCGGGCGGCGCCGACGTCGTCGGCGTTGTCCAGCGTCACGCCGACGCCGTCGCCGATGACACCCAGCGCGCCGAAGCGAAGTCCCGCCTCGTTGAGCGCACTGCGGATGCCGTCGGCGAGGGACTGGCTGTCCTTCTCGGCGGCATAGGCCAGATCGACCTGGGACAGCAGGTAGACGCCGCCGCGCAGGTCCAGCCCCAGGCTGACCTGCTGATGCGGCAGCAGGCTGCCTTCGTCGGCCATCCGCGTCGCCTGATCGCGGCTCAGCAACAGGTTGGGCGCGGCATAGATCACCCCGGCCAGAATGACCAGGGCAATCATAATGATTTGCCAGCGGGGCAGATTAACCATCGGCTACGATGCCTTCCAGAACGGACCCGACCCTCAGAGGATCAGGACTTGGAGCCCGGCTTGTTGCCGCCAAAGCCGCCAAGCAGACTGCCGAGCAGGCTCTTGGGCTTGCCGCCGGCATCGTTCGCCGGGGCTGCCGTCCCGCTTCCGGGCGCCGCCTCGGTGCGGCTCAGCACGTCGGAAATGGTATGACGGACGACCCGCACCCGCACACCCTCGGCCTGTTCGACCTGGGCTTCGGTGTCGCTGATGATCTTGGTGACCGTCCCGATCAGGCCGCCGGCGGTGACGATCTTGTCACCGCGCCGCAGGGCGGAGACCATCTCACGATGCTGCTTGACCTTCTTCTGCTGCGGACGGATCAGCAGGAAGTAGAACACGACGAAAATCAGGATAATCGGCAGGAAGGTCATGAAGGGATCCCCTCCTCCACCTCCTGCGGCCTGGGCATAGGCCGGCGAAATAAGCATACTTGGTCCTCTTCCGAGCAGTCAGAACGGCGGACTATAGCGGCACGCACGCGAATTGCAACGCCACGGGAATACCTGGCTTGGGTCATCCCAAAGGATTGACCGGACGCGCGCGCGGCAATAGATTTTGCCGCCGATTTCAACCTATTGAGTTACGTTCTTTGGAGCATAGATGAGCAGCCCCGACAGTGACAACCTCCTCCCGGTTCTCCAGCGCATCGCCGCGGCCTTGGAGCGACTCGCCCCTGTGCCCTCTTCTGCCGCCGCCATGGACGGGGCCGACGCCTTCTTCTGGCACCCCGAACACGACCGGCTGGAGCCGGTTGCCCAAGTAAATCGTGTCGATATCGGCCTGTTGCAAGGCATTGGCCGCCAGGCCGAGACGCTTTATCAGAACACCCTGCGCTTTGCCGGTGGATTGCCGGCCAATAACGCCCTGCTGTGGGGCTCGCGCGGCGCCGGCAAGAGCTCCCTGGTCAAGGCTGTCCACGCCAAGGTGAATGCCGAGCGCAAAGACGGCGAGCGCCTGGCCCTGGTCGAGATCCACCGGGAAGACATCCCCACCCTGCCCCGCCTGCTCGCCCAGTTGCGCGGCGTCACCCGACCCTGCGTCCTGTTCTGCGACGACCTCAGCTTCGATGGCGAGGATGCCAGCTATAAGTCGCTGAAGGCGGTGCTGGAGGGCGGGATCGAAGGCCGCCCCCAGAACGTGATTTTCTATGCGACCTCCAACCGGCGCCACCTGATGCCGCGCGACATGATCGAGAACGAGCGCTCGACCGCCATCCACGCCTCCGAGGCGGTGGAGGAAAAGGTCAGCCTGTCGGACCGCTTCGGCCTGTGGCTCGGCTTCCACAACTGCGATCAGGACACCTACTTCGCGATGATCGAAGGCTATGCCGAACGCTACGGCCTCGACCTGCCGAAGGCGAAACTCCGGGCCGAAGCCAAGGAATGGTCGGTCACCCGCGGCGGCCGCTCGGGCCGCGTCGCCTGGCAGTACATCCAGGACCTGGCGGGACGGCTGGGCAAGCGCCTGGAGGATTGAGGGACGCTTTTGGCATTCCTGCCGACCTTTGACCTCGTGCTTCGAGACGCTGCGCTCCTCAGCATGAGGTCAAATGTTCAAAGAAATCACCTCATCCTGAGGAGGCGCATCAGCGCCGTCTCGAAGGACGAGGCGATTTCCGGCAAACCCTTGCCCCCTAAGGCTGCGGCGCCTCGGCGCGTTCGGTAAGGCCGTAGTCGCGCACCACCGAGGCGACGCGGATGCGGTAGTCGGCGAACAGCTCGTGGCGGCCCCGGCCTTGTGCCACCTGATGTTCGGCATGTTCGCGCCAGCGGATCACCGCCGCCTCGTCGCGCCAGAACGACAGCGAGAGAACCTTGCCCTCCTCGGTCAGGCTGGCAAAGCGCTCGATGGAGATGAAGCCGTCGATCTTCGCCAGTTCCGGCTTCAGCGCCGCGGCGATATCGAGATAGGCGTCGCGGCAACCCGGCTTGGGCAGTACCTCAAAGATCACCACGTGCATGAAGCCTGCTCCCCAGGGCGTTGTTGCTCGCCGCAGTCTGGCAAAGCCGGGGGCGCCGATCCAGCCGTCTTACTGCGACGCTGGCCGAAATATGCCGGCACCGGAAAGCGTCAGTTGCCGGCCTGGGCGGTGCGCGGCGAGAGCTGGGCTTCCGGGTTCACCGCACGGGCGCCGCGGCGCACCTCGAAGTGCAGTTGCGGCCGATCGACATGGCCGCTGCTGCCGACCTTGGCGATGGCCTGGCCGCGCTGCACCGTGTCGCCGGCGCCGACCAGCAGTTCCTCGTTGTGGGCATAGGCGGTGACCCAGCCGTCGGCGTGCTTGACCAGCAGCAGCTTGCCGAAGCCCTTCAGTTCGCTACCGGCATAAGCCACCACGCCGTTCTCGGCGGCGCGCACCGGCGTGCCGCGCGGCGCGGCGATGTTGATGCCGTCGTTGTGTTCGCCGCCGGCCTTGGCGCCGTAGGACGACAGCAGCGGCCCCTGCACCGGCCACAGGAAGGACGAGCCGGCGCGGGCCGGCGGGTGGGCCAGCGCCGCCCGCACGGTGTCGCGCGACTTGGCGGCGGGCTGGACCGCCGGTGCCGTTTCCGCAGGGACGCCGTTCGGGGCAACCGCCTGCGGGGCAGCGGCCTCCGGGACCGTCTGGCCAACCGGCGGCGCCGCCGCGGCGGCCGGCTGCTGGTCGGCGGCCGTGTAGGCGACGTCCGTCACAACCGGTTCGGCCCGCACGGCGGAACCCGGCGTCGGCAGCAGCAGCTTCTGGCCCAGCGGAATTGTGTAGGGCGGCTGGATGTCGTTGAGACGCACCAACTCGCTGCGGTCGACATCGTAGCGCTGGGAGATGTTGTAGACGGTGTCGCCGGCAACCACTTCGTGAACCGGCGCGCGGGGAACCGACAGCGATTGGCCGATGCTCAAGGCGTAGGGCGGCTGCAGGTCGTTGGCGTCGATGACGGCGCGCACCGGCAGGCCGAAACGCCGGGCGATGCCGTAGAGGCTGTCGCCCTTGGCCACCACGTAGCGGCCGCCTGCGGGCCCCGCGGGCTGTGCGATAGCCGCCGGCTGTGCGACAGCGGCGGGCTGTGCGTCGTCGACAGGCTGAGCGGCAACCATCGGCGGGGTGGCGGGCGGTTGCACGGCGGCCTGCTGGGGCGGCGCAGTCTGCGGCGCCAGTTCCTGAACTTCCACGGCCTCCGGCAGCGGCGCGCTGGAAACCCCGGTCGAGGTGACAATGGCCGGATCGCGCCAGGCCGCCAGATCGGCCGGCGGCTGCGGCTTGCGCAGCGGCAGCGGCGGCGGGTCCTTCGGCGTAACGAAGCCGACCGGGCGATAGGTCGGCGCGCCCAGGCAGCCGGCCAGCACCACCGCCGAGGCCAGCAGCGCCACGGGCGCCGCCCAAAGACGACCCGTCCTCTGCCCGCGGGTCATGCCACATCTCCACGGCGCTGGATCAGGCCCGCGGCCTCGCCCCGCAGTTTTTCGCCCCGCAGTGTCTCGCTGACAACGCTTTCGCCGGGAATGCCGGAAACCAGCGGCACGAAACGCACGTCGCAGAGGTGCTCCTCGGCAATGCCCTCAGCGGTGCGGGTCAGCCGCAACAATGCCTGGTCGCGCGAACTCCGGCCGACCGGCAGCACCATCAGGCCGCCCTCGGCAAGCTGGTCGACCAGGGCGCCGGGGATACTCGTGGCCGCCGCCGTCACGATGATGCGGTCGAAGGGCGCCTGCTCGCGCCAGCCCTTCCAGCCGTCGCCGTGGCGGGCGGTGATGTTGTGCAGGCGCAACTGGGCAAAGCGCGCCTCGGCGGTCTGCAGCAGTTCCTTGAAGCGTTCGATGGTGTAGACACGGCGGCAGAGACGCGACAGTACCGCCGCCTGGTAGCCGGAGCCGGTGCCGATCTCCAGCACCTTGGTGCGCCGGCTGGCGCGCAGCGCCTGTGTCATCAGGGCGACCACCTGCGGCTGGCTCAGCGTCTGGCCCTGGCCGATGGGAATGGCCATGTTCTCGTAGGCCTGATGCCGGAAGCTTTCCGGCGTGAAGACGTCGCGCGGAATGCGCTCGATGGCGGAAAGGACCTCGGTATCCGCGATCCCCGCCCGGCGCAATTCCATGATCAAACGGATCTTGCGCGACGCCACCATCAGTCGAATATCCTCTGCATCTTCTTCATGGTCGCACGATGGGTCAGGTCCAGGTGCAGCGGCGTCACCGCGATGGCGCCGCGCGCGGTCACCGCCAGGTCGGTGTCCGCCTCCTTGGAGGTGTCGACCTGGTAGCCGCCGATCCACACGAAGCGACGCCCGGAAGGGTCCTTACCCTCGGTCACCGAGGTGCCCTTGTCGCGCCGTCCCTGGCGGCAGATCTCGATGCCGGTGACATCGTCCGGCGCCACGGCGGGGAAGTTCACGTTGACCAGCAGGTCCTTGGACCACGGCATGCCGGCCACCCGGCGCACGATGCGCGGCAGGAACTTCTCCGGCACCTTCCAGCGCACGATGCCGTCGGCGTCGCGCAACTGGCTGAAGGCGATGGCGCGGAAGCCGAGCAGCGCCGCCTCCATGGTCGCCGCCACGGTGCCGGAATAGGTCACGTCCTCGCCCAGGTTGCCGCCGTCGTTGATGCCGGACAGCACCAGGTCCGGCGGGTTGTCGGCCATGATCTGGTGGTGGGCGATCAGCACGCAGTCGGTCGGCGTCCCATCGACGGAAAACCGCTTGGGGCCCAGCCGGCGCTCGCGCAGCGGCCGGCGCAGGGTCAGCGAATGGCTGGTCGCCGACTGCTCGGTCTCCGGCGCCACCACCCAGACGTCGTCGCAGAGCGTCTTGGCCAGCTTCTCCAGCACCTTCAGGCCGGGCGCATGGATGCCGTCGTCGTTGGTGACGAGGATGCGCGCCTTCTTCAGGTTGAGGGTGCCTTTAGCCATGAGATCTATCCATTGGCGGGCCCATCGGCGGCGATGACCTCCAGCCCGCCCATGTAGGGCCGCAGCGCCTCGGGCACCTCGATGCTGCCGTCGGCCTGCTGGTAGTTTTCCATCACCGCGATGAGGCAGCGCCCGACCGCCACGCCCGACCCGTTCAGCGTGTGCACGAAGCGGGTGCCCTTGTCGCCGCCCTTCTCACTGGCAGGGCGGTAGCGCGCCTTCATGCGGCGGGCCTGGAAATCGCCGCAGTTGGAGCAGCTGGAGATCTCGCGGTAGGCGTCCTGGCCGGGCAGCCAGACCTCGACGTCGTAGCACTTGGCGGCGGCGAAACCCATGTCGCCGGTCGACAGCAGCATCACGCGGTACGGCAGGCCGAGGCGCTTCAGGACATTTTCCGCGCAGCCGACCATGTGCTCATGTTCTTCGGCCGAGCGTTCCGGCGTGGTGATGGACACCATCTCCACCTTGTCGAACTGGTGCTGGCGCAGCATGCCGCGGGTGTCGCGCCCGGCCGAGCCGGCCTCGGACCGGAAGCAGGGCGTCAGCGCGGTGACCCGCAGCGGCAGGCCTTCGGCGGCGACGATCTCGTCGGCCAGCAGGTTGGTCAGCGGCACCTCGGCGGTGGGGATCAGCCACAGGCCATGGGTGGTCTTGAACAGGGCTTCGGAGAACTTCGGCAGCTGGCCGGTGCCGAACAGCGCCTCGTCGCGCACCAGATAGGGCGGCGCCACCTCGGTATAGCCGTGTTCGGTCGTGTGCAGATCCAGCATGAACTGGGCCAGCGCCCGGTGCAGGCGCGCCAGCTTGCCGCGCATCACCGCGAAGCGGGCGCCGGACAGCTTGGCCGCCGCCTCGAAGTCCAGCAGGCCCAGATCCTCGCCCAGTTCGTAGTGCTCCTTGGGCGTGAAATTGAACTTGCGCGGCTCCAGGTGGCTGCGCACTTCCACGTTGGCGCTTTCGTCGGCCCCCTCGGGCACCTCGGGCAGCGGCGCGTTGGGCAGGCCGCTCAGCAGGTCCTGCAGCTCGACGCCGAGGGCACGCTCGCTCTCCTCGGCCGCGGCCATCTCGTCCTTCAGGCCTGCCACCTCGGCCATCGCCGCCGCGGCATCCTCGCCCTTGCGCTTGGCCTCGCCGATCGCCTTGGAGGCCTCGTTGCGCCGGGTCTGCAGGGTCTGCAGCGCGGTCTGCGCCTCCCGGCGCCGGGCGTCGAGGGCAAGCACCTCGGCCGACAGCGGCGCCAGGCCGCGCCGCGTCATCGCGGCGTCGAAGGCGGCGGGTTCTTCTCGGATCCAGCGGAGGTCAAACATAGGGGCACGCGACTCGGGTTTGTTACAGGCGAATCCGGGCACTTATACGGCCCCGCCGGCGCCTCTGTCCACGTCCGACTCGCCCGATTCGGTCCCAAATTACCTGGGAAATGCCCCAGGAATCCTAGACTTAGCCTCACCGTCCGGACCAAGGCCGGGGAGGAAACCGCTCTTGCGATTCGCAAAACGGCGTCGAGCTAAAGTGATTTCTGAAGTTCGCCCGCGGCGGGCGGTCCTCAGACCGCCGGGCGGCCGCTCGGGCTGGGGCCCACCGTTCCCTCGGCCCGCTGGTCGACCAGGTAGTCGGTTGCCACCGCCCCGATCCACATGCAGGTCAGCGCTAGCCAGGCCGTCATGGCGAAGGTCGACGCCCCGGTGACGCCGGCGCCGATGGCGCAGCCACCGGCCAGCATGGCGCCGAACCCCATCATCGCCGCGCCACTGAGGTAGCGCCGCATGGACTTGGCCCCTTCGAAGCCCTCCAGCTTCCATTCCCGCGCCAGCAGCGCCGCCAGGGCAGCGCCCAGGAAGACGCCGGGGATCAGCCCGATATCGAAATCCGCGACGTCCTGGGCGGTCATAAAGAACATGAGAGTATCGGCGGAAGGACCTGAGAAAGTTAAACTTTCCACCGAGATAAGATCGAAGGACTGGACCGAGATCATAGCGGTCAGCAGCCAGCCGGCCCCCACTGCGAAACCGACGCCAGAGCCGAAGATCAGCACCCACCAGCCGATGCCGGCCCGCCGCGAGACCACCAGGGCGACGATGGCCAGGATGGCGCCGATGGCAACCCCGGCATAGGGGCCGAGGCCGAAGAAGCTGGTCAGTTCGATGTTCGCCCCGCCGCTGGTTGTCCACAGGCCCGCCAGGGCATTGCGCGCCGGCGCCAGCACGCCGTGCAGGGTCATCTGGGCCGTCACCGCGAAGACCAGGCCGGACAGCAGGGCACGCAGGTTGCCGCAGGCCGCCAGCACCAGCAGGCGCCCGGAGCAGCCGCGGGTCAGCACCATGCCGGCGCCGAACAGCAGGCCGCCCAGGATCGCCCCGGAGATCGATCCCGGCGAGGCCAGCCAGCGCGCCTGTTCCAGCGGCACCAGGCCGCTCAGCGTGAAGGCCTGGGTCCAGAACACGGCAGTGGAAAAGCACAGCAGCCAGACCGACATGCGCGTGCCGAGCTGGCCGCGGGCGAACTCGACGGTGGCGGCGCGCAGGCAGAAGCGGCTGCGCTGTGAGGAAACCCCAAAGATACCGCCGACGACGAGGCCGATCAGGGCAGCCGCCCCGGTATCGCCGGTGATTTCCAGAATGTCGCTGATATCCATGACGCGAAGCCCGGCGTGGTCGGAATGGCGGATTCCTAGACCATTTTGGTAAAGGTCGCCTTGATGCAGGTCATGCGAACACCATGCCCTTGCATTCAACCCTGACGTCAATCGGGCTCCCTATCGGTCGGCCGATTGCCGGCCCGCCGCCTCAGGGCGCCGGCGGGACCGTGTCCGGGGGCATGGTGCCGTTGTCGTCGCCTTCATCATCGTGGTCGTCGACGGAGAAGTCGTCGTCCTCCGCTTCCCGTTCGGCGCGCTTCTTCTCGACCATCTTCGCCATGAGGATGGAGATCTCATAGAGGATGATGATCGGCACCGCGAGGCTGAGCTGGCTCAACGGATCGGGCGGCGTGAAGATCGCCGCCACGACGAAGACGGCGCCGATGGCGTACTTGCGCTTGGCGGCCATGCCCTTGGAAGTCGCGAGGCCGACGCGGGCCAGCAGCGTCATCACCACCGGCAGCTGGAAACACAGGCCGAAGGCGAAGATGAGCTGCATGAGCAGCGAGAGGTACTCGTTGACCTTCGGCTCCAGCTCGATCGGCAGGGAGTTTTCGGTGCCGGGCACCTGAAAGCCGACGAAGAACGTCGCCGCGAAGGGGAAGATAATGTAGTAGACCAGCGCCCCGCCCAGGAAGAACAGGAAGGGCGTGGCGGCCAGGAACGGCGCCAAGGCCGACTTTTCGTGCTTGTAGAGCCCGGGGGCCACGAACAGCCAGAACTGGGTCAGGAAGATCGGGAAGCAGATGAAGCCGGCGGCGAAGAAGGCCACCTTCACGTAGGTAAAGAAGACCTCGGTCAGCGCGGTAAAGATCATCCGCTGATGCTGGCCGGTGATGCCGTGCTCCAGCATCACGTCGGCCAGCGGCTGGGCCAGGTACTGGAAGATAGGCTGGGCGAAGTAGAAGCAGACCAGGAAGGTCACCAGCAGCGCCACCACCGAATACAGCAGGCGCTGGCGCAGCTCGATCAGGTGATCCAGCAGCGGCATCTTCTTGTCTTCGGGGGTATCGGTCACGGTGGTCATTCGAACCTGTCAGAAGAGGGGCCGCCAAGGGCCGGGGCAGCCTTGCGGCCGCCGATACCGGCCAGCAGTGCTAGTCCCGCCGGCAGCAGGAAAACAAACCCGGAGAAGAACATCATCCGCATCAGCTGCGACAGGTACTCGGCGACTATCGGCTCCAGATGGATCGGGAGGGCATTCTGGGACACCGCTGGTCCCTGAAGGGCAAGATAGAATGCCAGGATCTTGGGGAAGAAAACCGTATACGCCAGGGCCCCGCCGAGAAAGAAAGACAGCACCAGGGCGGCCGCGCCATAGAGAGCGGCACGTCGCTCGTAACGACCACTCCGAACGGCCTCGGCGCGCCAGAGATCGGCCAGGATCAGTGGGCAGCAGAGAAACAGGGCGGAGAAGAAGGAAACGTTTACGTAGGTGAAGAACACCCCCGTCAGGGCCGTGAAGACCATGCGCTGATGCTGACCCGAGGTGCCATGCTCCAGCATCGCGTCGGCCAGCGGCTGGGCCAAGTACTGAAAGATCGGCTGAGCGAAGAAGAAGCAGACGGCAAAGACCACTACGAACGCCAGCGCCCAGAACAGCAGACGACGCCCCAGCGTCATGGGCCGCCTCACCTTTCCCTCAGACAATCCGTTCACCGCAGCCATGGCCGTCATGCGGGCTGCTTGGAGGATGCGCTGCTGTCGCTGTCCTTTTGGGCTTCCTCACCCGTCGGGCTCTCGCCGGCAGGCGGCGCGAGGGAATGCGGCGGCGCGACGTTGGCCGGCTGGGTCACCATCGTTGCCGAGGCCTTGTCCGCGTTACTCTCCGCCGGCTTCGCGGCGGCGTCACCGCTGTTACGCGCGTCGTGCTCCACCGAGCGCACCTCCTTGCCGACCTCGTCGTCCGGGTCGATGGCATTGGAGAGGGTACGCTGCAGGTTGCCGCCACGGGTCGCGTCCAGGGCCTTGCGGGCGTCTTCCAGTTCCGCCTCGCGGACCATCTCGTCGATACCGGACTGAAATTCGCGCGTGAGGGAGCGCGCCTTGCGCATCCAGTGCGCAACGGTCTTCATCGTATTGGGAAGATCTTTCGGCCCGATCACGATCAACGCAACGAATGCGATGATCGCCATTTCGGACCACCCGATATCAAACATGGACGCCCATCATCGGCAGGGGGTGGCGAACAGACGCAACCGGCCCAAATTTAGCCGTTGGCCGCCTTGTCCTTTTCCTCGGAAGACGATACCGCGGCATTGTCCTGGTCCAGGACCTTCGGGCTGTCGCCGGCGGTTTCTTCTTCCTTCTTCTTCCCGTCTTCCTTCAGGCCCTTCTTGAAGGCGTTGATGCCCTGTCCCATGTCGCGCATCAGCTTGGGGATCTTGCCGCCGCCGCCGAACAGAACCAGGACAACCGCCAGCACGATCAGCCAGTGCCAGATACTAAAGCTTCCCATTACGGGATCTCCCTCAAATTTGCCGTAATCGCCTCTTGGGGCGGACTATCGCAAAAAGCCCCCGTCGCCGCAACGTCCCAACGCAATACAGTTAACCGTCGGCCTTGCCGCTGTTTCGCGGAAAAACAAAGGCTTGCGCCCGGTCGAGCGCCACCGCCAGGCATTGTTTTTCCGGTGGCAGGAACCGTCCGGGCACCCTGGCATGAAAGTGGGGTGCGCCGTCGGGCAATTCCAGACTGCGCAGGTGAACAAGGCTGGTGCGGCCCATCAGGCGCGCCGCCATCACGGCTACGCTGTGCGGCGGCACCGGGCAGCCGTCGTCCACCGGGGTCAGATGCAGCGCCTCAGGGCGGATCAGCACCTGCACCGGGCTGCCCTCCGGCAGCTTGCCGGCGGCCACGGCGCCGAACGGCGTGGCCACTTCACCTGCCTCAACAATGCCTTCCAAGTAATTGATTTCACCGAAAAATGATGCCGCGAAAGCATCCACAGGCTGGTAGTAGAGGTTGGCGGGGGTGCCGAGTTGGACCATGCGCCCGGCCCGCATCAGGGCGATGCGGTCGGCCATGAACATGGCCTCCTCCGGGTCATGGGTGACCATCAGGGTGGTGGTGCCGCTCTGTTTGAGGACGTGCAAAGTGTCGTCGCGCACCTGCTGGCGCAGGCGGGCATCCAGATTCGAGAACGGCTCGTCCAGCAGCATCACCCGCGGGCGCGGCGCCAGGGCGCGGGCCAGCGCCACGCGCTGCTGCTGGCCGCCGGAGAGCGTATGGGGATAGACCCCGGCGGAGCCCGCCATGCCGACCAGGTCCAAGGCATCCGCCACGCGCTGGCGCCGTTCGGCGCCCGAGAGGCGGCGCAGGCCGAAGGCAACGTTCTCGGCAATGGTCAGATGGGGGAACAACGCATAGTCCTGGAACACCAGGCCGACCGAGCGGTCCTCGGGCGGCTTTTCGCGACCCTCGCCGGCCACCACCTCATCGTCGATCAGCACGCGGCCCTGCTGCAGAGGCTCCAGCCCCGCGGCCACCCTGAGGGCCGTGGTCTTGCCGCAGCCCGACGGCCCCAGCAGACAGACCACCTCGCCGCGCGCCAGGGTCAGGCTCAGGTCATCGACGGCCAGAAGGCCGCCGAAGGCATGACTGACATGCTCCAAGGCTAGCGCGGACATGGGGGTTCAGATCATCCAGGGGTCAGGCGATCGGTGGCGGGCTCCCGGCCTCACCCGGCGCTCCGCTGGCGCCGGTCCCCGGTGTCGTCCCCACCATCGTCGTCCTCCAGGTGCTCGTCCGGATCCTCGCTCGGCGCGTCATCCGGCGCGTCATCGTCCGCGGCGACCTGCAGCGGCTCCTCCTCGTCGTCGTCGTCCTCATCAACGTCCGCCTCAACGGCGTCGTCGTCGAGGGGGGCGTCGAGGTCGTCGGCACTGCGCGCTTCGAGGGCGCCGCCCTCTTCTTCGTTGTCGTTGTCGTTGTCGTTGTCTTCATCCTCGTCGTCTGCCGCGGCGCTCTCGCCATCGGCTTCCGGCGCGGCCGCCGCCGTCAGATCCACCTCCTGCGGCAGCAGGTTCTCGCCGAAGGTTTCCTCCAGCAGCTCCTGCTCGCTGCCGTCGATGATCTCGCTCTCGCTGTCGTCCTCGTCGTCATCCTCGTCGACATCCTCCGCCGAGGCGTCGCCGGCCGGCGGCAGCATGCCGCGGTCGCTCAGCGCGGTCAGCGCCGGGCGGGCATCCAGCAGACCGGCGGCCTTCAGCTCTTCCACGCCCGGCAGGGCATCCAGGCCTTCCAACCCGAAATGGTCGAGGAAGCTGTCGGAGGTGCCCCAGGTGACCGGGCGGCCCGGCGTCTTGCGGCGCCCCTTGGGCCGGATCCAGCCGATCTCCAGCAGCGCGTCCAGGGTGCCCTTGGACAGGGCGACGCCGCGGATTTCCTCGACCTCGGCACGGGTGACCGGCTGGTGGTAGGCGATCACCGCCAGGGTCTCCAGGGCGACGCGCGACAGCTTGCGCACCACCTTGCTCTCCAGCTCCATGCGCGGGGCGAGGTCCTCGGCGGTGCGGAAGGCCCAGCGGCCGCCGCGCTTGACCAGGGTCACGCCGCGATTGGCATAGAGCGCCTCGAGGTCGCCGAGCAACGCGTCGACGTTGGTCTCGTCCGGCAGAAAGCGGGCCAGTTGGGCCGGCGCCAGGGGCTCGGCGGAGGCGAAGAGCAGCGCCTCGACCAGCCGCAGATTATCGAAATCGGAGGCCTCGGGATCGTCGCCCCCGGCCTCACCAGAGTCTTCAGCAGACTCTTCGCCGGACTCCTCATCGGAGTCCCCGTCTTCCTCGACGTCCCCGGCATCGTCGTCTTCGTCGGCGACGGCCTCGACCGCCTCAACGGCCTCCCTCTCGGGCGTCTCGGGCTCGGGCGTCTCGGGCTCGGACATATCGGTCTCGGGGGCCTCGACTTCGGCGACCTCGATTTCGGGGGTTTCCGCTTCAGGTGTCTCGGAGGTCATAGTTGCTCCTGTTGCTCCTCGGCGGCGCTGCGCAGGTAGATCGTCCCGAAGGTTCCCTCCTGACGGATGCTCAGCTTGCCTGCCTTACACATTTCAAGGGTGGCGGCAAAGATCGATGCCAGCGCCGAGCGGTGCAGCAGCGGGTCGTGCTGCAGGTCGGGCGGCAGAAAGGTCGCCAGCGTGCGCAAGCCGGGAATCGCCCCCAGCATGCTCGACAGCCGCTGCACCGCGCGAGCGACCGAATACAGCTCCGTGGCGCGGATCTGCAGGCTCTTCGGCGCGGCCTGGGCACGCTGGCGGCCATAGGCCTTCAGCAGGTCGAACAGGGTGGCGTCGTAGGTGGTCGTGACACGGGTCTTCGTCCGTTCCGGCGTGCCGCGGGCAAAGACGTCGTTGCCCAGTTGCGGCAGCAGGATCAGCTTCTCACCGGCATCGCGCATGGCCTGCAGGCGCTGCATCTGGAACTTCAGCGCGGCGGCCATCTCGGCGCCGCTCGGCTCCTCCTCGGTGCCGGTCTCCGGCAACAGCAGGCGCGACTTCAGGTAGGCCAGCCAGGCCGCCATCACCAGATAGTCGGCGGCCAGTTCCAGGCGCAGCTCCCGCGCCTCGCGCACGAACTCCAGGTACTGTTCGGCAAGGTCGAGGATGCGGATGTGCTTGAGGTCGACCTTCTGGTCGCGCGCCAGTTCCAGCAGCACGTCGATCGGGCCGGCATAGCCGTCCAGATCCAGCAGCAGCCGGTCGCGCACGGAGCTGCGCGCGCCCTCGATGCCCTCCTCGAAGGGGACCACTTCGCTCAAGATTCCAGCCTCTCAGGAGAGGATTCCATGGGCAAATTCCTCATGACGCGCCCGCCAGCCAGATGAAAAACGGCATCAGCCAGTTCACCGGCGTGCCAATCACGGTATCGAAGAACGACAGGTTAGCACCAATGAGACGGCCTGCGTAGGGCAGCACGAAGAAGGCGGCGATCAGCACCAGCAGGCCGTAGCGCTCCATCCGCGCCAAGGGAGCGGCCAGGCTGATCGGCAGCAGGCCGACGGCGATGCGCCCGCCGTCCAGCGGCGGCAGCGGCAGCAGGTTCAGGACCGCCAGGATCAGGTTGAGGAAGATCGAGTTGAACAAGGTCAGGCGCAGCCAGTCCGCCGCCGGGTCGGGAGACAGCCCGGCCAGGTGGAGCAGCAGGGCCGACAGGGCCGCCAGGATGAAGTTGGCCATCGGCCCTGCGGCGGCGACGTAGATCATGTCGCGGCGGGGCTTGCGCAGCCGGTGGAAAGCGACCGGCACCGGTTTGGCGTAGCCGAACACGAAGGGCAGCGGCGAGATGTAGAGCAGGATCGGCAGCACGACGGTGCCGAAGGGATCGACGTGCTTCAACGGGTTGAGGGTCACCCGGCCCTGTTTGTAGGCGGTATCGTCGCCGTAGGACCAGGCGATGATGCCATGGGCCGCCTCATGCAACGTGATCGCCAGCAGGATCGGCAGGATCCAGGTGGAAATCGTATAGGCCTGTGAGGAAAAGTCGATATCGAGGTCCGGCATCACACGGTATTCATGAGGCCGGATTCATCAGACCGTCAAGCCGCCGCTGCAAAGCCGCCTGGTCGACCGCCTCGGGACGGCCCAGGCGCGCCCGGGCGGCGGCGATGCGCCGCTGGGCCTCCGCCGTCAGCGGACCGACGGCCGCGGCGACCTGCTCCATCTCCTCCGGCTTGCCGTTGCAGTGCAATGCCACGTCGCAGCCGGCCCCGAGCGAGTCCGTTGCCCGCTCGCCGAGGCCGCCCTTCAGCGCCTCCATCGAGAGATCATCGGACAGCAGCAGCCCGTCGAAGCCGATCTGACCGCGGATCACGCCGGAAATCAGGCCTGGCGAGGTGGTCGCCGGGCGTTCGGCGTCCAGGGCCGAATAGACCACGTGGGCGGTCATCGCCCAGGGCGCGTCGGCCAGCGCCTGGAACGGCTTGAAATCGGTGGCTTCCAGTTCCGCCGCCGCCGTATCGACCACCGGCAGATCCTTGTGGCTGTCCACGCGGGCGCGGCCGTGGCCGGGGATGTGTTTGACGATCGGCATGACCCCGGCTTCCAGCATGGTCTCGCAGACGATGCGGCCGAGGTCCGCCACCAGTTCCGGATCGCCGCCGAAGGAGCGGTCGCCGATCACCTCGTGGGCCCAGGGGAACTGCAGATCCAACAGCGGCACGCAGTCGACGTCGATACCCAGGTCGGTCAGCTCGGTGGCGATCAGCCGGGTGTTGATGCGCAGGGCCTCGTGGGCGCGCTGGCGGTCGTGGCTCGCCATGCGCCCGAAGTAGCTGGCCGGCGGCGCATTGCGCCAGTGCGGCGGCTTCAACCGGGCTACCCGGCCGCCTTCCTGGTCGATCAGCACCGGGGCGTCGTCGCGCCCGACGCTGGCGCGCAGGGCGGCGACCAGGTCGCGGACCTGCTCCGGGCTCTCGCAGTTGCGCGCGAAGAGAATGAAGCCGAAGGGATCAGCGGCCCGGAAAAACGCTTCCTCCGCCGCGCTGAGGCTGAGCCCGGCGCACCCGTAAATTGCCGCGGAGGGGACCCGCCGTTCCGTGTTGTCTGACATCAGCGTTGCTTGACGAGGCAGTCCTGGTTGCGGGCCTTCAACTGGGAACAGACGTCGGCCGCCGCACTGCGGCTGGGAAACGGCCCGGTCTGTACCCGGTAGTAGGTGGTGCCTTTGACCTCTGCGGTCTCCATGGTCAGCGGCAGGCTGCCGAGCAACCCCGGGTGCGCTGCCTTGAGCCGCTTCCACTCCGCCGCCGCCGCCGTCTCGGACTTCACCGAGGACAGCTGCAACACCACGTCGCCGGCGGTCACCGCGGCCACCTGGTTGTCGGTGGGGGTCGCCGCGGGGGCGGCCGGCGCTTGGGCAGGCGTCGACGCATCGCCGTTGGCAGTCTCCAGCGCCGGCTCATCCAGAAGTTGGGCGATCTGATCGCCTTCCGTCCCGTTGCCGCCTGTAGCGGGCTTGGGGATCGGCTTGGCGATGCCGCCCTCGGCCATCCCCTCGGCCATCTGGGGCGACTCGGCCTCGCCGGCCGGCATTGCAGGGGCGTCTTCGGCCATGGCCGGGGCTTCGGTAGCGTCGGCCGCGCTCTCCCCGGCCATCAGCGGCGCTTCGGGCGGGCCGGCCGGCGGCCGGTCTTCCGGCAGGGCCTGGGCCGTCGGCGCCGGCGGGATCGGCAGGGGTTCCGGCGGGTTGGGCGCCTCCGGGCGCGGCAGCAGCCGCTCCACGCGGGTGGCGCTTTCATTGGTGGCGCCGGGGTTCAGCACCTCAATGCTCTGGTGCTCGACCACCATGCCGCCCGGCTGCTCGGGCTTCACCTTTTCCGGCATCGGCTCGGCACGGACCACCGGCAGTTCCTCGCTGGTCATCTGGCCGGTACCCCAGGTATAGGCGTACCAGACAATGGCGCCGAAGCAGAACACCGCCGCCAGGGCGGTGACGATCGGCACCAGGCTGCGCCGGCCGCGCAGATCGGCCGCCAGTTCCGCAGTGTCCTCGTCGAAGACGTCACTGCGGCTGTCGCGGGGCCGCCGCGCCGATTCCGGCCCGCCGCCGTCGCGGTCCTGGCCATAGATGATGCGGCGCATGCCCTCGTCGCTGAACGGCGCCGGACCGGCGGTCAGATCGTCGTCCCCGCCGTCATCTCCTCCGCCGTCTCGGCCGCGTCCCGGCTCGCTCACCATTTAGCGCAACTCCTCAACCGGCGTGACGCCGAAGATATCCAGGCCGGAAGCGATCACGAAGGCGGTCGCCTGCACCAGCGCCAAACGCGCCGCCGTCAGCACCGGATCGTCCGGCAGGAGGAAGCGCAGTTCGGCATGGTCCTTGCCCTTGTTCCACTGTCCGTGAAAGGCCCCGGCCAGGTCGTAGAGATAGAAGGCCACCCGGTGGGGCTCGTGCGCTTCCGCCGCGCTTTCAAGCAGACGGGGCCATTCCGCCAACAGCTTAATCAGATCAAGCTCCCCCGAGTCGGTCTAGCGATTGAGGTCCGCCCCCGCCAAGGACACAGGATCTAGGGAAATGGCCGGCATTTCGGCTTCGGCGTGGCGCAGGATCGACCGGCAGCGGGCATGGCCGTACTGGACGTAGAACACCGGGTTGTCGCGCGACTGCTCCAGCACCTCGACCAGGTCGAAATCCAGCGCCGCGTCGTTCTTGCGGGTCAGCATGATGAAGCGGACGACGTCCTTGCCGACCTCCTCGATGACCTCACGCAGGGTGACGAAGCTGCCCGAGCGTTGGGACATCTTCACCAGCTCGCCGCCGCGCTTCAGGTTGCCCAGCTGGCAGATCTTCACGTCCAGATCGCCCTGCCCCGCGGTCAGCGCCTTGACGCCGGAGGTCATGCGTTTGATATAGCCGCCGTGGTCGGCGCCCCAGACGTTGATCATCACGGTGAAGCCGCGGCGGAACTTGTCCAGGTGATAGGCCATGTCGCCGGCGAAGTAGGTCCACGAGCCGTCGGACTTCTTCAGCGCCCGGTCGACGTCGTCGCCGAACTGGGTGGCCTTGAACAGCAGCTGCGGACGCGGCTCCCAGTCCTCCGGCGTCTTACCCTTGGGCGGTTCCAGCACACCGGTATACAGCAGGCCGCTGGCGTCCAGGGTCTTCACCACCTCCTCGACGCCGCCGGCCTCGACCAGCTTGCGCTCGGATGAAAACACGTCCTGGTGGACGCCCAGGAAGTCCAGGTCGGCGCGGACCAGATCCATCATGGAATCGATGGCGAACTGGCGCACCACCGGCAGCCACTCGGCCTCGTCCTTGCCAACCCACTTGTCGCCGTCGCGCGCGGCCAGGGCCTTGCCGACGTCCTTCAGGTAGTCGCCGGGATAGAGCCCTTCCGGGATCTCGCCGATGGTCTCGCCCAGGGCCTCGCGGTAGCGCAGGTAGGCCGAGCGCGCCAGGGTGTCGACCTGCCCGCCGGCATCGTTGATGTAATACTCCTTGGTCACGTCGAAGCCGACCTTGGCCAGCAGGGCGGCCAGGGCGTCGCCGACCACGGCGCCGCGGGCATGGCCCACCGTCAGCGGACCGGTCGGGTTGGCCGAGACGTACTCGATGTTGACCTTCAGGCCCCGCCCCATGTCGCTGGCCCCGTAGGCGGCGCCATCGGCCAGGATCTCGCCGAGGCGCGCATACCACACCGTCGGGTCCAGGCGCAGGTTGATGAAACCGGGTCCGGCGATTTCCACGCCGATGACGTCGGCGTGCTTCTCCAGCCGCCCGGCCAGGGTCTCGGCCAGGTCGCGCGGCTTCAGGCCGGCCGGCTTGGCCAGCACCATGGCGGCGTTGATCGCCAGGTCGCCGTGGCTGCGGTCGCGCGGCGGCTCCACCGCCACCCGCGCGGTATCGAGGCCGGCCGGCAACGCGCCGGCCGCCGCCATCTGCTCCAGCTCGCCGACAACGACGTCCTTGAAGTATTTGAAAATGTTCATGCGTTTTTGACTCGGATATCGAAATTCTTGGCGTGCTCGTCCAGCGCGTAGCGATCCGTCATGCCGGCGATGTAGTCCGCCACCAGCCGCGCCCGTTCGGCCTCCGGCAGGTCGCGCGCCTGGACCTGCCACTCGTCGGGCAGGCAGTCCGGCCGCGCCAGGTAGTGCTCGAACAACTCGTGCACCACCCGCCGTGCCTTGGTGGTCATGCGGTTGACCTTGTAGTGGCGATACATGCGGGCAAAGAGAAAGCGCCGCAGGGCGCGGTCGTTCTGGCGCATCTCGTCGGAAAAGGCAACCAGCGGGCCCGGCAGGTGGCGCACCGCCGCCGCCGAGTCCGGCTTGGCCTCGGCGCTGCGCCGGCGCGTTTCGTCCAACAGGTCGGTCACCATGTGGTCGATCAGGCGGCGGATGGTCTCGTGGATGAGGCGCCCCTCCTCCAGCTTGGGATAGCGCGCCTCCACCTCGGCCAGCACCGGGCCGACCAGCGGGAGGTCGCGCAGGTCGTCGATGGCGAACAGGCCGGCGCGCAGGCCGTCGTCGATATCGTGGTTGTTGTAGGCGATGTCGTCGGACAGCGCCGCGACCTGGGCCTCCGCCGAGGCGAAGGTGGCGATCTCCAGGTCGTGCTTGTCGCGGCAGTAGGCGGCGACCGTCGGCGGCACCGCCTCGCCGCCCTCCTTCAGGCGCGCATGCGGCCCGATCAGCGGGCCGTTGTGCTTGACGATGCCCTCCAGGGTTTCCCAGGTCAGGTTGAGGCCGTCGAACTCGGCATAGCGCCGTTCCAGCAGGGTCAGGACGCGGAAGGTCTGCTCGTTGTGGTCGAAACCGCTGTAGGGCGCCATCGCCGCCTTCAGGGCGTCCTCGCCGGCGTGGCCGAAGCAGGTGTGGCCCAGGTCGTGGGCCAGCCCCATGGCCTCCGCCAGGTCCTCGTTGAGGCCGAGAGCGCGGCTGATCGAACGGGCGATCTGCGCCACCTCGATGGAATGGGTCAGCCGGGTCCGGTAGTAGTCGCCCTCGTGGTAGACGAAGACCTGGGTCTTGTACTTCAGGCGGCGGAAGGCCCCGGCGTGCACGATGCGGTCGCGGTCGCGCTGAAAGCACGAGCGGGTCGGGCTCTCCGGTTCGGGGAAATCGCGCCCCCGGCTTTCCTCGGGCCGGCAGGCAAAGGCGGCAGGCGGATTCGGGTGCAACATGGGCGCGACCCTACGGCCTCCCGGGAATTCGCGCAATGGCGGTTTTCCGCGCTATTCCCCGGTGATTCGGGGGCGATTTCCGGGGCAATTTCCGCTTAATTCCACGCTGTTTCCGCCTGCCTCCGGGCCGGCGTCCCGGGCGGCCGCGCGGGCCGATTTGACAACCCCGCCAGACTCCCTACATCTTGGCTGTGTCCCCGCCCTTTTGGCCGGGGGACCTGGTTAAGGGAAAATCATGACGGCAACGGCAGATACCCTGGAATTCTCGCTCACCGAACGGGCGGCCAAGCGGGTTGCCTACCTGATCGAACAGGAAGGCCAGAGCGGCCTGATGCTGCGCGTCGCGGTTTCCGGCGGCGGCTGCTCGGGCTTCCAGTACGGCTTTTCCTTCGACGACACCGTGAACCCGGACGACCGCACCTTCGAGCGCGACGGCGTGATGGCGGTGGTCGACGAGACCTCGCTGGAGCTGCTGGCCGGCTCCGAGGTCGATTTCGTCGAGGACCTCGGCGCCGCCGCCTTCAAGATCACCAATCCCAACGCGACCTCCTCCTGCGGCTGCGGCTCGTCCTTCGCTGTCTGATCCCGATCTGACGCCCCGATCTGACGCTTTGACCGCTGGTGCGACTTGGCCTAAAGAAACTGGGCCATGAGAAACACCCTGCCGCCGCATAATGAGTCGCCGCGATGACCCGCATCGCCACCTGGAACGTCAACTCCGTCAAAGCCCGCCTGCCCAACGTGCTGGCCTGGCTGAAGTCGGCCCAGCCGGATGTCGTCCTGCTGCAGGAACTGAAGTGCATCGACGACAACTTCCCGCGCCTGGAGATCGAAGAACTCGGCTACACCGTCGCCGTCCACGGCCAGAAGTCCTATAACGGCGTCGCCATCCTGTCGAAGGCGCCGATGGAGGACGTCATGATCGGCCTGCCCGGCGACCAGTCGGACGAGCAGGCCCGCTACGTGGAAGCCACCATCAACGGCTTGCGTATCGCCACGATCTACCTGCCCAACGGCAATCCCATCAAGACCGAGAAGTTCACCTACAAGCTGGCCTGGATGGACCGCCTGATCCGCCACGCCGAAGGTCTGCTGGCCAGCGAGCAGCCGGTGGTGCTGGCCGGCGACTACAACGTCATCCCGCAGGACGAAGACGTCTACGACCCGCGCGCCTTCGCGACAGACGCCCTCACCCAGCCGGAGAGCCGCAGCCGCTTCCGCACCCTGCTGAACCTGGGCTTCACCGATGCCCTGCGGGCGCTGCACCGCGAGCCGCACCTCTACACCTTCTGGGACTACCAGGGCGGCGGCTGGCAGAACGACCACGGCCTGCGCATCGACCACTTCCTGCTGTCGCCCCAGGCCGCCGATCTGCTGGAAGCCTGCGACGTCGACCGCGGCCCGCGCGGCGAGCCCAAGGCCTCCGACCACACCCCGGTGGTCTGCCGCCTGAGGGACGTCCCCGGGCACGACATCCGCTAGGGCCGATGCCCTTCATCCCGCTGCACGACACCACGCCGCGCTATCTGATCGCGCGGCCCTGGGCCACCTGGGCGCTGATCGCCGCCTGCGCGCTGATCTATCTTGGGCAGATCATGCTCGGCGACCGGGGCAACCTGCGGCTGGTCTACGGCCTGGGCACCATCCCGGCCTCGCTGACCGGTACCGCCGAACTGCCGCCGGAACTGGCGCTGGTCTCCCCCTGGCTCACCCTGGTGTCCTACCAGTTCCTGCACGGCGGCTTCATGCACCTGGCCGGCAACATGCTGTTCCTCTGGGTGTTCGGCGACAATATCGAGGATGCCATGGGCCATGGCCGCTTCCTCGTCTTCTATCTGGTCTGCGGCGCCTTGGCCGCCCTCACCCAGGTCGCCCTCCATACCGGCAGCACCACGCCGCTGATCGGTGCCAGCGGGGCGATCTCCGGCGTGCTCGGCGCCTACCTGATCCTGCATCCCAAGGCGCGGGTGCTGGTGCCGATCGTCTTCATCCCGCTCTACCTGCCGGCCTGGCTGCTGCTGATCTTCTGGTTCGGCTTCCAGTTCTTCTCCGCCACCGCGGGTCCCTCGGCCAGCAACGTGGCCTGGTGGGCCCACATCGGCGGCTTCATCGCGGGCGTCGTGCTCATCTTCGTCTTCCGCTACAAGGCGGTGCCGCTGTTCGGCCTGGGCGATCCGCCGGGCGGCGTGACGCTACGGCGCGGCCGGATGTGGGCTGGCCGCGCCTGGCGGGCCCGCGACGAGAGCACCCCGGACCGCAAGGGCCCCTGGGACTGAACCGCCCTCACAGCGCCTTCGGGCTCACAGCGCTTTCGGCAGGTAGCGCGCGTACCAGGCGCTGATCAGCAGCAGCAGACCCAGCACCACGAAAACCGCCGGCAGCGGCGCCACCGTCAGCACCGCCGCGTAGGCCGCGGCGGGCAGCAGCTGCGACGCCTCGATGTAGGTGCGAAAGACCGAGGTCATCTCCGAGCGTTCATAGGCGTGCACCGCGCGCAGGAAGGGGATGTTGCCCAGGGCGTCGAGCGCGGTCGCCCCGATGGCGGCGAAGACGAAAAGACCGGCGGTGATCCAGGGGGTGGGCTGCAGCAGGCCGGCGACGATCGAGGTCAGGCCGGTCAGCACTGCCGCCCAGATGATGATGCGGCGAATGCCGTGGCGCCGGCCGAGCTTGCCGCCCAGCGGCGCGAAGAACAGCAGCCCCTGCCCTGCCGACAGCATCACCGCGACGATGACCTCGTCGCCGTTCTGCTGGACGATGTAGAGCGGCGGGTAGACGAAAAAGGTGGTCCAGAAGGCGCTGCGCCCGAACGGAATGATCCAGGCCAGGCGCAGGCGCGGCTGGCTGAGATAGCGGCGGATGTTGTTCCATGGCATCGGCGGTCGCTGCCTGGCCGGCGCCACCGTCGGGTTGTCCTTGATGCGCAGATACCAGAAATAGGCCAGCGCCGAGAGGGCGAAAGCCGCGCTGACCAGGCAGACCGGCAGCAGGCCGAACTGCTTGTAGCAGAAGATGCCCAGCCCCGGCCCGACGAACCACGAGATGCCGAGAAAGGCGAGGCGCAGCGGCTCGCTGGCGACGAAGTCCTTCCGACGGATGTAATCGAGGATGTAGAGGTTCAGCGCGATGTTCACGCAGACCACCGCCAGGCTGCGGACCTGCAGCGCGGTGACGAAGGGCCAGATCTGCGATTGCACCATCAGCAGCGGCGCGATGACCATGCACAGGGTGCCGGCGGAAAAGATCCACTTGCGGCGCACCCTCAACAGCACCAGCGGCACCATGAAGCTGGTGGCGAAGGCGACGATACCGACGCCCGCATAGACCAGGCTGATGGTGCGGGCTTCCACGAGCAGGGCGTGGGCTTCCAGCGGAATGACCCCGGCGATGAGGGCACGGGAGAAAGCCTCCACTGCCGACAGGATCGCAAACTCCCGCGCGCCCGGCCGGTCGACCACGCGCAACCACATCGGAAATCGGATTTCCACGCAAGAACCCCAAGCTGCTGAAACCGCGGGCCGGCAGCGGCCAGCGCCTTACCTTGTCACTGATAGTCCGATTTGCCGGCGCTTGGCCAGCGGTCAAAGCCAGCGGTCAAAGAGTATCTCTTTGCCCTTTAAAAGGCTGTCGGCCCGGGGCTTGTCCCCGGGACCCAATGCCCTCTCCATCCGCTAACGCCAAGGGGTCCCGGCAACAAGTGCCGGGACGACATTTGTGGGTGGCACGGGCCTCGTCGGAATGAGGAATTAAGGTCAGGCCGAGACTTTGATGGCCGGCAGGAGGTCGCCCAGTACCCGCGCGACCTCGGCCGGCGGCTGCTTGAACTGCAGGCCAACGACGCGGCCGCGCTGCCAGACCACGGTGGCGGACAGGCCTTCGAAGCGGTCGCCCAGCAGGGTGACGCCCCCGGCGCAGTCGCGTTCCTGGCTCACCGCCACCTTGGCACCGCCCAGCGACATGTTGAGGATGGTGCATTCCATCTCGCCGTGGCCGCAGGCCAGGGTACCGGGCCACAGCACGGAGCGGCGCAGATAGCGGCGTTGCCCTTCGGCATCGCCGAGGTTGGCGAGGACTTCCTGGAACACGGCGTCCAGCGTCTCGGGGTCGCCGAGGAATTGCAGATCGGCATAGTCGCCGTCCGCGTCGAGAACGCGGCAGGCCAACTGCCCGAAGTCGCGGATCGACAGGAAGAGGTTGCGTTCGCCGCCCGGCATCGCGACGGGCCCGCCCGGCAGGCGCACCTGCGCGCCGCGGCGCGACAGCGTCACGATTTCGCAGTCGACGATGCCGTCCGGGCCCTGCAGGTGACCCGGCTGGTTCACCGCAATCTGCTGCTCGATAAAACCTGCGTCGGCTGTCGCACCCATCTGCCCCACCGTCCTCTGAACGGGCCCCCGCCCGCTTCCTTGCCGCCGCACGCAACTCCGCGGCCGGAAAAACAATCCGCAGGAGAAGTATTGCGCCTGTCTGTTAACAAGTGGCGAAGAGCGCAAATCGACGAAAAGGCCGGGAAACCGGTCCAGCGCCCTGATTTCCAGGGCTTTTGGCGCTATTCGGCGGCGATCGGCGCGAACACGGGACCGCCCGGCATGATGCGCAGGCCGGCCCGCAGGTGCCGGAACGGCAGGTCGCGGTTGTCCAGCACCACCGGGCCCGGCGCCACCACCACCAGCACCGCCTCGGCGATCGGCTGGAAATCGGCCCGGAAGTGAACCGAGGATTTCAGCGCCAGGATCTTCTGGTCGGCGGGTTCGATGCCCAGGTGGCGCAGCATCGCCTGGTCGGCCAGTTGCACCTTGGCCGAGGCGACCGCCACCCGGACGCCGTCCTTTTCCAGCAAGGCCGTCGGGCCCAGCTTCATGTGGGCGCCCTTGTAGAACGGCCCGGTGCCAGTGCACTGGCCGTCGCCCAGGCGCAGCACCTTGAAGGTCGCTTCCAGCGGCGCGTCGCCCGGTACCTTGGAATGGCCGCCGAGGGCAACGGTGATCTCCGCCCCCTCGCCCGCCGCATGGGCGGCCTTGGCCGCCGCCGGATCGTAGAGGTTGGCCAGCACGGCGCCCACGGCCCCCTCGGAGATCAGCGCGCGCAGCAGGCCGGTGGTGTCGGAGTTGCCGCCGCCGCCGGGATTGTCCTGGGCATCAGCCAGCACCACCGGCTTGTCGCTGTGGGCGGCAATGCGCATCGCCTCGCGCACCGCTTCCGTGGGCTGCAGGGCCTCCAGCGCGAAAGCCGACTCGCGCTCCAGAGCGGCCTCGAAGAGGTTGTCGGCAGCCTTGTCGGCGGCCGCCTGGGAGGTGGCGTAGGCGACCAGCGAGGCGCCGGCACCGTCGAAATCGGCCGGGCAGAAGCCGCAGGCGAAGGAGATGCCGGTGACGCCCGGCTCCTGCGCCAGCAGCTTCACCTCGCGGTAGACCTCCTTGGCCGGTCCCTCGTAGGTGCAGCCGCTGGTCAGCGGGATCATGAAGGGCATCTGGCGGTACGCCTTGAAGCGCCCACCCGCGCCCTTCAGCAGGGCATCGAGCTGCACCGCCACGCGGCGGCCCGTCGCCGCCATGTCGACATGCGGATAGGTGCGGTAGATATCCAGGTAGTCCGACAGCTCGACCATCGCCGGGGTCACGTTGGCGTGCAGGTCCAGGCTGACGGCGATCGGCAGGTCGGGGCCGACCAGATCGCGCACCCGGCGCAGCAGCTCGCCCTCGCCGTCGTCGACATGCTCGGCCACCATGGCGCCGTGCAGGTCCAGGTAGACGGCGTCGAGATCCTTCATCCCGGCGAGGTCTTCCAGCAGCATCGCCGCCACCCGCTCGTAGGCGTCCTCGGTCACCTGGGCCGACGGCGTCGCGTTGGTCCAGGCCAGCGGCAGCAACTCGTGGCCCTGGGCCTGGGCCGCCTCGACATAGCCGGCGACCGGAATGTTGATGCCCGCGATCGCATCGAACAGCGCCGCGCCGCGGGTCAGCCCCGGCCAGGCGCCGGGCTTCAGGAACTCGTCAAAGGTCGCCTTCGACGGCGCGAAGGTATTGGTCTCGTGCTGGAAACCGCCGAAGGCGATGCGTGCCATGGTGTCGGCCCTTAGATATCCGCGTAGACGTGGGTTTCTTCCTTGGCACCCGGATGGGTGACGGCGCCGAGGTAGGCCGGGCCGACCGTCGCGGCATAACGCCAGATGGCGCCGGACTGGTAGTCGTGCTTGCGCGGCTGCCACGTCTCGCGGCGCTTGGCGAGTTCCTCGTCGGAGAGCTCGACCTCGATGGTGCCCTTCACGGCGTCGATGGCGATGATGTCGCCGTCCTGCAGCAGGCCGATGGGCCCGCCCACCGCCGCCTCGGGGCCGACGTGGCCGATGCAGAAGCCGCGCGTCGCGCCGGAGAAGCGCCCGTCGGTGATCAGTGCCACCTTGTCGCCCATGCCCTGGCCATAGATCGCCGAGGTGGTGGAGAGCATCTCGCGCATGCCCGGGCCGCCCTTGGGGCCCTCGTAGCGGATGACGATTACCTCGCCCTCCTTGTAGTCGCGCTTGTCGACCGCTTCGAAGGCATCCTCCTCGCAGTCGAACACCCGGGCGGGGCCGCGGAACTGCTGCTTCTTCATGCCGGCCACCTTCACGATGGCGCCTTCGGTCGCCAGGTTGCCGCGCAGGCCGACGACGCCGCCGGTCGGCGTGATCGGGTCGGCGCAGGACCGCACCACGTCCTGCTCCGTTGGCAGCACGACACCGGCCAGACTTTCCTCGATGGTCTGGCCGGTCACGGTCATGCAGTCGCCGTGCAGGAAGCCGCCATCCAGCAGGGCGCGCAGGATGATCTGCACGCCACCGACCTCGAAGAGGTCCTTGGCGACGTAGCGCCCGCCGGGCTTCAGGTCGGCGATGTAGGGGGTCGAGCGGAAGATCTCGGTGACAGCCTCGAGGTCGAAGTCGATGCCGGCCTCGTGGGCGATGGCCGGCAGGTGCAGGCCGGCGTTGGTCGAGCCGCCGGAGCAGGCGACGACGCGGGCGGCATTTTCCAGCGACTTGCGCGTCACGATATCGCGCGGCCGGATGCCCAGCGCCAGCGCCTTCATCACCGCGTGGCCCGAGGCCTCGGCGTAGGCGTCGCGCGACTCATAAGGCGCCGGGGCGCCGGCCGAGCCGGGCAGCGCCAGGCCGATGGCCTCCGACACGCAGGCCATGGTGTTGGCGGTGAACTGGCCGCCGCAGGACCCGGCCGAGGGACAGGCCGCGCATTCGACGGCATGGAGTTCATCGTCGCTCATGTTGCCGGCCGAGTGAGCGCCGACCGCCTCGAAGACGTCCTGCACGGTGATGTCCTTGCCGTGCAGGCGGCCCGGCAGGAAGGAGCCGCCGTACATGAACACCGAAGGTACGTTCAGGCGCACCATGGCCATCATCATGCCGGGCAGCGACTTGTCGCAGCCGGCCAGGCCGACCAGGGCGTCGTAGCAGTGGCCGCGCATGGTCAGCTCGACGGAATCGGCGATGAGGTCGCGGCTGACCAGGGACGACTTCATGCCCTGGTGGCCCATGGCGATGCCGTCGGTGACGGTGATGGTGCAGAATTCGCGGGGGGTGCCGGCGGCGGCCTTCACGCCGCGCTTGACCGACTGGGCCTGGCGCGACAGCGAGATGTTGCAGGGTGCCGCCTCGTTCCAGCAGGTCGCCACGCCGATGAAGGGCTGGGCAATCTCCTCCTCCGTCCTGCCCATCGCGTAGTAGTCCGCGCGATGGGGCGCGCTCTCCGGGCCGACCGAGACGTAGCGGCTCGGCAGCTTGGATTTGTCGAAGGTCGGCTTGGACTTGGAATCGAGTGGCATGTTTGGACGCTCCCGCTTTGATCCCGCTAGAATTTTTGGGTGTTTTTGCTGATTTAGCGCGGAGGATAACTGGCGCGAGGGGGCGCCACCACCGCGAAATGCGAATGCCGCTATGCGCCCTGTGGGAAGCAGGGCGGCAGCCCCCGGAACGGCGAAGGAGGCTGCTGAGCCGCCGCAGATTGACCTCGTGGTTCGAGACGCCCACTGCGCGGGCTCCTCACCATGAGGTCAATCTATTCAAGAGCTCCAGCCAGCCTCATCCTGAGGAGGCGGCAAAGCCGCCGTCTCGAAGGACGAGGCTGGCGCCCGGGTGCTAGCGACGCTTGGACAGCGCCTTCCAGGCCAGCGGCAGGACGGCGGCGGCAAGGCCGACCTTGAAGACCGCACCCCAGAGGAAGGGATAGAGGCCGAACTGCAAGGCCTTCTCGGCGCCGATCAGGGTGGTGAGGTAGGCAACGCCGAGGCCCAGGATGATGCCGGTGCCCAGCGCCATGGCCGCCAGGGTCCTGACGACGCCACGGTCCCAGCCGCGCTCGGCCAGCCAGCCGACGACGACGGCGGCGACCAGGAAGCCCAGCAGGTAGCCGCCGGTCGGACCGGCCATGTAGGCGAGACCGAGGCCCTTTTCCGGGGTGCCGGCGAAAATCGGCAGCCCCAGGGCGCCCTGGGCCAGGTACAGCGCAACGGTGGCACCGCCCAGGCGCCAGCCGTAGGCCATGCCGATGACCAGCACGGCGAAGGTCTGCATGGTGATCGGCACCGGGTAGAACGGCACCTGGACCTTGGCCGAGGCGTAGAGCAGCAACGAGCCGACCACCGCCAGCAAGGTTGCCCGGACCGGGCCGCTCATCTCCGCCAGGCGGCCCTGGCTCGGCCACAGCGTCGCCGCCAGGGTGTCGTGGCGCGCCTGCAGATCGATCGTCGTCATCTTATGCCGTCCCCTAAATCTTGGTTCACGCGAATTTCGAACCCCATCTTACAGCCCCCGGCGATAGGTGCTGTCAAGTGTCAGGTCCTTGCGCGGGCCGGCCACCGTCCAGACCACACGCCAGGTATCGGCGTCCAGCACGGTGAACGCGCCCTCGTAGCGGTCTGGATCGCAGAGGTGCGTACAGCGCCAGGCGCCGCCCGACAGGTCCAGGTCGTGGAAGTAACGCCCATCGCGAAAGTGGACGCTCGCGCGCTGCGGCGCGGGAAAGGCGTAGCGGTAGGACTGCAGCGCCGGGCCCTCGTGCACCGGATCGGCTGGCCCGCCGATCACCAGACGGCCCGCCTCGCGGTACTGCAAATCCGCGCCGTCCGCGCTGAAGACCGCCGCGCCGGTCAGCCGGCCCTGCTGGTCGGCGTGGCGGTCGTCGCGCCGCCGCTTGAGCTCCCACTGACCTTCAAGAAAACCCTTCAAATCACTGATTTGTAGAATATTTCCAAGGCCATCCACCGTAGTTCTCCACCGGCTTATGCGGAGGCCAGACGCTCCAGGGCGCTCTGCAGCTTGCCCATCGTCAGACGGCTGTCGTCAAGGCGTTCGCGCTGCTCGGCCACCACGTCTTCCGGCGCCTTGGCGAGGAACTGCTCGTTGGACAGCTTTTTGTCGAGCTTCACGATCTCGCCGTTCAGCTTGTCCATTTCCTTCTTCAGGCGCTGGCGTTCCTGGTCCAGGTCGATGACCTCGGCCAGCGGCAGCACCAGGGCGCACTCGTCCAGCACGTCCTGCACCGACCCCTTGGGCACCGGCTGGTCGAAGGCCAGGGTCTCGACCCGCGCCAGGGTCTTGATCAGCGCCTCGTAGTCGGCAAAGCGCGCCTTGGTGGTGGCTGTGGCGTCGTTGACGATGAGGGCGATTCGCGCCCCCGGCGGCACGTTCATCTCGGAGCGCACGGCGCGGATCTGGCTAACCAGCCGCACCACCCAGCCGAGCGCCGCGGCGGCCGCGGCATCGATCAGGCTGTCGGCGAAGACCGGCCAGGAATCCGTCGTCATCAGACGGCTGTCGCCTTCCCCGGTCTGCTGCCACAGTTCCTCGGTGAGGAACGGCATGATCGGGTGCAGCAGATACAGCGCCTGGTGCAGCACCCACTGGGCCGTCGCCCGGGTCTCGGCCTTGCCGGCCTCGTCGTCGCCCTGGAACAACGGCTTGGCGAATTCCAGGTACCAGTCGCAGTAAGTGTTCCAGACGAACTGGTACAGCGCCTGAGCCGCCTCGTTGAAGCGGTAGTCCTCGATGGCGCGGCGCACCTTCGGCTCGACCTGGGCCAACTGGCTGACGATCCAGCGGTTGACCCGCTGGCTGTTGGCGGCGGGATCGAAGCCGGCGTCGTAGCGGCACTCGTTCATCTCGCAGAAGCGCGCCGCGTTCCAGATCTTGGTGCAGAAGTTGCGGTAGCCCTCGATACGGCTTTCGGCCAGTTTGATGTCGCGGCCCTGGGCGGCCAGCGCCGTCAGGGTGAAGCGCACCGCGTCGGCGCCGAACTTGTCGATGAGGTCCAGCGGGTCCAGGACATTGCCCTTGGACTTCGACATCTTCTGGCCCTTCTCGTCGCGCACCAGGGCATGGATGTAGACGGTGTGGAAGGGCGCCTCGCCGTCCATGAAATGCAGGCCGTCCATCATCATGCGGGCGACCCAGAAGAAGATGATGTCGAAGCCGGTGACCAGCACGTCGCCGGGGTAGTAGCGCTTCAGGGCTTCGGTTTCCTCCGGCCAGCCGAGCGTCGAGAACGGCCACAGCGCCGAGGAGAACCAGGTGTCCAGCACGTCGGGATCGCGGGTCAGGTCCACCGCCTTGCCGTAGTGCGCCTGGGCCTGCCCGGCCGCTTCGCCCTCGTCGTGGGCGACGAAGACCGCGCCGTCGGGCCCGTACCACGCCGGCACCTGATGGCCCCACCATAGCTGGCGCGAGATGCACCACGGCTGGATGTTGCGCATCCACTCGTAATAGGTCTTCTCCCACTGCTTGGGCACGAAGACGGTCTTGCCGTTCTCCACCGCGGCGATGGCCGGCTTGGCCAGTTCGCCGGCGTTCACGTACCACTGGTCGGTCAGGTAGGGCTCGATCGGCACGCCGGAGCGGGCGCCGTGCGGCACCATGTGGCGATGGTCGTCGATCTTCTCCAGCAGGCCCAATTCTTCCATGTCGGCGACGCTGCGCTTGCGCGCCTCGAAGCGGTCGAGGCCGCGGTAGGCCTCCGGCACCGTATCGTTCAGATGGGCGTCGCGGTCAAAGACGTTGATCATCTCCAGGCCGTGGCGCTTGCCGACCTCGAAGTCGTTGAAGTCGTGCGCCGGGGTGATCTTCACCGCGCCGGAGCCCTGCTCCGGGTCGGCATAGTCGTCGGCCACGATGGCGATGCGGCGGCCCACCAGCGGCAGGATGGCGTGCTTGCCGAGCAGATCCTTGTAGCGCTCGTCGTCCGGGTGCACCGCCACCGCGGTGTCGCCCAGCAGGGTCTCCGGCCGGGTCGTCGCCACGGTAATGAAGCGGCCCTCTTCACCCTCGATGGGATAGCGGAAGTGCCAGAGGTGGCCGTTCACCTCCTTCTGCTCGACCTCCAGGTCGGAGATCGCGGTGTGGAAGCGCGGGTCCCAGTTCACCAGGCGCTTGTCGCGGTAGATCAGCTTCTCGCGGTACAGGGTCACGAAGACCTTCAGCACCGCCTCGGAGAGCCCCTCGTCCATGGTGAAGCGCTCGCGCGCCCAGTCGCAGGAGGCGCCGAGCCGGCGCAGCTGCTTCAGGATGGTGCCGCCGGACTGCTCGCGCCATTTCCACACCCGCTCGATGAACTCGTCGCGGCCGATCTGGCGGGTGTTGCCCGGCGCCAGCGGCATGCCGCGGTCCAGTTCGATCCCCTCGCCGGCCAGCTGGCGCTCCACCACCATCTGGGTGGCGATGCCGGCATGGTCGGTGCCCGGCTGCCAGAGGACGTCGCGGCCCTGCATGCGCTGGTAGCGGCAGAGGATGTCCTGGATGGTGTTGTTCAGCGCATGACCCATGTGCAGGCTGCCCGTCACGTTGGGCGGCGGGATCATGATGGTGAAAGGCTCTTTGGCGGCATCGAACTTGGCGGAGAAGGCGTCCGCGGCTTCCCAACGGGAATACTGCCGATCCTCGACCTCTTCGGGCCGATAGGTCTTATCCAGCATTGCTGGCGGTCCTCTTGAACTGTCGCATTGGCACGGCGTCCGCCGGCCGAGAGACGGCGGGGACGCTGGAATTTGCGGAGGGGTCTATCAGATGGGAGGCCGCAGCGCCATAGCAGCAGGCCGCTCCCCGGTCAGATCGCCGGGAAACTCCCGGCCTGACCGCCCGGGATTCCGCTCAAATAGAAGGAATTTCCGGGGGAGCCTACTGGTCTTCGGCGCGGCGTACCATTTTCCTGATCTCCTCGCGAACGATGCGTTCTACCAAATCGGGGAGATTTTCGTCCAGCCAGCCCTTCAGTTCCGGGGCCAGGGAGGTCCGTACCAGTTCCTCGAGGGTCCGCCCGCCGCCGATCGCGATGGCAGCGTCCTGGCGGTTGGCCATCGCCGCCTTGGTGACCGCCGCCAGGGAGGCGGTGGCCTCCGTCGCGGTCGCCGCGGAAACGTACTCGTTGCCGTCCCCATCGCCGGCCGGCGCCAGGGCCTGGCCGACAGGTTCCGGCTCGTCTTCAACAGGATCTTCGGGAACAGGTTCTTCCTCGGGCGCAGCCTCTTCCGCGGGCGCCTCATCGACATCGGCAGCGGCCTCGGCCTCTTCGGCAGGCGTCGCGGCGGCGGGCTCTTCAGCGGCAGGCTCTTCCGCTGGGGCCTCGTCCTCGGCGGGCGCTTCTTCAGCAGCCTCCGCTTCAGACCCGGTCTCTTCGGACACGGCCTCTTCCGGTGCCGCATCGGCAGCCTCGGATTCGGGCTCGGCGGCCTCGGGAGCAGTTTCTTCCGAGGCATCAGGCTCTTCGGCCGACGGCTCTTCGGTTGGCTCTTCTGCGGCCGGCTCTTCGGCCGCCGCCTCGGCCTCCAGATCGACGATGCTGCCGTCTTCGGCCACCATCTTGGTCAGGTCGAGGATGTTGTCGGCGCCCCCTCCGGCCGCGGGCGACCCAGCGGCTGGCGGGGCGGCCGGCGGGGCGGATGGCGCGGCCGGCGCGGCAGCCTTCGGTGCAGCGGGTGGCTCAGCCGCTGGCGCAGCCGCCGGCTTGCCATCCTGCGGCTCGTCTTCGGAGATGATTCGACGAATGGAGGCAAGGATTTCCTCCATCGTCGGTTCGTTCTGCGCTTCCGGCTTGCTGCTCATGCCTCTCCGGCCACTACGGCCCCACAAAACCCGGTTTCTAAAGACCCCCGCTTCGGAGGCCGGCATCCAAACAGGCGCATTGACCCGTCATTCACGCCCGCCACCAAAGCGGTCTTGTAACACTGGATAGCCGGAAAGCGGAAATTTTCTGTTAACCAAACGGCGTAAAGACCGCCGCTATTGGTTGCCGGCCTCGTCGTTGGCCCCGGGCGCATCCAGGTCGAACCAGGTGTCGCGCACCGCGCTATAGTCCGATTCCGGCTGGTAAACCACGGTATTCAGGCGCAGGTCCGCCGCCGTCATGCGGCCGATGGCGGTCAGCACCTGATAAGTCGCAACGATTTCGTCGCGTTGGGCGCTGACCAGGCTGACCTGGGCATCGAGCAATTCCTGCTCGGCGTCCAGCACGTCGAGAACCGTACGCGCACCGACGGCATTTTCCTGGCGTACACCCTCCAGGGCAATCTCGTTGGCACGGCCGCTCTGCTGCAGGGCGGCGATCTGGGCCCGCGCCGTCAACAGGCTTTCCCAGCCGGAAATCGCATCCTCGCGGGCCTGGCGCAGGGCCTCGCGGACCAGCAGGCGGCGCTGGCTGGCGACTTGCTTGGATTCGCGTACGCGGCTGGATACCGAGCCCTGCTGGTACAGCGGCACGGTGACGACGGCCAGGATTTCGGCATTGCGGTTCTCGCTGTAGCGCGAGGAATTCTCGTGCTGATAGCCGACCGAACCCTGCAGTTCGACGCGCGGCAGCAGCTCGCCCTCCACCTCGCGCACGCTGCGCTGGGCGGCCAGTTCGTCGAAGGTCGTCGCCAGCACCGAGGGATTGGCCGCGGCGGCGGCTTCGACGACGGCGTCCTGGGTTCCCGGCAGGTCGCCCGGCAGTGGCGGCTGGATCAGCCTGCCCGGATAGCTGCCCACCACGTTCTCGAAAATGGCGCGGCTGGAGGTCAGATTGCCTTCGGCGCCGATGCGGTCGGCGGTCGCGCTGGACAGGCGGCTTTCCGATTGCGCGACGTCAGTGCGCGTCAGTTCCCCGACGTCGAAGCGGTCCTGGGTCGCCTCCAACTGGCGCGACAGCACCTGCTCGTTGTTGATGTTCAGTTCCAGCACCGACTGGTCGCGCCACACATCGGCGTAGGCGACAACGGCGTTCAGCAGCACGGTCTGCTCGGTACTCGCCAGCCGCGCACGCTGGGCCAGCACTTCGTTCTCCGCACGTTCGGTTCCGGCAATGGTGCGCCCGCCGCGATAAAGCGGCTGGGTCACCGTCAGGTCGGCGGTGGCCGGGCTGCTGCCTTCGTTGTCGTCGCTCGGGCGGATGCCGTCGACGTAGGCCTTGCCGGCGGAGCCCCGCAGTTCGACGCTCGGGCGCCAGTTGGACAGGGCCTGCGGCACCCGCTCGTTCACCGCCCGCAGTTCGGCCCGCGCCGCGCTCAGCGTCGGATTCGACTGATATGTGAGGATCAGGGCGTCATCCAGGCTTTGCGCCGCCGCCGGCAGGCTGCCGGCCCCCCCTGCAATCACGGCCAGAACCCCCGCCAAAAGGCTCACCTGCCGCACCGCTGTCATTGCTCGCATGCCAACGCTTTCCCCGCTGTAAGAATGAGATCGACCCCGTTCAGTATCTGATCAAGGACCGGGTCGACTTCAACCCCATGCCCGCCGAGGAACCGCCCCGGCGAGAACAAAGCCGCCAGAAAACCTAGAAGAAAACTCAGAAAACGAAACCGATTTCCCGCGCGAAACCAGGCAGCATCGGCGTCGCCGCATCGAACAGGGTGCGGCTGGAAAAACCATCGCCGGCACGCTGGACCAGGGTGCCGCGGCCGATATCCGCCGCGTCGACGACCACGGCGACCAGCCGCCCGCCGTCGGCGAGCTGGCGTTTCACGTTGTCCGGAATCGCACTGACCGCGCCCTGGAAAACGATCACGTCGTAGGGCGCCTGCTTCTGATAACCGGCCGTGAGCGTCCCTTCGACGACCACGGCGTTGTCCACGTCGAGGGCATTGAGGGTCCGATTCGCCGCATCCATCAGCGCGCGCTCGCCTTCCAGGCCGACCACGGTTTCCGCCAGCTGGGCGAGGACCGCGGTGGAGTAGCCGGTGGCGCAGCCGATATCCAGCGCCATGTCGCCGGGCTTGGGCGCTGCCGCCTGCAGCAGCCGGGCCAGCACCATGGGCTCCATCAGGAAGCGCCCGGGCGCCACCTCGAGATCCTCGTCAACATAGGCAATGCCGCGCTTCGCCTCGCCGACGAAGACTTCCCGGGGCACTGGTTCGAAAGCCCCGACGATGCGCGGATCCGTCACCTTGTTGGTGCGGATCTGACTTTCCACCATATTGAGGCGTGCTGCTGCGAAGTCCGTCATGTCGATCCCTGTCCCGCGTTGCTGCGATCCCAAGGCCTCAGATCCGGTAGGGTGGGACCCGCAGGCCGGCGCGCCGGAGGCCAAGGTTGGCTCCCGCCACGTCAGGCCTCGGTTTATAAGCGTCTCTGCGCGCGAAAACAACGCGACAGAACCAGCGCCGGCACCGGCGGCCCTGCCCGGCCTTTTGCGGTCCCGGTTCACGCCCGCAAAGGCGCGGCAGCCAGCTTGACCGAAGCGGGAGCCGGCAGTATAGCTTCGCCCCTTCCCCGAAGGCCCGGTGGGAGAGTGGTTATCCAGAGGATTGCAAATCCTTGCACGCCGGTTCGAGTCCGGCCCGGGCCTCCACCTCGCCTCCCCAACACAGATCGTCTGAAACGCCCCCTGCCACCGCCGCGATCCGGCCGGCGTCGGCGCCTGTGCGGATGCGGGGGGTGCCTAGCGGGCCATCGCCAGCAGCAGGCTGTACCAGCCGTAGCCCACCGCCGAGAAGAAGAACGCGAAGGTGCCCAGGGCGGCCACGCCGCTGGCCAGGCGTTCCCAAAGCGACGGTCGGAGGCCCTGAAGGCGATTGATGCCGTTCAGCCCATATCCCTGGCCATATGCCTGCATGTCCCCACTCCCTCTTCCCGATGAGAGGCGCCGTCCGTGCTGCCGGCCCGCGCCTGTTGACTGGCCGAAAGACTAGACGGCCCCAATGCCGGGCGTCAAGAACAAAAAGTGAACATCGTGCTTGTCCGGCCCGCAGCCCCGCCACAGCGCCGGCACGCTCTACAGCAATCGTTAAGCATAGCGGTCTAGGCTTGTCCCCAGCCGAAGAACCGAAGGGGAGCCGACGGCACGCCCCACAGAACGGAGACCGGGACCTTCAGACAGGATATCCTCACGTGCCTGCCCGAACGGCTGCACCCGATCAGCCAGTCGTACCTGGAACTCTGGCTGTCCGGCGATGTGGCGACCGCCGAGTTCCTGCGCTGGTTCCATATGCCCAATTCCACCTATCGGTCGGTGGCGGAATGCGTGCTGGCGGTGGTCGCCGGCGCCTGAGCGCGGGGCAGCCCGGCGGGCGCCCACCCTTCCCTCACGCCCTCCCTCGCCCCCTTCCTCGCGCCTCCCTCACCGGGCCTTGGGAGCCCGCGGAAAATGGCCGTATTTTTTCCTGCAAATTCTTTGCAGCCGCCCGGGGGGTTTGATATAACCTCGCTTCGCCGCGCCGGGGTGACCCGGCCGGTGGATCATATCCTGATCCGCGGTAGCTCAGTTG
>JBHJIR010000006.1:0-18739 GCA_050043265.1 Kiloniellaceae bacterium
GGGTGATCGGTCTGCTGGTGGCGGTGCTGATTCTGGTCGCGGTTTTCGCCCTGTGACGGCGGCTCTCCGGCAAATGCCGGAAAGCGCGGGCGAATTCATCAAACGGACATGTTGCGCCCCTTGACCGGACGAACGCGCAGCAACAGACTTGAGCGTTGCAAGGAAATCGCCCACCGACGGGGGCCGCAGACGGCGGCACGGCGGGCGCCATAAAAAAAGCCGGACATTCCGTTCGGAAAGGCAAGGAAAGGGAGATACCCCATGCCCAGAGTTTCCATGACAGTGAATGGACGGGCGGTGACCGGCGATATCGAAGGCCGCACCCTGCTCGTTCAGTTTCTGCGTGAGAACCTGCACCTGACCGGCACCCACGTCGGCTGTGATACCAGCCAGTGCGGCGCCTGCGTGGTCCACGTGAACGGCGAGTCGGTGAAGAGCTGCACCATGCTGGCCCTGCAGGCCGACGGCACCGAGGTGACCACCATCGAGGGCCTGGCCCAGAACGGCCAGCTGCACCCGATGCAGGAGGCTTTCCGCGAGAATCACGGCCTGCAGTGCGGTTTCTGCACCCCGGGCATGGTGATGTCGGCGGTCGACCTGCTGAAGAAGAACCCCTCCCCCGACGAAGGCGAGATCCGCGAGTGGCTGGAAGGCAACATCTGCCGCTGCTCCGGGTATCACAACATCGTCAAGGCCATCCAGTCGGCCGCCGTCACCATGAAGGGGTAGGACCATGTCAGACACCGGAATCGGCGCCAACGTCAAGCGCAAGGAAGACTTCCGTTTCCTCACCGGCCAGGGCCACTACACCGACGACATTGCTCGTCCCGGCCAGGTCCATGCCTATTTCGTGCGCTCGCCGCACGCCCATGCCACCATCAAGAAGGTCGACACCGCCGACGCCGCCGCGGCGCCCGGGGTGATCGCCGTCTTCACCGGCGCCGACATGGCCGCCGACAACGTCGGCTCGCTGCCCTGCGGCTGGGTCGTCACCGACCGCCACGGCGAACCGCACAAGGCGCCGCCGCACTTCCCGCTGGCCCGCGACAAGGTGCGTTACGTCGGCGACCACGTCGCCGTGGTCATCGCTGAAACCTATGCCCAGGCCAAGGAAGCCGGCGAGCAGGAAGTGGTGGACTACGACGAGCTGCCGGCCACCGCCGGTACCGGAAAGGCCCTGGATTCCAGCGCCCCGCTGCTCCACGACGAAGCGCCGGGCAACCTGTGCTACGACTGGACCCTGGGCGACGAAGCCGAAGTCGACGCCGCCTTCGCCAAGGCGGCCCACATCACCAAGCTGGACCTGGTGAACAACCGCCTGATCCCCAACGCCATGGAGCCGCGCGCGGCAATCGGCGAATACGACGGCGGCACCGACAGCTATACGCTGTATTCGACCAGCCAGAACCCGCATCTGCTGAAGCTGATCCTCTGCGCCTTCGTCCTCGGCTTGTCCGAGAACAAGCTGCGGGTCATCGCCCCCGACGTCGGCGGCGGCTTCGGCTCCAAGATCTTCTGCTACGCGGAGGAGACCGTCTGCACCTGGGCGGCCAAGAAGGTGCGCCTGCCGGTGAAGTGGACGGCGGAACGCTCCGAGAGCTTCTCCTCCGACGCCCATGGCCGCGACCACATCACCCACGCCCAGCTGGCCATGGACGAGAACGGCAAGTTCCTGGGCATGAAGGTGGAGACCACGGCCAACATGGGGGCTTACCTGTCGAGCTTCTCAACCGCCGTGCCGACCTACCTCTATGCCACCCTGCTGGCCGGCCAGTACACCACGCCGGTGATCTTCGCCAACGTGAAGGCCGTGTTCACCAACACCGCGCCGGTCGACGCCTACCGCGGCGCCGGACGGCCCGAGGCGACCTATGTGGTGGAGCGCCTGGTCGAGGTGGCGGCCCGCGAGATGAAGCTGGACCCCGCTGAAATTCGGCGGCGAAATTTCATCCAGCCCGACCAGTTCCCTTACCAGACTCCGGTGGCCCTGCAGTACGACATCGGCAACTACGGCCAGGCGCTGGACAAGGCCCTGGAGATGATCGATTACGACGGCTTCCCGGCCCGCAAGGCCGCCTCCGAAGCAAAGGGCATGCTGCGCGGTATCGGCTTTTCCGCCTACATCGAGGCCTGCGGCATCGCGCCCTCGGCGGTGGTCGGCTCGCTCGGCGCCGGCGTCGGCCTGTGGGAGTCGGCGCAGGTGCGCTTCAACGCCACCGGCTCGGTGTCGATCTTCACCGGCACCCACAGCCACGGCCAGGGCCACGAGACGACCTTCTCGCAGCTGGTCTCCGAGACCCTCGGCGTGCCGATCGAGAACGTCGAGATCGTCCACGGCGACACCGGCTCGATCCCCATGGGCATGGGCACCTACGGCTCGCGCTCCCTGGCGGTCGGCGGTTCGGCCATCGCCAAGGCCTGCGACAAGATCATCGAGAAGTCCAAGAAGATCGCCGCCCACCTGATGGAGGCCTCGGTCGAGGACGTCGAGTTCGACAAGGGCACCTTCCGGGTCGCCGGCACCGACAAGGAAAAGTCGATCGCCGAGATCGCCTTTACCGCCTACGTGCCGCACAACTACCCCGAGGGGGTGGAGCCCGGCCTCGATGAGACCGCGTTCTACGATCCGCTGAACTTCACCTATCCCGCCGGCGTGCACATCTGCGAGGTGGAGATCGATCCCTCCACCGGCGTCACGCAGATCGTCGACTGGGTCGCGGTCGACGACTTCGGCAAGGTCATCAACCCCATGGTGGTGGAAGGCCAGGTCCACGGCGGCATTGCCCAGGGCGTCGGCCAGGCGCTGCTCGAAAACTGTGTCTACGATGCGGACAGCGGCCAGCTGCTGACCGGCTCCTACATGGACTACTGCATGCCGCGGGCCGACGACCTGCCGTCGTTCCGCGTCGGCATGACCGAGACCGCCTGCACCCATAACCCCTTGGGGGTGAAAGGCTGCGGCGAGGCCGGCGCCATCGCGGCACCACCGGCAATCATCAACGCCGTCACCGACGCCCTTGGCATCCTCTCGATGGATATGCCGGCGACGGCGGAAAAAGTCTGGCGGCTGGCCAACCAGCACGCCCAGGCCGCGGAATAAGGGGAGACACCGAAGATGTACGACTTTACCCACCACCGCCCCGCTTCCGTGGACGCCGCCGCAGCGGCCCTCAGCGGGGCGAGCGACGGCAAGATCATGGCCGGCGGCATGACGCTGATCCCGACCATGAAACAGCGGCTCGCCAGCCCCTCCGACATCGTCGACCTGGGCGCCATCGACGGGCTGAAGGGCATCAAGGAGGACGGCGGCACCATCGTCATCGGCGCCATGACCACCCACGCCGCGGTGGCCGCCAACGCCACGGTGAAGGCCAAGATTCCGGCCCTTGCCCATCTGGCCGACGGCATCGGCGACCCGCAGGTGCGCACCCGCGGCACCATCGGCGGCTCGCTCGCCAACGCCGACCCGGCGGCGGACTATCCGGCCGGCCTCGTCGGGCTTGGCGCCACAGTGCACACCAGCAAGCGCCAGATCCCAGCCGAGGACTTCTTTACCGGCATGTTCGAGACGGCCCTGGCGGAGGACGAAATCGTCACCGCCGTGGCCTTCCCGGTCCCGGAGAAGGCGGCCTATGCGAAGTTCGCCAACCCGGCCTCGCGCTATGCCATCGTCGGCGTCATGGTCAGTAAGGGCCCGGCCGGCGTGCGCGTCGCGGTAACCGGTGCCGGCCCTTCCGTGTTCCGCCTCGGCGATGCCGAAACGGCGCTGAGTTCCAACTTCTCGGCCGACGCGGTCGCCAACATCGGCGTCTCCTCGGACGGGCTGAACAGCGATATGCATGCCTCGGCAGAATACCGCGCCAATCTGGTCGGTGTGATGCTGAAGCGCGCCGTCGCTGCGGCGGGCTGACCCGCCCACAAACTAAAGTGCAGAGAGAGAAACTGGGGCCGGTCCTGTTGGATCCGGCCCCTTTCCTTTTGCGGGTGCGCGGGTATGCCCGGCTGCGCTAACGTCGCGGCATGTCTGAACCCGATGCTTCCCAGGGCTCCAGGACCGCTGGCCGCTTCGGCCGGGCCGTCCTGGCGCTGGGCGTCCTGCTGCTGATCGTCCTCGCCGGCGCCCTGCTGTTTCGCCAGGAACTCGCAACCCGCGTGGCCTTGGCCTATCTGGAACGCCAGGGCGTCACGGTACACAGCCTGACCGTCACGCGGCTGACGCCGGGAGGTATCGAACTTCAAGACATCGCCCTGGGCGACAACCGCGAAGTGGCGGCCCAGCGCGTGGCGGTAGCACCGGTATTCGACGGCTTCGACGTTGCCGTTGGACGGGTGGAGATCGACGGCCTGCGCCTGCGCGTCGACATCACCGGCGATGCCGCCCCGCTCGGCAGCCTGCAACCGCTGCTGCAACGCTTTACCGGCGGCAGCGGCAGTGCGGATGAAACCGCCACACCGTCCCCGGCACCGCCGTCCAAAAAGGCCCCGGCCCTGCCGACGATCACGCTGACCGATGCCGCCATCGTCTTCGAGACGCCGTCCGGGCCGATGACCGCGGCCCTTGCCGGCGGCGTCACCCCGACGGAAGACGGCAGTCTGGAAGCCCACGCCGTCCTGAGTTTGGACAGCGACCTCGGCACGGCCCGGTCACAATTGACCGGCAGCCGCCGCAGCGACGGCGCGTTGCAGGTCACCGGGCAGGTCACCGACGGCCACCTCGCTTGGCAGGGTTTCGCCGTCGGCGCCTTCAGCGGAGAGCTCTCCGCCGACAGCGACGGCGGCGAAATACCGAAAATCGACACCCGTTTCGATCTCAACGACCTCAGCTATGTCCCCGACGAAGGCGCCCCGCTGACGCTCGCGCAGGGACAACTGCGCATCACCGGCGGCCTTACCGGCGGCGAAGCGGCGCTGAACCTGGAAGGCGGCGACGAGCACCTCGACCTGAAGGTCTCCGGGCACATCGAGTCCGCCAGTGCCGACCGCCAGGACGTGACGCTCAACGTGGAGGGCGAGGTCCGCAGCCGCGGCGGGCTGGCGCAGTTCATCGTCCTGCCCGGCCGCCAGATCACCACCGGAACCCTGGTCGTGCAGGCCGAGGGCCACGGCACCCTTCCCGGGACGGCGGCCTCGCCGGCGTCCCTGCCGGCGGCCGCCGCACTGCTGGCGCAAAGCCGCCTGACCCTGACCGGCGACGCCATTCTGGCCGATGTCGCCCTGGCCGACGGCACGTCGGGGATTTCGGCCCACTTGCCCCTGGAGACGACGATCGCCGACGACCACCTGACCGTGACCCTCAGAGAGGATGCGGCGGCGCGCGTCGAACGGCCAGCGGCGGCCGTCCTTCGCGGGCTCGGCGTGCCCGACGACCTGCTTCCCCTCGTCGCTTCCGGCCTGAACCTCTCCCTGGCCAGCGGCGGAGACCTGCCGTTCCGCCTCGCCGCGACGCCGGCCTGGCCGCCCGTGGCGGCGGAGATCGCCGTTGCCGCCGAAGCCTTCAGCGCACAGGGCGTGACCCTGGGCGCCAAGGTCGAGGGCGCCGCCGCCCTGGGAAACCGGTTCGCGCTCGACCGTTTCGACGGCAGCATAGAGGCCCGCGCCGAGGCCAAGAGCCTGTCCGTCGGCGGCCGCCAGGCCCGCGGCATCACCCTCGTCCTGCCGCTCACCGCGGACTATAGCGACGCCGGGCTTCACCTCGCCCTCGCCACGCCGGGCCGTCTGGGCGTCACCCAGTTCGGTGCCGGCGCGCCCCTGCGCCTGCAGCAGCCGCTGTCCTTCGCCATCAGCGAACTCTCCCTGGAAAGTGGCGCCGGCGATCCCGGCTATGCCTACCGGCTGGCGGCCCGGGAAGACGGCGTGGCACTGTCCCTTGCCGCCGACGGCAGCGAGCCGGTTGCCGTGGACGCAGACGCCATCACGCTGCAAGCCGATGGCCGTTTTGAGCCCGAAACGGGGCATGCCGCCAGCGTGACCATCGGCCTCTCCGGCCTCGCCCTGCCGGGCTACGACTTCACTGCCGAGACGGCGAACATCGAGGTCGCGCTGGACAGCGACCTGCGGCCCAGGACCAGCCGTTTCGTCCTGGCGCCGTTCCAACTCGGCGGCGCCGATCCCCTGACCGCTCCCCTCTCGCTCGACGGCACCCTGAAGCGCAAGGGCGCCGGTTACGACATCGCCGCTGCCGTCGGCCTCAGCGGCGGCCAGACCCTGGTGGACCTGACCGGGCGCTACGACGACGACGGCACGGCCCGCATCGATGCCGCCAGCCGGCTGCTGTCCTTCACCCCGGACGGACTGCAGCCGGCCCAGATCTCGCCGCTGCTGGACAGCCTGGAAAAGGTCAGCGGCACCGTCACCGCCAATGCCAGTCTCGCCTGGCCGCGCGACCCGTCGGCGCAAAGCGGCAAACTCACGGTGAGCGGCCTGTCCTTCGCCGGCCCGGCGGCGGTCGAGGGGCTCGACCTCGCGCTGACCCTGGACAGCCTGCTGCCGCTCGCCTCGGCACCTGGCCAGCACCTGAAAATCCGCCGCCTGGAAGCCGGCATCCCGGTCGAGGATATCGACATTGCCTTCTCGCTCGACCAGGCGCCCGGGCCACAGCTCAGCGTCGCGAGCGGCGGCTTCGACCTGGGCGGCGCCCGCTGGCGCATCGAGCCCGCCATCCTCGATCCCGCGGCGGAGCGGAACCGCATCGTGCTGGCCACCGACGGCCTTGATCTTGCCACCCTGTTCGAGCTGCTCGGCGTCGACGGCCTGTCCGGCAGCGGCACGCTGAAAGGCAGCCTGCCGATCGTCTTTTCCGATAGCGACGTCATCGTCGACGACGGCCGCTTCGAGGCCATCGCGCCGGGCCGCCTGTCGATCCGCATCGACGCCCTGCGCGCGGCCCTGTCCGGCAGCGGCGAGACCGTCGAGATGGCGGTGAAGGCGATGGAGGATTTCCACTACGATACCCTCTCGCTGACCCTCGAGAAGACGGCGGCGAACGACGCCACCGTGCAGCTATCCACCCTGGGCCAGAACCCGGAGGTGCTGGACGGCCAGCCCTTCCAGTTCAACATCAACCTGGAGAGCAATCTGACAAGCGTCCTGAACGCCCTGAAGCAGGGCTACAGCCTGTCCGATGATGCCCTGCGGCGGGCCTGGCAATTGCGCCAGTAGGTCCATTTCGGGGCGAAACCGCGCCATGGGAACGTTTCCGCCCGGCCTTGCGTAGTACTGTTGCGGTGCATGGCGGTTGCCGGTGCCCGCTGTTATGCTCTGTTCAGTTCCCGAGTCTGCGGGACGACGCATGAAGGAGAGAGAGATTGATCAGCTTTGGCGGTCGTCACGCGGCCCTCGGTGGAGCCATGCTGTGCTTCGCCCTCGCCGGCTGTACCCCGACGGTTCAAATGGCGGCGCCCAAGGAGCCCATCACGATAAACCTGAATGTGAAGTTAGACGCGGAAGTACGCGTGAAAATTGAAGAACAGGCAGCCAAGGACATCAAGGAAAACCCCGATGTCTTCTAACCCGGTATCTTCTACCCGGACGGCAAAGCGGCAAGACGAGCCAAAGGACAACATGATGACACGGCGTTGGTTCTCCCTCCTCACCCTGGCGATGGCGGCAGCCCTGGCCCTGCCGCTGCTGGCCGGCCCGGCCACGGCGCAGTCGCTCGACGAACTGCGGGCCAGCGGCAAGATCGGCGAGCGCTATGACGGCTACGTGGTGGCCCGCGACCCCAGCGCCGCCGACCTGGCGACGGAGATCAACGCCAAGCGCCGGGATATCTACGAGAAGCAGGCCGCCAGCCAGGGCGTCCCCGCAGCCCAGGTCGGCATGGTCTACGCCAACGAGATCGTCCAGCAGGTGCCGGCAGGCACATGGATTTTGACAGCCGACGGCGAATGGCGGAGAAAGTAATTTTCGCTCAACCCTCCCCCTAGCCCTCTTTCTCCGGCATCGACCTCCTGATCCCAACCCAGGCGAAGACTGTTTTCATGGCCCCGGCGGTTCCGCTTCCCACCTCCGTTGACGAGACCCTGGCGCTGCTGGCGCGCGGGCGCTACATCGGCGAGCGCAATCTGGCGACCGTGCTGTTCCTGGCGCTGAAGCAGGGACGCCCGCTGTTCCTGGAAGGCGAAGCCGGCGTCGGCAAGACGGAGATCGCCAAGGTTCTGGCCGAGACCCTGGGCCGCCGCCTGGTGCGCCTGCAGTGCTACGAAGGCCTCGACGTCTCCGCTGCGGTCTACGAGTGGAACTACCCGCGCCAGATGGTCGAGATCCGCGTCGCCGAGGCCGCCGGCGAACAAGACCGCGAGCGCCTGAGTGGCGATATCTTCGACGAACGCTTCCTCATCGAGCGGCCGCTGCTGCAGGCCCTGCGGCCGGACCCGATCCGCGGTGCGCCGGTGCTGCTGATCGACGAGTTGGACCGCACCGACGAACCCTTCGAGGCCTTTCTGCTGGAGGTGCTGTCCGACTTCCAGATCACCATCCCGGAGCTCGGCACTATCGCCGCCGCCGAGCCGCCTATTGTCATCGTCACCTCGAACCGCACCCGCGAGATCCACGACGCCCTGAAGCGGCGCTGCTTCTACCACTGGGTCGACTATCCCTCGGCCGAGCGCGAACTGCAGATCCTGCAGGCCAAGGCCCCCAAGGTGTCGGCCGAGCTGTCGCGCCAGATCGTCGGCTTCGTGCAGGCGCTGCGCGACGAGGACCTGTTCAAGGCGCCGGGCATCGCCGAGACCCTGGACTGGGCCGAGGCCCTGACCCAGCTGGACAAGGTCGCGCTCGATCCCCAGGCCATCGACGATACCCTGGGCGTCCTGCTGAAGTACCAGGACGACATCGCCAAGATCCAGGGCAGCGAGGCCGCCCGCCTGCTCAGCGAAGTAAAGTCCGAGCTGTCGCACCGCGCCCTGGGTTAGCGCCGCATCGGCGTTCGCGCCGCACAATTTCCCAAATGTCGCAAACTTCGCACTATCGTCCGGGCACCTAACCCTGGCGCTTACAATCATTTCGTGCAATCGTTGCTGCAACAGTCAAAAAAAGATCAATGAAAAGCCGGGGGGGCGACCGGTCAGGGGACCCGCACCGGCAAAGGCGGGGATCATGACGGATACATTGCTCGTCGGCGTCGACGGCAGCGAAGGGGGACAGCGCGCGGCGAAGTTTGCGGCCGAGCGCGCCACACAACTCGGCGCGCGCTTGATCGTGGCCTATGTGATCGAGTGGTCGCCCTACAGCTTCAACACACCGCAGGAAAACGACCTTCGCCACAAGCGGCGCGAAGAGGAAATCGCCCGCGCCGAGAGCGACATCATTCAGCCCCTGGTCCGTGAGTTGAAGGCCGCCGGCCTCACTGTCGAAGGCCTCGTGCGCCACGGCCATGTCGTCGAAGTGCTCAGCCAGATCGCGAAAGAACACACAGCCGGCCAGATCTTCATCGGCCGGCGCGGCCTGTCGAAGCTGCAAGCCCTGCTGTTCGGCAGCGTGGCGAGCAGCCTGGTCCAGGTTTCGCCGGTTCCCGTCACGGTGATTCCATGACCGCCTGACCGTCGGACCGCCCCAAAAGAGCGGCCGACAGAACAACCGCGACGCAGAGCGCGGGCCAACCAAAGCAGTGAGGCTCCCATGAGAAAACTCGTATCCGCTTTCGTTGCCGCCATGCTCTGGATACCCGCCGCCTGCCGGGCGCAGGACGGCACCGCGGCCGTGACCCTCGACGAACGAATCAACCACGCGATCTCCCCGATCACCGACGTCATCGCCGGCATCATCTTCTATTCCCTGCCGATCACCGACGAGATCGCGCTGCCGATCATCGTGGTCTGGCTGGTGGCCGCCGCCGCCTTTGCCACCGTCTATTTCAATTTCATTTCGGTCCGGGCCTTCCGCCACGCCGTCGACCTGGTGAAGGGCGACTATTCCGACCCCAAGGACGCCGGCGAGGTCTCGCACTTCCAGGCCCTGGCCACTGCGCTATCCGGCACGGTCGGCCTCGGCAACATCGCCGGGGTTGCCATCGCGGTATCCATCGGCGGCCCTGGGGCGACCTTCTGGATGATTCTGGCCGGTTTTCTCGGCATGTCGTTGAAATTCGCCGAGTGCACCCTGGGCGTCAAATACCGCAACGAATACCCCGACGGCACGGTCTCCGGGGGCCCGATGTACTATCTCAGCAAGGGGCTGGCGGAAAAGAACATGGCCGGCCTCGGGAAATTCCTTGCCGCCTTCTTTGCGGTCTGCTGCATCGCCGGATCGCTGGGCGGCGGCAACATGTTCCAGGCCAACCAGTCGTTCCAGCAATTCGTCAACGTGACCGGCGGCGACGCCAGCTTCATGGCCGACAAGGGCTGGCTGTTCGGAATTGTCGTCGCGGTGCTCGTCGGCGCGGTGATCATCGGCGGCATCCAGTCGATCGCCAAAGTGACCGAGAAGATCGTCCCGTTCATGGCGATCATCTACTGCACGGCGGCGATCATCATCATCGTGGCCAACTACGCGCAGGTCCCCGCCGCTTTCGGGGAAATCATCGGCGGCGCCTTCAGCCCCGAGGGCGTGGCGGGCGGTTTCGTCGGCGCCCTGATTCAAGGCTTCCGGCGCGCCGCCTTTTCCAACGAAGCGGGCATCGGTTCAGCCTCCATCGCCCACTCCGCGGTGCGCACCAAGGAACCCGTTACCGAGGGACTGGTGGCCCTGCATGAGCCCTTCATCGATACCATCGTGATCTGCACCATGACCGCGCTGGTCATCGTCATTACCGGCGTGAACGAGATCGGCGGCGGCATGGGCGGCGTCGAGCTCACCTCGATGGCCTTCGAGAGCGCGTTTTCCTGGTTCCCCTATATCCTGGCGCTGGCGGTGATCCTTTTCGCCTTCTCGACCATGCTGTCGTGGTCGTACTACGGGTCGAAGTGCTGGACCTACCTGTTCGGCGAAAGCCGTTCCATGGACCTGCTGTTCAAGCTGATCTTCTGCATTTTCGTGGTAATCGGCGCGTCGATGAACCTGGGTCCGGTGGTGGACTTCTCGGACTCGGCAATCTTCGCCATGTCGATCGCCAACATCATCGGCCTCTACATCCTCTTCCCCGTTGTGAAGCAGGAGCTGACCTCCTATTGGTCGCGCCTGCAAAGCGGCGAGATCCGCAAGTTTACCGTCGGCGAAGCGGCCGAGTAGAGGAGCCGCGTCCGGCACGGGCGGTGCCGGCGGCCACGATGCGCCCGCCGGCGACCCGCCGTCCGATCCCTTGGCAAGGGTCAGCGCGTGTAGCCGCCCCACTTGCCATGGCCGTCGAGCGCCCTCTGCGCGGGGGCCGGCGACGCCGTGCCCGGCTCCAGGCGATCGATGGATTCCGGCACCTCCGTGAATCCCATGCCGGCAAGCGCCAGCAGCAGGCCGATGAACGCGCCGATCGCGATGTTGAAAGCCAGGCGGCCGTGGGTTGCCGCGGGTGAAATCAGGTCATCCCGGCTGAGGCTGTCCTTGGGTCCAAGCGTGGGGCAGTTCGTCGTTGACATTGTACTTCTCCTCATCCAGTAGCCCGGTCCGCCTCGATGACCGCCGGGCGATATCCCTCTCCTGTCCTTAGAGATGCGCCCAGCCGCGTCCGGCGACAAACGACATCTCCTCATTGGTAAAATTAGAAATCCTAATGAATAGGGCCTTATGAAAAGGACGGGTCACGGCCCTGGGCGGGCCCGGCGGGCTGGAGTAACATCGCCCCTATGACCGAGCCGACAGACAGCCGCGCCGATGCCCCCAGCGAGGGCCGCATGGCAGAGAACATTCTCTACTTCGCCCGCACCCTGCGCGCCGCCGGCCTGCCGGTCGGGCCGGGCAAGGTGCTGGAGGCGCTGAAGGCCGTCCAGGCCGTGGGCCTCGGCCGGCGCGACGATTTCTACTGGACCCTGCATGCGGTCTTCGTGAACCGGCGGGACCAGCAGGACCTCTTCGACCAGGCCTTCCACGTATTCTGGCGCAACCCGGAAATCCTGCAGCGTATGATGGCGCTGCTGCTGCCGGACATCACGCCGGCGGCCGGACAGCGGCCCGACGACGCCGACGAGTTGAGCCGGCGCCTGACCGAGGCCATGCGTCCCAAGGGCGACGACGGCCGGGAGCCCGACGAGAAGGAAGAAAAGCAGGAGATCGACGCCGCCCTCACCTTCTCCAACCAGGAGGTGCTGCAGGACATCGACTTCGAGAAGATGTCCACTGCGGAACTGGCCGAGGCCAAGCGGGCGATCCAGTCCATGCGCCTGCCGATCATGGAGGTGCCGACCCGGCGCTACCAACCCGGCGGCGGCCGCAAGGCGGACCTGCGCGCCACCTTGCGCACCGCATTGCGCCAGGGGGGCGACACCATCCCGCTGCGCTTCAAGAAGCCGCGCCGCCGCCACCCGCCGCTGGTGGTGCTGTGCGACATTTCCGGCTCGATGAGCCGCTATTCGCGCATGCTGCTGCACTTCATGCACGCGGTGACCAACGACCGCGACCGCGTGCATACTTTCGTGTTCGGCACCCGCCTGACCAACATCACCCGCCACCTGCGTCACAAAGACGTGGATGTGGCCGTCGAAAAGGTCGCCGAGAGCGTAGTCGACTGGTCCGGCGGCACCCGCATCGGGGCCTGCCTGCACGACTTCAACGTCACCTGGGCGCGGCGTGTGCTGGGCCAGGGCGCGGTGGTGCTGCTGATCTCCGACGGCCTGGACCGCGACAACGCCGAGGGCCTGGAGGCCGAGGTCGAGCGCCTGCACAAATCCTGCCGGCGGCTGATCTGGCTGAACCCGCTCTTGCGCTACGAGGGCTATCAGCCCAAGTCTTTAGGGGCGAAAGCACTGATCCCCCACGTCGACGACTTCAAGACGGTGCATAATCTGGAAAGCCTGGGCGACCTGGCGGCCGTGCTGAGCCGCCCGGCAACCCGACGCGAGGAGGGCATGACGAGATGGCAGAAGGCAAGCTAGCGAGCGCGCAGGCCGAAGACCTGCTGGCCGAGGCGGCCGGGTGGCGCGATGCCGGCCACAAGGTCGCGCTGGCCACGGTGGTGCAGACGTGGGGCTCCTCGCCGCGGCCGGTGGGCAGCCAGCTCATCGTCGACGACAGCCTGCGCCTGCAGGGATCGGTTTCCGGCGGTTGCATCGAGGGCGCCGTGGTCCACGAGGCCCAGGCAATCATGGACGGCGCGCGCCCCAAGCTGCTGGAGTTCGGTGTCTCCGACGAGCAGGCCTGGGACGTCGGCCTGGCCTGCGGCGGCACCATCAAGGTCTTCGTCGAGCGCGTCGAATGAAACGGGAGATCCTCGACAGGCTGCAGGCGGCCCGGACGGAGAAACGCCCGGCCGCGCTGGTCACCGACCTCACCGACGGCCGGCAATGGCTGAAAGTGGACGGCAACGGCAGCGGCGACCTTTCGCTCACCCCGGCGCAGCAGGCCGCCGTCGCCGACGCGGTCACGGCGGACCGCAGCGGGCCTTTGGATGAGACGTCGAATCTCTTCGTCCATGTCTACAATCCGCCGCTGCGCCTGCTGATCGTCGGCGCCGTGCACATCTCCCAGGCGCTGGTGCCGATGGCGCAGCTCGCCGGCTACGAGGTTGTCGTGGTCGATCCGCGCAAGGCCTGGGCGAACGAAGAACGCTTCCCCTCGGTGCGGCTGGTCGACGACTGGCCCGATGACGCGATGACCGCCCTGGCGCCGGACCACCGCAGCGCCGTGGTGGTGCTGACCCACGACCCGAAGCTGGACGACCCGGCGTTGCGCATCGCGCTGCATTCGCCGGCCTTCTACGTCGGTGCGCTGGGCAGCCGCAAGACCCACGCCAAGCGGCTGGAGCGGTTGAGCGACGAAGGCCTCGACGTCGACGCCCTGGCGCGCATTCATGCGCCCATCGGCCTGGCCATCGGCGCCAGGAGCCCGGCGGAGATCGCCATCTCGATCATGGCGCAGATCACCCAGGTGCTGCACCGGGTGCCGCCGCTGGTAAAGGCCGAACAACCCGAGGCCGCGCAGTAATGCACTTCGGCCCGATCGCTGTTGCCGAGGCCGCGGACTGCATCCTCGCCCACTCGCTGCGGGGCGCCGGCTTTACCTTCAAGAAGGGACGGCGGTTGTCGGCGGCGGACGTCGCCACACTGCGCGGGGCCGGCATCGCCGACGTGATCGCCGCGCGGTTGGAAGCCGGCGACGTGCACGAGGACGCCGCGGCGACGGAACTGGCCGCTGCCCTGTGCGGCGCCGGCCTCACCGCTACCGCCAGCTTCACCGGACGCTGCAACCTGCTGGTCGCCGAACGCGGCATTCTGGTAGCCGACCGCGCGCGCATCGACGCCGTGAACGGGGTCGACGAGTCGATCACCCTGGCGACGCTGGCGCCCTACGACCTGGTGGAGCCGCACCAGATGGCGGCGACCATCAAGATCATTCCCTTCGCCGCGCCGCGGGCGGCGCTGGATGCCTGCCTCGCGGTGGCCCGCGAAGGCGCACCGCTGCTGAGCGTCGCCCCGCTGGCGGCGCGCAAGGTCGGCATGGTGCAGACCCATCTGCCGGGCACCAAAGAGAACGTCCTCGACAAGAGCCGCGACGTGATGGACCGGCGTCTCGCCAACCTGGATTGCCCACCGGCGTTGGAGCGGCGCTGCGCCCACGACAGCGCGGCGGTGGCACGGGAACTCACCGCGCTGGCGGCCGAGGGCTGCGACATCCTGCTGATGGCCGGCGCGTCGGCCATCGTCGACCGCCGCGACGTGCTGCCCGCCGCCCTGGAACAGGCCGGCGGCAGCGTCACCCACATCGGCATGCAGGTCGACCCGGGCAACCTGATGCTGCTGGGCGGTTTGATCGGACGTCCGGTGGTCGGCCTGCCGGGTTGCGCGCGCTCGCCCAAGGTGAACGGCTTCGACTGGGTACTGCAGCGGCTGGTGGCCGGCCTCGACGTGGCCCCGGTCGACCTGATGGGCAGGGGCGCCGGCGGCCTGCTGAAGGAAATCGCCAGCCGTCCCCTGCCCCGCGCCGAAGCGGTCCAGGCGCCCATGAGCGCGCCGCGCGCGCCGAGGATCGCCGCCATCGTGCTGGCCGCCGGCCAGTCGCGGCGCATGGGCGCGGTGAACAAACTGCTGGCCACCGTCGACGGCAAGCCGATGGTCTGCCACGTGATCGAATGCCTGCAGACCTCCCAGGCGCGCCCACTCGCCGTGGTGACCGGCCACGATTACGCCGCCGTCGAGGCGGTTCTACCAAAAGCCGGCTTCACCCTGACCCACACTCCCGACTACGCCAGCGGCCTGTCGTCGTCGCTGCGCCGCGGCCTCGCGGCTCTGCCGGACGGCCCCGAGGGCGTGCCTGTGGACGGCGTGCTGGTCTGCCTCGGCGACATGCCGCGCGTTTCGCCCGCGGTGGTAAACCGCCTGATCGCCGCCTTCAATCCGACCGAAGGCCGCGCCATCTGCGTGCCGACCTGGCAGGGCAAGCGCGGCAACCCGGTGCTCTTCGCGCGGCGCTTCTTCGCCGAGATGCAGGAGATCGCCGGCGACACCGGCGCCCGCGCCCTCATCGGCGAACATGCGGAAGTGGTCTGCGAGGTGCCGATGGACGACGACGCCGTGCTGCACGACATCGACACGCCGGAAGCCTTGGAAGCGCTGGGCGGCATTTCACGCTAGGCCGCGAACCGCTTCAGGAAAAGGACATGTAGTACAAAATCATGATCGTCCGGCCCGATGCGTCGACAAGCGGAAGCCCCAGCGTCGAGTAATTCCTGAATTTCTTGGATGTCCAAGTCACCGGGGCCGCCGGCACGAAGTACGGTCGGCAGTTCTCGGCGGCCCAACGGGCTCTCTCGGCCACCAATCCGACACCTTCAAGCTGATCGAGATAAACCCCGGTTGTATCCTGGCCGGTTTCTTCCACGATGCGGGTGCCGACAAGGCGAACGCGGAAGCGCCAGGGATCACGCTCGACGTTGAAAATGGTGATGCTGGAAAGTGCGCGCGGCACGTCGAGCGGGTCGAAGTCCTCCCGCCGCGGCGGCACGGCATGCTTTTCCGAAGCGAACCACCATTGCCACAGTTGCCGCGCGCAATCGTCCGGCAAATCAGACTCATGAATGTGAAGTCGCATTCCAGGCGGCATGTCGGGATCGGGCGCGTCAGCGCTCCGCGATGCATCGGACTGTCTCAGATTGGCTTCCCCCATCGCATGAATCATGCGCCTACGTTGTACAGCGGTCAAGATTACCGGGGCGCCTGAACACGATGTGAAGAGCCGCTCAGCGGCGACATCATCGCGCTCGGATAAAGGCCTGCACGGCCTCGACCACATCGGGGTCGTTCAGGATGTTGGTGTGCAGTGCCTCGGCGTGCCAGATCGCCTGCTTGGGCTCCACCGCCGCGTCGAACAGCTTGCGCCCGAAGCGGATCGGCACCACCGGGGCGCGCTCGCCGTGCAGGACCAGCAGCGGCGCGCCGATGCTGGCGATGCGCGCCAGCGAGTTCCAGGGATCGCGGATCAGCGGCCGCACCGGCAGGTACCAGTAGTGCGCGGCGGCAACGTCGGCGATGGAGCTGGGCGGCGCCTCCAGCACCACGGCAGAGGGCGGACGCTCGCTGGCCATCTTCACAGCGACGGCGGTGCCCAGCGACTCCCCGAAATAGACCAGGCGCTCGCGGCCATAGCCCTCGGCCGACGCCCAGTCGAGCAGCGAGCGCGCATCGGCGCTGAGGCCCTCCTCGCTGGGCTTGCCGGGGTTGCCGCTGTAGCCGCGGTAGCCGGCCGCCAGCACACCCATGCCGGCCTCGATGAAGGGGCGCATCTTCTCGACCGCGTTACCCAGGTCGCTGCCATTGCCGTGGAAGACGACGATCAGCGGCTCCAGATCGCCCGCCGGCGGGTGGTACCAGTGGGTGATACGCAGGCCGGTCTCCGGCTCGGTCTCGACGGCCCGCAGGGCCGGCAGGTGGTGGTCGGCCAGGCGCGGCACAATGGACGCCGCCGGATAGATCAGGCTGCGCTGGGCCAGGAACATCACCACGACGACGAAGCCGTACCCCCCGAGAACAGCCCAAAGCCAGGTCATCAAGATTTTCCTCATCTTCCCGCCGCCGGCCTTTTTCCGCCCCTAAGACATAGTCGCAAAGGATTGAAAGAGGGTAACCGGCCCGGAAAACCGCCCGTTCAGGGGCGTCTCACGGCCACTGGTTGGCGCCGGCCGGGAAGTCCTTGCGCTGGGGCTTGACCACGCAGAAGCGCTGGCCGCTGGGCGCCTCCATCACGCACCAACTCTTGACCAGACCGATCCGCTTGGCGCCAAGCGCCTCCAGCCGCTTCACTTCCGCCTCAATGTCGTCGGTTTCGATATCCAGGTGGACGCGGCTTTCGTGCTCGACCTTCTGAACCAGCACCTTCGGCTGGTCGTCCGGCCCATCGATGTCGCGGTAGCGATCCGACCCGCCCGGCGTGCTGGCCGGCCAACCGAGAACCGCGCTCCAGAATTCGGCTTCCCCATCAAGATCGTCGGTGCGTGAATCGATCACGACACAGGCAAGGCGGCTGTGATGCATATCCGGTCCCTTGGTTGTTTTAGCTGACGTAGCTGCGGTCTTCGGCGTCGAGCAGACGCTTCAGCGCCGCGAAGTGCGCATCGGCGTAGTGCTGCTCGGACGCCGGGTCCTTGAAAGTGGCGCCGGCGATGTTGTCGCTGACCCGGCGCAACGGCCGCCCGGTCGAATGGGCCAGCACCTGCACCTGGCAGGCACGCTCCAGGTAGTAGAGGTCCTCGAAGGCCTTGGCGATGTTCGGACCGACGACCACGACGCCGTGGTTGGCGAGAAACAGCACCCGCTTGCCCGCTAGGGCGGAGGCGATGCGCTCGCCCTCCTCCACGTCGCTGGCCAGCCCGTTGTAATTGCCGTCGTAGGCAACGTCGTTGTAGTAGCGCAGCGCGTTCTGGCTGATCGGCTCCAGCGGCGTGTCCTCCAGGGACGTCAGCGTCGTGGCATAGGGCATGTGGGTGTGCAGCACGCAGGCCGCGCGCGGGTTATCCTTATGGCAGCGCGAATGGATGCAGAAGGCGGTGGTTTCCAGTTCGCCGCTGCCTTCCAGCACCTTGCCGTCGTAATCGACCAGCAGCAGATCGCTGGCGCTGAGCTGCGACCAGTGCTTGCCGAAGGGATTCACCAGGAAGGCATCGGGCCGCTCCGGCGGCGCGTAGCTGAAATGGTTGCAGATCCCTTCGTGCAGATCGAAGCGGGCGGCCAGCCGCAGCGCGGCGGCCAGATCGATCCGCGCCTGGGTCAACGAGTCGTCCATAAAGTCTCACTCCGTGAAAATGGCCGGGGCATAGTAGCCGCTCGCCGTGGCCGAACCTAGACCCTGTAGGTCTTCACCTGAAGGACTTTCCCAGCCCTATTTGTATCGCCCGGCGGGGTGGCGGTGGGCCGTCCGGGGGCTTAGACTGCGCGCCTTCGATGCGATTTCAGTCAGGTATATTAGGGGACTTACGATGGACGTGCGTGCTGCGGTGGCGGTTGAGGCGGGCAAACCGCTGGAAGTGATGACGGTCCAGCTGGAGGGGCCGAAGGAAGGCGAGGTGCTGGTGGAGGTGAAGGCGACGGGGATCTGCCACACCGATGCCTTCACCCTGTCGGGCGACGATCCCGAGGGGCTGTTCCCGGCGATCCTGGGCCACGAGGGCGCCGGCGTGGTGGTCGACACCGGCCCGGGGGTGAAGTCCCTGAAGAAGGGCGATCAC
>JBHJIR010000007.1:0-40599 GCA_050043265.1 Kiloniellaceae bacterium
GCCCCGGCAGGCGACGTCAGAAAAGCCGCGCCTGGGCACCTCGCTGGGCCCCTGCCGCAAGCGCCCCTGCTAATCCGCCGCGTCGGCCTGGCGGGCGCGGTCGACGATGGGGTTTTCCAGCGCGCCGATGCCGCCGATCTCGCAACGCACGCTGTCGCCGTGGGCCATGTAGCGGGGCGGCTTGAAACCGATGCCGACGCCGGCCGGCGTGCCGGTGGCGATGACGTCGCCGGGCAGCAGGGTGATGCCGGCCGACAGGCACGCGATAATGGTCGGCACATCGAAGATCAGCAGGCCGGTGTTGGAGTCCTGGCGCTTCTCGCCATTCACGAAGGTGAGTACCGGCGTGTCGGCCAGGTCGATCTCGTCGGCGGTGACCGCCCAGGGGCCCATCGGGCAGAAGGTGTCCTGCGACTTGCCGATCAGCCACTGGCTGTGGCGGCCCTGCAGGTCGCGCGCCGTCACGTCGTTCACGATGGTGTAGCCCCAGACATGGTCCAGCGCGTCGGCCTTCGTGATGCCTCGTCCGCCCTTGCCGATGATCACCGCCAGTTCGACCTCGTAATCGAGCGAGGGATCGACGCTGGAATCCATAACGACGGCTTCGCCCGCCGCGATCACCGATTCCGGCACCTTGGAGAAGATGATCGGCACCTTGGGTACGGCACCGGCGGCGGCGCTGGAATCGAAACCGGAGGAGGCGAACTCCTGGGCGTGGTCGTGGTAGTTCTTGCCGACGCAGAAGACGTTGCGGCGCGGCCGCGGGATCGGCGCCTCCACCCGGATGTCGGACAGCGCGACGGGATCACCCAGTTCCGGCAGCGGCAGGCCTTCCGCCTGCAGGCGGGCCAGCGCCTCGACGCCGCGTTCGGCGGCGGCACGATCCAGGGCGACGGGCCGCACGTGGCCCTCGTCGGCATCCAGCAGGCCGACCTTGCGCTCGCCGTCGACGCGGAATGTTCCTACCTTCACGATTTTCCTCCCGTTTTTTTCTTTATCTTGAATGCTTGGGTCTTGAATGCTTGGCCGGCGTCAGCGGCCCGGCGGCCCCGTCAGCGTGCAGCCCAGGTTGCGCAGGCGGCCGTCCTTCAGGCCGTAGACCAGGCCGTGGACGACCAGCGGCTGCCCGCGGCTCCAGGCGTCCATCACGATGGGCGTCTCGGCCACCCGGCGCACCTGGGCGATGACGTTCAGCTCGCAGAGCCGGTCATGGCGGGCGTGCACGTCGGCCAGCTTGTCCAGTTCCGCCGTGCAGCGCTGGGCGGTATCGCGGATCGGCTGCAGCCAGTGGTCGATCAGGCCGTGGCGCTGGCCGTCGACGGCGGCCAGGATACCGCCGCAGCCGTAATGGCCGGTGACGATGATCTCGCGCACCTGCAACTGCTCCACCGCGAACTGCAGCACCGAGAGGCAGTTGAGGTCGCCCGGGTTCACCAGGTTGGCGACGTTGCGGTGGACGAAGACCTCGCCCGGCTCCAGGCCGGCGATGACATTGGCGGGCACCCGGCTGTCGGAACAGCCGATCCAGAAGTAATGCGGACGCTGGATATCGGCCAGCCGCTTGAAGTAGCCCGGGTCCTGCGCGACCCGCTCCGCCGCCCATTGGGCATTGTGATGCAGCAAGGTTTCCAGCAAAGACCCCACTCCCTTTACGGCGAAACGCCCGGAAAATGCTGGTCTGTCATAGCGGACAAGGGGCCTGGGGGCCAGCCCCGAAGTACTGCCCGCAGGCTATCCGAAGGCTTCCCGAAGTCTGGAAGGAGGGGCGCACCGGCCTCTTCGTCACACCACTGGGTCCCGGAGGCCCGTTCCCGGAACCCAGTGGCATCGGCGGCGGCGGTCTTGCAGCCGAAGCGGGGTGCCGGTCGGCAGCCTGCCGCAGGTCTATCGGTCCGCGTGGGTCCGGCGGGTCCCCCCAGACGCGTCGATCACCATGATCGCGTCAGTCACCACGAACGCGTCAGTCCCGGGCGGGCCAGAAGGCGTGCCGGCGCTTCGCCGCGGTAACATCGGCCCGGTCGAGCCCGATGTCCTCCAGCAGGTAGTCCGGCATGTCCATCAGGGCCCGGTAGTCGTTCCCGTGGCGGCAGTAGTCGCAGACGGCACCGACGACCCCGCGAAGCGACAGCGCGCCCCGGATGCCGGCGTACTGCCGGCGGCGCACACCGTAGTGGTGATCGAAAATCGCAAATTCACTGAATGACATCTCGTTGTCTCCTTCGACGCTTTAGATCGTTTCCTCGGATGGGTTTTCCGTTAGATGGCCTGCAGGAGCGGCATGGCCGGTCGCTCGGGCACCCCGCGCGGCGCGGCGCGCAGTTCGTTGAGCGACGCCTGTAGCGTCACATCGCAGGTCAGCAGATAGGTGAAGCCGCTGCGGCGCAGAAAGTCGTCCACCGACCGCAGGGCGCCACAGATCCGCATCTCGCCCTGCGCGGTCTCCATCAGCTTCGCGGCGACGACCAGTCCCCGAAAACCCGCGCGCGTCATGATGTGCACGCCCGAGAGGTTCACGATCATTTTCTTTGCGCCGCCGCTGATGCACTGCACCAGGGCGTCGCTCAATTGTCCGGCGGCATGGCTGTCCACCGCGCCGGTAACGCCGAGAATTGCGACGCCATCGATGGTCTCGTAAGAAATTTGCATCACTATGCCTTCTCGTAATAAATGATCCCCGTCCTGGCGGACCGGGAAGGCACAAACGTGAATACGTAATGTTGCCCGGTGCGGGTTCAGCGCAGGCAGGTTCAGTGACCGCGCAGCACGACAAAGGTCGTGTGCGGATATCCCTCCAGACCCCGAAGATCGATGACGGGGATCGATGACGGGGATCGATGACGGGGACCGTGCCGGCATCGGCAACGATTCGTTCGCATGCGATCTTTTGTCCTGGGTAGGAAAAATGACCTGCGCCGCCAGGCCGCGTCCCGAATCAACTCACAGGGGATCGCCGCTTGGCGGACACTGTCCGCAGGGCCTACTCTGGGGACGGGGCGTTGTTGTCAGCGTTGTAATGGCGGTGGTATTGGCGCCCGCCTATCGTTGTATTTCGCCGCCGCCCGGAGTTGCGCGTGCCTCAGGAACGCCTCCAGGAACGCCACAATAATCCGCCCCGGGACCTTCAGGTCTCGTTGCTGGGCGAGCTGCGCGTCAGCGCGTGGGGCGCCGACCTGCCGTTGCCGGCAGCGCGCAAGGCACGGGCGCTGCTGGCTTTTCTCGCCGCGACCGGCCGTCCGCACCGCCGCGAGCGTCTCTGCGAGCTGCTCTGGGATCTGCCGGACGACCCCAAGGCCGCCCTGCGCTGGTCGCTCAGCAAGCTGCGCCGGGTGGCGGACGCACCCGACCGCCCGCGCATCGTCGCCGACCGGGAGCGGGTTCATTTCGACACCCAGGACGTCGACATCGACATCCGCGACATTCACACAATGCTGCGCCGGCAGGACGCGGGCCTCGCCGTCGGCGAATTGGAGGTCATGGCCGGGCGGCTGGACCGGGTCCTGCTGGACGGCCTCGACGGCGCCGGCGACGATGCCTTCGATTCCTGGCTGACGTCGGAGCGCGAGGACGCGGCGGCGGCACGCGTCGCCGTGCTGCGCCAGCTCGCCACCCATCCCGAGATCGCACCGGCGGCGGCAATAAAGTGGCAGCGGCTATGGCGCGACGCCGACCCGGTGGGCGCCAAGGCGCACGCGGCCACTGCCCGGACGCCCCACGCCCCCGCCCCTCAAGCCCCTGCCCCCCAAGTACCGGCTCCCCAAGCACCGGCAACGCGGTCGCGCCGGCCGACGCCCCGCAACGCCCGGGGGCAGGCGCTGCACACGCAGCGCATCGGCTTTTGCGAGGTGCCGGACGGCACCAAGATCGCCTACGCGGCCGTCGGCTCGGGGCCGCCGCTGCTGAAGGCGGCCAACTGGCTCAACCACCTGGAGTTCGACTGGGCGAGCCCGATCTGGGGGCGCAGCTTCGCGGCGCTGGCCCGTTACCGCACTTTCATCCGCTACGACGAGCGCGGCTGCGGCCTGTCCGATTGGGACGTCGGCAATCTCAGCTTCGAGGCCTTTGTCGAAGACCTCGAAGCGGTGGCCGACAAGCTGGAGCTGGAGCGCTTTCCGCTGCTCGGCATCTCGCAGGGCTGCGCCGTTTCCATCGAATACGCCGTGCGCCACCCGGAGCGGGTCTCCGGCCTGGTGCTGCTGGGCGGCTACGCGGCCGGCTGGCGCCACCTGGCCAGCCCGGAAGAACAGGCGCGCCGCGAGGCGGTCCTGACGCTGACGGAGGTCGGCTGGGGCACCGACAACCCGGCCTACCGGCACATCTTCTCGCAGACCTTCATGCCGGAAGCGTCGCCCGAGGACCTCGCCTGGTTCGACGAGTTCCAGCGGCTGACCTGCTCGCCGAGCAACGCCGCGCGCTTCCAGGATGCCTTCGGCTACATCGACGTGCGCGACCGCCTCGCCCAGGTGAAGGCGCCGACCCTCGTGCTGCATTCCAAGCACGACCAGCGCATCCCGCTGGAACTGGGCCGCGCGGTGGCCTCCGGCATTCCCAATGCGCAGTTCGTGCCGCTGGAAAGCCGCAACCACATCCTGGTCGATTACGAACCCGCCTGGCAGAACTGCGTCTCCGCCGTCGGCCGGTTCCTGGCGGAACAGGGGATTTAGCGGCCGCCCGCGCAAAGACCGCTTCTGATCCATTGCGGAACTTACGAACCATGTCGCCCAAGCGGCCGTTAATGCCGGGGTGCGGGGTCATGCGGACTGCAAGGGTGCTGTGAACGCCGGTCTACTCGGCAGCCGCGGATGGGGATCAATCCAATGCATCACCCGGCCGTGCAGCCCTCGCCGGGTTCTGTCGGCGGCGTCTGCGGGGCTAGGGGCTATCCGCCTGGCCTGGCAACCAGATTCTCACTTTCAGCCCGTTGAGCACGTTGGTCGCTTGTATTTTGCCGCCGTGCTTATGGACGATTGTGCGTGCTATGGAGAGTCCGAGGCCCACATTCCCGGCCTCCGTATTTCTGGCTTCGTCGACCCGGAAGAAGGGCTCGAAGATATCGTCGAGCATCTCATCCGGTACACCAGGTCCCTGGTCGACGACCTCAATCGAAACGCCATCGTCATCTGAATCGACGGTTAGATGGACTCCACTTCCGTAGTTGACGGCGTTTTCGAGCACATTTCGAATTGCCCGTCGCAATGAGACGGGGCGGCAGAGGTATCTGTGGGCATCCAGATTTGTCGAAAAAGCCACCCCCGGGATCTCTCCGGCGAGATCCGAAAGGGTCCCGACAAGATTGATGGTTTCACTTTTCTCTTCCTGGACTTCCTGTTTAGCAAAAGCCAGACAGCCTTCGACCATCGAGCCCATGTCCTCAAGCGTCTTGATCATCTCGGATTTCTGTTCTTGATCCTCGATGAATTCTGCTCTCAGTCGCAGGGAGGTGATGGGGGTCCGCAGATCGTGGCTGATGGCCGCCAGCATTTTCGTTCGGTCTTCGACAAATCGGCCAAGACGTTCTTGCATGGTGTTGAACGCGGTTGTCATGGACTTGAGCTCGCCAGGCCCCTCCACCTCAACGTAGCCGACGGCCTCACCTCGGCCAAACCGGTCGGCGGCCAGAGAGAGTTTTCGCAACGGTGCCGTGATGCGTTTGACGAGGATCGTGACGACCACCAGGATCCCGACAAGCGTAAGGGCAGCGGACAGAATCACCGGCAACAGGATCACCAGTTCATCTACCGGCGACGAACCCCTGGCGTTGAGCCACTCCTTCTCATTCAATTGTATAGAGACGTAATCAATCGGACAGGCGCCTCCTTGATTGGATTGCTCTTCTACAACAAGGCAGTCCTCGATGCTCTCCGCGAACCAGAACTCCCATATACTCGAGGTTGGTATCGTATTGTCAGTGGCGAATATAGGCCTTCCAGACAGGACTTCGGGCATGCGGGAAATACTGTCATCGGGAAGATCGAACCTGTTCTGAGTAAGTGGCAGATCTTCGATATAGAACTGAATATCCGGATCGCTTGTCGTCCGTATGAGTCTCTCGCGTTCGGCCCCCGATGTTGTACGGCCAATCTCATATGCGGTTGCGACTTCCTCGATGATCATTCGGATCTGTTGTTCTTGAATGCGTTCATCGGTCTTAACATAGAAGACGACGAGAATGATGACTTGAGACAGCAGGACAGTCCCGATGATAAGAATCATCAGTTGACCCGCAATCGTGTTGTGAAGCTTGCTCATCGGCGGGCGACATCCAAAGTGAACATGTAACCACCGCCCCAAACCGTTTTGACGACCTCCGGATTCTTGGGGTCCACTTCAATTTTCTTGCGAAGTCTGCTGACCTGATTATCGATGGACCGGTCGAACACATTGGCGGCGCGACTACTGACCATATCGAGCAGCTGATCGCGGGAGAGAACCATCTTCGGATGAGCGAGAAAGGTCATTAGGAGCCTGAACTCTACGGTACTAAGCGCCGTTTCCTGGTCGCCACCATCCTTCCTGAGGACCTGCCGGTCCACGTCCAGGACCCAGGCCCCAAAACCAATCTGGCCCGCTTCAATTCCTGAGTATTGCTTAGGCAAGCTATTGACACGCCGCAGCACGCCTTTGATCCGCGCCAAGAGCTCGCGTGGATTGAATGGCTTGGTCAAGTAATCGTCTGCGCCGATCTCCAGTCCGACAATTCGGCTGGTCTCGTCGGCAACGGAGGTCAGCAGAATGACCGGTATGTCACGTGTCTCTCGTATACGCCTGCAGATTTCCAAGCCGCCTTCACCAGGCATCAGGATGTCGAGAACGATCAGGTCGATCGACGCAGACTTAACGACAGCATCCATTTCCACACCATTGCCGGCCATAGAAACTCGAAACCCGTTCTCGCCGAGATACTTCGCCAAGGGCTCCCGGATACTCCTGTGGTCGTCGACGACCAGGATGTGAGAATTCTTCGGCGGCATTGCGTCCAAAATCTCCAATCACCTTAACGCTTCGAGGTGCGGACAAGCGGATAATCAATTTTCCCGCGTCCAAAAAGCACGAAGATGTAAAAAAGTATGCCAAGTCTCCCCCTTGGCGCACTTTGTTACAAGTTCGCCCCAGCCCGGCAATTCATGGGGACACGTGCCGTTAGAACGTGGGCCTGAAGCGTCGAGAGCCCGCCAGCGCCCTGGATAGAGACGCCACTTCGGACCTGGCGGTGCCTGCCGTCTGTTCCACGGATGCGACTCGTCAACCTCATACCTCTCATTCTCGAACCATCGCAAGAGGCGCCGTTTCGAACTCCGCTGGCCGCCTCCTTGGCATTCGGGATTCTCTTCGCGACGCTGACCGCTCTGACCGTCATCCCGGTTCTGCTGGGAATTCGACGAGATGCCATGGCGCGGATTGGCGGACCGGAAAGCGCTGCCGAGATGCCGAGCTGAGGCCGGCCGAAACGTAGAATCTCTGTCACACTTTTTTACAAATTGACGTCTTTTTCGACATACGGGTGTGAAACCTCGCCGCCAGGCTGCCCAACATCGAGACATGAAACGGCAAAACTGGACAAAGGGCGAGGACATGGGCTGCATGATTTGTCGCAAGGGCGTTGCAACGGGGCTGCTGATGGCGATCGTTGCATTCCCTGGGAGTGCGTCGGCTGACGACGAATGGGAGTTCGAGATCGGCGCCGGCGTGGGATACGGATCCAAGTACGAAGGATCCGATGAAATGGAGGCCATGTTCCTCCCGGTCCTGGGCGTTACATGGAACGACACGGTGTACCTTACGACGGAGGATGGATTGGGCGTCGTCGCTTACGACGACTATGGTCTTACCGCGGAGGTCAGCGTCAACTACGACTGGGGCCGCGACGAAAGCGACAGTTCCGACCTCAATGGGCTGGGCGACATCGATGGCGCAGCAACTCTGAACTTGAGCCTTGAGTACGAGCTGGGACCCGTGAGCCCGTTCGTCGAACTGACCCGATTTCTCGGAGGCAGCGACGGACTCGAAGTGTCTTTCGGTATCGAAACCATGATCCCCGTGAGCGCCTTGATGGGCGAAGAGTCTGCATCGGGTATGGCGGAATCGGACGACGAGGACGACGATGGCCCGGCGATCCTGGCCGGAATCTCCACGACGTGGTCCGATGACAAGTACATGGACAGCTACTTCGGCATCAACTCGACGCAGTCGGCGCGCTCCGGCCTGTCGCGGTTCAACGCAAAATCCGGCTTTAAAGCAGTCGGTGCGGAGCTCGGCTTCGTATATCCGGTCTTCGAGAGCTGGGAGGTTCGCACGATGATCGAATACTCTCGATTGGTCGGTGACGCGGCCGACAGCCCGATCAGCAAGGACAACAACGTTCTCTTTGGCGGGCTGGCCGTTTCCTACAAGTTCTGAACGATCGTTGAGGGCCAACCCTTGGCCCTCCGATCCGTCACCGATCGGCAACGACGCGCGACTTTCCCGCCATCGTGGATCGGAAAACGTGGGCGCTGCGGAAAACGTTCGAGGCAGCGTCCGCAGCACAACACCGCGGGCCTCGCACAGACTTGTGTGGACCCAATCGAAGAGCTTGCCGGGCGAAAGTGCCGCCCAAACTGCGCAACATGATTATCGGAGCAGAAACTGACATGAAACCGGTCGCAAATCCTCTGAAGAGCCTGGCGATGGGACGCCGCAACTTTCTAACTGGCGCGGCTGCACTGGGTGTCGGTGCCGGATTGTCCGCACCCGCCATTGTCTCCCGCGCCGCCGCCACAGAGACTTCGGTCATCTCAATGCGAGACCAGGACCTGCGATTTATCGCCACGGAAGAGACCTATACCACCGACGAACTCATCGCGCTGAACGCGATTAACGATGATCACGTAGAGTACCTCAAGGAAACGGGTCTTGCCGAACTCGGGCCTGGCCGTATCGGCGCAATGGATGAGGCGAGGATCAATGTTCAAATCCTCTCCGCACATACGCCGGGCGTGCAGAATCTCCCCGGCCAGGAAGGCATCGATTTCGCCTATCGTCTCAACAGGATGATTGCCGACGGCCCGATGGCCACCTATCCGGGGCGGTTTCAGGCCTATGCGACCTTGCCGCTGCAGAGCCCGGAGGCCTCGGCGGACGAACTGGAACGCGCCGTTCGCGAAGATGGCTTTGTGGGAGCCATGACCAATGGATTCATTGGCAAAAAATTCCTCGACCACCCGGATTTTGAGCCCATTCTGGCACGTGCCGAGGCACTTGATGTGCCGATATACCTGCATCCGGGCTTTCCGCCTGAGGAGGTCTTCGATATTTACTACCGTATTACACGGCCGGAATATAACGAAGCGTACCAGGACTATATTTTCAGCGGGTCAGGATACGGGTGGCACCAGGAAGTCATTATTCAGTGCCTTCGACTGATCATGACTGGGGCGTTCGACAGATTCCCTAAACTGCAGATGATTGTCGGCCACATGGGAGAGGGCCTTCCGTTCTTCTACGAGCGCATCGTGGGAGATATGGGCGAGGCGACCGAAGGGTCGCTGAATAAGCCTCTCGGGCAGTACTTCAATGACAATTTCTGGTACACAACCAGCGCCTTCTTCCAGGATGAACTGCTCCATCTTTTGCTGAGGTACATCAATGTAGATCGCGTGATGTTTGGAACCGACTACCCCTTTGCAGACATGAAGCAAGGAACCGACTGGTTTCGGGCCGTGAATTTGCCCCGTGAAGCCAAGGAAAAAATTGCGTTCCGAAATGCAGAGAAACTGTTCGGCATAAAGGTCTGACGCATCCGGCCCGGCCGGCGCCGCAGACAGGCGTTGCCCCTTCATCCGCCGCCGGTCGCGCAGCAAAAACGCACCAGTGCTCAGTCACGCCAACCATGTTTGCCAGGAGCGAAGCCATGAAACATCGCCGTGAAACAGTCAGTCGGCGACAGCTTGCCGTTGCCGCCACCCTGCTGGCCGGGCTTGCCGCCTGCAGCTACCGCGGCGGCATCGACGATCCGGCGACGATCAAGGCGACCTGGATCAGCTACCTGAACGGCGACGATATCCGCGCCGCCTGCACCGAGGGTGCGCCGCTCAGCTACCGCCTGGTCTACAATTCCGACTACGACGTCCAACTGCGCAGCTACGAGGTGACCGGCGACCGCGCCGGCGGTGCCACGCTGACGGCGCGGGTACAGGGGCCGAGCGGGCTGGTCGTGAACGAGGCGACCTTCTCGAACCCGCTCGGCTTCGCCCGCTGGACCAAGCGCGAACGGCATCTCGATGCCGCACGGCGGGACGCCCTAGACGCCGCGCTGGAGGCCAGCGGCGCCTTTGCGCCCGCGCCGCAGGGCCTGCAGCTTTTTTCCAAGGAAACCTACTGGATCACCAGCCTGTGCCGCGACGGGTCGTTCCATTTCAACGCCTGGCGCTACCCCTCCGACCGCTATGACGCAATCACCTTCGACGAGATGCTCTTTACCCTCGACGAGACCGGTATCGCCGTGCGCGCGCCGGTGGCGGTTCCGAGTACCGCCGCCGCCAAGGCCAACGCGCCGCGGCGTTGGGAGAGCAGCGACGAGCGCGGCAACTACTTCGTCGTGAAGGTGGGAGAGAACGGCTTCACGGATCGGCTGGCGTTCTGAAGCCCTGGCCTGCCGATTGCCGCTGGGAGCCCGGCGGGGCTGGGTTCTGCCCTCACAAGGGGGATTCCCCTTTATGGCGGGATGTGATGCAAGCGTCCAACGGCGGCGGACGCGAAAAGGAGAAGCGCGGAGCCTCGTTCGTAAGGCCTCTGTAAAACGCGCCAATGATCCCCCTTCGCCAATGAGACATTGCAGCACGCCTCGGCTTCTGCCGTCGCCGAACGGCAAGACGGCGTTCCGGGCTGCCCCGAAACGCCGTCTTCGTCTTGACGCCGCTGATGCCGCCAGTCAGTTCAGCCGGTCAGTTCAGATCGAAGCGGTCCGCGTTCATCACCTTGGTCCAGGCTGCGACGAAGTCCTTTACGAACTTCTCCTTGCTGTCGTCCTGGGCATAGACCTCGGCATAGGACCGGAGGATCGAGTTCGATCCGAAGACGAGATCGATCCGGGTCGCCGTCCACTTCACCGCGTCCGTCTTGCGCTCGCGGATCTCATACAGATTGTCCCCGGCCGGCACCCACTTGTAGGCCATGTCCGTCAGGTTGACGAAGAAGTCGTTCGTCAGGGTGCCTTCGCGGTCGGTGAACACGCCGTGCTTGCTGCCGCCGTGGTTGGTGCCGAGAACCCGCATACCGCCCAGCAGGACGGTCATCTCCGGCGCGGTCAGGCCCATGAGCTGCGTGCGGTCGAGCATCAGCTCTTCGGCGCTGACCCCATAGTCCCGCTTCAGCCAGTTGCGATAGCCGTCGGCCAGCGGTTCCAGCGCGTCGAAGGACTCGGCGTCGGTCATCTCATCGGTGCTGTCCCCGCGCCCCGGGGCGAAGGGCACCGCGACGTCGAAGCCGGCGGCCTTGACCGCCTGCTCGATGCCGACGTTGCCGGCCAGCACGATGACGTCGGCGACGCTGGCGCCGCTCGCCGCGGCGATGGGCTCCAGCACCGCCAGCACCTTGGCGAGACGCTGGGGCTCGTTACCCTCCCAGTCTTTCTGAGGGGCAAGGCGGATGCGCGCGCCGTTGGCGCCGCCGCGCATGTCGGAGCCGCGATAGGTGCGCGCGGAGTCCCACGCGGTCGCCACCATGTCGCCGATGGAAAGGCCGCTGGCCGCGATCTTCGCCTTCACCGCGCCGATGTCGTAGTGGGTGCTGCCGGCCGGCACCGGGTCCTGCCAGATCAGGTCTTCCCGGGGCACGTCAGGGCCGACATAGCGCACCTTCGGCCCCATGTCGCGGTGGGTCAGCTTGAACCAGGCCCGCGCGAAGGTGTCGGCGAAGTAGTCCGGATCGGCCATGAACTTCTGGCAGATGGCGTTGTAGGTCGGATCGACCTTCATCGCCATGTCGGCATCGGTCATGATCGGGTTGTAGCGGATCGAGGGGTCCTCGACGTCGACCGGCTTGTCCTCTTCCGCGATCGACACCGGTTCCCACTGCCAGGCGCCGGCCGGGCTCTTCTTCAGCTCCCACTCGTGGCCGAACAGCATCTCGAAGTAGCCCATGTCCCACTGGGTCGGATGGGTCGTCCAGGCGCCCTCGATGCCGCTGGTGACGGTGTCGCGGCCGCAGCCCTTGCCGGTCGGGTTGCCCCAGCCGAAGCCCTGGGTTTCGACATCGGCACCCTCCGGATCGGCACTCAGCAGCGAGGCGTCGCCGTTGCCGTGGCACTTGCCGATGGTGTGCCCGCCGGCGGTCAGCGCGGCGGTCTCCTCGTCGTTCATTGCCATGCGGGCGAAGGTCTCGCGCACCTCCAGCGCCGTCTTCTGCGGGTCCGGCTTGCCGCCGACGCCTTCGGGGTTCACATAGATCAGGCCCATCTGCACGGCGGCCAGCGGGTTCTCCAGCGACTGCGGGCTGTCGTCGCTATCGTAGCGGCCGCGGCCCAGCCATTCCTTTTCCGAGCCCCAGTAGGTGTCCTTTTCGGGATGCCAGATATCCGAACGGCCGAAGCCGAAGCCGAAGACCTTCAGGCCCGCGTGCTCGTAGGCGATGGTGCCGGCCAGGATGATGAGGTCGGCCCAGCTCACCTTGTTGCCGTACTTTTTCTTGACCGGCCACAGCAGGCGGCGCGCCTTGTCCAGGCTGACGTTGTCCGGCCAGGAGTTCAGCGGCGCGAAGCGCTGGTTGCCGGTGCCGCCGCCGCCCCGGCCGTCGGCCAGGCGGTAGGACCCGGCGGCGTGCCAGGCCATGCGGATCATCAGGCCTTCGTAGTTGCCCCAGTCGGCCGGCCACCAGTCCTGGCTGTCGGTCATCAGCGCGTGGAGGTCCTTCTTCAGCGCCGCGACGTCCAGCTTCTTCAGCTCCTCGCGGTAGTCGAAGTCCTTGCCCAGCGGCGTGGTCTTGCTGTCGTGCTGCGACAGGATGTCGAGGTTCAGGGCGTTCGGCCACCACTCCATGACGTTCTTGCCGAGGGAGGTATTGCCCCCGTGCATCACCGGGCATTTGCGTTCTGGTAAAGTGTCCATCGTTGCCTCCGATCGCGTTTCTGTGTGGATGGCGCTGCTTGCGGGTCACCGGCCGGCCTCGCGGGCCGGCTGCGGGTACTGCCTGTGTGTCAAAGAGACTGTATCAGAGCCTTCCTATCAGTTTAATTTCGATTTTCTGATTATTATGATAAGATGAACTTATGATCAATCTGACCCTGAAACAGCTGCGCTACTTCGAGGCCCTGGCCCGCCACGGCCACTTCGGCCACGCGGCCGACGACTGCGCTAGCTCCCAGCCTGCTTTATCCTTGCAGATCAAGGAATTGGAGGAGACCCTCGGGACCGGGCAGTTCGAGCGCGGGGCGCGGAAGGTGCGCCTTACCGGCTTCGGGGAGGAGCTGGCCTCGCGCGTGCGCGACATCCTGCGCTCGGTGGACGAGCTGGGCGATCTGGCGCGCGCCTCCCACGATCGCCTCGGCGGGCGGCTCCGCCTCGGCGTGATCCCGACCATCGGGCCCTACCTGCTGCCCGCCGTCGTCGGCACCCTGACCAGGCTCTATCCCGGCCTCGACATCCACGTGCGCGAGACGCAGACCTCGCGGCTGATCCAGGAGCTGGCGGAAGGCCGCATCGACACGGCCATCGTCGCCCTGCCGGTGTCCGAGCCTTCGTTGACCGAGGTGCCGCTGTTCAGCGAGGAGTTCATGCTGGTGCGCCCCGCCGCGGACAGCAACAAGCCCGTACCCAGCGCCGAGACGCTGCGCGGCATGCGCCTGCTGCTGCTGGAGGAGGGCCACTGCTTCCGCGACCAGGCGCTGTCGTTCTGCGACTTCCATGCCGCGCGCCCGCGCGAACTGCTGGATGCCAGCTCGCTGTCGACCCTGGTGCAGATGGTCGGCGCCGGCATCGGCGTCACCCTGATCCCGGAGATGGCCGTGGCGGTGGAAACCCGCTCCGCCGCCGTCTCCCTCGCCCGTTTCCAGAAGCCGCGGCCGTCGCGCAGCATCGGCATGGTCTGGCGCAAGAAGAACCCGCTGGCCCGCCAGCTCGACCAGATCGCCGAGGTGGTGCGCCAAGCGGGTGAAGGATTGCGCGAGCAAGAGAAGCGGAAGCAGCCGGCCGCCTGAGGCGCGCGGTCCGCCCCTCTCGCCGGGACCGGCGAGACCGCTGTCAGGCCCGCACCGCCGGTACCCCCGCCGCCGGTACCCCCGCCGACGGCACGCGCCATTCGATGGTCACGCGGAACAGCACCAGGAACAGGGTGACGGCCCCCATCGCGAAGGCACCGATGTCGGCGGCCAGCGCGATCCACGCCGCGCCCATGAAATCGTGCATCATCCAGAAGCAGCCGCCGGCCAGCAGCAGCCCCCGCAGGCGCAGCTCGTTCGCCTGCATGCGCGCCAGCGCGATCAGCACCATCGCAGCCACGGCAAGGCCGGAGACCGGGCCCTGCCAGAAGGCGAAGCCGAGCAGCGCCATGAGGCCGATCAGCGCATAGCCCAGCCGGGACATCGCCCGGCTTTTCTCGGCGAACAGCGCCGCGCCGATCTGCACCATGCCCAGCATGTTGGCGACGGCGGCCACCGTGAGGCCGAGGCAGAGATAGTGCGCCGAAAAGCACAGCGCGGCGCCGAGCTGCACCAGCAGGATCATCCGGCGGCTGCGGAACATCGGGGCGGCGCTCAGGCAGAGCGTCGCGGCGATGCCGGTGAGGATCGCCGGCGCGTCCTGCGTCAGAGGCATGGCGATCATGATCCGGCCCTCCGCGGAGAGGCCTCGACGGCGCGGCGCGGGAAATCCCGGCAGGCGATCCGGAGAAAAAATGATATGGGCATCTGAATGTCCCGTTTCCTGATATAATTAAATGTTGAATATCAAATAGTTACAAATAATCCGTGCGGTGCGCCGCGGCTTCTTCGGCCTCGGCTTCCTGCCCGCCCGACCAGTGACGCGGTCCGGAGCGGAGCGGCTTCACTTTCATCAGCAGACGTATAATCGGCAGGTTTCCGGCAGGTGTCAGCGACCCGGGAAAATCGTTTCCATTGTAGTCGGGGAGAGGCGTGCGGGTGCCCACCGGGCAGGCGGAGCCAGGGCCTTACAGGTCCGGAAAAATTCGGATACTCAGGAGGGGAAGTCGGGAACGAGGCTTTCCAGCGGCCACTGCACCGAAACCATGGTGCCCTCGCCCGGCGTGCTGTCCACCGACAGGCTGCCGCCCAACAGGTCGACCAGCTTGGTGCAGATGTAGAAACCGAGCCCGGTGCCGCGTTCGCCGCGCAGCGCCGTGGCGCTGCCGTCGGCCAGGAACGGCTCGCCGATCCTGGCAACGAGATCCGCCGCCATGCCGACGCCGTTGTCCGCCACCGAGAATTCCAGGCCTTCGTCTCCCGCCCCACCCTCCACCAGGCGCCAGCGCAGGTCGATGGAACCTTCGCTGTTGGTGTGCTTGCAGGCGTTGGAGACGAGATTGTTCATGATCTGGATCAGCGCCCGGCGGTCGGTGACGATGGCCGGGACGCCCTCGGGCGGGACGGTGACGCCGATGCGCAGAGCCTTGTCGCGGGCGACCGGGGTGAAGGTCGCCAGCACCTCTTCCGTCAGCGCGACCGGGTCGAAGCGTTCCGGGTGTAAGCCGTACTTGCCGCTGTCCAGCTTCGCGGTATCCAGGATGTCGTTCACGATGGACAGCAGCAATTGGCCGCCTTTGTGGATGTTCTTCAGATAGCCCCGGTAAGCCTCGTTTTCGAAAGGGCCGCTGACCTCGCCGAGAACCATCTCCGAGACACCGAGGATCGCGTTCAGCGGCGTCCTCAGATCGTGGCTGATGTTGGCCAGGAACTCGGATTTGGTCCGCGCCGCCGCTTCGGCGTGCTCCATGGCCTTGCGGAAGACCTCTTCGTTGCGCTTGAGCTCGGTGATGTCGACCTGGACGCTGACGAAGCCGCCGCCGCTCATCGGCCGGTCGGTAGTCTTCAGCCAGCGGCCGTCTTTGAGCTGTACGATGAAGGAGCCTTCCAGCTTGCGCCGGTATTCGGCCTTGCGTTCCAGGTAGTCGTCGCCGCCGTGTTCGTCGCCGACCACCACGTGACCGCGCTCGACGTCGATCCTGCCCAGCTCGGCGAAATGGACGCCCGGGCGCGCTTCCTCTTCGCTGTAGCCGTAGAGGTCGCGGAAGTTGCGGTTGCAGGTGACCAGCCGGCCGTCGGCATCGTAGATCACGATTGCCTCGGAGACGGCCTCCAGCGCCTCGGCGAAGCGCGCGCCGTCGCGCGCCGCGTCGAGTTGCCGGCGCAGGGCCTGGCATTCCGCGCGCAGATCTTCCGCCTGCCGGTCACCCCCCGGATCGCCTCCCGGATCGCCCTCCATATCGCCCCCCGCCTCGCCAACGGCGTCGCCGGCTACGTGGCCAGCCGGGCCACCGCCCCGCCGAGGGTTGTCGACCTCGGCCCGCACAGGCGCGCCGGAGATCCCGTTGCCGGAGATCTTCTGGGAGGAGGAAACCGCCATGCGCCGAGCCACTGCCCTCTTATTGTTCCGTTGACGACCGGTGACCGCCAAACCCCGCGAATATCATACAATTAGATGCAACTAAGCGGTGAAGGAATGGTTAAGACGAGGGTCTTGGCGCGCCGGCGCCGGAAGACGGCCTGATGCCATTCCGCCGCCATCCAGCATGGCAGGGGAATGGCGATGAAATGTCTCGTGATGAATGCGCCGTTGTCGGCCGCCGGTGCCCGGCGTTCGATATCAGGCGGTCGATCGGGCAGAGGCAGCGGCTTCAAGCGCCGCGATGTCGATTTTCGTCATCGTCATCATGGCCTCGAAGGCACGCTTTGCCTCGGCAGGGTCGGAACTCGTCGTCAAATCGAGCAGCCGCCGCGGCGTGATCTGCCAGGAGAAGCCCCAGCGGTCTTTGCACCAGCCGCAGGCGCTCTCGACGCCGCCATGCGCGAGGATTTCGTTCCAGTAGCGGTCGGTCTCTTCCTGGCTTTCGGTCACAACCATGAAACTGACCGATTCATTCGGCGTGAAATTCGGGCCGCCGTTAAGACCGATGAACCGGCGCCCCAGCACGGTGAACTCGACGGTCAGTTCGCTGCCTTCATGCCCGCCGGGAAAGTCACCAGGGGCTGCATTGATCCGCCCCACCCGGCTGTCGGGAAAGGTGGCGGCATAGAATTCAGCCGCCTTTGCGGCTTCGCCGTGGTCGAACCACAAGCAGGTGACGAGGTCAGCCATTTCCATTGTCCTTGCGTCTGGCGCCTTGCTGCTGCGCAGGGGCGCTATTGATCGTTCTCCGGCTCTACCAGCTTTGTCAGCTTGTCCAGGGAATCGCGCCAGCCGAGATAGCAGGCCTCCGGCGGGATCACGTCCGGCACGCCTTCCTGCTCGATATTGACCTCGGTGCCTACCGACACGGCCTTCAAGGTCACGGTGATACGCATCTCGCCCGGCAAATTCGGATCGTCGAACGTGTCCGTGTAGACCAGGCGCTCTCCCGGCACGAGTTCGACATAGGTGCCGCCGAAGGAATGCTCCTGACCCGTCGTGAAATTCCGGAACGACATCCTGTGACGGCCGCCGACCTTCGCATCCAGTTCATGGACCGTGCAGACGAAGCCGTAGGGCGGCAGCCAGCTCGCCATGGCGTCGCTCTCCACGAAGGCGCGGTAAACCTTCTCGGGCTTCGCGGCGAGGACGCGGTGGAGGCGGATCGTACTGGGCATGTCATATTCCTCTTGGTGTGATGTCAGTTCTTGCGTTCCGCCTTCCGCGGGCTGAACAGCAGCTCCAGGTACCGGGTCAGGTGATCGATGCTGTCGGCGGCGACCGCCGCCCCGCCCTTTGCCTTGGCGAGAATGAACGCGCCCTGCAGAACGGCCTGGGTATGCAGCGCCAGCGACCGGGCGGTCCATGCCGGTGACAGGCCCCGATCCCGCATCGCCGCGTCGATGTCGGCTTCCAGCGTCTCGGCATGGCCGCTGATGCTGCGGTCGCAGGCGTCGCGGATGGCCGGACTGCTCTCGTAGGTTTCCTGCACCATGGTGCCGACCAGGCAGGTGAACTCGGGCACGCTGCCTTGCAGGAGGGCCTTGCGGAATTCGACGTAGGCCAAGACCCGATCGAGAGGGTCGGCATGGTCGTGATACGCCGCGGCGGCGAACAGGGCCCCGGTCATCTCGGACCAGTGCTCCGCGGCGGCGACGCCAAGGTCGTCCTTGCTCTTGAAGTGATGAAAGAACGCACCCTTGGTGACCCCGGCGGCGGAGCAGAGTGCGTCAACCGTGGTGGCGGAATAACCCTTGGCCCGGATCATCGACAAGGCGGCGGCGAGCAGCTTCGATCTGGCATCCGGCGTTGCGGTCTGCTTGGACATCTCTTCCTCCCGAGACGTTGAACATACCAACTGGTCGGTATGTCGTCAAGCGATGATAGGCTGCGGGTTTCGGGCGGCGCACCACCTCTTCGAAGCGCACGGCCGGCGCAAGCTTCAGGTGATGGCGATCCGCTACTACGACGACTTCGTGCGCGAGGGCGGCAGATGGTTCTTCGCCGCGCGCCGTCTGATCGTCGACTGGAGCGAGACGCGCCCCTCCGACACTCAGCCCTTCTGAGTTGGCCCTTCTGATCTACCCCTTCTGTCCCAGGCGATCCAGCAGGCGCAGCAGGTCGCGCTGCTCTTTCTCGCTGAGGCCGGCCAGGGTGTCGCGGGAGATCGCCGGGCCGATGTCGACCAGCTCGGCAGCCAGTTCGTGGCCGTCGTGGGTGAGCTGCACCAGGCGGCGGCGGCCGTCGGCCGGGTCGGTGCGCACGGCGACCAGGCCGCGCTGGGCCAGACGCTGGACGACGCCCAGCACGGTGGCCGGATCCATGGCCACCAGGGTGCCCAGCCTGGTCTGGGCCAGTTCGCGCTGTTCCAGCAGGGTGACGAGAACGGAGAACTGCTGCGGCGTCAGGTTGCGCGTGCCGATCTTCGACTGAAAGACCTCGGTGGCATACTGGTGGGCGCGGCGCAGCAGGAAACCGATCTGCCGGTCCAGCCGGTAATCCAGCGTCGCCCCGGCCTCTTCTTCAGGCCGGGGGTCGGCCCCGGCGTCAGACGGGGGATCGATGACCGGCGGGATGCTCACGCGACCTCCGCCAGGGTCGTGGCCGGCGGGGTGTTGCGCGAGCGGCCGCAGCGCACGATGCCGTCGATGATGACCATGGAGATGCCCGGCAGGTCGCCGAGACGCACCGAGTCCAGCAGGTCCGTGCCGGCGGTATGCTGGGCGCGGTCCATGATGACGAAGTCCGCCGCGCGGCCGACTTCGATCAGGCCGCAGTCGAGCTCGCGCATCCGCGCGGTGTTGCCGGTGGCAAAGCAGAACGCGGTTTCCGCCGGCACCTCGCCGATGGCCGACAGCAGCGAGATGACCCGCAGGATGCCCAGCGGCTGCACGCCGGAGCCGGCCGGCGAGTCGGTGCCCAGGATGATGCGCTCCGGCTGGCCCAGCTCCATCGCCGTGCGCATGGCATAGAGCGCCGCCAGCTCGTTGCCGTTGTGGACGATCTCGACGGCGCGCAGGCAGCCCTCGCAGAGGCAGCGGATCTGGTTCAGCGGCAGCGCGGTGTGGCCGCCGTTGATGTGGCCGATCACGTCGGCGTCGGCCTCCAGCACCACGGCGGCGGCGAGCAGGCCGGAGCCGGGGATGGAGGGGCCGCCGGTGTGGATGGTGCTCTGGATACCGTACTTGCGGGCCCAGGCGACCATCTTCTTGGCCTCGTCGCCCTGCTTCACGCCGCCCAGGCCGACCTCGCCCAGCAGTTTGACGCCGGCATCGGCCAGATCCTTGAAGTCCTGCTCCTCCATGCCCTGCTCCAGAACCGGCGCGCCGGCATGCAGCTTCACCCCGCCGAAGCGCATGTTGGAGAAGGCGCGTTGCGCGGTGATCGCCAGCGCCTTCAGGCCGACGATGTCCTTGGGCCGCCCCGGCAGGTGCACTTCGCCGGCGGAGATCATGGTGGTGACGCCGCCGTTCAGGTAGGAGTCGATCCAGCCGGTCTGGTTCTGCCGCGGCGTCCAGTCGCCGAACACCGGGTGCACGTGGCTGTCGATCAGCCCCGGCGCCACCGTGGTGCCCTTGGCGTCCACCGTCTTCGCCGCGCCGGCGGTATCGACTTCGGCGGCCTTGCCGACCTCGGCGATGCGCCCGTCCACCGCCACGATGGTATCGGCATCCAGAATCGGCTGCTTCAGGTCGCCCGACAGCATGAGGCCGATGTTCCTGATGACCAGCTTTTCGCTCATGGCAAGTTTTCCTTAGCGCAGATTTCCATTCCGGAGAGGCACAGCCTGGCCATACCAACAGTGTCGTCCCGGGGTCAAGTACCGGGACGACAGCGGTGTGTGAGCACGACTGTCCTGCAATCGCCGCGAACAATGCTTCTCGCTCATCGCGTTTCTCCCTTACGCCGATTGCCCTCGTGCTTCGAGACGCCTGCCGCGCAGGCTCCTCAGCATGAGGTCAATCTCTCAAATTCTGCCCTCATCCTGAGGAGGGCCAAAGGCCCGTCTCGAAGGATGCGCCACGCACTCCCTTACACCGCCAGATACTGCTGGCGGACCTCGTCGTTGTGTTCCAGGTCCGCCATGCTTCCCTCGTAGCGGATGCGCCCGGTCTCGATGACATAGGCGCGGTCGCTGACCAACGCGGCGAAGTAGAGGTTCTGCTCCGACAGCAGCACCGGAATGCCCTCGGCCTTGATCTGCTTCACCACCTTGATGATCTGCTCCACCACCACCGGCGCCAGGCCCTCGGAGGGCTCGTCCAGCAGGACGCAGCCCGGGTTGCCCATCAGGGTGCGGGCGATGGTCAGCATCTGCTGCTCGCCGCCGCTCAGCGTGCCGGCCAGGCGGTGGCGCGCCTCGGCCAGGTTGGGGAACAGGTCGAAGAGGTCGGCCGCCTTCCAGGTCGGCGTGCCCTCCCTCGGCGGCTGCTGGCCGCAGTCGAGGTTCTCCTGCACCGTCAGGCGGGTGAAGATGCGGCGTTCCTCCGGCTCGTATCCCAGGCCGCGCCGGTCGTTGCGGTTGGCCTGCTCGCCCAGGATCTCCGCGCCTTCGTAGTCGATGGAGCCCTCGGTCACGCGCACCATGCCCATGATCGACTTGATGGTGGTCGACTTGCCGGCGCCGTTCCTGCCCACCAGCACGACGATCTCGCCCTTCGACAGGGTCAGCGACACGTCCGACAGGATATGCGCCTGGCCGTAGTAGCTGTGGATGCCTCTTATCTCCAGCATGGGCTAGTCCTTTCGCCCATAAACGTGACCCTCGCCCAGGTAGGTCTTCATGACCAGAGGATTGCTGCGGATGTGGTCGGCGTCGCCCTCGGCGATCAGCTCGCCGCGGCTCAGCACGATGATGCGGTCGGCCTGGCTGAACACGATGTCCATGTCGTGCTCGGTGAACAGCACGGCGACGCGCCGCTCGTGGGCCAGGCGGGCGGCGAGGCCCATCAGGGCGACGCGCTCGCGCGGCGCCATGCCGGCGGTCGGCTCGTCCATCAGCAGCACGCGCGGATCGTTGCCCAGGGCGACGGCCAGTTCGACCCGCTTCAGGTCGCCGTAGGCCAGCACGCCGCAGGGCCGGTCCGCCTGCCCCGCCATGCCGACCATGTCGAGCAGCGCGAGGGCCTTGTCGCGGTGACGGTTGATGGCGCTGCGGGTGAAGGAGAACAGCTCGCGGCGCTGGCTCATCAACACCATGGCGACGTTCTCGGCCACGGTCATCGACGGGAAGGTCGCGGTGATCTGGAAGGTGCGCCCGACGCCGCGGCGCCAGAGCTGCGCCGGGCGGCGCCCGACCAGTTCCTCGCCGGCCAGCTTCACGCTGCCGCGGTCGGGCCGGATCTGGCCGTTCAGCATGTTGAAGCAGGTCGACTTGCCGGCGCCGTTGGGGCCGATCAGCGCCAGCAGTTCGCCCTCGTCCACCGCGAAGGAAACGTCCTTCACCGCCTGCACGCCGCCGAAGGCCTTGCTGAGTCCCTTGACCGCGAGGGCCGGCAGGCCGGTCTCAGCATTGGTCGCAATGCTCATGCCTGCTGCTCCTCTTTTTGCGAGGGCGGCACCGGCGTGCCGCCGTGGCGGTCGCCGGGCGAGGCCTCCAGCTTCAGGTGGCGGCCCAGGTGGTGGCGCGCGGCGCCGCCCAGGCCCTGCGGGAACAGCACCACCAGCGCGACGATGGTGAGGCCGACCAGCAGGCGCCAGTATTCGAAGGAGATCAGCTCGTCGTGCAGCCAGGTGAAGGCGGCGGCGCCGACCACCGGGCCGGAGAGCGATTCGATGCCGCCCAGCAGCACCATCAGCAGCGCATCGAAGCTGCGCGGGATCGACATTTCGTCGGGGAAGACCGAGCCTTTGGAAAACGCGAAGAGCCCGCCGGCGAGCCCCGCCATGGCACCGGCAAAGACGAAGGCAGCCAGTTGCTGGCGCTTGATGTCGATGCCGATGGCCGCGGCGCGCAGCCCGGAGTCCCGCGTCGCCCGCAGGCCGAAGCCGAAGGGCGCGAAGACCACCCGGCGGATCAGGAAGATGCCCGCCGCCGCGACCGCCAGGGCGACGTAGTAGAAGGCGACGCTGCCCGAGGCCCAGGGCGACGGCCAGATGCCGAGCAGCCCGTCGTCGCCGTTGGTGACGTCCGACCACTGGAACACGATGGACCAGGCGACCTGGGCGAAGGCCAGGGTCAGCATGGCAAAGTAGACGCCGGACAGCCGCACGCAGAACCAGCCGATGACCAGCGCCAGCAGGCCGGCGCCCAGCGGCGCCAGCAGCACGGCGAGTTCGAAGGGCGTCTGCGCGTAGGTCACCATCAGCGCCGCCGCGTAGGCGCCGCCGCCGTAAAACGCCGCATGGCCGAAGGACACCAGCCCGCCGGTCGACATCAGGAAGTGCAGGCTGGTGGCGAACAGCGCCAGCACCATGATGTCGGTGACCAGCACCAGGATGAAGTCGTCGACGACCAGCGGCGCCGACAGCAGCCCCGCCAGCACCAGCGCGACGAAGATCTTGTAGTGCGGGCCGGCCGGCAGCACCACCTGGGTGGCGCCGGTCTCGGCCTTGTGACCGACGTTCTCCGGCCGCCCCAGCAGGCCGGTCGGGCGGATGACAAGAATGACGGCCATGAGGAGGAACATCAGCACCAGGGTGCCGCCCGGCCACACCAGGATGCCGAAGGTGTTCAGCTCGGAGATCAGCACGGCGGCCAGGAAGGCGCCGAAGATCGAGCCCATGCCGCCGACCACGGTGACGACGAAGACCTCGGCCAGGATGCCGAAGTCCATCAGCAGGTTGGCGTCGCCCTTGGGCAGTTGCACCGCGCCGCCCAGGCCGGCCAGCATGGAGCCCAGCACGAAGACGCCGGTGAACAGCAGCGACTGGTTGACGCCCAGGGCGCCGACCATCTCGCGGTCCTCGGTCGCCGCGCGCACCAGGATGCCCCAGCGGGTGCGGTTGAACAGCAGCCACAGGCCGAGCAGAACCAAAGGCCCGATGGCGATCAGCGCCAGGTCGTAGAGCGGCATCGGCACGTCGAAGATGCGCACGATGCCGGTCAGCCCGGGGGCGCGCGGGCCCAGCAGGTTCTCGCCGCCCCAGGCCCAGAACACCGCGTCCTGCACGATCAGGATGACGCCGAAGGTGGCGATCAACTGGAACAGCTCCGGCGCCTTGTAGAGGCGGCGCAGCAGCACGGTCTCGACCAGCAGCCCGACCAGGCCGACGGCCACCGACGCCAGCAGCAGCGCCAGCCAGAAACCGAGCGCGCCCCCAAATCCGATGGCGCCGATCTGGTGCACCAGGGAATAGCCGAAGTAGGCGCCCAGCATATAGAAGGAGCCGTGGGAGAAGTTCACCACGCGGGTCACGCCGAAGATGATCGACAGGCCGGACGCGGCAAGGAACAGCGCCGAAGCGCTCGCCAGTCCGGAAAGGAACTGAACCAGGTAGACACCCATCAGGCGGTCTCGATCATCCCAGTGAAGGCGCAAATGAAAAGTGGCGCGGGACGGAGGCCTTCCTGGCTCCCCATCCCGCGCGGCCGCAAAAGCCTCAGCCGCCGCTGGCCGGACGCAGCGTGCGGACCACCTCGTCGGACGGCAGGTAGTCGGCGCCGTTCTCGTAGCGCCAGTCCACCATCACGCCCCTGCCGTCCTTCACCGTGGTGGTGCCAACCCAGGCGCCCATGGTCGACTGGTGGTCGATAGCGCGGTAGGTGACTGCGCCGGACGGCGTGTCGAGCTCCAATCCCTCGAAGGCATCCACCAGCTTCTCGGTGTCGGTGGTGCCGGCCTTCTCGATCGCCGCGGCGATCGACAGCATGGCGTTGTAGCCGACCAGCGAGCCGATGCGCGGATAGTCGTCGAACTTCGCCCTGTAGGCCTCCAGGAAGGCGTTATGGGCCGGCGTGTCGATGTCGTACCAGGGGTAGCCGGTGACGATCCAGCCTTCCGGCGCTTCCGGGCCCAGCGGATCGAGGTATTCCGGCTCGCCGGTCAGCAGGCCCAGCATGGTGCGGTCCTTGAAGGTCTCGCGCAGGGTGCCTTCGCGCACCAGCTTGGCCAGATCGCTGCCGAAGGTGACGTTGTAGATGCCGTCGGGCTTCAGCGCCTCCAGCGCCTGCACCTCGGCACCGGCATCGATCTTGAACAGGGCCGGCCACTGCTCGCCGACGAACTCGACGTCGGGCACCTTGGCCTTCAGGACTTCCTTGAAGGCCGCCACCGCGTCCTTGCCGTAGGCGTAGTTCGGCGCGATGGTCGCCCAGCGCTTGGCGCCGCTCTTGGCCGCTTCCTCGGCCAGCATCGCCGCCTGCATGTAGGTGCTGGGGCGCAGGCGGAAGGTGTAGCGGTTGCCGTCCTGCCAGACCAGCGAGTCGGCCAGCGGCTCGGCCGCCAGGTAGATGCGCTTCTTCTGGCCGGCGTAGGCGCCCAGCGCCAGCCCGACGTGGGAGAACAGCGAGCCGGAAATCAGCGTGACCTCTTCCTTGACGAACAGCTCCTCGGCGTAGCGCACGGCCTCGCCGGGCGTGCCCTGATCGTCGCGCGAGAGCAGCTCCAGCGGCCTGCCCAGCACGCCGCCCTTGGCGTTGATCTGCTCGATCGCCAGTTCCGCCCCGTTCTTGTACGGAATGGTATGCGCCGGCAGGCTCTTGTAGCTGTTGATGTCGCCGATCTTGATGCTGTCGGCGGCCTGCACGCCGCTGGACAGCACGACGGACGCCGCCAGCACGGCAGCCCCCCACAATTTACGCGTCCCCATTTTTTTTGCCTCCTGTTGTGTACTTGCTTGTTTACTGTTGATTCTCAATTCTCATGCGCACCCTAGGTCTCATGCGCACCCTAGGGATGTCATGCTCGGACTTGTTCCGAGCATCCAGGGCAACCGTCCCGTCGCTTGCCCCTGGACCCTCGGGACAAGCCCGAGGGTGACGATGGCGGCGTGTGGGTTTTGTTCTCCTTCACGATACCGCCTGCATCGGCGCGGCAGCGGTACCTTCCGGTGCCTCTTCCGCCGCCATCTCGGCGATGATGCGGCGCAGGAAATTCGGCCCGCGGTCGATGGCAATGCGCAGCGGCTTGCGCGCCGGCGCCTTGGCCTCGCGCTGCTGGATCGCCTCCATGATCGCCTTGTCCTCGGCAAAGGCGATGCGGAACTGCTCGTTCATGCGCGTGCCCATCTCCTCGTCGTCCAGGCCGATGTTGCGCAGGTGCATCCAGTGGTCGATGGTCTGGGTCTCGGACACCGGCGTCAGGAAGTGCAGCGCGAAGAGCCGCACGCCCTTGTCGCGCTCGTCCGCGCCGATGGCGTCCTCCACCGCGGCGCTGCCGAAGTCGATCACCGCTACGTTGGGCGCGTGGAGGTAGTAGTAATGCCAGCGGTCGACGTTGCCGGCGAAATTGCCGAAGGCCTTGAAGAAGCCGACCGGGGCGGCGTCCCTGATCCAGCGCGAGGTGACCACCGTGCGGCCCTGGCGCTCGCAGTCGATGGGCACGTCCTCGCTGGCGGCGCTGCCCAGGGTGGTCGGGTGCACGAAGCTGACGTGGGCCGGGTCGCAGAGGTTGTCGGCGACCGGCAGGTAGTGGCATTCCAGCCGCAGCGCGTCGCCGTAGTGCGGCGCCCAGCGCGGATCGTCGAACTCGGCCATGTCGAAGGCCAGCGCCGGGTCGGCCTTTTCCGCCTCGCCCATCCAGATCCACACGATGCCGCGCGCCTCGTGGATCGGGTAGCTGCGCACCCAGGCCGAGGCCGGCAGGTTGCTCTGGCCGGGCACGCGGATGCACTTGCCGTCGCAGCCGAAGGTCAGGCCGTGATAACCGCATTCCACCGCGTCGCCCTTCAGCTTGCCCATGGAAAGCGGCAGGCGCTTGTGCGGACACTCGTCGGTCAGCGCCACGGCCTCGCCCGCCTCGGTGCGGTAGATGACGATATCCTCGTTCATGACGGTCAACGGGGTCAGGTCGCGGCCGAAGTTCTGCGACCAGCCGGCGACGTACCAGGCGTTGCGGATAAAGGTCATGGTCGCACTCCTTCCATTAGGCGTTCCGTCAGTCCCAGTCGGGCGCCACGGTCACTTCCAGGCCGTCCAGCGCCTCGTTCAGCAGCACCTGGCAGGACAGCCGCGAATTGGTCTCCACCTCGAAGGCCTCGTCCAGCATGGCGATCTCCTCGTCGCTCGGCGCCGGCAGCTTGGCGAACCATTCCGGCGCGACGTAGACGTGGCAGGTGGCGCAGGCGCAGCAGCCGCCGCATTCGGCGCGGATGCCCAGGTCCTCGTCGGTCAGCACCACCATCAGGGTATCGCCCTGGTGGAAAGTCAGCTCGTGCTTGCCGCCGTCACGGCCCGTCACCTTTACCTTCATGTCACGTTTACCTTCATGCCACTTTCAACCTCTGTTGCAGCTCGCTCGACGAGGTTGTGTACTGGAAACGCAGCTTCCTGTCAGGGTGAACATAGTGGAAGGCCTGCTGCGCCATCAGCGCCGCCTCGTGGAAGCCGGAGAGGATCAGCTTCAGCTTGCCGGGATAGGTGTTGATATCGCCGATGGCGAAGATCTGCGGCACCGAGGTCTCGAACTTCTCCGTATCCACCGCGATGAGGTTCTCGGTGAGGTTCAGCCCGAAGCCGGCGAGCGGCCCCAGCTTCATGGGCAGGCCATAGAACGGCAGCAGGGTGTCGCAGGGCTCGACCCACTCGCCGGCCTCCGGCGACTTCAGCTTCACGCCGCTCAGGGTGCCGCCCTCGCCTTCCAGGCCGGCGATCTGGGCGACCTGGAACTTGATCTTCCCGGCCTCGGCCAGGGCGTGCATCTTGGCCACCGAATCCGGCGCGGCGCGGAAGTCCGGGCGGCGGTGCACCAGGGTGACGCTGGCCGCCACCGGCTGCAGGTTCAGGGTCCAGTCCAGCGCGGAGTCGCCGCCGCCGGCGATCAGCAGGTGCTTGCCGCGAAAGGTCTCCATCTTGCGCACGGCGTAGTGCACCGCACCGCCCTCGTAGGCTTCGATGCCGGCGATCGGCGGCTTCTTCGGCACGAAGCTGCCGCCGCCGGCGGCCACCACGATGACCGGCGCTTCCAGTTCCATGCCCAGGTCGGTGGTCAGCAGCCAGTTGCCGTTGTCGAGCTTCTCCAGCTTCTCGGCCATCTGGCCCAGGTGAAAGGTCGGATCGAAGGGCGCCGCCTGGGCCATCAGCCGCTCGACCAGTTCGCCGCCGGTCACCGTCGGCAGCGCCGGGATGTCGTAGATCGGTTTTTCCGGGTACAGCTCGGCGCACTGGCCGCCGGGCTTGTCGAGGATGTCGACCAGATGCGCCTTCAGGCCCAACAGGCCGAGTTCGAAAATGGCGAAGAGGCCCACCGGCCCCGCCCCGATGATCACCACGTCGGTGGTAAGGCGTTGCTCGGTCATTGCAGAGAACCTCGGCCATCGTCTCGGGATTCAAACATCGCCCGCCGGTCCTGAACGTCTTCTAAAACACGGCTGTCGCCCCGGGGCTTGTCCCCGGGGCCCATTGGCGTCAGCGTGCGGTGATGCCTTACTCTGTCTACATCCTCGCCAGCCGCAAGCACGGCACCCTCTACATTGGTGTCACAAACAATATCGCTCGCCGGGTCTGGGAACATAGGCAGGGCCGCGGCTCCCAATTCGTCAAGAAATACCGTGTCACGCGACTTGTGTATGTCGAGACCCACGCCGAGATCGCCCGCGCGATCCAACGCGAGAAGACCATGAAGGAGTGGCCGCGCGCCTGGAAGATCCGGCTGATCGAGCGCGCCAATCCGGAGTGGCAAGACCTCTACGACCTCTTGAACGGCTAGGCCAATGGATCCCGGGGACAAGCCCCGGGATGACAGCCTTAGGTCTGCCGAGGGCGAGTTCCACCTGCATGAGACAAGTGATGACCCCCGGGCTTCGTTTCGTCGTTTCATCGCAGGCCGTCCTCGCCCTTGACCTCGGCGGTGGTCAGGCCGCCGACCCGCGGCAGCGGGCGGCCGGAGTCCGTTACCGCGATGGCGACCACGATCTCGCCGTGGCGCGGCGCATCGGGTACCCGCACCTCCATGCCGTCGAAGTGGCTGCGCACGTAGGCGGCATCCTTGTGGCCCAGCGGCACGTCGATGGCGCTGCCGATGCCGCCCATCTTCTTGGACGACGGCACCAGGGCCGCGCCCTTCTCCACCGCCTGGCGCAGCGGCTTGCCCATGCGCGGATGCAGGATCGCCGCGGCGTGTTCCAGCTCGCCGCCTTCGCCGACGATGGCGGCCTTGCCGTAGCTTTCGATCTGCGACGGCGCGACGCCCAGGGCCGCCACCGCCTTCTCGCCCAGCAGCTTGCCGAGGTCCTCGCCGATCTGCATGAGGACCTCCAGGTCGCCCTCGTAGCGGTCGGCGAAGGGATTGGCGATCACCGCCAGGGCGGCGGCCCGGCGGGTCGGCGGCGCGATCTCGCGGCCGGCTTCCTTCATCGTCTCCTCGACGATGGTCACGATCTTGCGAATCTTTACGGTCATCTCACAATTCCCATCCAACGGCTTTTCCCGTCATGCGGCTCACAAACACCGCTGTCGTCCCGGGGCTTGACCCCGGGGCCCAATGGCGAATTCCGAGGGCGGCGCCCCAGCCACGTCTGCTCCCGCGCGCGCCGCAAACTCCGAAACCGCCTTGCTCTAAGTGCCATCGAACGGCGCGGGCATTGGGTTCCGGGATCAAGTCCCGGAACGACATCCTTTGTGTGGCGGGAGCAAAGAGGCCAATGGCAATGGTCATCGCAGGCCATCCTCCCCTTTAATGTCCTCGGCGCGCAACCCGCCCATGCGGTCGTGGATGCGCCCGCCGGTGGTCATCGCCAGGATGAACACCAGTTCGTCGGCCTCCGGCGCGCCGGGCACGCCTATCTCGATGGCGTTGAAGTGTCCGCGCACGTAGGAGGCATTGATGTGGGTGATCGGCACGTCGATGCGCGCGCCCAGGCCGCCGACCTTCTTGGCCGAGGGCACGATGGCCTTGGAGTCGCCCAGCAGTTCGCGCATGGCATAGCCGCCGGGCACGTGCCACAGGGCGCCATGCTCCGACTCGCCGGCACCGCCGACGATGGAGGCCTTGCCGAAGCCGGAGATTTTCTTGGGATCGCCTCCCAGGGCGTCGATCAGCCGCTGCGCCATTTTCAGGCCGACGGGCTTCAGTTCGTCCATGGTGGACTGCAGGTCTTCGACATAGCGCCCGGCGAAAGGATTGGCGATGACCATCGCCACCGCGCCGACCTTCAGCGGGATCGCCGCCGGCGGGCCGCCTTCGTGGAAGATTTCCTCCACCGTGATCTGAACCTTGCGAACCTCGACCGCCACTTTTCCTCCCCCGTCAGACGACAAACGCCCGACAATCACGCTTCAGCAAGGCTGGCTGCATTCCAGCCATCATAACCACTGTCGTCCCGGGACTTGATCCCGGGACCCATTGGCGTCAGCGCGTGAGCAAGCCTCACCACACTTGCACCTTTGCCCGCCGCAAGGGCCGAGCCCATCGCGGCAAAATCCTCTGCACCGGAAAGGGCATTGGGTCCCGGGGTCAAGCCCCGGGACGACAGCCTTGGTGTTGCGACTGGCGCGTTTCCAATGCCGGTTTCCGATGAATGTTGCCAGGTGAGCGGCGACGGCAACATCCCTTCGCCGCCGACGATAACCGCTTCGCCCCGCAGATACAGTACCGCAGCCTCGATTAAGCGCTGCGCTTGCATGACCCGCGCCACCACCTCGCCGCGCGACAGCGCTGCCAGCACATCGACCGGGCTGAGATCGCCGACCGCCAGGGTCACCGGGCGCTCGCCCAGGTCGCTGTCCGGATCGATCTCGCAGGCCGGTCGGCGCGTGATGGCCGCGTGGCCCGGCAGGTCGACCGCGTTGGCGATCAGCGTTGCCGCCACGTCGGCGGCGGCGGCACTGCCGGCAAAGACCGTCACCGCGTCGGCGATGCCCAGCGAGAAACTCCGCCCGCCCTCGTTCAGGGTGGCGCGGCCCGAGGTCGCGATGCCGCGCACCGGCATCTCCGCCGCGATCACCGCGCGGCCGTTCATCTTGGGGTCAGCGATCTCCGCCACCAGCCCGCAGGCCAGCGTCTCGCCCGGCGTCAGGTGCAAGGCGATGTCGCCGCCGTCGTTCACGTAGGCGCGGGACAGCGCCGCCGCCCCGGTCATCGCCGCCAGCACGTGATCGGCCACCGCTCCGGCGACCGCCGCCATGGGCGTGACAAACGTACCCGCGTGCACCGCGCAAGCGGCCGCCATGCGCCGCGCCACCGGTCCTTGGAAAACAGCTTGTCCAACGGGCTTGCGCAGATCGGCAAGCTCATCGACCAACCCGGGCAGCACCGCGCCGAAACATTGGCACGCGGCGGCGTAGGCCCGCCGCACCTCCGCCTCCACCCCGCAAGCCTCGATGATGAGGTCGAAGGGCCCTTCCTGCAGGTGCAGGCGGCCGTCGGGCAGCAGGCGTTGGAAAAGGCTCGGGCGCATCGTCAGAAGCCCGCCTTCTTGAGCGGCGAGAGCGGCCAGGGGTTCTCCGCCTTCCAGTCGGTCATGCGGATGCGCTCGCCGGTGCCGCGTTCCTTCAGCACCACTTCCAGCGGCTTCACCGCCGCCATGTGGCCGCCCAGTTCGCCGTAAATGGTATGAGGCATGGTGAACTCGATGGGACCGACGATGGCCGGCGTCGGCACGTAGCCGAAGGCGTTGTCGGGCATGTCCAGCACGTCGACCATGATGGTGATACCGCCGCCGGGCCAGACATAGGCCGGCGCGCCGCCGGCGGTGACGCGGGTCAAGGCGTCCTTCACCGAACGGGTGAGCCGTACCGGGTTTTCCGTCGCTCCGGCGCGCAGGCTGCCGCCGGCCCCGGCCATGAACAAGACGGAGGTCAGCGCCGGCTCGCAGTTCTCGCCGATGCGGTCGACCACCACCTGCACCGCCGCCGGCATATCGGCTTCCTGCGGTTTCAGGTCGTCGTCCAGTTCGAACCAGGCGGCGTGCTCGCCGGTGGTGCTGACCATCAGCAGGCGCAGGCCCGGCCAGGCGGTCTTGGCGTCGATCTTGTCGATGATCGCCAGGGGATCGCTGATGTTGGTGCCGCCCCAGCCGGTGCCGGGCTCGGCGACCTGGAAGTAGCGCCCCGGCGTCGAACGGCGCCCGCGCACGCGGATGCCGCTGGGCTTCATGTCCAGGAACTTGCCGGCCTGGTGTTCGGTGAGCACGCCGGTGATGTGGTCGTCCACCACGATGACCTCGTCCACATGGCCGACCCACTGCTGGGCGAAGATGCCGATGGTGGCCGAGCCGCAGCCGACGCGCATGCGCGCCTCTTCGACGCCGTTGATGACCGGCGCCCTGCCGGCCTGGATGGTCAATTCGGCGCCGCCGTCGATGGTCAGGTCCACCGCCTGCTTGTTGCAGAGGTCCAGCATCATCTGGCAGGTGACGTTGCCTTCCTTCTTGCTGCCGCCGGTCAGGTGGCGCACGCCGCCCAACGCCAGCATCTGCGAGCCGTACTCGGCCGTCGTCACATGGCCGACCTGCTCGCCCTGGCAGCGCACGGCGGCCTGCTCCGGGCCCAGGTGGCGGTCTGTGTCGATCTTCACCTTCACGCCGCAGTAGCTGAAGATACCCTCGGTGACCACGGTCACCATGTCGACGCCCTCGACCTTCGACGACACGATGAAGGGCGCCGGCTTGTAATCGGGATAGGTGGTGCCGGCGCCGATGCCGGTCACGAAAGCGGCCGGGTTCTGCACCAGGCTGCCGTCCCACTCGGCACCCGCGCCCTCGGTGGCGAGGAAGGGCACCATGTCCTGGGACTGTTCCGCGGCCTGGCGCGCCAGCAGGAAGGGGTCCATGCGCACCAAGGCGTTTTCCACATTGCCGTAGCGCCCGCAGGCGCCGGTCTTGCCGGCGCGGATTCGGCACAGCACCGGACAGGCATCGCAGACCACGATGTCGTCGCCGGCGCTCTTGCGCTGGCCCGCTTCCTGCTCGGCGCCCTTTACGTCCACTTCGCTCATCGCCGTGCCGTCCTCATACCACGCCGTTTTCCTGCAAGGCCGCCAGCACCCGGGCCGGCGTCGCCGGAGTCTGGGCCGGGCGCACGCCGGTCGCCTGTTCGATGCCGCCGAAGATCGCCGGCGCGGTGGCGATCAGCGAATGCTCGCCGACGCCCTTGGCGCCGTAGGGGCCGAGCGGCTCCGGGTCCTCCACCAGGATGGAGACGATCTCCGGCATGTCGCCGAAGGTCGGGATCAGGTAGTCGTGCAGGTTCTCGGTGCGCCCCGGCAGGTACTCTTCCATCAGGGCAAGGCCCAGGCCCTGGGCGATGCCGCCGTGGATCTGGCCTTCCACCAGCGTCGGGTTCACCGCGCGGCCGACGTCGTGGGCGGCGGCCATGCGCAGCACCTTCACCGTGCCGAGATCGAGATCGACTTCCACCTCGGCGATCTGCGCGGCAAAGCCGTAGGTCGCATAGGGGGTGCCCTGGCCGTTGGCGTCCAGCGGCGCCGTCGGCGGATCGAAGGTGCCGCTGCCGCACAGCACATCGCCGCGCGCATCCTGCGGCATCGCCGCCAGGTCGATCTCGCGCACCGCCACGCCGTCGTGCACCCGCAGTTTGCCGTCCGTCAGCTCCAGGCGCGCGTCGGCGCCGGCATTGGCCAGACGCAGGATCTGCTGGCGCAGGTCGCGCCCGGCCAGCTCCGAGGCCTTGCCGGAAATGAAGGTCTGGCGCGAGGCGGAGGTCTTGCCGGCATCCGCGGTCAGCGCCGTGTCGCCCATCACCACCCGCACCTGCGCGGCCGGCAGGCCCAGGGCATCGGCGGCGAGCTGCGTCATTACCGTGTTGCTGCCCTGGCCGATGTCGACGGCACCGTTATAGAGCGTCAGCCTGCCCTGCGGGTCCAGCGCCACCGACTGGGTCGAAGGATTCGACATCGAGGTGTTGCCGCAGCCGTACCACACGCAGCCGATGCCGACGCCGCGGCGCTGGCGCAGGCCCCGTTCGTTGAATTCCTCGGCAGCCTCGCGCCATTCTTTCCAGTAGGGACGCAGGCCGTCGAGGCACTGCGGCAGCCCCGCCGAGTGCTCCAGCACCTGGCCGGTCGCCGTGGCATCGCCGGCGCGGATGGCGTTCACGGCGCGGAACTCCAAAGGATCCATGCCGATCTGCGCGGCGAGATCGTCCATCAGCGCCTCGTGCACCAGCGCCGACTGCGGCACGCCGAAGCCGCGGAAGGCACCGGCCGGCGGCGCGTTGGTGAAGCGCCCGGCCGAGCGCGCCAGCACATGGGGCACCTTGTAGGGGCCGCTGCAGTGCACCGGCACGCGGTCGGCCACCGTCGGTCCCCAGGAAGCATAGGCGCCGGTGTCGAAGTCGCCGTCGAACACCAGGGCGGTCAGCTTGCCGTCGGCGTCGCAGCCGGCCCGCGCGGAAACCCGCGAGGCGTGGCGCTTGGTGGTCGAGGCCATGGATTCCGGCCGGGTATATTCGCAGCGCACCGGGCGGTCCAGCAGCCAGGCCGCCAGCGCGATCAGCGGATGCAGCGAGATATCCAGCTTGCCGCCGAAGCCGCCGCCGCAGGCCGAGGGCACGATGCGCACCTTTTCCTTGTCCAGGCCCATGACCAGCGCCGTCTCGTCGCGGTCCATGTAGGGCGCCTGCGTCGTCACCCAGATTTCCAGGCCATCGTCCTTGCGCTCGGCATAGCCGGCTTCCGGCTCGATGTAGGCGTGCTCGATGAAGGGCGTGGCGCTCTGCGCCTGTGCCGTCAGGGGGCTGGCCGCCAGCGCCGCCTCGGCATCGCCCTTGTTCACGAAGCCGCGCGCCAGGACGTTGCTCTCCTTGTCCTGCTGGACCAGAGGCCCGTCGTCGCGGCAGAAGTCGGTAATGGCGTCCTCGGGCGCCCAGGTGATCGGCAGGTCGTTCTCCGTCACCGACCAGATCGCCCGGCGCGTGCCGACCAGCGCCAGCACCGCCTCGCCGCGATAACGCACCACGCCGTCGGCCAGCACCGGCTGATCCTTGATGTGGGGATAGACGCCGAAGCATTTGTTGCCCGGCACATCGGCGGCGGTGAGGATTTTTTCCAGCCCCGGCGTCGCCGCCACCACCGCGTCGAGATCGCCGACGGAAAAGCGGGCGCGGGGGTGAGGCGCACGGATGACGCGCAGCCACAGCGCACCCTCGGGCGCGGTATCGGCACCGTAGAGTTCGCCGCCGGTCACCTTGGCCAGGCCGTCGGTCTTGGTGAAGCGCGCGCCCACGGCGGCGCCCACGTCGGGATCTCCCAGCGGCACCGCCGCGCTGCCTTGCGCCGCGGCGCAGACCGCCTCGACGATCTTCTGATAGCCGGTGCAGCGGCACAGCACGCCGCCGAGGGCATCCTGCACCTGCGCCTTGCTCGGGGCGGCAACGCGCTTCAGCAGCGACGTCGCCGCCATCAGCATGCCCGGCGTACAGATGCCGCACTGGGCAGCGCCGTGATCGAGAAAGGATTGCTGCAGGCGCCGTGTATCGGGGTCGCCCGAAAGACCCTCAACGGTCGTGACGTCGCGCCCGTCGGCCTGGGCGCAGGCCATCAGGCAGGCGCAGACCTGCTCGCCGTCGACCAGCACCGTGCAGGCGCCGCAGTCGCCGGCATTGCAGCCGACCTTGGTGCCGGTCAGGCCCAGGCTGTGGCGCAACGCGTCGCTGAGGCGCTCCAGCGGATCGGCCGACAGCGTCACCGCCCGGCCGTTGAGGGTGAAGGCGATCTGCCGGGCGCCCTGCGCGGGCTCCGTCACGGCCGCGTTTTCCAGAACCGTATCCATCAGGCCCCTTCCTGGCGCAGCAGCGCGTCCAGGCTGCGCCGGACCAGCGTGACGGCGGCCTCGCGCCGGAAGCCGGCGGAGCCGCGAATGTCGTCGATGGGCGTCAGCGGATCGAACTGCTCCTCGCCGATGCGCGGCAGCAGGTCGGCGTCGAAGGCTTGGCCGGTCAGCGCCGCTTCCACCGCCGGCAGGCGCAGCGCCTTGGCGGCACAGGAGCCGACGGCGACCCGCGCCTTGGCGACGGTGCCGTCGTCGTCCAGATCGACCAGCAGGGCCACCATGACGATGGAGATCACCAGGTATTTGCGCGCGCCCAGCTTCAGGAACACGCTGCGCGCCCGCGGCGAGGGCTTGGGCAGGTAGAGCGCGGTGACCAGTTCGTCGGGCCGCTTGGCGGTCTTGCGATTGCCGAGAATGAAATCGTCCAGCGCCAGGCGGCGGCTGCCGCCGCGCGAGGTCAGCTCGACCGCCGCGTCCATCGCCAGCAGCGGCGGCACGCCGTCGGCGGCCGGCGAGGCGTTGCAGAGGTTGCCGGCGAGCGTGCCGGCGTTCTGGATCTGCATGCCGCCGACTTCGCGCGCCGCCTGCTTCAGCGCCGCGAAAACCGGCGGCAGCGGCTGGCGCAGCACATCGGTCCAGGTGGTCAGCGCACCGAGGCGGAACCCGTCGTCGGTTTCGTCGATGCCGCGCAGCCCGGCAAGGGCGGTGATGTCGAGGATGTTGTCGTCGCTGTGGAGACCCGGGCCGCGGTTGACGCGCGCGGGATAGAAATCGGTGCCTCCGGCGAGGACCGTGTAGCGGCCGTCGGCCAGAGCGGCCACGGCATCGTCAAGCCCTTGCGGGCGGAGATAACACCCCACCAATCGAACTCTCCCTGATCAAACGAGTCCGTCTTTATTTTTGTTTAGTATGCAAGATAAAGAGTTTCTGTCAATCGATGTATAACCGGCTGACACGGCGCCAACATGCTGTGTTTCCCATGCCAGACGCTACAAAACACGGCATCTATTGATCGCGTACAGCCATCAAAAACTTTTGTTTTGTGTACAAAGTTATTTTGGTTTTCTAGAGGAGCTGCGGCTGCAGGGCCGCGGCCGCAGCCTGCAGCAGGTCGCGGCAGCGCTCCTTCTGCCCGGCGGTGAACTGGGCGGCGAGGCCGGACAGGCAGAGCGCACCGAGGAACGCGCCGCCGGAATCGAACAGCGGCACGGCGACGGCGGCGATGTGGGGGTCGCGCTCGCCCTGGGACACGGCGAAGCCGTCGCGGCGGATGTTTTCGCCAGCTTTTTCAGGGTTTTTTTCGGTGTAGGCGAGCAGCAGCTTGCCGGCCGCGCCCAGGGCCAGCGGCAGGCGGGCGCCCTCCTCCAGGTGGTGGCGGATCTCGCGCTGGGAGTTCACCCGGTAGCGGCAGATCCGCGCGTCGCCCTGGCGCAGGTAGAACGACGCGGTGTGCGACGATGCATCGCGCAAGTCCTTCAAAGCCTTGCGTAAAATTTCGCCGTGGTCGCCGCGCCCGGCGGTCAGCGCGGCGAGCCGGGCCGGCGCCGGGCCCAGGCGCCAGGCGCCGTTGCCGGCGCGGACCAGATAGCCGAAGCGCTCCAGCGAGGCGGCGAGACGCAGGATCGTCGACTTGTAGTAGCCGGTGCGCGCGGCCAGGTCGGCGAGGCTGAGCTGCGGCGTGCCGTCGGCAAAGCAGTTCAGCAGGCTGAGCGCCCGCTCCACCGCCGCGACCCGGTCTTCGGCCATGATTCGCTCCAAAAATTCCGTCAGACAGAACGATTAGAGGCGTTCTGCCGGTTTTGCGTTGCGTCCAACAGAACACAGCCGCAGCCTGAGGCCAAGAACGAAGCCTCGTGAAAAAAGGAGCCGGAATTTCATGGTCGCCTTTCTGGAGGGCCTGCGCGTCCTCGACCTGACCAACGTGCTGGCCGGACCCTTCTGCTGCCACCAGCTGGCCCACCTGGGCGCCGACGTCATCAAGGTGGAGGTGCCGGGCAGCGGCGACCTCGCCCGCCAGCTCGGCGCCGACGCGGAGCTGAACGCCAGGGGCATGGGGGTGTCCTTCCTGGCGCAGAACCCGGGCAAGCGATCGATCACCCTCAACCTGAAGAGTCCCGCCGGCAAAGACGCCTTCCTGAAGCTGGTCGCCACCGCCGAGGTGGTGGTGGAGAATTTCCGCCCCGGGGTGATGGACCGCCTGGGCGTCGGCTTCGAGGTGCTGAAGAAAACACGGCCCGGGCTGATCTACTGCGCGATCTCCGGCTTCGGCCAGGACGGCCCGGCGCGCGACCTGCCGGCCTACGACCAGATCATCCAGGGCCTGAGCGGCGTCATGTCGATCACCGGCGACGCGCAGACCGCGCCCTACCGGGTCGGCTCGCCGATTGCCGACACCATCGGCGGCATGACCGCGGCCTTCGCCATCGCCGGCGCCCTCGCGAGAAAAGACAAGAGCGAGGCGACCTTCCTCGACGTGTCGATGCTGGAGGCGACCATGGCGACCATGGGCTGGGTGGTCTCCAACTACCTGGTGGCCGGCAAGGACCCGGCGCCCCTGGGCAACGAGAACTTCACCGCCAGCCCGTCGGGCACCTTCCGCACCGGCGACGGCCTGCTGAACATCGCCGCCAACAAGCAGGAGCAGTTCGAAGCGGCCTGCCGCGTGGTCGCGCGGCCTGAGCTCGCCAAGGACCCGCGCTTTGTGGCGCGGCAGGATCGCCTGGACCACCGCGCCGCATTGAAGGCCGAACTGGAATCCGCCTTGGCGGCCCGCAGCGCGGCGGAATGGGAGACGCTGCTGAACGCCGCCGGGGTGCCGGCGGGCCGGGTGCTGAGCGTGCCCGAGGCGCTGGCCGCGCCGCAGGTCCGCGACCGCGGCATGATCGGCGCCATCAAGAACGTGCCTGGCGTCGGCCGCGACGTCCGGCTGCTGCGCACCGGCTTCAAGATCGACGGCCAGCCGCCGAAGGTGGACGCGCCGCCGCCCCGGCTGGGCCAGGACACCGAGAGCCTGCTTGCCGAACTGGGCTACAGCCCTGCAGAGATCGCCCACCTCGCCACGGAGAAAGCGATATGAGCGACCAGAAGAACGATCCGACCGTGGCCGCCGACGTCGCCCAGGATGCGGCGTGGTGGGCCACCGAGATCATCGAGATGGAGCCCGGCGGCATCCGCTACCGCGGCTATCCGATCCAGGAGCTGATCGGCAATGTTTCCTTCGCGCAGATGATCTGGCTGCTGCTGCGCGGCGAGCTGCCGGGCAAGGACCAGGCGGCGCTGCTGGACATCGCGCTGATGTCCGCCGTCGACCACGGCCCCCAGGCGCCCTCCATCGCCATCGCGCGCATGGCGGCGACCTGCGGCGTCGGGCTGAACAACGCCATGGCCTCGGCGGTCAACGTGCTGGGCGACGTGCACGGCGGTGCCGGCGAGCAGGCGATGGAAATCTACCGCGCCATCGCCGGGCGCATCGAAGAGGGCGCCAGTTTGGAAGACGCGGGCCTGGAAGACGCTGTGGCGGCGGAGCTGGACACCTTCACCGCCGGCGGCGGCAGGTTCCTGCCCGGCTTCGGCCACCGCTTTCATCCCATCGACCCCCGGGTGCCGCGCCTGCTGGAGATGGTGGATGTCTACGCGGCCAAGGGCGCGGTCGACGGGCACTACGCCGCCATCGGGCGCTGCCTGGAGGACACGCTGGCGGCCCGCAAGGGCAAGCGCATTCCGATGAACATCGACGGCGCCACGGCGGTGATCTATGCGGAACTGGGCTTTCCGGCGCCGCTGGCGCGCGGCCTGTTCTGCCTGTCGCGTTCGGTCGGCATTCTGGCCCATGCCTGGGAGGAGTCCCAGTCGGGCCTGCGCAACAAGGGGCCGATCCCGCGCGAGCGCCTGTGGCGCTACGACGGGCCGCCGCAGCGTCCCGTGCCCAACAGCGACTAAGTTCTGACGGGACCCCGCCCGGCCATTCTAAAACAACCGGGCGGGTAGGCCGTCAGGCCGTCCTGAGCCGCCGCGTTGCCGCGAGCGTGAGCTCCATGGCCAGCGCGACGAGCAGCGAGAGGCCGACCAGGGGAAAGAAGAGTCCCGCGGCGATGGCGATCACCAGCACCGTGCGCGGCAGGCGCCAGTCGGACGGCAGGCTGGGCGCGCCGAGCGACCCGGCGGGCCGCCGCTTCCACCACATGACGGCGGCGGAGACGGCCATCAGCACGATGGCGAGGCAGGCCAGCAGCAGCAGGATCTGGTTCGCCAGGCCGAATTCCTGGCCCATGTGCACGCTGATGCCCCATTCCGCCGCGCGGCCGAGGGCGCCGAGGTCGGCAAGGCTCATGTCGAACAGAACCGCGCCGGTGTACTGGTCCAGATGGATCACCCGTTCATAAGTGATGTCGTCGGGATAGACCGAGGCGGTGAAGACTCCCTGGGGGCCGCCGGGCATGGCCAGAGCGTAGCCCGGATGAATGCCCATGCCCTCGACCGTGCGCACCACGGCATCGAGCCCGACGGGAATGCCTTCGGCGGCACCGGACAGCGGAAGCGGCTGGTTCTCCAGAATCCAGGGCGCGCGCTCCAGCGCCTCGCCGGTCAGCACCGTGGAGGTCGGATAGCTGTCCCAGTAGCCGTCGGGCATGCCGATGCCGGCGGCATAGGACAGGTCGTAGAACTGCTTGCCCCAGAAGCCGGACCACGGCAGCCCGGTCATCGCCAGGAAGAGGATGAAGCCGGCGGTGTAGAGCCCGGTGACGGCGTGGAGGTCGCGCCACAGCGGGCGGCCCGTGGTGCGCCGCGGCCGCAGCACGCCGACCCGGCGCCCGCGCGGCCACCAGAGATAGAGCCCGGTGACCGTCAGCAGCACCGCCCAGCCGGCGACGCATTCGATGATGCGGTTACCCCACCAGCCGACGTATTCCAGGCTGTGCAGCTTGCGCACGGTCCACATCAGGGTCGACCCGGGAAAGCCGGCATCCCAGGCGCTGCCCAGGACCGCGCCGCTGTAGGGATTGACGTAGACGACGTTCTTCACGCCGTCGGCCCCGGCGATCTTCACCTCCGCCGTGCGGTCGGGCGCCGCCGGAGGGTTGTAGGCCTTCAGGGTGCCGGGATAGGCGGCCAGCGCAAGGGCGGCGCTCTGCGACGGCGCCCGCGGCGCCGCCGCCCCGGGTTCGACGTAACGCAGGTCGCC
>JBHJIR010000008.1:0-50156 GCA_050043265.1 Kiloniellaceae bacterium
GCCGACAAGCTGGAATCCGGCGACGAACTGCTCTCCGTCGCCTCGGGCCTCGCGCTGCTGGGCCAGGACCGCAACCTGGACGCCTGGACGATCAAGACCGGCGGGTGATCCCGCGCCTGCCGTGACGGCCCCGGCACCCTCAAAAAATGATAGCGCTACCTTATCGGTATTCGTATAGTTGCCACCTATGCGCCGGGAACAATGAAATACACCCGTCACAGGGGTACCCGGCCGCCCCTGCCCAAGTCGTACGTTTGAGTGCTCGATAAACCGGACAGCCGGCGGGGCCGCCAAACTGCTGCGCCCCCACATAATCCGGCGTCCAGACATTGGGAGGAAAGCATGAGACTCTTACAGGCCGCCGGCCTTGCGCTCTGCGCCGGCCTTTTCACCACCACGCTCCTTTCAGGCAGCGCCCTGACGACCAGCGCGGCGGCGCAGGAAAAACCCACCCTCGTTTTCATCGTCAACGCCGCCTCGGACTTCTGGAAGCTGGCCGAAGCAGGAGTCAACGATGCCCAGAAGGAACTGCCCGGCTACGACCTGCAGTTCCGCTACCCGGCCCAGGGCACCGCAGCGCTGCAGAACGCCCTGATGGACGATCTGGTCGCCGCCGGCACCGACGCGATCATGATCTCTTCGGTCGACCCGAAGACCTCGACCGACGCCTTCAACCGCGTCGCCTCACAGGTCCCCCTGTTCACCACCGACAGCGACGCACCGAACAGCAAGCGCATCGCCTACCTCGGGTCGTCGAACACCCAGGCCGGCATCCAGGCCGGTGAGATCGCCAAGGAAGCGCTGCCGAACGGCGGCAAGTGCATGGGCTTCGTCGGCTTCCTGGGCGCCGACAACGCGGTGGCGCGCATCGCCGGCTTCCGCCAGGCCGTTGCCGGAAGCGGGATCGAACTGGTCGACGTGCGCGGTGACGACGTGGACTTCGCCCGGGCGCGCAGCAACGTGGACGACGTGCTGGCGGCCAATCCGGAAATCGACTGCATGGTCGGCTTCTACTCCTACAATCCGCCGAAGATCTATGAGGCACTGCAGGCCTCCGACAAGCTGGGCGACATCACCGTCATCGCCTTCGACGAAGATCCGGTCACCCTGGGCGCCGTCCGCGAAGGCTCCTTCGCCGGCACCGTCGTGCAGGACCCCTACCAGTGGGGCTACCAGGGCATGAAGCAGATGGCCAAGTACCTGGAGGGCGACAAGTCGCTGATCCCGGCCGACGGCCTGATGATCGTGCCGACCAAGGTCATCGACAAAGGCAATGTCGACAGCTTTGAGATGGAACTGAAGAAGCGCATCAGCGGCTGATCTTCTTCAGGACCTCACGCAAGCTGTGCCGGCGGTCGCGCGGCCGCCGGCACCGCCGTGAGTCCCGGGCGGGGAGCCCGCATCGCAGGACAAGTGCCCCCATGACAACTGCCCCATGAACGCCGAGCCCTCCCTCGCCGAGCCCGTCACCGCCGCCACCGGCTTCGACCTGCAGCTGCGCCATATCACCAAGGTCTATCCGGGCGTCGTTGCCCTGGACGACGTGTCGCTGGGCATCGGCGCCGGCGAAGTGGTTGGCCTGATCGGCGAGAACGGGGCCGGCAAGTCGACCCTGATGAAGGTGCTGGGCGGCGTCATCGCCCCCACCTCCGGCACCATTGAAATTTCCGGCGAGACGGTCGACGGCCTGACGGTGCAACAGTCCTTCCGCCATGGCATCGCCTTCGTGCATCAGGAACTGAACCTCTTCGACAACCTGTCGGTCGCCGCCAACATGCTGCTGGGCCGCGAGATCCGCAGCGGCTGGCTCGGCCTCGTCGACGAGGCGGCGATGGCGCGCGCCGCCCAGCCGATCCTCGCGCGCATCGGTGCCCGCTTCCGCCCGTCCGACCGGGTGGCCGACCTCTCCATCGCCGAGCAGCAGATGCTGGAGATCGCCAAGGCGCTGTCGATGAAGGCGCGGCTGGTCATCATGGACGAGCCGACCTCCAGCCTGACCCTGTCGGAAACCAACCGGCTGCTGAAGATCATCGCCGACCTGAAGGCCCAGGGCGTCGCCGTGCTGTTCATCTCCCACCGCCTGTCGGAGGTCCAGCGCTGCGCCGACCGGGTGGTGGTGCTGCGCGACGGCCGCAATGCCGGTCGCCTGGACCGCAGCGCAATCAGTCACGACGCCATGATCCGCCTGATGATCGGGCGCAACCTGCAAGCCAGGGCCACAGGTGAAGCCGGTAGCGGTGACGATAGCGGTGCGGCCGATCCCCCTGCGGCCCTGGAGGTCGCGAACCTGCGGACCCATGCCTACCCCGGCAGCAACGCCTGCCTCACGGTGCGGGCGGGCGAGATCGTCGGGCTGGCCGGCCTGGTGGGCGCCGGGCGCAGCGAACTGGCCCGCGCGGTCTTCGGCATCGACACCGCGGCGGCCGGCGACATCCGCGTCGGCGGCCGGACCCTGGCGGGCCACACGCCGCGCGAGGCCATCGCCGCCGGGCTCTGCCTCATCCCCGAGGACCGCAAGCTGCAGGGCCTCATCCTCGACTTCCCGGTCAGCGCCAACATCTGCCTTGCCGATCTCGGCGCGGTCAGCCGCAACGGCTTTGTCGACCGCCGCCGCGAGGCCCGGCGTGCCGGCGAACAGCGCGACCGCCTGAACATCAAGGTCGCCGACGTCGCCCGCGCCACGGCGGAGCTGTCCGGCGGCAACCAGCAGAAGGTGGCGCTGGGCAAGTGGCTGGCGCTGGAGCCGCGGGTGATGATCTTCGACGAGCCGACCCGCGGCATCGACGTCGGCTCGAAGGCCGAAATCTACGCCCTCATGCGGCGGCTCACCGAACGCGGCGTGGCCATCCTGATGATCTCCAGCGACATGGAAGAAGTGATCTCGGTGTCCGACCGCATCGCCGTGATGTGCCGGGGCCGCATTGCCGGCGTGCTGGAGCCGCCCGAGTTTTCCGAACACAACGTCCTCACCCTCGCGATCGGCTGCTCATGCAGAAAAAAGATCTGGGGCTTCTGGTCCTTATCCTGGTGGTCGGCGCGGTGGGCGCCGCGATCAATCCGCGCTTCCTGTCGCCGATCAACATCGCCAACACCGCGAACCTCATCGGGCTGTTCGGCCTGTTCTCCATCGCCGAGGCCTTCGTCATCGTGACCGCGGGCATCGAGCTGTCGGTCGGCTCGGTCATCGCCCTGCTGGGGGTCATCTTCGTCGACATGGTGGTGAACCTCGGCGTGCCCTGGCCGGCCGCGCTGGCCATCACCCTGTTGCTCGGTGCCGCGATCGGCACGCTGCACGGTTTTCTGGTCACCCGCATGCGCATGCAGCCCTTCGTGGTCACCCTCTGCGGCCTGCTGGTCTACCGCGGCATCGCCCGCTTCTATACCAGCGACGCGACCGCCGGCTTCACCTTCGGTGCCAGCTTCCCCAGCCTGGAATGGGTGTTCTCCGGGCGCAGCGCCGGCGTGCCGCACTCCATCATTGCCTTCGCCGTGGTCGCCGTGATCGCCTGGGTGGTGCTGCACCGCTCGGTCTTCGGGCGCCATCTCTTCGCCGTCGGCAAGAACGAGGAGGCCGCCCGCTTTTCCGGCATCCGCACCGCGCGGGTCATCACCCTGGCCTATGTCATCTGTGCCGTGCTGACCGCCCTCTCGGCGGTGTTCTTCGCCATGTACACCCGCTCGATCTCGCCCGCCTCGCACGGCAATTTCTACGAGCTCTACGGCATCGCCGCGGCGGTGCTGGGCGGCTTCTCCCTGCGCGGCGGCGAGGGCTCCGTGGTCGGCGTGGTGCTGGGCGTGGTGCTGCTGCAGATGCTGCAGAACCTGGTGAACCTGCTGGGCATCCCCAGCTCGCTGAACTTCGCCGTCACCGGCGCCGTCATTCTGATCGGCGTGCTGGCTGACCAGCAGTTCACGCGCTACCGCGAACGCCAGCGCCAGCTCCACGCCCTGAAGCACGCCACCGCCGAGGGCGAAGACTGAGCGGCGGGCCACTTCTTCAGAGGAGCGGAAGAACATAGCCGTTTCAGCGGCGGCGCAATGCGTCAGTCAACAGTCGCATGCAATCACAATAACTACGCGGTCAGCGCAAAAGCACCGCTGACCGCAGCCTAATTCAATTGATGTTTCCACTAGCGTAACCTCATGAAGTCATAAGGATAATCTTAAATGATTAGCCTGCACTCTGTTGCTGTTGCTTTAGCGACATCAAATTCATGAGGTTTCCGTTGATCGGGATGCATCGTACCAAGGGTGCCGTATTCGTTCTGTCCCGGGCCGTTTCTCCGCTGGCCTTCAACCAGGCCCACGCAGAGGACGGCTGGCAGTTCATCCCCCATCTGCGGGCCGACCTGGGATACTCCATCCCGGTCGACGACGGCGATGCCGTTCGGATCGAAGTCGTCCCCGAACGCGACACCCTCGATATCTCGCCGAAAAAGGGGCGAGATTTCAGACAGGCGCGGGTCTGGAACTGAACCGTTATTTGCGCACAGACCTCACCCTATCCTACCGACGCCACCTGACAGAGGCAGCGGGCTATGCAGATGCCGACGGCATAGCCAATACGCCGGTAAACGACCAGCGGGATGGAAGTTTTGAGACCTCCAACCTCAGAACACTTTCAACCACAGCGATGTAACCGCGGCATTCCGACGGGACCCTATGATAAAATTAAAGTGTATCAGCAATTTTTTCGCATCAAGGCATCAGGCTTCTATCCCTATCGCATACGACAAACTTGCTTTTAAATATTGGGTATGTGCGCTGGCCCTAACGGGGCTGTCACTGCCCTTTTCCAACAGTGCCTTCGCATTGAGCGGCGGTTGCAATTTCTGGAATTTTAGTGGTACCGACGACGGCATACTTGTAAATAGCCCTTTTAGCGCGCGGGAGGTTGCCAAGATCACCTTCACACACCTAAGCGGTGCATCGCCAAACCCCTATACCTATACCTATACGGATAATATAAACCCCGCCAATTCACGATCCGCCACACCAGGCAGCACCATTATCGGCGATACAGTTACCCTCTCCATCCAAATCCCGGCCGATACGACAGACGGCAAGCTTTTCATAAAGGCCCTCGGCGCGACCTATGCCTTAGAGGCGGTCTGCGTCGCCGGATCCCCACCGGCAACATCTTCCGCCAGCACCACCTCCGCGGTTATCAATGCCGTATCGCGATCCCAGGCCAGGGTCATTCAGCAGAATATTAAATCGCGCGCGACATCTGTTATCAGCGGCGCCAACAATCCCAATACGGACACGGCGCCAAGATTAACCAGTTCACTGCGCCAAACCGCTGCCCATCGTAACAGACAGGCAGACACCGCTTTTTATGATGATCATCGCAAGGGCACCAGTGATCAGCATGATGCGCTGCGCCGGATCGCCATGATGGGCAGCTTCGATAGCTCCACCGGCATGCCCTTGCTGGGCCTTGGCCTGGCAGGTCAGGAAGATGGCGGCGGTGCCAGCGGCATTGACGGCAGATCCGCTTTTGCCACTACCGCGCCCTATACAGTATGGGGGCACGGCGCCTTTACCTCGGTTGATAATGACTATGTCAGCGGTGGTACGGACAGCCGCTATCATGGTGATGTCTGGGGCTATAATGTCGGGATGGATTACCGCTTTTCTGATACGCTGATCGCTGGCCTGTCACTTGGCTACAACGATACCGACCTGACGACACCATTTAACAATGGCAGCTATCAGGAAGACGGCTGGGTGGTTTCACCCTATGCCATCTATCGCCCGCTGCCCGATCTGACCATCGTTGCTGAAGCTGGGTATGGCATAGGTGACATCGATGTGAAGCGCGATGACGATGCCGTATCAGGCACCACAGAGTCCGACATGTGGTACGCTGCGCTAACCACGTCCTATCGCATTCGCCCTGTTGAAACACTTCCCCTATCCCTCACCCCGTCATTGGCCTTTATCGCCATGGGCAAGACCGTGGATGGCTACACCGAAAGCGATGGCACAAACAATGCCGCCGTTCAGTCAAACACCCGCCAGATCAAACCTGCACTCGAAGCCGCCTATGACTTCGCCCCAAGCAAGAGCTTAGTGATCACACCATTCCTTGGGGCCGGCGTGATTCATGATTTCACCGATGAAATCAACCATGACAAAACGGCGTTCGATATCGGGGGTGGGGTGCGGCTGTCTGATAGCGTCACGGGGCTGAATGCTGCCCTTGAAGGCAGCTATCTTGCAGGGCGCGCCGATTACACCGAATATACCATCGGTGGAACGGTGACTTATGGGTTTGACCTGACAGGGGATGACGGCCGATCGCTTGGGATTATCACCCCGTTCTTCAGCAGCAATCTCAACGAATACGGCAATCAGCGTATCCGCGCCGGGTTTGGTTTCGATATCGGCCGACTTACCAGCTCGCTTGCGCTTAGCCATATGATGTCTGTCGCCAATGATGATGACGTTGATAGAAATATAGGTAGCAGCAAGATCGAGATCAGCGTGTCCCTGCCATTCTGATTTTGTTTCTAAGTCGGGACATATTCAATGATCCGGCAGCGTCCAAGGATGCCCAATGCATAGGCAGGAAAGGCCAACTTCGAACGGCCCGGCTTGGCCAAAGCCTTCCGAAAAATGACAGCGGGTGACACGCTCGTTGTCTGGCGGCTCGACCTGTCTTACCGCTTCATCAATATAGGCGAAGCACGCGGCGGCAAAACTCTCGATTCGCCGGCGGCACTGCTACGCTTGCGCGGGAAGAACGGTTTGATCCGATGGCGCACGAAGTAATGTTCGGCGTGCGCTATCAGTTCTGATTCCTGCTGCGCGCTATCGCAACAAGGGTTGTACCATCACCCTGCGCTGAATGTCACAGGTTGCTGGACCGCCCGCGAACATTTCATAAGCCTTTGACGGCCGAGAGCGGTACATCGGCAAGCTAAGGCCCCCTTCCCTCAGCGCAAGGGCCATGGGCGGCTTCGGAAAAGCCGTTCACGCGAGACCGCCAACTCCACGCCCTGAAGCACGCCGCCGCCGAAGGCGAGCACTGAGCGGCGGGCAGCCTCCAGAACGCAACCGTTTTCGGCAGTAGCAAACCAGCGCCCGCCTGACGGGGATTGCGATGCTGTCGTCGCGCATGCCGTAATCCTGCGCGATGATCTTTCGTTGGTTCTCACCAGTCTTCGGGTTGGGTTGGAGACCTGCGATCATGTCTACTTTTCCTTCAGCAGGTCAGCCGGATTCCAAATGCGCTCTGCAACTTGACGGTACAATTCGCCGCGCTTTTCGAGTTCATCCTTGTTGAACTCAGTGTAGGGCTCAAACGGCAGCCCGCTCTGATCCTTAAATCGAAGAAAGCCAGGGTTGCGTTCGTAACACTGCGGGTGGAGCGAGCGGGCCAGCAGGTTCTGGCTGTTGTAGTGCGGGAGCTTGTCGCCATAAGTGAGATCGCCGTAGCTGGCATTGAAGCTCTTGGGTAGAAGCAGCAGGCCACCTATGCGGTTTCGGTGCTCAGCGAAGTCGGCCGGATGGCTGAACTCGGCAGCGTGGCGCTCTGGGTGATCGGCCCAGATGTGCTCCACCTCGTAGCGCGTCTTTCCCTCGCTCACGTAGTCGAGGTAGCGAGATGGTTGGCCCGACTGCGTCTCCACGTAGTCGGTCAGGCGGGCGAGAATGCGGTGCAACGGGCGCCGGTTCTGTTGGTGCATGTACAATCGGTCATTGCTGGCGAAGGTTTCGTCTTCTTTCACGAGAAATTCGTGCAGCTTGTGGGCGAGGGCATCGGGCGCAAGGCCGCGAATGTCTCGCATCACCACGAACATTGCGTACTGCATGGTTGAATAGGCGATGGTGCGAAAATTCCACAGCCGCCAGGTGAGCAAAATGTCGAGGAACTGCGCAACCAAGCCGATCTTCCGAATGACTATCAGCTCGCTATCATCGGGCTGCAGCGGCGCGAGCAGAAGCATGTACTGTAAAGTGAAACCGTGCTGGGCGTTATAAAGTACATGCTCCAGGCCTGTTACCGGCTTCTGCGCGGCCTCAACGAGGCGTAGGTATTGGCGACTATAAAAGTCGAAGTCGCGGTCTATAAATCGATAGAAATCGTCGCTCTGCTTGAGACCCACCATTGTGGCCGCATCGCGAAGCCAGCGGTGAAACTCGGTTCCGATACGGTCGAAGTCCTCCGGTTTGGCGCCTTTCTTGCGCTCACGAATCTTCGTCGAGTGCTGGCTGCGGAGCCATGCCTTGAAGCAGTCAGCCTCGACCTCTTTGCCTGCGTCATTTAGTTGGCGGATGCGATCACGCCAGCGGGCATTGGCGGCTGTTCGCTTGGATTCCTCGATGTTGGCAAGCAGATAGCCCTTGAGCATGTCGGTTGGGCTGAGCGAGAGCCCACGGTCGTTCATTGTCTCAAAGATTGTATAGGCGTCATCGTCCGAATAGGCGGTTATCTCTACCAAGTGGACGTTCTCAAGAAGCCAGTCTATGAAGTATGGGAGAGCCGCGCCGCGGAGTTCTTCTGGGAAACAGGTTTCCAGGTCTTGATAACGTTGGACGAGGGTCTGGACCGACTCGGGCCGATCAGCTACGTCGAAGGGCTTGCTTTCATAGAGCGCATCCATTGCCGGCGTGCGCTCATCGACATGTAGATTGAAAGACTTCTGCCCGTAGCGCTCAGAGAATATGAGTTCGTCCACATTGACCTTATCGGCAAGCTCTTTTTGCAGATTGCGGAGGAGGATTAGGAGCAAAGTGAGGCTGGTGAGTCGTTGCTGTCCATCTACGATGTAGCCAACACTCTCCTTCTTGCTGATGATGATCGAGCCAAGAAAATAGCGCGGATAGTCGGCCACCTTGCTGCGTGGGTGCGTCGGGTCGTACTCTTCCAAAAATTTGTTGCTGAGGTCGTCCACCAGCTCATGGATTTGCTTCTCATGCCATTTGTATTCTCGCTGGTAGTAGTCGATTGAATATTTGACGCCCTTTAACAGCTCGCGCACGGTTTTGGCCTTGCCAAGAATTTCTCTCACTTGGCACCTACCTGCAGGAGGTCATCGAGAAGGCCTTCGGCGTTCCTGTCAATGGCAAGGATGTCGGCACTGATCTCCTTCAGCGTGCGCAGGACATCGTCGGCGATGCCCCAAATGAAGGAGGCGATCTTGTTGTGGGTCGCTTTATCCATTTTCAGGCAGTTCCGACCCGATGGATGACGCGCCCATCGGTCGGCCCGTCGTCGAGGCACTCCGCCCATTTCGCGTCGGAGGCGTCCATTATACCTAGGTGGACATGCTTGTGGTAGGACGCCTCCATGTTGCCGCGCAGCTTGTCCGCCGCGGCCCAGAGCCGGGCCTCAAAGCCGAGGTTGGCGCCATTCCCGTTCTGCTGCGTCTTGGTGGTCTTTCTGGCCATGGGTATCGGTAAGGTCCTCCCTGTAACTTCCGGCGCCACGGCGACTGTCGCAGGAGCCACGGTTGTTTTTCCGTCACCCTAGGCTCAGCCGGCGGTTGCTGTCGATTCTTTGACGATTTTCGCATGGGGAGCAACTGCTTCGCGAGGTCTGATCTGGAGTGAATACAGATGCAGGACGCCGCTACGCAAGGAACACGCCGCTCGATTCGGGGGTGGTGCGTTGATGATATGCACGGTAATTTTATTGTAATACCACTTTGTTCAGCCCCTTAACTGGGTGGACTTAAATGTTGTCTAGCCCCGGCCTCTTAGTTGTTTCGATATTTGGGTGTATATTGTCGGTTTTTATTGGATAGTACCATAATTCGTCATGGATTGGAAAGACAAGAGCTGACGATATATTCGCCTCGGTCTTTTCTTTTATGCATCTATGCTTGACATTCGCGCTGATTTCTCTCGCCATGTCTCTGTTAATTCTCGACAGCCCTCGGCGATATCACGACGAAGGCCGTTTTCTGCTGTTACTCGCCGGAGTTGGCTTTTTCCTCACGTATTTTGCCTTCCATAGGAAGCGCTGGGCCTTCGTGCTGCTGACAATCTGGTCGCTCAACCCACTCTTCTGGGTCATCAATGCTTTCTATTTGCCGCGGCGGTGGAGGGCGATGGATGCGGCCCGACAACCCGCAAGAGGTGCGGAGGGCGGCAAGAGCGAGGGAGCCGGATCGCCTGACAGGACCAGCCCTAAGATGCTCGCCTCCTTTCAGCGCCAGGATCGGTCCACGCGAGTCGCACTTTTCCTTGCCGGTGCATGGGTCCTGGCCGTCCCGTTGTACGTCCTCCTCGCCCGGCCTTATGGCTATGTCAGCGACGATGATTTGCTCCACATGATCATGGTGATGGTGATCCCCGCCGGCTTCGGCCTCGGCCTCTTCTGGTTCTTCCGACGCTTTGTACGCTGAAGAACCAGGCCGCACTGAACACGCCGCTGGGGTACGGCTTCCTCCTTGCTGAGCCCCCCGATATCAATTGCCTCCACCTGGGCAACCAGGCCCGAACCGCGAAGGTGAGGAGTGAGGTACCGTCCTGAGGCCCTTGGCCGTTAGGCCGAACTTCCAATACGCTCACACAGGCTCTGGCACGCTGGTCCAAGGCGTTGTCGTCATTTCCGGGCGATCACCAAACCCCTTCCATTCATCCGAGCACTAACCATAAACAACATCGCCCATAAGTAGTACCCACTAATCGACCAAGCAAAAACACTACAAGTGCTGTTGAATTGGTAGAGCGAGTTCCGCGCGAATGCCCCAGACAGGGCCAGGTTCGAGAAAGTAGTAACTTTCTCAACTATTCACCATTGCCAGCAAAGTTTGGCGCGTTCCTTCGGATCAATAACGGAACCAGTCCGGTGTTGCCTTACGGGCCCGGTCGTTTGCATTGAAACCAGCCCGTACCCGCCAGCCCGGTTCCCTCTATTGAGAATAGAGACGGTGGTCGATATGGGCAGCGACATAGCGCAAAGCACCGCAGCAGAAAGTGCATTGAAGAAAATTCATTCCGTCTGGCAGGAACGGATCGCTGGAGAAGGCTTCGCGCAAGTCGCGGCCTCCCACTGGAACAGCGTGTGGTGCCGGCTCATCCTAACGTCCCTCAATCAGCCCGACACTTCCAAGGTTTCCGATGAAGTTCTCGATAGCATCCAGCAGGTGTTGGTCGAAGATGTTCAGAGCGCCAGCTTCACCATCGCCGACCTGTTTTGCGAAATATCACGCCTGAGGGAATCGATCACGGAGGTAATATCCACCGACGATCCGTCAATCGAGAAGTCTCTGAGACCGCACGAACACTCGTTAACTGCCCTGCTCGACCGCCTGTTCACACGATGCCTGAAGGAAACGTCCCTTATCCACGAACTGGTCGTCGAAGGCTCCGCGCGCGGCTACTGCCACGTGGATTCCGAAGGACGAATCGTCTCGGCAAACGCCTCAATGAACAGAATTCTTAATATTGACGACTGCCGGGGACTTTACCTGCCGAAATATTTCGGTCGCGAAGAGAACTTCGTCGCCGCCGCCTTGGGCAGTCCCAAGAGCGGTGCGCCGGTGCTGCGTCACATGGAAGTTTCGCTTGAGGGGGATCGCTCGGTCCCGGTGACGGCGGAGTTCGGCCAACTCAGCGTCGGCGGACGCAACTATGGCGCCTATGCCATTCTGGTCGACATCACCTCTCTTATCACAGCGGAGAACCGTGCCTACAATGCTTCGTCCCTCGGCATCTTGAAGTTCGACCTGGATCATCGCGTGGCCTACGCGAACACAACCGCGGTTAAACTCTTCGGAGAGCCTGCAGAAACACTTCTCGGAACCTCCATCTTTGAGCTATTCCCGGACGCCGAGAGTCAGAACAAGATCAAGGAGCAACTAAAGCTCCGAGAACAGGGAAAGGGTAGCACCTACCTGCTGCACTATCGCCGGAGAAGCGACGGTAAGACTGTGCGACTAAAGATCAACGCTACGCCACAGTACGACAATCTGGGCAACAGAATCGGCGTCTTTGTCATCTGCGAAGACACTACGCTAGAGGAGAAGGGTCAAGAAATACAAAACCTGATTCAGGAGCATGACAAGGCGCACAAGCTCTTCGACGGCCTTTTCGAACAACTGAAATCAGTCATTAGTTTCGATTTCGGCACCATTTCAATCTACAGTTCCGATATGTCGGTGGCACGGGTGACACATTTCCATCCCCGCCCTCAACCGCTGTGGCCGACGCTCTGGTTCCCCATTTCCCCGGAAATGCGGTCCTGGATACAAGGGCGCACTGACGCTCCCTACTATCATCCCGACATATCAACCTTCATCGAAACGCAGCCCGGCACTGATGAGATCGCCATCGATCCGACAGTAAATCGGTTGATCAGAGAAGGCTACAAGGCCTTCATATGCTACCCCATCTGGGAAGCTGGCCGCGTCGCCGCAGTTCTCACTTTGTTGAGCTTCCAAAAGGACTTCTACAACGCCGGACACGAAGCGCTGCTAAAAAAGCTGCCGATCGATCGCGTAATCCGTACCGGACTTGCCTACCTCGATCGGGCAACACACAACTTCCTCCATACTCTCAACAAGCAGATAAGTGCTCAGACCAATACTAAAGGCCTGGCAGACATTCTCGTCGCGGAACTAGCGCATTTCTACGGCTGGCAGAACGTTTCAATCTTTAAGGTAAACCATATGCAGCAGAAATTCGAGCTGCTCGCACAAGACCAGGGAACCATAGAAGGCTTCCTGTTGCCGGAAGGCTATCATCAGCCGTTGCACAAGGGAATCCTCGGTGCAGTGCTAAAGCGGGGCGAGGCAATCAACGTACCGGACACCAACGCCGAAAAAGGTGACGCCGCTAGCTACGTGGCGAGCAACCCCCTCGCCCGGTCCGAATGCTGTTTGCCCATCAGGATCATGGGAGACACTGTCTGGCTACTCAATCTCGAAGACGCCCGGCTAAACGCTTTCAGCATCGAAGACCTCAAGGCTCTACAGCACATCATAGAAGACATCGAGACCACCCTGGAGACCACCTTTAGGGGTATCATTCTCGACGAGATAATCAAGGTCGCCTCGGACGGCATCGTGATCACCGACGCAGACGACCGCATCCGGCTCGCGAATCCTTCCGCCTGCGCGCTCTTGAAGCTCGACCGCAAGGAAGACCAGTCACGAAAGCTGACAGACTTCATCGTCGACGAGGAAATGCGCCATGTTCTGTCAAGAGGAAAGCAAATCGCACCGAGCCGGGCAGAACTGCAGACCTCAGAAGGATCGCGCGTCTCGGCCCTGGTCAGCGGTAGCGTTCTGCCCGAAGAGTACGGCCGCCGGGTAATCTTCCTGAAGGAGATGGAGGCCATCGAGTGGCGCCGGGACTCGCGCGCTATCTCGGCAGCACTCAGCGAAATCATAGCACAGACTCGCACCCCGTTGTCGGTCGCCGCCACGCTTCTCAACCGGGCGAAGCGGTCGATCCAGGACGATGCCGGACGCCTGCTGGTCGAACAGGCTCTTCACCAGATCAGCCGGGCCGAAGTCGCGCACGATCGGGTCACCCTCTGCGGCGACAGCGAGGCCGAGCAAAAAAAGGCGAGCCTGCCGTTGGACCGCCTGATCAAGAAGTCGCTCAATGACCTGGGCGTAAAAGTCACGCGTGAGGTGGACCTGTCGATAGACGGCAGCCTGCCGCGGATTCGCGGCGACGCCTACGAGCTTACCTTCGTCATCGAATCTATCTTGAGCTATCTCCTGCGCAACAAGCCTCTGGACGAACGGATCAAGGTTCATGCCAGCCCGGCGGAAGGCAGCATAGAGTTGACCTTGGCCGCGGAGACCGGCCAGACCTCCGAGGAGGCGCCACTGGACTCCTGGGAGGAGTCGGAGCAGCAGGTTCGCGCCGAGGTCGCCCTCGGGGAGAGCGCCATTAAGCGGTTCATAGTCGAGCACCACAAGGGCCGTTACGAACGGCGAAAAGCGGCAAGCGGTGAAGAGAACTTCACCATCCAGCTTACCGTGGAAACTTGAGCATGGCGAAGGACGGGAGAGGGACATGTTGAAGCGCGTTCTGCTAGCCACGTCCGATCCGGACATCGGAGACCTGATGTTTCAGCACCTCGAGGAAGCCGAAACGGACTTAGATCCTACGCTGGTAAACAACGCCAAGAGCTTCCAAAAGAAGGTGGCGGCGGATCGCTGGAAAAATTTCGATCTTCTGATTATCGACAACGACATCTACCACGACCGCCGGACTCCGGCGCCTCTCGACATTTCGGTCGGTCTCGAACTCCTGCGCGAACTCAAGAACCGCGAGGTTTCGTTGCCGAGCATTCTCCTGGCAGGCGACCTCGCTTCCGGCAGCTTCGGGGAACTGCTGCAGGAAACGCAACGGCTGCAGAACTGTGAGCTTGTCGTCAAAAGAGGCAATCTGGACGAGGCAGTAACCGTCGCGATCGGCCGGCTGCAGGCGCTGGCGCTGAACCGGGCCGGCAAGCGCTCGAACGCCGCACCAGAGTACCAAGCGGAGATCGAGATCAACATCGCCGACCAAGTGCGCCAGGAGTATCATTTCCGCTACCGGACCTCCAATGCGCTGGTTTGCTCGCCGCCTAAGGCTCTCTCGGTTCGCTGGAATATTCTGGAGGACCTCTGCGCCCAGAGCCGGACGCTGCGCACCTTGGAACATGGCTGGGAAAGTATCCTGAAGGGAATCGGCCGCAGCCTGGTCGAGGAACTGCGCCGATGCCCTGAGTTCTTTAAGGACTTTTACCGCATTCAGGGGTTGGAGAATGACCTCGACAACCTCTTCATCCGTTTCTCTGTGTCACGTCACACCTACGACGTTGCCTGTGAAGCACTGTATGAGGATGAAGATGGCTTCCTCATGCTTCGCGCGCCCGTCACCCGGAAGGTCAATGCTAACCAGTCTCGTACCCCTCTATTCCAGGTGGGCTGCGCATCGGCAGAGCCGATCAATATTCTGTTTATCGAGTCGGATGTCAGCGGCTTCGTGCCGGATCTGAAGCGCGGTTTCGAGAAACTAAAGAACATCAAAGACGAGCGAGTTTATTTCGAAGAGATTCAAAAGGGAAGCCACGCCAAAGCGCCGAAGGTGCCGATCGGTCAGATCTACATTTTGCGGTCCGCTGACCAGGCAGAAGGTTTCGAGCAGACTGTCATGAAGCACCTAACCGGAAAGACTAACGACCCGGAGGTGCCCACAACATTTCACGTCGTCCATTTCGCCGGCCACTCTTTCTTTGATTCAGAGGCGGAAGACGATCCCGGCGGACTAGTCTTCCCCGGCAAATATCCCAAGGTGGTGCGTATCCGGCAGTTCGCCCAGTGGCTAGATGAAGCTGATACACGCTTGGCTTACCTGAGCAGTTGCCGCGGCTCCGACGCCGAAGTTGCCTTCGAGTTGGCTCGCGAAGGCGTGCCGACGGTCATTGGCTTCCGCTGGGATGTCGACGACATCCTCGCTGCGGAGCACGCGAAGGCCTTTTACGAAGAACTGCTCTTCGACCGACCGATCCTGGAGCAGGCTTTCCTCTGCGCGCGCCGTGCAATGAACGCCCGCTGCCAGGAGAACCGCATCTGGGCGGCATCTACGATGATTCATCAAGTTCAGAACTAAGCGGAGGGGACATGGGCAAGGGCATCTTCGAGAGTTTGTTCGGGCGCCAGGCCGTGCCGAACTTCCACGGCCGCGTCCCGGCTGACCAAGTGCTTCACGAGGGCCATGAAGAACCGGCCTTCGAACCCGAAGACAGCTACCTCACCCTGCGGCTTTCTTCCATGTACCTGCGCGATGCGCGGGTGCTGTGGCGTGAACTCATTCCGTTCAGCGTGGTCGTGACCGATGTCGTCTTCGATGGGGCGCAGCGTAGCCTGCCCTTCGTGGTCGGCAACGACCTGGTGAGCAAGGTCATCGACGCCCCCCTGGGCAGCGGCTCGATCGAACCGCTGAACGTCACGGTCGCCGGGCCCCTGCCCTATCTCGGAAGCAACGTCGGCGTCTTTGTCGGTCTATTCAGCGCGACGGCCAACGACATGTCGCGCGGCCTCTTCGACACGGTCGGCGACCTCGCTGCGCTGAGTGGCCAAGCCCAACTCTCTGCCTTCCTCAAGGTGGCCGAGGTCGTGCGCGACGGGGTCTACCGGATCTTCGATATGAAAGAGGTGGAGTTCCGCTTCGGGCGCCGCGACGAACTGGATCCGCGCTCCACTTCGCGCAACCGGCTGCAGGGCGGCTATTTGGCTTTCGTCAACAAGCCGGCCAAGGAAATGGACGAGAGCGCGTTGTGGGTTGACAATTCCGTCCTGAAGCTGGGGCACGAGCGGCGATCCCTGAAGCCATGCGAAGACGACCACTGTCTGCTGGCGATCGAGCACAGCGCCGAGCGCGGGCATTTCGCCGACCTGCCCTTCACCGCCACCTGGAAGGCGATGCAGGCCCTCATATGGGAAGGTCAGGTCGAGAAAGCCGAACTCTTCCTACTGCCGGAACTCGGCAAATCAATCGTTCAGTCGCCGGAACTCACCCAGCGCGACAAGACGGCGGCCCTCGCCCTCTACAAGCTGAAGATGGAGGCGGAGATAGAGCGATACGGCGAGATGATGGGGAACGGTAAGAAGACCAATGTCACCCGCGGCGCGCGGGACCTCGGCGAAGGGCTCGGCATGAAGCCGATGCTGCAGAAGGCCGCCTTTGTCTCCGATCGTTCGCTGGGCAACCCGGACACCTCGCGCCTGCTGCGAGACTTGGCTGACCAGGGCGCCGCCCTCCTGCAGCTCGACTGCCAGCCGGAAGGACCGACAGACCCCGAAGCCGGCCTGGACGCCCAGATCGTCGCGGTGCGCCGCCTGCAGCCAGCCGTCCCCGGCGGCTCTCAACAGCTCTACGACGCTCTGGTTGCCGATCTCATGGATACCTATTCGCGCTAGCCCCGCCCCCTCCCCACATAAACAAGGCCCTGGCGCGCTGACGCCAAGGCCTTGTTTTCATTGGTAGCGGGAGAGGGACTTGAACCCCCGACACGCGGATTATGATTCCGCTGCTCTAACCAGCTGAGCTACCCCGCCATAGGGTGTGGCGGGGATATATGGCCTCGGCCCCGGGGCTGTCAAGCCGCTTGGGGGCCGGCGGGGCAAAAGTGGCTGAAAACGGCGGAAAATTTGGGGAAAATATGGGAAACCGGAGTTCAGCCCCTGCCTGGCCCTCAGCCATCGAGGGGCCGGGGATTCCCCCGCCCAGGGCCTCCCCTTGAGGCGCCCGGCGCCGGCTTGTCCCGGGCATCCTGGGCCGGCGCCCGGCCGGTTGCCCCTGGAAGCTCGGAACACGTCCGAGGGTGACGAACGGAGAGGAGATGCCAGCCGAAAGGGGCCCTGCCCCTCAGTCGCCCAGCATGGCCGCCAGCTTCATGGCGACGCCGGTGGAGCCCTGGATCTTCAGTTTGCCGGTCATGTAGGCCAGCGTCGGGTCGAGGGTGCCGGAGAGCAGCTTGGCGAAGTCGTCGCGGCTGAGGCGCAGCACGGTGTCGGCCTCGGCCCCAGCGGCCCCGTCCCCAGCGGCTGCGTCCCCATCGGCGGCGGCGATCTCCGCCGGGGTCACCGTGCCGTCCCACAGCAGCACGCCGTCGTCGCCCAGATCGAACATCACGCGGTAGCCCAGCGGCGGGTTCAGCGCCGCCTGGGTCTTCAACTGCTCGGTCAATGTATCAAGAGACATGGCGACTCCTCCGCCAGACGCCCGGCCTTCGCCACGGGCGATGGCGGGACGGGTCGGATGGTTGTCCGCCAGCGCAGGCGGAATGAGCACTTTCATAGCACAAAGCGGCCCCTCCCGGCGAGCACGCGGGCGGCCCGCCGGGCAGACCACTCGCCGCCGGGTTTTCTGCCGGCCGAGAATGAAAGCGGATGCCGTTCAGACGAAGGCGCGGCGGTACCAGCCCAGCACGATCTCCGCGCTTTTCTGCCAGTCGTCCTCCAGCATGAAGCAATGCCCCGAGCGGCGTAGGAAGTGGTATTCGGCATCGAAGAAGCGCGCGGTGGCGTAGTCCAGCCCATGCGGATGCAGATCCAGGTCGTCCTTGCCCGCGGCGATGCAGAGCGCGGGGCCGGAGATGCTGGCGCGGTCGACCGGCACCGCGCGCAGGCGGCGGTCGTTCAGCCAGGTGGGGCTCTCCGCGTTCAGCAGGCCGCAAAGTCCGGCCACCTCGTCCGGCTGGTGGTTGATGAAGAACCGTCTGGCGCCCTGAGCGGCGTCCGGTGGCGCAACCAGCGCATTGGCGGGAAAGGCCGGCAGGCTGCGATGCCCGCCGACGCCGTTGGGTGGCGTCGGCGCCAGCAGCACGGTGCCCCTGGTTTCGAACTGCCCGGCCGCCAGCCCGGCGACCCCGGCGCCCAGGCTGTGCCCGGCGACGACGATGGGGCGCTGGAGCGTGCGGCAGATCTCGACCACGTCGGCGGCCATGTCGCGCATGCCGACGCTGGGCGCCAGCCCCTCGCCCGCCAGGGCACCATGGCCGCGCAGGTCGACCGCCGCAGCCGCCACGCCCTGGCGCTCCAGATAGTCCAGATAGAAGGCGAAACACCAGGCGCCGTGAAAGGCGCCGTGCACGAAGAGGAGCAGCGGACCTTCCGGGTCGCGGGCGGTCTGCGGGGTCAGATACCCCCCCCCAGCGCCGACGCGGCGGAAATTCAGTCCGCCCATGATGCTCTTGATCGTGTCAACGACCATAGAAACGTTTCCTTGTCCTACGTTGCAGCTTGTCGGAGTGAAGAGGCTACAGGGAGCCCCCGCCCGGGTTCGGCGCCGCCGGCCGCTGCCCGCGCAGCCAGGCGAGCCCCTGCACGCCGGCCGAGAGCGCCAGGGCGGCGACGGCATAGAGCGGCGGACAGAGGATCGCCGCGGTGCCTGCCGCGCAGAGCAGCAGGCGCTCCAGCCGGTTCAGCGGCGTCAGCAGGTAGCCCGAGAAGCCGCCGCTGATGACGATACAGCCCATCGCGGCGATCACGAAGGTGTAGACCGCGGCCTCGGTGCCCTCCATCAGCAGCAGGGCGGGCTGGAGCACGAAGGCGAAGGGCAGGATGTACTTCACGATCGCGATGCGCATGGTGTGCAGGGCCACCTTGGTCCAAGGCGCCTCGGCAATGCCGGCGGCAACGAAGACAGCGGTGCAAACCGGCGGCGTGATGGCCGAGAGAGTCGCGAAGTAGAAGATGAACATATGCGCCTGCAGCTCGCTAAGGCCGACCGACTGCAGCGACAGCGAGATCACCGAGGCGGCCAGCACATAGGCGGCCGTCGTCGGCATGCCCATGCCCATGATCATCACCACCGCAGCGGCGAGCAGGATGGAGAGGAACTGCGAACCCTCGCCGAGACCCAGCACGACGTCGGAGAACTTGGCGCCGACGTTGACGATGTTGATGGTGCCGACCAGCAGGCCGGCGACGGCCACCAGCACCGCCAGGGTCGCCAGCGGCATGGCCATCTGGTCGAGGATGCCGATCAGAGACTTCAACCGCGCCGCCAGGTCGCGCAGCGAGCGCGCCTTGACGAGATGCAGGACCACCAGCAGTGCCAGCGCGCCCAGCACCGAGAGGCCCACCGAATAGCCGGCGACGATGGCCCCCAGCAGCGTCAGGAAGGGCAGCGCGACCGGCGCCCAGACCGAGAAGGGCGCGAGGCTGGAGAACGGCGGTATCTCCTCCTTTGGCAGGGCGCCGATGCCCTGGCGCGCCGATTCGAAATGGATGCTGAAGAAAACGCCGATGAAGAACAGCAGCGCCGGCACCAGCGCCACCAGCATCATGTGGGTGATCGGCACGTCCAGCATCTCAGCCATGAGAAAAAGGCCGGCGCCCATAAGCGGCGGCGTGATCTGCCCACCGGAAGACGCGGTCGCCTCGATGCCGGCAGCGACTTCCGGGCGGTAGCCCAGCCGCTTCATCATGGGGATGGTGAAGTTGCCGGTCATCGCCACGTTACTGACCGAGGAACCGGTGATGGTGCCCATCGCCGCGGAGGCGATCACGGCAATCTTCGCCGGGCCGCCGCGGAAGCGCCCGCCGACGCTCTTGGCCATGGTGATGAAGGTCTGCGCGGCGCCAGTCGCCAGCATCGCGGAGCTGAAGGCGACGAAGAGGATCAGCATGGACACGAAGATGTCCATCAGCGTGCCCCAGATGCCGTCGGTGGACAGAAACAGCGATTCCACCAGCAGGTACCAATGCACCTCGCCATGACCGAACTTGCCGCTCAAGTGGTGGCCGAAGACGGTATAGAGGGCAAAGATGACGAAGAGGATCGCAAAGGCGAGCCCCAGCATGCGGCGGCTGAATTCGATCAGCACCACGATGAGGCCGACGCCCAGCCCCAGTGCCAGGTTCGACGCCGCGTCCATGCTCAGCATGTAGTTCCAGTACTCGACAGCGGCATAGAGGCAGGCACCCAGCGCGACCAGCAGCAGTGCGATGTCGATCAGGGCCATGCCGGCGCTGCGGCGCCTGGCAACGAAATGCAGGGTGGCGAGTATCAGGCAGCCGCCCAGGATGATGGCACGGTGCTGGATGTTGGGAAGCTGGCCGAAGAATACCGACCAGCAGACATAACCGAGCAGCAGGGCCACCAGCACGCGGGAGACGGCCTTCGCCCAGCCCTGCCCGGTAACGGTCTCATCGCTGTTCATTTACTTCAGATCCTGCGGGACGGGGCCGTCGAAAACGCCGAGCGAAGTCGACGGGGCCGTGGCGTCCTGTGATGAGTCGGAAGGGACGCCGTGCCGCGGCACGGCGCCCCTCGTGAAAAGCCGGCGGCAAAGCGCCTCAGCGCATTTCCGGCGGCAGCAGGCGCTCGGGGACGTCCAGGCCCTTTTCCCGGTAATAGCGCACCGCGCCGGCATGCAGCGGGTAGGCGGAAACCGCGAGTGTCTGCTGCAGGATGTCCTTGTCGCGGATGGCGCGCAGTGCCTGTTTCTGACTGGCGATGCCCTCGTCCATGCCTTTCACCAGATCGTAGGCAACCTCTTCGGGAAGATCGGCCGAAGCGACGAAGCCGATCCAGATGGCGTGGGTGTAGAACGACGGCGCGCCCTCGACGATCCCGGCCGGCATCTCCACAAAGTCCATCCAGGGGATCTGCTTCTTGATCTCGGCGCGCTGCTCCCCGGTCCAGCCAACCGGCCACAGCGGCGTCGTCAGGTTCAGCTCCTCGGACTCGGCGTCCAGCCGGTCGCTGCCGATCGCCTTCTGGCGGCCAAGGCACTTGTCGTCCTTGATCGCATTCACCGCGTCCTTGGAATCCGACAGGTAGAGCTTCGGCGTAAAGCCCATCTTGCGGATGATCAGGATCATGTTCTTTTCCTGCGACGATCCGCTCATGCCCGGATGGAAGCACTTGCCGTCGAAGTCGGCGAAGTTCTCGATGTGGGCGTCCTTGCGCGCGGTCATCAGCTGCACCGCGGGCAGCGCCCACCACAGCACCCGGATGTCCTTGTAGCCACTCTCTTCCAGGCTGGCGATCAGGTCCGGTGAGATGCCGGCGAACTTCAGGTCGCCCTGCTTCATCAGCGCCGCGTTCTTGGCGAAGCCGCCCGTCGACAGCACCGACACGCGGACCTTGTCGCTGGACTCGCTGATCGAATTGGCGATGGCGGTGTAGTAAGGAAAAAAGGTCGAGGTCGGGGTCGAGCCGCCCAGGTTGAGCTGCAGGGTGTCGGCCTGAGCCGCCGTTCCCATCATCAGCACGCCCGCGCAGCCAACGGCCAGCCGCTTCAAAAATGTCATCGGGTCCTCCCATTCTATGGTTCGGTTCGGCGCTCGATCGTTGTCAAGCGCGGGGGCCGGACGGCCCTGCAAGCTGGCATAGAAGAAATCCATTAGGCATAGTTCCCTCAAGCTAATATTCGTCAACGATTATGGAATTTTTGGAATGAATTGGAGTTTCGCCGATCTCGAGGGCTTCCTGACCGTGGCGGAAACCAAGAGCTTCCGCGCCTCGGCGGAGCGCCTCAACCTTACCGCCTCGGCGCTCAGCAAACGCATCCAGAAAATCGAAAAGGAGCTCGGCAACGAGCTGTTCCAGCGCACCACGCGCCAGGTCCGCCTAACCTCGGCGGGCCAGGAGTTCCTGCCGATCGCGCGCAAGTTGCTTGCGGAACTCGACAGCTATCTCATGCAGGCGCACGGCACGGCCAGCCGCTACGACCGGCGCCTCGCGATCGGTTGCATTCCCTCGATGGCCGCAACCATTCTCGCCCCCATTCTGGTCCCCTTTCACCGCGCGAACCCGACCACGCGCCTGCGCGTGTTCGACGGCAGCTACGGCGAGGTGGTCGAGAGGGTACGCAGCGGCGACGCCGAGTTCGCCATCAACTTCACGCTGGGGACCGAGAGCGAGGTCGAGTTCCTGCCGCTGTTCAAGGACCCTTTCGTCATCGGCTGCGCGAAGACGCATCCCCTGGCGAAGAAGCGCAGCGTCACCTGGGCGGACATCACGCGCTATCCCTGCGTCACCATCTCGCGCCACAGCGGCAACCGCCTGCTGCTGGATGTCGCCGCCTCCGACAGCGCGCACCGCATCACCGACTTCTACGAGGTCGACAATCTCTCCTCGGCGCTGGAGTTCGTCGAGGCCGGCCTCGGCATCTCCGTGCTGCCGCGCTACTCCTTCACGCGCTCCTATCTGAAGGGCGTCGCCATCAAGCCGATCTCGGGCCTGAAGGTACACCGCCAGATCGGCATCATGCAGCGGCCGGGCGCGCCACTGTCGCGCCACGCCGAACAGTTGAAGGCGATGATTCTGAAGGCCGCGGCGAAACTGCCTTAGGCGGCGAAGCTGCTTTAGGCCGCGAGGCGGCTTTCGGCTGCGGCGATCCAGCCGCCGCCCAGCACCCGGTCGCCGTCGTAGCAGACGGCGGCCTGACCCGGCGAGATGCCGAACTGCGCATCGTCGAGGACCACTTCGGCGCCGCCATCGGGCAGCGGGTAGAGCGTCGCCGCCGCCGGATCGCTGGCCGAGCGCAGCTTCACCGCGATGCGGCGGCCCCCGGCCGTCAGCGGCGCGGCATCCAGCCAGTTGAGGCCGCGCAGGATGACGCGGTCGCGCGCCAGCGCCGCCTTGGGGCCGACGATGACGCGGTGACTTTCCGGCTCCAGCCGCACGACGAACAGCGGCTCGGCCTCGCCACCGATATTGAGACCCCGGCGCTGGCCGATGGTGTAGTGGATGATGCCGTCGTGGCGGCCCATGACGCGGCCGTCGAGGTGCACGATGTCGCCGGGATCGGCGGCGCCGGGGCGCAGCTTTTCCACCACCGACGCATAGGAGCCCTGGGGCACGAAGCAGATGTCCTGGCTGTCCGGCTTGTCGGCGACGACCAGGCCGAAACGCTCGGCCTCCGCACGCACCTTGTCCTTTTCCAGGCCGCCCAGCGGGAAGCGCAGGAAGTCGAGCTGCTCCCCCGTGGTGGCGAAGAGGAAATAGCTCTGGTCGCGCTTGGGGTCGACGGCGCGGTGCAGTTCCGCCCCGCCCGCGCCCATCCGGCGCTGAACGTAGTGGCCGGTCGCCAGACAGTCGGCGCCGAGATCGCGCGCGGTCGCCAGCAGGTCGCGGAACTTGACCGTCTGGTTGCAGTTCACGCAGGGGATCGGCGTCTCGCCACGCAGGTAACTGTCGGCGAAGTCCTCCATCACCGCGTCGCGGAACCGGCTCTCGTAGTCCAGCACGTAGTGCGGGATGCCCAGGCGCTCGGCCACCTGGCGGGCGTCGTAGATGTCCTGGCCGGCGCAGCAGGCGCCCTTCTTGGCCAGCGCCATGCCGTGGTCGTAGAGCTGCAGGGTGATGCCGACCACGTCGTAGCCCTGGGCATGCAGCAGCGCCGCGGTGACCGAGGAATCCACCCCGCCCGACATCGCCACCACCACCCGGGTCTCGCCCGCCGGCTTATCTATGCCAAGACCGTTCATGAGGCCGGAATATAGGGCCCCGGAGGAGCGGAGCAAGAGCCGCAAGACCCTCCCGGCGGCGCTCCCGGGCTGAATAATCGAATTTTATCAACTGACAGATATTGATTTTTGTTATTTGCGAGCCATCTGCAAACCGTCCCCGGGGTCACTTGCCGGCTGTCATCCGGCATCTTCCCCTGGAAAAGCCCGGAAATTCGGGTTTTTTGCGCCCCCCCTCCCTATAGGAGCCCCCCGATGCAGAACGTGAAACTCGGTACCCAAGGCCCCCTCGTCTCCCGCGCCGGCCTCGGTTGCATGGCCATGTCGGGTTCATACGGCCCGGCAGACCGAAAGGAAGCCATCGCGACCATCCACATGGCCCTCGAGGCCGGTGTCACCCTGCTGGATACCGGCGACTTCTATGGTATGGGCCACAACGAGATGCTGATCAGCGAGGCGCTGCGGCAGCGCGGCGGCGACAACGCCCTGGTCAGCGTGAAGTTCGGCGCCCTGCGCGATCCGGCCGGCGGCTGGCTCGGCTTCGCCGCCCGCCCGGCGGCGGTGAAAACCTTCGCCAGCTATTCCCTGCAGCGTCTCGGCCGCGACCACATCGACATCTACCGGCCGGCACGCCTGGATCCCAACGTGCCGATCGAAGACACCATCGGCGCCATTGCCGAACTGGTCGAGGCCGGCACCGTGCGCTACATCGGCCTTTCCGAAGTCGGGCCGGAAACCCTTCGCCGCGCCGCCACGGTGCACCCCATCGCCGACCTGCAGATCGAGTATTCGCTGCTGTCGCGCGGGATCGAAACGGAGATACTGCCGGCCTGCCGCGAACTCGGTATCGCCGTCACCGCGTACGGCGTGCTGTCGCGCGGCCTTTTGAGCGGACACTGGCAGGGTCCCAAGGGCGCGCAGGATTTCCGCGCCTTCAGCCCGCGCTTCCAGGACGGCAACCTGCAGCGCAACCTGGAACTGACAGACGCCCTGGCCCGTCTCGCAGAAGCAAAGAACGCGACGGCGGCGCAGGCCGCCACCGCCTGGGTCCTGACCCGTGGCGACGACATCGTACCGCTGATCGGCGCCCGTGACCGCCGGCGTCTTCAGGAATCGCTGGAAGCGCTTGACCTCACGCTGACCAAAGACGACCTTGCGGCCATCGAACGGGCGGTGCCGAAGGATGCCGCGGCGGGCGACCGCTATCCCGCGCACGGGATGGCGACGCTGGACAGCGAAAAGCCGGTAAGCGGCAGCAGATAGACGGCAGAAAGATGGCTGTCAGATGAATGACTCGGTTCTGACGTCAGAGCAGATCCGCGACGCGGCGGAGCAGGGGCGCCGCCGTTACGGGCCCGCGAAGACCACGGTGGTCGACGTGGCCCGGGCGCTCGACGTCAGCCACGGGTCGATCTACCGGCACTTTCCCAGCAAGGCGGCGCTGCGCGACGCCGTGGCGGCACGCTGGCTGCACCGGGTCTCCCAGCCGCTGCGCGCGATCGTCGAGGAAGATGGTCCGGCGCCCCAGCGCCTGCGCCGCTGGTACGACATCCTGATCGCCACCAAGCGCGCGAAGATCCTGGACGACCCGGAACTCTTCGCCACCTATCACGGCATGATCATGGACTCGCGCGAGGTGGTGGAGGCGCATGTCGAAGAACTGGTTGCCCAGATCGCGCGGATCATCGCCAGTGGTGTAAAGCGTGGCGAGTTCGCCATCGACAATCCGCGCCGCGCGGCGGAGGCACTGTTCCACGCAACGACGCGCTACCACAATCCGCTGCACAAGGCCGAGTGGCGAGACCCGAACATCGGCCGTGACTTCGATGCGCTATGGTCCCTGCTGATGGCCGGGCTGGGCGCCAAGGCAGCGCAGAAGCCCTAGCCCGCCTTCAGAATCTCCACCAGGCGGTCCAGCGGCTGCGGCCGGCGGGCGAGATCGAAGGCCACCGAGAAATGCCCCTGGTGGCGCAGGAAGAGGTTGGCCGGCGGCACCTGCCAGCGGCGCGCCAGCGCGAGGCCGCCGCTGAAGGGGGTCAGGTCGTCGGCATCGCCCAGGGTCATGACGAGCTTGTCCGGTGCCATGACCGGCGCGCGGCGCGGCTCCATCAGCGGCAGGTAACGCTCGATATCGGCCTCCTGCCAGCCCTGGGCGGCCAGCTCCGCCGGCAGGCCGAGGGCGTTGGCCAGCGAGCCTTCGAAGGCGACTTCCTTCAGGCTGCCGCTGCAGGCGACCAGCATCAGCGCATCGGGCCGCAGCGCCGCCGGCCACTCGTTGGCCGCCACGGCGGCGAGCTGGCTGGTCAGGGCGCCGAGACTGACGCCGCCGATGGCGATCCGTGGGCCCCTCTGCCCGCTATTGCCCTCCCCGCCATTGCTCCGGCGGCGCGCCCAGTCGATCAATACCGCGACCTCGGCGCCCCAGGCCTGGAACAGCTTCAGGAAGCCAAGCGGCCCCTGCGCCATCGCCGGCTCGCCGCCGTAGGTCCCCGGCACCCGCCGCCGTCCGTGCCAGGGGCCTTCCGGCAGGATGACGCGCAGGCCCTTCAGGGCCAGGGCCGGGGTGATGTCGACGCTGTCCATGGCGCGGCCCCAATGCTCGCTTTCCATGCAGATGCCGTGCAGCGAGATCAGCGTCGGCGGATTGGCGACGCCCTCCGGCTCGATGACCCGGGCCCAGGCGGTGTCGCCCGGCAGCCCCGGCGACGGAAAGCGGATCCAGCTCTGGCGGCCGAAGGGACCGGGCACCGCGTGGGATTGCTCGACCGCCGGAAGGGCCCCCGGAAGGGCCACCGGAAAGGCCGCCGGGCCGGCGGGATACCGGATGCAGGTGCCGGCATCGCCGGTGAGACTCTCCAACGGCGGCATGTCTTCGGGCCGCGGCAAGGCCCAGCGCACGGTCGCGATCTGGCGGCGGATGCAGGTGAAGTGGCGCCGGGCGGCCATCAGGTTGTGGGAGGCGGCGCGGCGGGCCTCCTCGGCCGCCACCAGGGCGGCGTCCGACGGTGTGACGCCCCCCAAGCCACGCCCGAAAAAGACGTCGTGCCAATGGGCATCGGCGCCGGCATGGACCTTGGCCAGCTTCGTGGCCTCGGCGAGGCCGCGCCGCAGGCGCCAACCGCACAGGCCATTCGGCAGGGCATCCAGCCCGAGGGCGGCGGCAAAGCGCGCCTCGTCGCCCTCGCTTTCCAGCGCCGCGGCCCAGGCGCGCGACAGGACCAGATACCAATGGGCGACGACGTGGACCGCCATGCGGTCGTACCACGGCCGCATGACCAGGGCCCCCAGCGGGCCCCAGCGCAGCGGCGACGGGAAAGGGGCGGGCAGGCGCGTGGCGGCGCCCGGCCCGGGGGCCAGTTCTGCCGCTCTCGGGGCTGTGGTGGTGGAGCCTGAATCGTCTGGTGTCATGACCGGCGAGCATAGCCGCTGGGCGATGATTTCACAGGCATTTTACTCACTGTGAGTTTACCGGAGCCGCCCCGGCTGGCAGCTAGACTGTGCACCCTTCCTGCAACGACAAACGATGGAGACCCGCGATGATCCCCCGCTTCCTCGGCCTGCTGGTTCTGCTCACGGCTCTCGCTGCGGCCTCCTTTTCCACGGGGCCGGCGCAGGCGGGCATGATGGCGATGCCCGGTTGGCAGGTGATGAAGACTGAACGGGGTTATGCCGACCTGGTGGCCCGCCTGGAGCAGGCCATCGCCGACAACAAGATGGGCCTGGTGGCCCGGGCCAGCGCCACGGCCGGCGCCAAAAAGATGCTGAACAAAGACATCCCCGGCAACACGGTGATCGGCGTCTACCGCCCGGACTTCGCCGTGCGCATGCTGGAGGCCAGCACCGCCGCCGGCATCGAGGCACCGATCCGCTTCTACGTGACGGAAGACCCCGACGGCACCGCGACGCTCAGCTACAAGACGCCGAGCCATGTCTTCGCGCCCTACGCCGACGGCGGCGAGGCCCTGAAAGACCTGGCGGCGGAACTGGACACGATCTTCGCCAAGATCGCGGCGGACGCGGTGGGAGGCTGATCCAGAGCGCAGCGCCCGCGCGCGGCCCCTGCCTCTCTAGGGCTCTCCGAAGGCCAGGGCCAGCAGGCCGCCGCGCAAGCCGTCGATGTCGCCCCCTGCCAACAGCTTGTCGAGCGATGCCTGGACACTGCGCCAGATCGGCAGGGCCTGCGCCAGCAAAAGGAAGCCGGCCGTCGTCAGTGCCAGACGGACCCCACCTCTAGCCGCCGAGCCGGGCACGACGGCCAGCAGGCCCCGGCGCTCCAGCGGCACCACCATCGCCCTTAAAGCGGCGGGGTCCATTACCAGGAACTGCGCCACCTCGGCGGCACGCGGCGGCTGCGGCCGGCCCAGCATGACCAGCAGCGAATAGTCGCCGCTGGTCAGGCCGAGGGGCTTCAGCGCCGCATCGAACCGGTCCTCGACCGTCTTCGCCGCTGCCCGCAGATGCTGGCAGAGGCAACGGTCGCGCACCTCGTGGGCTGCCGCGAAGAGCCAGTCGTCGGTCGAGACGGCGGGCAGCGACGCCTTCAGAGCCTCGGGCAGAGGCTCGGGCAGAGGCTTGGGCATAGGCTTGGGCATAAGCGCGGGCGCACCCGACATCAGAAGCGATACGTAACGCCGACGCCGACGATGCCCTGTCCGGCGCTGCCCTCGTCGTCGACGATCGGGCTGTCCGCGGCATCGCCGACGAGTTGGGTGTAACCGGCGAATCCCATGACCCCCCAATGCTCGGTCAGCTGATAGCCCACATCGAGCGAAATACCGATATCCTTGAGGCCGCCCTCGGCATCGAAGGCGGCAAGCCCGCTGCGCGCCGCATCGGCATTGTCGATGCTGAAATAGGTGTCGGCATAGTCGCCGTCGGCAAAGGTCGCGGAAACGCCGACACCGAGACGCAGGCGCTCCAGAGGCGAGAAGCTGTAGCTCGGACCGAACGATACCGCGGTTCCCTTGCCATCGCTGCTGGTGCCGGTTTTCACGTCCATACCGAAGGACAGTTCGTCGCTCGGGTGGACCACCTCATACAGCGAGAGCTTGACGAAGCCACCCACCTCGACGGAATCGTCGAAGTCGCGCAGGGCATCGACCCGGTCGTTCTCGACGTCGCCGCGGCCGGACCGCAGTCCGACAAGCGGGCCGAATTCGATACCGCGCCAGGGCGAGACGTTGGCCTTCACCTCCAATCCCTGCAGCTCGATGTAGTAGTTGTCGTAGCTGACCTGGCCGGCGATCAGCGGCGCCGCCTCGTAGTCCTTGGAGCCCTCGTAGTCGGGAATCGCCACGGCTCCGGCCGCCACATAGCCGCCCCAGCCTTCCGACTCCGCCGCCGTTGTTTTCCCGCCTTGCGGCGACGTCTTGACGTCCTCCGCCCTGGCCGCGGTTCCCTGTGAAAAGCAGCCCACCAGAGCAGCCGAGCACAGCAGCACGGCACGCGATACAGTTGACCCTGACATCGACAATCCTTCTAATTTGTATGTACACACCTGGACCATGAGGCTTCGATGGCGCCGGCCGCCGCACGCGGCTGGTTAAGGCGCCTTATGAGAGACCCTAAACGCGCGGCGGCGGCCGGCGATTTCAGCAAGCTTGCGATTTGTTGCGAAATGTTTCGGCGGGCAGCTTGCCGCTGGATTCGCCGGGATTTTGCGCTAGGGTCGGCCCTGCCTCGCCGGGCGGCTCCCCCGGCCCTGCCCCCGAGACCAATCCTGAATGGCGCAAGACGAACCGACACCCCAGATCCTGATCGTGGACGACGACCCGGAAATCCGGGTGAGGCTCGGGCGGTTCCTGCGCGACCACGGTCTGGGCGTTCACGAGGCCGGCAGAGCCAGCGACGTTGCCACCGCCCTGCAGCGCAGGCAGATCGACCTCGTGGTCCTGGACGTCATGATGCCGGGTGACGATGGCCTGACGCTGTGCCGCCGGCTGCGCCGGGACAACGACATCCCCATCATCCTGCTGACGGCCCTGAGCAGCGATACCGACCGGATCGTGGGCCTGGAACTCGGCGCCGACGACTACGTCACCAAGCCGTTCAATCCGCGCGAGCTGCTGGCGCGCATCCGCGCCCTGATCCGCCGGTCCGGCATGGCTTCGGCATCGCGGCCGTCACGCCCGGCGGCCCCGGCATATCGCTTTGCCGACTGGCTGCTGAACGTCAACCGCCGCTCCCTCACCTCCCCCGAAGGCCACCTGGTGGTCCTGACCAGCGGCGAGTTCGACCTGCTGGCCGTGTTTGCCGAAAACCCGCAGTGCGTCCTCAGCCGAGATCAGTTGCTGGAGAACCTGCACGGGCGGATTATCCAGCAGTTCGACCGCAGCATCGACGTGCACATCAGCCGCCTGCGCCGAAAGATCGAGCCCGATCCCTCCCATCCCACGCTGATCAAGACCATCCGGAACGAAGGCTACTTCTTCACACCCGGCGTCGAGTTGGTCATCGACATGGCAAACCAAGGGACCAGGACATGACGCCCCGCTGGTTCCCCAGACTCGGTCTGGCGTCGCTGCTCGCCATACAGATCATCTTCATCGTGATAACGACGTTTCTGGTGGACTGGACTTCCCAGACGATCGTCCCCATGCCCGACATCATCTTGATGGATCGGCAATGGCTGGCGTCCGCCGTTCGCGATGCCTGGGACGAGGCCGAGCGGACTCCGGCCCCTTTGCGCAAGGCGGCGTTTGAAAAGCTGTCTTCGAGCACGGTGCTGGATTTCGAAATGTCGGATCGGCCGGTTGCCACAGCGGAGGACGGTCACTTCCAGAAGATAGAACCGCTGAAAGCGGTCCTGCAGCAGCACATGCCCGCAGACGCCCGGCTCCTTATCTCCGCCGAGGGTCCGCCCTTCTTCGATTTCGACCGCTCACTGGACTCGGTTGCCGTCGTCGTGAGTGAAATCCCGTTCCGGATGGTCGACGAGCTGGAAGACAGCGGCAAGGGCGAGGTGCTCATCACACCGGATCTGCTGATACAGGTGGCGCTGACCGACGGCGGCTGGCTGATCGTGCGGCAGGCCATGGACGGTTCGGTCGTCCCGCGCCTCGTGCGGAACTTCGCGGCACCGGCCTATTTCATCGTCATCATTGTCGTTATCTCGTTCCTGGCATCGCGGGTCCTGCTGAAACCGCTGCTGCAGCTTGCCGCCGCCGCGGAACGCCTGGGCCGCGAGCGCAGCATCACCCCGATACCCGAAATGCGCATCCCGGAATACAAAGCCATCGCCGACAGCTTCAACGAGATGCAGACCCGTCTGAAGCGCTTTGTCGACTAGCGCACGCAGATGCTGGCCGCCATCTCCCACGACCTGAACACGCCGCTGACGCGCCTGCGCCTGCTCGCCGAGGACCTGAGCGACGGGCGCCAGCGCGATCAGGTGCTGTCGGACATCAGCGAGATGGAGATGATGATCCAAAGTTCGCTTGCCTTCGCGCGCGACGACTCGCATCAGGAGCCGTCTGTTTCTGTCGATATCGCCTCCCTCCTCATCAGCGTCTGCGACACCGTCAGCGATGCCGGCCAGCCGGCGCGCTACCGCGGGCCGGACCACGCATCCCTGTCCTGCCGCCCGGGGGCCATGCGCCGCGCCATCGGCAACCTGGTCGACAACGGGTGCAAGTATGGCGCGACGGTGGTTGTCGAACTGGAGGCTTCAGACGATACCGTGGAGATCCGGGTCAAAGACCAGGGGCCCGGCATTCCGGAAGAAGATCGGGAAAAGGCCTTCGCGCCGTTTCAGAGGCTGGAAACGTCCCGCAACCGGCAGACGGGGGGCACCGGCCTGGGCCTGCCGATCGCCCGGGACATCATCCGCAGCCATGGCGGCGACATCACGCTGCAGAACGGCCGGAATGAAGGGCTGATCGTCACCGTGCGGCTGCCGCGGCCGGATACTTCCGCCCGGCCTCGGACCGCCGGAAATCGCGCCTGATACCTTGAGGGCCCGGGCCCTCAGCCCAGCATGTTGTTCACTTCGCGGGGCAGTTCGACGACCAGGCCATCGAGTTCCTCGGTCATGACGATCTGGCAGCCCAGGCGCGAGGTCGGCTTCAGGCCGAAGGCGAGGTCGAGCATGTCCTCTTCGTCCTCGGAAGGCTCGCCCAGCTTGCCGTACCAGTCCGGCGCGACGATGACATGGCAGGTGGCGCAGGCCAGCGACCCCTCGCAGGCGCCCTCGATGTCCACATCGTACTTGTGGGCGATCTCCATCACCGAAAGGCCGACGGGGGCATCCACTTCCTTGCGGTTGCCGTCCTTTTCGATGAACGTCAGCTTCGGCATGAAATCCTGCTCCTAAACGACCTGAACCAACGAAACCTACTGCGCCGCCGCGCTGCCTTCCTCACGCAGCCGTGCGACCGCGCCGGCCAAAGCCTCAACCGCCTGGTCGATCTCCGCCTCGCTGTTGAAGCGGCCGATGGCGATGCGGATCGACCCGCGCGCCCTGGCCTCTTCCAGGCCGAGGGCCTGCAGCACATAGGAGGGCTCCACCGCCGTCGAGGTGCAGGCCGAGCCCGAGGAAACGGCCAGACGGGGCAGGGCCCGCATCAGCGCCTCGGCGTCGACGCCCTCGAAAGCCAGGTTGAGATTTCCGGCCACCCGCAACTCTGCGTGGCCGTTAAGGGCCACCCCCGAAAGACGCTCTGTAATGCCCTCCAGCAGCCGGGTCTTCAAGGCCGAAATACGGGCGGTCTCGACCGCCATCTCCGCAGCGGCGATCTCGGCGGCGGCGCCGAGGCCGACGCAGAGCGGCGTCGGCAGGGTGCCCGAGCGCAGGCCCCGCTCCTGCCCGCCGCCGTCGATCAGCGGCTCCAGGCGCACCCGCGGCCGGCGCCGCACATAGAGGGCGCCGATACCCTTGGGGCCATAGAACTTGTGGCCGGAGATACTCATGAGGTCGATCCCCAGGGCGGCCACGTCCAGGGGGATCTTGCCCAGCGCCTGGGCCCCGTCGCAGTGGAAGTAGGCGCCCTTGTCGTGGCAGATCGCCGAAATCTCGGCCAGCGGCTGGATGACGCCGATCTCGTTGTTCACCGCCATGATGGAAACCACGGCGGTCTCCTCGCTGACGGTGGCGGCCAGCAGGTCCAGATCGACCAGGCCGTCCGGCTGAACCGGCAGGATGTCGACCCGGTGGCCTTCGCGCTCCAGGGCGCGGGCGCTCTCCAGCACGCATTTGTGCTCGGTCGCCAGGGTCACCACATGGGGCCGCCGCTGCCGGTGGACGCGCGCGGCGCCCTTGATCGCCAGGTTGTTGGACTCGGTGGCCCCGGAGGTCAAAATCACCTCGCGGCCGGTGGCACCGATCAGGGCGGCAAGCTGGCCGCGCCCCTTCGCCACCGCCTCCTCCGCGTCCCAGCCGAAGGCATGGCCGGCGGAATGGGGATTGCCGAAACGCTCGGTGAAGACCGGCAGCATGGCCTCGCCCACCCGCGGGTCGGTCGGCGTGGTCGCCTGATTGTCCAGGTAGATGCCGGGCGCGCGCCGGTTCGCCCCATCCTGCTGAACCCCGTCGGGCCGGGCCTTGTTGTCCGCGTCCTGTGCCATACGCTTTCCTGCCCTGCCCTTGCCTCAGGCCGCCCGGCTGCGGCGGTAGAGATCGCCCCAGGCCGCCAGCAGGCAGTCGATGTCCTCGGGGACGCTGGCCCAGCCGAGCGACACGCGGATCGCCGCGCCGGCCTCGTCCGGCGACGCGCCCATGGCGGTCAGCACGTGGGAGGGCTGCACCTTGCCGGAGGAGCAGGCGGCACCGGAACTGACCGCCACCCCGGCGAGGTCGAGGGCCATCAACTGGGTCTCGGCCGGCAGACCCGCCAGCGCCACGCAGGCGGTGTTGGGCAGCCGCGGCACGGAAGCGCCGAAGACTCGAACATCAGGCGCCAATATCTTGATTTCACGTTCGAAATGGTCGCGCAGTTCATCCAGTTTCTGAAGTCGAGGCAGATCTTCAAGTGCCGTCTCAGCCGCGGCACCGAAACCGGCGATACCGGCCAGATTCTCGGTGCCGGCGCGGCGCCGCCGCTCCTGCCCGCCACCCTGAAGTAAAGGATTAAGCGGCAGGTCCGGACGCGCCAACAGGGCACCCGCACCCGGCGGGCCGCCCAGCTTGTGGGCCGACAGCGTCAGCAGGTCGACGCCCAGCGACGCCATGTCCAGGGGGACCTTGCCGGCGGCCTGAACGGCGTCGCAATGAACCCAGGCGCCGGCGGCTTGGGCCAGCGCCACCGCCGCCTCGACCGGCTGAATCACGCCGGTCTCGTTGTTGGCCAGCATGACCGAAACCAGGGTGTTGTCCGGCGTGTCTTTGAGAGCCGCCGCCAGGGCATCGAGGTCGACGGTGCCGTCGGGGGTGAGGCCGATGCGTCCGGCCTGGGGCACGGCCTGGAGCACGGAATCATGCTCGCCGGCGGAGACCAGGATGCGCCGGGCCGGCAGGCCGCCGAGGGCCAGGTTGTTGGCCTCGGTGCCGCCGGAGGTGAAGGTCACCCAGGCCGGATCGGCTCCCGCCAGGGCGGCCACCTGGGCCCGCGCCGCCTCGATCAGCCGACGGGCACGACGGCCGGGGCCATGGACCGAGGACGCGTTGCCGGGCTCGGCCAGAGCCCCGGTCATGGCTGCCAGGGCTTCGGGCCGGATCGGCGCGGTCGCGTTGTAGTCCAGGTAAACGCTCATGAGCCTCGGACTTACCAGGGGCGGGCCAGGGGGGCGGGCCAGGGGGACGGGCCAGCGCTAGCTGGCGGCGCGACGGGGGTTGGGGCCGCCTTCGGAGCCCGCCCCGGATGCGGTCCCGGAATCGTCCGTCTTGCCGAGCCCAGCGGTCCCGAGCCCACCGGTCCCGAGCCCACCGGTGACGAGCCCGCTGGTGCCAAGGACCCGGCGTGCGATCACGTCGGCGACGGTGACCGACGAGAGATAGAGATAGATCTGGTTGCCCAGTTCCTCCCAAAGGTCGTGGGTCTGGCACCGGCTCTGATTGCCGCGGCAGCCGACCGGCTGCCCGGGGGTGCAGCGGGTGGCGCGGATCGGCTCGTCGACCGCCAGGATGATGTCGGAGATGCGGGTCTCACCCGGCGTATGGGCCAGCAGGTAGCCGCCGCCGGGGCCGCGGACCGAGCGCACCAGACCGCCGCGCCGGAGCTTGGCGAAAAGCTGCTCCAGGTAGGACAGCGAAATCTCCTGACGCTCGGCAATATCGGCCAGCGCGACCGGCCGGCCTTCGGCATGGCTGGCAAGGTCGCAAAGCGCCATGACGGCGTAGCGGCCCTTGGTACTCAACTTCACCTGAGGTTACTCCTAAACTGTGGCCCTTCGGCACCTGCCGCGTCGCAGTTGCCGCTTAGCATTTGCCGGGGGTCTGCCGCTCGGCCTTGGCCACGTCGCGCTCGTCGCCCTCGACGGGCAGCGAACCGCCGTCGGCGCCGTTGCCCCGGCCCTGCCCCGCTTCCAGTTCGTTCACCCGGGCACGCAGGCTCTGCACCTCGTCGAGCAGTCCGTCGAGGGCCCGGGCGACGGGGTCGGGAATGTTGCCGGTCGGCGTGCCGTAGGCGACGAAGGGCGCCGTGGAACTCTCCGATGTCTTGCTGGTCTGCACCGCGCGGCCGGGGATGCCGACGATGGTGGCGCCTTCCGGCACCTCCTTGGTCACCACCGCGTTGGCGCCGATACGGGCACAGCGGCCCACCGTGAAGGGGCCGAGGATCTGGGCACCGGAGCCCACGATCACATTGTCCTTCAGGGTCGGGTGGCGCTTGACGTTGCGCTGGCTGTCGCTGTCGACGCTGGGCGAGGTGCCGCCCAGGGTGACGCCCTGGTACAGGGTCACATCGTCGCCGATCTCCGCCGTCTCGCCGACCACCACGCCCATGCCGTGGTCGATAAAGAAGCGCTGGCCGATGGTGGCGCCGGGATGGATTTCGATGCCCGTCAGCAGGCGGCCAAGGGCTGAGATCCAGCGCCCAAGCAGAAACCAGTGGCGGCGCCAGCAGGCGTTGGCCAGGCGATAGAGCATAATGGCCTGGAAACCCGGGTAGCAAAGGACTACCTCTAGGCGGGAGCGCGCCGCAGGGTCACGCTGCATGGTGGCATCGATTTCGGCCCGTAGAGACTTGAACATCGCATCGCCCATCGTGCTAATATCGCCGCCCTTCCATGCCGCCTTCTTTTCGGAGGCGGCAGCCTCCCGCGCAAAGGATGCGCCCGCAAGGCCAGCAGCTGCAATACGGGAGATATAGTAAGCCTGAGTAATGCGGTCAAGTTTGCGGCAGGCTTGACGGTTTAGGGCGCAGAAAGACACGATGGTCGGATAAAATTCCTGCGGGAAGTCTCCGACAGACGCTAAGGGATTTATACAGGCGGAGCGCTCTGCCGGACGGGCTCCCGGGGCGGCAATACGGTTAACGCGCCGTGAAGCGCCCCTTTCAGGAAACCGCTGGGCTTCGAAGCTCCAAGAACGATAGGGAAATAACGGTCTATGCCTGACGTGATCTTCAACGGGCCAGAAGGCCGTCTTGAAGGACGCTACCAGCACAGCAAGCGCCCAAACGCACCCATCGCCCTCATGCTGCACCCCCACCCACAGTACGGGGGCACCATGAACAACAAGGTCGTCTACACCTTGTTCCACGCCTTCGTGCGGCAGGGTTTTTCGGTGCTGCGCTTCAACTTTCGCGGCGTCGGGCGCTCCCAGGGCGTGTTCGACCGCGGCGAGGGAGAGCTTTCGGATGCGGCTTCGGCGCTGGATTGGCTCCAGACCTACAACGAGAATGCCGAATCCTGCTGGATCGCCGGCTTCTCCTTCGGTGCCTGGATCGGCATGCAACTGCTGATGCGCCGGCCGGAAATCAACGGCTTCATCTCCGTCGCCCCGCCGGCCAACATGCACGACTTCAGCTTCCTGGCGCCCTGCCCCTCCTCCGGACTGATCCTGCAGGGCGACAAGGATGAGGTGGTGCCGGAACCGTCGGTGAAGAAACTGGTCGACAAGCTGTCGAGCCAGCGCGGCATTGCCATCGACTACCGCGTCGTCCCCGGCGCCGACCATTTCTTCCAGGAGCAGATGGAAAAGTTGAGCGGCCACGTCGACGACTATCTGATCAAGGCGCTGGCGGCGGAAACCAGCAAGTCGGCCGCCGGCTGACCCCGGCACCGCATTTTCTCTTTATATGTCAGCTGAACGGGCCCCTCTGGGGCCCGTTTCTGCGTCAGGAAGCGTTGTTCAGGGGGCCTTGTGCAGCCGGCCGCCGCTGGCCGGCTGGCGGACCCCGGTCGTGGTCGGCAGGGTGATCGGCAGGCCCTCCAGGGAGCGGAGGGCCAGGTAAGCGAAGGCCTGGGCCTCCAGGGCGTCGCCCTGCCAGCCGACCGCCTCGACCGGCGCCACCGGGGCGTCCAGGCGCTGGGACAGGGCCGCCATCAGCGTCGGATTGTGGCGCCCGCCGCCGGTGATCAGCCAGCGCCGTGGCGGCGCCGGGAAGTGATCGGCGGCCCGGGCGATGGTCGCCGCAGTGAAGGCGGTCAGGGTCGCCGCGCCGTCTTCCAGCGACAGCCCGGCCACCGGCGCGCCCGTGAAGTCGTCGCGGTCGAGCGATTTGGGCGGCTTGCGGTCGAAATAGGGATTGTCGAGCAGGCGGGCCAGCACCGCCGCGTCGCCCCGGCCGGCCCCGGCCAGGGCGCCATCGCGGTCCAGCGGCTCGCCGCCGTGCTGTTCCACCCAGTCGTTGATCAGGGCGTTGCCCGGCCCGGTATCGAAGGCCAGTACGTTTTCTCTTTCCGGACCTTCCGCGGGACCGATCCAGGCCACGTTGGCGACGCCGCCGATGTTCACCACCGCCACGGGGCGGGCCAGATCTGTCGCCAGAGCCGCCTGATAGAGCGGCACCAGAGGCGCGCCCTCGCCGCCCAGGGCTATATCGTTGCTGCGCAGATCGGCCACCACGTCGATGCCGGTCTCGGCGGCCAGCAGGGCGCCGTCGCCGATCTGCCAGGTGCGGCCCTCCTGCGGGCGGTGCAGGATGGTATGCCCGTGAAAGCCGACGACGCGCACCGCCGCCGCGGCCACGCCAGCCTCGGCCAGCAGGCGTTTCACCGCCTCGGCATGGCGCAGGGTCAGCTCGCGGGCGACCGCTTCGACCGGCCCCTTGCCGCCCAGCACCGCCCGCAGGCGCGCGCGCATCCCGGCGTCGTAGGGCAGGCTGAGAAAGGCCCCGGCGGTCACCGCCCCGGCGCCGTCGCTGCGGATCAGCGCCGCATCGATGCCATCCATCGAGGTGCCGCTCATCAGGCCGACGGCCCAGTCTCCCGCCGCGTCCCGGTTGTCTTCAGCCCGTGCTGCCACTGCCATTCTCGCCCTTTCCCGCCGAAGAACCCCGGCTGCCGAAAGCTTTCTACCGCCCAGAAGTTACCATCCGGTCAAACGAGGTTAACGCGCCCCTGGCCCCACCCGCAAATTGTCCTTCGCGGGCGATTGTGTTAAATGCCTGCGCCCGCCGTCGGCGGGAGCTTTTTTTGCCAGCAGGACAGGCCAGGACCATGACAGCGCCCCGCTCCGACTTCCTGCGGACCCTTCAGGACCGCGGATTCATCCATCAGTGCACGGATCTCGACGCGCTCGACGCGCGCGCGCTGGAGGGGCGCCTGACCGCCTATATCGGCTTCGACGCCACGGCGGACAGCCTGCACGTCGGCTCCCTGGTCCAGATCATGATGCTGCGCTGGCTGCAGAAGACCGGCCACCGGCCGGTCGCCCTGATGGGCGGCGGCACCACCAAGGTAGGCGACCCCTCCGGCAAGGACGAGTCGCGCCAGCTGCTGACCGACGCCCAGATCGACGCCAACATCGCCGGCATCCGCACGGCCTTCGACAATCTGCTGACCTTCGGTGCCAACAACGTTCCGGGCCCGAGCGACGCGGTGATGGTGAACAACGCCGACTGGCTGGACAGCCTGAAGTATGTCGAACTGCTGCGCGACATCGGCCCGCACTTCACCATCAACCGCATGCTGACCTTCGACAGCGTGAAGCTGCGCCTCGACCGCGAGCAGCCGCTGACCTTCCTGGAATTCAATTACATGATCCTCCAGGCCTACGATTTCATGGAGCTGAGCCGGCGCATGGATTGCTGCCTGCAGATGGGCGGCTCCGACCAATGGGGCAACATCGTCAACGGCATCGAGCTGGCGCGGCGCAGCGACCAGAAGCAGCTCTTCGGGCTGACCACACCGCTGATCACCACCGCCTCCGGCGCCAAGATGGGCAAGACCGCCGCCGGCGCCGTGTGGCTGAACGAAAGCCGCCTCAGTCACTTCGACTACTGGCAGTTCTGGCGCAACACCGAGGACGGCGACGTCGGCCGCTTCCTGCGCCTCTTCACCGATCTGCCGCTGGACGAGATCGCCCGGCTGGAAGCGCTGGCCGGTGCCGAGATCAACGAAGCGAAAAAGCTCCTCGCCTTCGAGGCGACCAAGCTGTGCCGCGGTGCAGCCGCCGCCGCCCAGGCGGCGGAGGCCGCGCGCCAGACCTTCGAGGAAGGCGTCAGTGCCGAGGGCCTGCCGACCATAGAGGTTGCCGAGGCGGAACTCGGCGGCGGCCTGCCGGCCTTCGAACTGATGCGCCGCGCCGGCCTGGCCAAGAGCAACGGCGAAGCCCGGCGCCTGATAAAGGGCGGCGGGGCGCGGCTGAACGATGTGGCCATCAAGGACGAAATGCAGAGCGTCGGGCTGGACGACCTGGGCCCGGAAGGCAGCCTGAAGCTGTCGGCCGGCAAGAAGCGCCACGCCCTGGTCAAGCTCGCCGGTTAGCGGGCTGCTAAAGCCTCAGCGGTCGATCCGCTCCGGCTTATCGGGGATTGCCTGGGCCGGCGTGCTGCCGCCGGACCCCGCGGTGAAAATGTTGCGCAGGAAGCCCGGCGTCAGCGCCGACAGCGGATTCACCGAGACCTCCGGGTCGTCGACCGGCCCCTTCACGTTATAGACCACGGCGATCAGGCCCTCGCCCTCGCCGCCGGTCAGCAGCGTCCCCAGCAGCGGAATCTTGCTGAGGAAATTATTGACCGAATAGGCCGGCACGACGACGCCCTGAAGGTCGATGGCATCGCCGTCGAAATCGATCTTGCCCTTGGCGGTCAGGCCCAGCGAGGCGCCGTAGATACGCATCAACTCCGTCGTCGCCACACCGTCATGCAGCACGAAGTCGCCGTCCAGGCCCTGGAAGAGAATCCCCTGGCCGCCGAGCAGGTCGAGCACGCCGGTGAAGGAGGCGACGGTCAGCAGTTTGGCCAGGGCCGGCGCCTTCACCATGACGAAGTCGCGGGCCTGCACCGAAGCGATGATCGGATGCGTCGGCGTCGGCCCATCGCTGTAGCCGGTCACCTGGATGCGTCCGCCGACCACGGTGTCGGTGATGTTGGTGGCGCGCAACAGGGCGCCGAGGTCATCGCTCTGGGCCAGCAGGCGCTGGCCGCCGCCGGCGGCGTCCGGCGCGAAGGAAAGCTGCAGATAGCGGCGGGTCAGTTCCGCGGTCACCGCCTGCGGCTGGGCATCCTCGGCCGCGGCCGGCGATACCGTGGCGTCCGCCGCCGCCTCGCGGCGCGGCGACCAGTACTGCTCAGGGATGCTGCCCGAGAGGCGGATGGTTTCCCATCCGGCGCGGCCGCGCCGCAGTTCCAGGTTCACCTGCTCCAGACGTTGCTCTTCGCCGAAGTAGAGCAGGCGCAGGTTCGGCGCGCGGACATCGAGCGGCTGGAAGCTGCGCGGCGCCGCGCCGGCCTCGGCCGCCGTGGTCTGCGCCGTGTCGTCCGGACTCGGCGGGCCGTCCTCCGGCGCCGTGTCGTCGGACAGGAAAGGCTCGGCGTCCAGGGTGCCCTGGCCGATGGTGACGGTGGTACTGCCGTCGTCGCCCAGCTTCACGAAGACGTCCTGCAGATTGCTGCGCCCGAAGGAGACCCTCTCCAGATCGATCTCGCCGAGCCCCTCGCGGTCGGCGCGGGGCCGCGCCTTGCCGCGCGCCACCAGATCGCCGGCCTGCAGCACGATGTCGCGGAACGCCAGCGGACCGGCATCATCCATGTCAATGGTAAGGCTGAGGCTGCCCTCGGTGCCGGGTTCCTTGCGCCAGTGAATTTCCGGCAGGGCCACGCTCGCCTGTTCCAGGTCGGCGGAGACCTGAAGAGTGGCAAGGCCGTTGTCGCGCTGCACCATGGAGATCGACGCCTTCATGGGCCCCCGCACGGCATCGCCGATGTCGAGGCCGAATCGCGCCCGTTCGGCATCGACGATGCGCGGGATCTCCGCCTCCATGACGGACCGGAATTTTGGGGTGTCGGCGAAACTTTCCTGCCAGCGTACCGTCAACGGCACACCGCCGAGGGTGAGCGGCCCGTCAAGTTGCAGGCCTCTTTCATCGAGCTGAACGTCCAGCGCCGCCGCGGTCATGTCCTGGCCGCGGAATACGTTCTTCAATTCGCCGTCCTTGACCGTGCCCGCAATCTGCAGAGTCACGTCGTCGAAAGAGAGGTCCTTGGCCAGGGGGAACTGGAAGGCGAGATCGGCGCTGACCGTCCCGGCGCTGCCGGCCGCCGAGAAGCCGACCTTGGACAGCAGGTCGAGGCGCTCGTGATCGACGATCGCCAGGGCATCGTAGACCGGACCGACCGCCTGGGCATCGATGCTCAGCTGCTCGTAAATGCCCTTGTCGGAATCCGACTTGGTGAAACCGGTGATGGCAACCTTCGACTCGCCGATGGCGAGGTCATTGAGATGGCCGGACTGCGCCACAAAGCGCAGGGAGTCGAGATCGAAGGCCGCCGTGCCGGCAATCGCCTGCACCGGCGGCAGGGGCCGCAGGTAATGCACCTCCACGCCGCGGTACTGCATGGTGCCCTGGAGATCGTTCACCGCCGCCGCGGAAAAGTCGCCGTCCGGCACGGTCACGTCGAGAGGCGCCGTCGCCTTGTCGACGACGCCGCCCGTCACGTTCTCCACCACCCAGGGCCGGGCATCCTCGGCGATCGACGCCGGCCAATAAGACTTCAGGTCGGCGACCTGCACGCCCTCCAGCGTCGCATCGGTGTTGATCTGCCAGCCGCGGGTCAAGGGGTCGTGATCGAACACGCCGGCAATGTTGAACACCGGGCCGGGCGTGTCGAACGAGCCCAGGCCGATGTGCGCCTCGTCCAGATCGAAGCGGCTTTCCGTGCTGTCGTAGCGGCCGCGCATGGTCAGTTCGCGCACCGGCAGCGGCTCCATCTCGATGCCGGGAATGGTCAACGTGCCGGAAAGGCCCTGCAGATCGAAGCCGGTGTGGCCGATCTCGCCCGCCAGCGACAGCGAGGTGTAGACCGAACCGCTGATCCGTGACGTCAGGCCGCCGACCGGCGCCAGCACTGGAAAGGCGGCCGCCAGCTTGGCCAGGCTGATGTCCGAGAAACCGGCGGCGAGATCGACGATGCCGTCGTTCTTGTCGAACAGGAAGGCGATGTCGAGGGTCGCCGGATCGCCGCGCCCGGCAAAACCGAGGCTGACATCGCCGGCCAGCCCGGCAATGTCGCGGCGCAGGGAGATTTCCGCCGCCGGTGCCGCCCACGACAGCCCCAGCTTCTCGTCGCGCACAAAGACCTGGCCGTCGCGGATGCGCACCTCGTCCAGATAGGACAGCGGATTACCCGGGGTGCGCTCCCCCAGCAGTTCGTGGACCATGCGGCCCAGCACCAGATCCTCGCCCTGCCCGGCGGCGAGATCGCCGGCAGGATTCGGGGTGGCGGGGTCCAGGGCGGCGGGGTCCGGGGTGGCGGGGTCCTGGGTGGCGGGGCCCGGAACGGCACCGTCCTCCTCCGGCTGCGGCGCGGTGGCGTCGTCGCCGAAGCTGATGCTGCCGTCCTTCGCCCGCAGCAGGCGGATGCGCGGCGCGATCACCTCGATCTGGTGCAGCGCCAGGGTGCCTTCCAGCATGGCGCGGCTGCTGAGCTCGAAGGCGACCTCCGGCAGAGCCGCGATGAGCTTGCCGTCGGGATCGCGCACCGTCACGTCGGCGGCATGCATCACCAGGCCGCGGCTGCCCTCCTCCCACACCACGAAGGTGCCGCCGATGCCGATGGTATTGCCGCCGGCCTGATTGATCGCCGTCTGCAGGTAGGGGGTGAGGAAATCGGTGCGCACCGGCCCCTCGGAGAGGCGCCAGGCGGCAACGGCGACGATCAGGACCGCGGCGGCGAACAGGCCACCCAGCAGCTCGACCCCAAGGCGGACCGCCTTGCCGGTGCGCGAGCGGGGGCGTTTCAGCCGCACCTGCCCCTTTCCGCCAGCCGGTGCTTGACCGGGTGGCGCAGCTTCAGCAGTCTGATCCTGAAGCGAGCGACGCGAGATAATGAAACTCCCTTACTTACCAGAGACTTCGGCCTTGCCTGGCGCCATCGACCCGTCCCGGGCCGAACCCTGGATGGAGCGCTGGTGCGCCGCCGCAGCGGCGGCCGCCGACCCGGCAGTCGACGAGCTTGCCCGGTATTTGGCGCAAAACCCCGCGGGACAGCGGCTGCTACAGGCGATTTTCGCCAATTCGCCCTTCCTGAGCCACTGTTTGATTGCCGATATCGGTCTTCTCTATGACGTTTTAAACCACGGACCTGGAGAGGTTCTAAAAAAAGTCCACGAAGAGCTTAAAAATCGGACTTCAGGGCTTACCGCTCAAGCGGATTTGATGAAAAGCCTGCGCATCGCCCGGCGCCGGGCCGCCTTCAGCATCGCCTTTGCCGACATCTGCGGCCTATGGGACGTGACCGAGGTCACCGGCGCCCTCTCCGACTTCGCCGACACCGCCATCGACACCGCCCTTGCCGCCACCCTGCGCCAGGTTGCCGGACGGGGTGAACTGGGCCTGGCCGACGCCGCCGCGCCGACCCAGGATTGCGGCATCGCCATCCTGGGCATGGGCAAGCTGGGCGCCCACGAGCTCAACTACTCCTCCGACGTCGACCTGATCGTCATCTTCGATCCGGAAAAGGTCGATTACCGCCATTCGCGCGGCGTCCAGGCCGGCATGGTCCGCCTGACCCGCGACCTCATGCGCTGTCTCGACGACCGCACCGGCGACGGCTATGTCTTCCGCACCGACCTGCGCCTCAGGCCCGACCCCAGTGCCATGCCGCTGGCGATCTCGCTGAATTCGGCCCTCACGTACTATGAAGGCCTGGGGCAGAACTGGGAGCGCGCGGCGATGATCAAGGCGCGCGCCATCGCCGGAGACCTGGACCTCGGCACCGCCTTCCTGGGCGAGTTGCGCCCCTTCGTGTGGCGCAAGCACCTCGACTTCTGGGCCATCCAGGACGTCCATTCGATCAAGCGCCAGATCAACGCCCACAAGGGCGGCTCGACCATCGCCGTCAACGGCCACAACGTGAAGCTGGGGCGCGGCGGCATCCGCGAGATCGAGTTCTTCGCCCAGACCCAGCAGTTGATCTGGGGCGGACGCGATCCGGCAGTGCGCACGCCACGCACCCGGGAGGCCCTGGCCGCCCTGGTGGAAAGCGGTCACATCGAACCTGATGTCGCCGAAGAACTGACGGAAGCCTACGGCTTCCTGCGCCGCGTCGAGCACCGGCTGCAGATGATCGAGGACCAGCAGACCCACAAGCTGCCCGACGACGACGCCGGCGTCGACGCCCTGGCGGTCTTCCTCGGCTACGACGACCCGGCGGACTTCCGCGCCGACCTGCTGCGGCGGCTGCGCTGCGTCGAGGACCACTACGCCCACCTGTTCGAGGAATCGCCGACGCTGTCGGAGCCTGGCAACCTGGTGTTCACCGGCGGCGAGCCCGACCCGGACACCCTGGCGACCCTCGCCGGTCTCGGCTTTCGGGACAGCGAGATGGTCTGGCAGGTGGTCAGCGGCTGGCACCACGGCCGCTACCGCGCGCTGCGCTCCACCCGCAGCCGCCAGTTGCTCACGGAACTGGTGCCGGTGCTGCTGAGGGCCTTCGGCAGCACCCAGGACCCGGACCGCGCCCTGCTGAAATTCGACGCCTTCGTCGCCGGCCTGCCCGCCGGGGTTCAGCTGTTCTCCATGCTCTACAACAATCCCAATCTGCTGGAGCTGATGGCGGAGATCATGGGCAGCGCCCCCATGCTGGCCGACCGGCTGGACCGCAAACCGCACCTGCTGGAGGCGGTGCTGTCGCCCGATTTCTTCGACCCCATCCCGCCGGCCGCGACGCTGGCGGAAGAACTGCAGACCGCGCTGAGCGACGCCCAGGACCTGCAGGACGTGCTCGACATGGTCCGGCGCTGGGCCAACGACCGCCGCTTCCAGGTCGGCGTCCACATCCTGCGCCACAAGAGCGACGTCGACGACAGCGGCCAGGCGCTGAGCGACATCGCCGAGGTGGCGCTGCGCGGCCTCTGCCAGCCGGTGATCGAGGACCTGGCGCGCACTCACGGCCACCTCGCCGGATCGGGCCTCGCCATCGTCGCCCTCGGCAAGCTCGGCAGCCGCGAGATGCCCGTCTCCTCCGACCTCGACCTGGTGTTTCTGTACGACCTGCCGGCCGACGGCCAGGGGGAAGACCTGGTGTCGGACGGCCCCAAACCGCTGGAGCCGCAGCGCTACTACGCGCGCCTGGCACAGCGCCTGATCAACGCGCTCTCCGCGCAGACCGCCGAGGGGAGCCTCTACGAAATCGACATGCGCCTGCGCCCCTCCGGCAATGCCGGGCCGATCGCCACCTCCCTGTCCTCGTTCCGGCGATACTACGAGGAGGACGCCTGGACCTGGGAACACCTGGCGCTGACCCGGGCCCGCTGCGTTGCCGGCCCGCCGGAGATCTGCGCCAAGGTCGAGCAAAAGCTGCTGGCGATCCGCAGCGCCAGACGCGATCCGGACCGCCTGCTGGCCGAGGTCGCCGACATGCGCCGGCGCATCGCCAAGGAGCAGCCGGCGACGACGATCTGGAGCGTGAAGTTCGCCGAGGGCGGGCTCATCGACCTCGACTTCCTGGCCCAGTACCTGCAGCTACATCATGCCGCCGACACACCGGCGGTGCTGGCGACCTCGACCCAGCGGGCCTTCGCCAATCTCGCCGAAGCCGGCCTGCTCGACCCGGCTCTGGCCGAAAAGCTGATCGAGGCCACCCGCTTCCTGCGCCAGGTGCAGGAGGCCCTGCGCCTGACCGTCGGTCCCGCCTTCGATGCGGACACCCTGTCGCCGACGCTGCAGCCGGCGCTGGCGGCCAGTGTCGGCATCGACGACTTCGCGGCGCTGCGGGCCCGCCAGGAGGAAACCCTGGCCAGGGCCCGCGGGATCTACGTCGAAAAGGTCGACGCCCCGGCACCGCTGCCCGGCGAGACGCCGACCCGGGGCGTGCTGTCCGCCGGAGATGCCTGACCCTCTCGGGAGCCTAGACCTAGGTGGCCTTGACCTTGGGCGCCTTGACCTCGACGGGCGGGCCCCAATGTCCTAGAAGCATCGGCGCGTGATGCGATTTCCAAGAACACACGATCCAAAGCAAACAACAGGGGACGACAGAGATGGTTGAACTCGGCAAGAAGGCGCCGGACTTCACGCTGCCGACCGACGGCGGCGGCACGGTTTCCTTGAAGGACCTGAAGGGGCAGAAGGTGGTGCTGTACTTCTATCCGAAGGACGATACGCCCGGCTGCACCAAGGAGGCCTGCGGTTTCCGCGACGCCCTGCCCGACTTCACCAAGGTCGCTGCCGTCATCATCGGCGTGTCCAAGGACAGCGTCGCCCGCCACGACAAGTTCAAGGGCAAATACGACCTGCCCTTCACCCTGGCCGCCGAGGAAGACGGCACCGTCTGCGCGGCCTACGGCACCTGGATCGAGAAATCGATGTACGGGCGCAAGTACATGGGCATCGATCGTGCCACCTTCCTGATCGACGAGAAGGGCATGCTGCGCGGCGAATGGCGCAAGGTGAAGGTGAAGGGGCACGTCGAGGAAGTGCTCGATGCGGCCCGGGCGCTGTAAAAGTTCATGACCGACCTCGCGGCACAGGCCGTCGCCATTCTGACGACCGCCGATCCGGCGGCCAAGGCGGCGCTGGCCCGTGCCGTCGCCGCGGCGTGGCGTGCCGGCGACATCGCCGCGGTCGGCGAGGCCGCGCCGCCGGCCCGACCGGCGCGGCCCGCGCGCCCGGAACTGAAACGCCCCACCGAGGTGCCCAAGCGCAAGATCAACCGCGGTACCGCCGGGCGTGGCGCCCTGCTGCATGCCCTGGCGCACATCGAGCTGAATGCCATCGACCTCGCCGCCGACATCCTCGCCCGCTTTACCGGCGAGGACCTGCCGCGCCGGTTCTACGACGACTGGCTGACGGTCGCCGACGAGGAGGGCAAGCATTACCTGCTGCTGGCCGAACGCCTGAGCGAACTCGGGCTTGCCTACGGCGACCTGCCGGCCCACGACGGCCTGTGGCAGGCGGCGGAGGAGACCGCCCACGACCTGCTGGCCCGCCTTGCCGTGGTCCCGCTGGTGCTGGAGGCGCGCGGCCTGGACGTGACGCCGGTGATGATTGCCAAGCTGCAGGCGGCGGAGGACGCCGACAGCGCCGCCGTGCTGCAGGTCATCTACGCGGAGGAGATCGGCCACGTCGCCATCGGCAAGCGCTGGTTCGACCGGCTCTGCGCCAAACGGGACCTCGACCCGCAAGCGACCTGGCAAGCGCTGGTCCGGCGTCACTTCAGGGGACCGCTGAAGCCGCCCTTCAACGACGCGGCCCGCCTGGAAGCCGGCTTCCCCGCGGACTTCTACAGCGCGCTGGTGGCGGAGTGAGATGCCCCGCGTTTCGACATGCCCCCTTTGCCCGTTCGGCGTTTGACCGCCGCCCGGCCAGGCGGTAGAGCCTGCCGGTCATGACGGCAGAAGACAGCCCCCGCCCCCCAGCGCCGCAAAACGCCTGGCTCGGCCTCAGCGAGCGCCGGCTGGCCATGATCCTGCTGTTCATCGCGCCGGCGCTCTTTGCCTCCAACATGCTGACGGCGCGCGCCACCCACGACCTCTTCCCGCCGGTGGCGCTGGCCTTCTGGCGCTGGAGCGCCACCTTCTGCCTGCTGCTGCCCTTCACCGCCACGACACTGTGGCGCCACCGCGCCGCCATCGTGACCGAGTGGCGCGACGTGCTGGTGCTCGGCGCCCTGGGCATGGGCTGCTGCGGCGCCTTCGTCTACATCGGCGCCGACACCACCTCGGCCACCAACATCGGCCTGATCTACGCCGCCTCGCCGATCCTGATCGTCGTGCTGGCGCGGATGTTCTACAACGAGCCGCTGGGCCTGCTGCAGGGCGGCGGCATCCTGCTGTCCCTGGCCGGGGTGATCGCCATCGTCTGCCGCGGCGAGCTTGCGGTCCTGACCAGCCTCAGCTTTGCGCCCGGCGACCTCTGGATCGTCGCCGCGATGGCGGCCTGGGCGGTCTATGCGATCCTGCTGCGCCACCGCCCCTCGGCCCTGCCGATGATGGCGCGCTTTGCCACCATCGTTGCCGGCGGCGTGCTGATCCTGCTGCCCTTCACGGTCGCCGAAGGCCTCGGCGGCGCGCTGCCGGACTGGCACGACGGCCGCAGCTTCCTGACCGTCGGCTTCCTCGCCGTCTTCGCCTCCTTCGGCGCCTACCAGGTCTACGCGATCGTCCAGCGCAGCCTGGGCGCCGGGCCGACCAGCCTGCTGATGTACCTCATCCCCGTCTATAACGGCGGGCTGGCCTACCTGCTGCTCGGCGAGGCGCTGCACGGCTACCACCTGATCGGCGCCGCCCTGGTGCTGCCGGGTATTTTCCTGGCGACGCGCAAAGCGGCCTGAAGCGGCGGAAAGCCCCCTTACTTCCGGCAGGGATTGTGCTACCCAGTCAAAGTGACTGGACAGAATTTCAATCTTATCCTGATTGCCGGCGCCATGCGCAGCGGGACCTCGCTGCTGCAGCATGTGTTCTGCACGTCGCCCGATGCCAATCCCTTCGTGCACGGCTGCCGCTACCTGACCTCGCAGATCGCGATCTTCGCGCAGTACGCCGGTACCGACCAGCTCTACGTCAAAGATTATCTCGGCGGTCCGGAAGGCCTGTTCGACTTCAGCAAGGCCATCGTCGACCGCCTGCTGGCCGAGACCCACGAGCGGCGCGGCCGGCCGCAGCATCTGGTGCTGAAGAGCCCGGAGCTGTCCCACTACCTGCCCCAGGCGGCGGCCCTGCTGCCACGGGCGCGGTTTGTCATTTCGATCCGCGATCCTAAGGACACCATCGCCTCGATGATCGGGGTGGGCGAGAAGCACCGACAGAAGGGAGTCTCCAGCTTCCTGGCCGGCGCCGGACGCGATATCGGGCGGCTCTGCGCGTCCTACCGCCAGTTCTACACGCCGGTCCTGCTGGCCCTCGAAAAGGACCGCGGCGGTCTTGGGGAGCGCGTCTGCTTCACCACCTATGAATCGCTGATCGCCGACACCGACCGGACCGTCGAGCGGCTGGCACAGTTCTGCGGGATTCCCCTGTCGCCGGGAAGCATCGGCGGAACGGGAAGCTGGCGCAGCAAAGTCGACCTTGAAAAGGACGAGTTGCTCGGTCATCCGCGCTGGAGCGCCTACGTCACGGACCTGAGCGGGGGGCCGATTTCCGAAGCCAGTGTCGGCCGCTACCGCGAGATCCTCAGCGCGGCCGAGGCCGAGCAGATCGACCGGCTGTGTAGCGACCTGCGGCGTGCCTTCGGCTACCAGGCAGCGAACTAACCGCCGACCTCAATCCGCGTCTTTGTGGAGGGCCGCTTCCAGGCCGCCGTCGAACCCCGCTGCGAAGAGGCGGGCTGCCAGCGGGTTCTGGTTGTCGTGGCTCAACTCGGTCAGGCAGACCAGCTCGTCGCCGACGGTGTAACCGGGATTGTGCTCCAGGAAGAAGCGAACATCGGGGCGCCGCCGGTCCTTTTCCGGGATCTCCGCCCAATCGGCCTTCAAATGGCCGCGCGACTGGGGGAAATGCACGACACCGGTCTCCGGATTGTAGAACCTGCCGAACTTCTCGGCGGACAGATGGTCGATCAGGGCTTTGACCCGAGGCGGGGTATCCCGGTTGTGGGCCGGATAGAAAACCCGATAGAAAGCCTTGAGATAGCGATAGGTGCGATGGCCCTTCACCAACAGGAGCCAGTAGAGGGGAATATCCGGTGCGTCCGACATAAAGCCACCGGAAAAGTGGATCCACGTAAATGCAAGCAACTGCTTACACCAGTGCAACTGATGAACGCTGGACTCACCGGAATACATCACACGGAAC
>JBHJIR010000009.1:0-104767 GCA_050043265.1 Kiloniellaceae bacterium
CGATTTACTGTTGCCGCAGGATGGGGCCATCGCCAGCGTCGGCGTTGTCGTCAAATCGGCCATACAGCTTTTCACCACCGTGTTCCTGGCAGTGGTGCTGGCAGTCGCCTACCCCGCTCTGCGCGTCGCCAAGGAAGGCGTCAGCACGGCGCAGATCGCGGCGGTGTTCGACTGACGGTATAGAGCGGGCCCGGCTGTCATGCCGGGCCCCTTCCGGCCCAGGAGCACGAGCGTGGGTGATTTCACAAGTCCGCATTTCCGCGTCGGCGGTGTACTGGGCAGCAGTTTCCGCATCCTGGCGGCGAACCTTCCCGCGTTCATCCTGATTCCGGCGCTGGCACTGGCGCCCGCCATCGCGGCCATCGGAACCGGACTGTGGTTCGACCTGTTCGAGAGCAGCGATGCCTTCCTCTTCGCCTTCGCCTTCGTCACAGCGGCGCTGCTGAGCCTGGTGCTGTGCATCGTTGCCCGCGCCGCCGTCATCTACGGGACCTTCCGCCATTTCACGGGGCAGCGCCTGACCCTGGGCGATATGTTCAGCAACGGCCTGCGTCACGCGTGGCGGGTCTTCTCCGTCGGCCTGGTCTCGGAACTGTTGATCAGCCTCGGCTACGCCTTCTTCCTCATTCCCGGCCTCTATCTCTCCACTCTCTACTGGGTCGTTATGCCGGCGGCCGTGGTGGAGGACAGCGGTGTCGGCGACAGTCTGCGGCGCAGTTCGCGGCTGACCGACGGCTGTCGCTGGAAGATATTCGGCCTGCTGCTGGTCTGGAGCGCGCTGCAATATCTGCTGGAGAACCTGCCCGGCGCCCTAATCGATATCACGGACTTTCATCCGGCAGCGGTCATCGTGGCCTGGTTGGCGATTTCGCTGTCGGTTGCGCTCGGCGGTATCGTGGACACGGTCAGCTACTGCCGCCTGCGCCAGATCAGAGAAGGGATCGGGGCCGACGAGATCGCCGCGGTCTTCGACTGATCGAAAGGCTCGCAGCGGGCCTTGCATCCTGCGAGTACAGGGACGTAGGCATTTGGACGACGTAACAGTAGTCCTATTCAACAAAATGCCGCGGCCAAGAAATTAGATTCATTCGCGTGCCTCTGTAGTGGCTGCTTTGCACTTGATTATCAATTCAGCCGCACTCAATAATGAGGCAACAAAGCATTGCGGCAGGCGCTCTGCGGGAAGTCTCGGTCGTTTGTTCTGCATATTCTGTTGTTCGTGCGGCGCTCTTTTCGAAGGGCGCCGGGGGAGAAGGTTTGCCATCTCGCGGTGGCGGTCGGCGGCGTTATCGCAAGCCCAGCAGAAAGCCGAGCATGCCGGCCACCCGCGCACGGTATCGCCTCTCGTTTCAGCTCGGTGCCCCTTTGCGGGCACCCAATAAAAAATTCCGGGAGGAGGCCGATACGTAGACAGGAGATACGTGCATGAACGATATCGACCACAAAAAGATCCTGGCGGATCGGTTTGCCTCCCGCCTTGCCGCCTCCTTGGGCCGCCGTACGGTTCTCAAGGGAATCGGCGCCGGCATGATCGCCGCCGGCAGCGTCAGTCAGGGTTTCCTCTCGCAGCCGGCGCGCGCCGCCGACGGCGGCCACATCCGCATCGCCGCGCTGAAGCACATCGACACCCTGGACCCGCATTTCACCGGATTTCTGGCGTCGATCCAGGTTATCAACAACATCCATAACGGCCTGCTGAAGATCACCTACAAAGACGGCGCGGTGAAGTTCGAGCCGGACCTGGCCGAAAGCTGGGACCTGGAAGACGACAAAACCCATGTGTTCAAGCTGCGCGACGGCGTGAAGTTTCACGACGGGACCGTCTGCGATGCCGAAGCGGTCAAGTTCTCGTTGCTGCGGGTAAAGGAAGGCGAGCCCAAGTCGCCCCACGCCTGGAAGCTGGCGCTGCTCGAGACGATCGAGATCCTCGATCCGCTGACCATCAAGCTGACCTTCTCCAAGCCCTATGCTTTCCTGCCGGTGGCGCTGAACGGTTCGACCGGCCGCGCCGGCACGGTGGGCAGCCCCGCGGCGGTGCAGAAGCACGGCAAGGACTACGGCCGCAACCCGGTCGGCACCGGACCTTTCAAGTTCGTCAGCTGGCGCGAGAACGACAGCATCGAGCTGGAAAAGAACCCGGACTACTTCGAGGACGGCCTGCCGCTGCTGGATAAGGTCAGCTTCATCATGATGAAGGAGCCGTCGTCGGCGGTGGCCGCGCTGATGGCCGGCCAGATCGACGGGATGACCGACTGCCCGATGCAACTGGTCAGCCAGGTGGATGCTTTCCCCGGCGCCAAGCTGTATGGCGAGATCGAGGGCAACTACACCTATGTGGGCATGAATACGCGGCGCGCGCCGTTCGACGACATCAACCTGCGCCTGGCGGTTGCCTGGGGGCTCGACCGCGAGACTTTGCTGAAACAGGCGTATTTTGGCCGGGCGATCCAGTCCTATACGCCGATCTCGCCGCCGATGTCGGACTTCTACGATCCGAACATTGCCACCTCCGGGCGCGGCCAGTGGTTCGATCCCGACAAGGCCCAGGCGTTCCGCGCCAAGGCGACGAATCAGAACGAGATCGAGGTCACCTATATGATGGCCGAGCGCGGTCCGGTCGGCACCCGTATCGCCCAGACCGTCGCACCCATGCTGGCCAAGATCGGTATCAAGGCGAAGCTGGAACTGGTGGAGCCGGCGACCTGGGTGCAGCGCCGTAACGGCGGTGACTTCGACCTCTTCGACTTCGAGTGGGTGGCCGACCTGGACCCCGACGAGACGCTGTATCCCGAGTTCAAGTCGGGCGGACCGTGGAATTTCCCGGGCTGGTCCAACGCGGACTTCGACAAGTACTGCGAAGAGGCTCAGGTGGTGCTCGACCCGGCCAAGCGGCGCGAGCTGTACTACAAGGCCGAAGACATCCTGATGGCGGAGGCGCCCATTGCGATGATGGCGCACATGCCGATCTATAAGGTCTTTTCCACCAAGGTGCAGGGCTTCCAGTACATTCCGGCCGACCTCATCAATCTGCATACGGTCAGTCTTGCCTGATGTTCCTGCTGGCCTGTCGTAAGGTCTTCCAGACGATCTTCGTCCTGCTCATCGTCTCGGTCGCCAGCTTCAGCCTGCTGAAGCTGGCGCCGGGCGATCCGGTGGAGATCATGCTGGGCAACGAATACTCGGCCGAGGCCCACGCGTCGCTGGTCGCGGAGCTGGGCCTCGACCGGCCGTTGGCCGAGCAGTACCTGACCTGGCTGGGGCATTTCGTGACCGGCGACTGGGGCACGTCCTTCATCGCCCGGGCCGACATCTTCACCTACGCCGTTGTCGAGGCGCTGCCGGTGACGCTGACCCTGGCGGCCAGCGCGCTGGGCCTGGCCATCGTCGTCGGTGTGCCGCTCGGCGTGCTCTCGGCGGTGCGCAAGGACACCGTCTGGGACGCCGGCGCGGCGGTCTTCGCGTTGACCGGGACCGCCTTTCCCTCGTTCTTTCTCGGCATTCTGCTGATCTGGATCTTCGGCGCCAAGCTGGGTCTGTTTCCGGTCATGGGCTTCGTGCCGCCCTGGGAGGATTTCTGGGGCGGGGTCTATCACATGATCCTGCCGGCCTTCACCCTCTCGACTTACTTCATGGCGATGATCGTGCGGCTGACCCGGGCGACCCTGGTGGAGGTGCTGGAGCAGCCCTACATCGCCGCGGCCCGCGCGCGCGGCGAACCCGGCTGGCGGGTCATCTGGATCCACGGCCTGCGCAACGTCGCCATGCCGCTGGTCACCATCCTGGGGCTGCAGCTCGGCGCGCTGCTGCAGGGGGCGGTCCTGACCGAAACCGTCTTTTCGCTGCCGGGCACCGGCCAGATGATCACCTCCGCCGTGCTGGGCCGCGAATACGGCGTGGTGCAGGCCGGCGTGATGATGACGGCGACCCTCTTCGTTGTGGTGAACCTCATCGTCGATCTCGCCTATCCCTTCCTCGACCCGCGACTGAAGCCCACCTGATGGCCGTGACCACGCCCACCATCGACATCGCGGAAAAACAGCCGCCGCGCCGCGCGGGGCTGCTGCGCCGCCGGCCGTTCTTTACCCTGGCGCTGCTGGTCACGCTGGGCTTTCTGCTCTGCGCCGTCTTCGCGCCGTGGATCGCCCCCTACGATCCGACCTTCCAGGACATCGAGTGGATGATGACGCCGCCGGGCGCCCAGCACTGGCTGGGCACCGACAGTTATGGCCAGGACATCCTGAGCCGCATCATCTTCGGCGCCCGCTATGCCATCAGCATCGGGGTTTTCTCGGTGACGATCGGTGCCGTGGGCGGGCTGGTCATCGGCATGGCCGCCGGGCTGACCGGCGGCATCGTCGAGTGGCTGCTGATGCGGCTGATCGATTCCATTCTGGCGCTGCCCTCGCTCATTCTCGCGGTGGCGTTCATCGCCATCCTCGGCCAGGGCGTCGACAAGGTGATCCTGGCGGTGGGCATCGCCATGATCGGACCGTTCTCGCGCACGGTCCGCGCCGACGTGCTGCAGGTCCGCGTGCAGCTGTTCGTCGAAGCGGCCGGCCTGATGGGCATTCCGCGGCTGCGCATCATCTGGCGCCATATCCTGCCGAACGTCATCTATCCCCTGGCCGTGCAGGTCACCATCCGCATTTCGGAGGCCATCCTGGTTTCTTCCGCGCTGTCGTTCCTGGGCATCGGCGTCACGCCGCCGACGCCGGACTGGGGCCTGATGATCGCCGAGGGGCGCGGCTTCGTCAGTTTTGCCGCCTGGATGTCGGGTATGCCCGGTGCCGCTCTGGCGCTATTGCTGATTGCGCTGTCGATCGTCGGCGACGGCATCCGCGAGGAATTCGACCCCAAACTGAAAAGCGGCGCCTGACATGACCGCCGTCCTGTCGCCCGCCCCAACGGACCAGCAGCCCGCTGCCGACACGGCAGATCCGCTGCTGGAGGTCTGCGGCCTGACGCTGCATCGGGGCACGCGCAAGATCATCGACGACGTGAGTCTCAGCCTCGGCCGCGGCGAGACCCTGGCGCTGGTCGGCGAGTCCGGCGCGGGCAAGACCACCATCGCCGTTGCGCTGATGGGGCTGCTGCGCCGCCACGAGGCCCGCATCGAGGGCAGCGCCAGGTTCGACGACATGCCCGACCTGCTGGCCCTGCGCGAGAGGGAATGGACGCGGCTGCGCGGGCGCCGCCTGGCGATGGTGTTCCAGGATGCCAGTGCCGCGCTGAACCCCTGCTTCACGGTCGGCAGCCAGCTGATGTCGGTGCTGCGCCGCAAGCTGGGTCTGAGCCGGGCGGCGGCGCGGACGCGTGCCATCGCGCTGCTGGACGACGTCGGCATCAACGATGCCGCGGCGCGGCTGTCGGCCTATCCGCACGAGCTGTCCGGCGGCATGCAGCAGCGGGTCATGGTGGCCATCGCGCTGTCGTGCAATCCCGAGCTGCTGTTCGCCGACGAGCCGACCTCGGCGCTGGACGTCACCATCCAGGCGCAGATCATGCGGCTGATTCTGGATCAGACCCGCGCGCGCGGTGCCAGCTGCATCTTCGTGCTGCATGACCTGGCGCTGGCGAGCCAGTCCTGCGACCGCATCGTCGTGCTCTATGCCGGCCAGGTGATGGAGACCGGCCCCAGCGAAACCGTGCTCACCCGGCCGTTGCATCCCTATACGAAACTGCTGAAGTTCTGCGTCCTGGAAATCGGCACCCGGGAGCTGACCCCGCCGGCCGGGGGCGTGCCGTCATTCGACGCGATGCCGCAGGGCTGCCGCTTTTCGACGCGCTGTCCCAACGCCCTGCCGCGCTGCGCAAGCGACAAGCCGCCGCTTCTGCAGGTGGAGGGGCGGATGCTGGCCTGCTGGAACCCGCAATGAGTGAAATGCCGCCGATCTTCGAACTTCTCGACGTGGAAAAGGCCTATCAGGTGAGCCGCCCGTCGGGCTTCCCGGCCCAGCGGAGTTTTCAGTTGAAGGCGCTGGACGGCGTGCGCCTGCGTGTCGAGGCGGGCTCCAGCACCGCTCTGGTCGGCGAAAGCGGATCGGGCAAGTCGACACTGCTGCGGGTACTTCTCGGCCTGACCCAGCCGACCAACGGCCATGCCCGCTTCCGGGGGCATCCCATCGCCGAAGCCCGGGCGGCCGGGGCGGGGCCCGGGAACGGTGCCGGCGGCGCGGGCAGTTTCCACCGCGAGGTGGCGATGATCTATCAGGACGCGCGCGGATCGCTGAACCCGCGCATGACGGTGCTGGACCTGATCGCCGCGCCGCTGCGCCACTTCCGCCTGTGCAGCGCGGCCGAGGTGCCGGCACGGGTTGCCCAGCTGCTGCAGCGCACGGGCCTGCCCGGCGACGTCGCCCGGCGCTATCCCACCGCGCTGTCGGGCGGGCAGATTCGCCGCGTCGCCATCGCCCGGGCCCTGGCGCAGGACCCCGCGGTCCTGGTCGCCGACGAAGCGGTCTCGGGGCTGGATGTGTCGACCCAGGCGCAACTGCTGAATCTGCTGCGCGACCTGCAGCGCAGCATGGGGCTGACGCTGCTGTTCATCACCCACGACCTGGGCGTGGCGAGCTATCTGTGCGAGCACATCGCGATCATGTATCTGGGACGCATCGTGGAGGCCGGGCCGACCGGGGCCGTTTTGGCGGCACCCGCGCATCCCTACGCGCGGGCCTTGCGGGCGGCCTCGCCGCAGTTCTTCGCGCCGATCGCGGCGCCGCTGCCGGGGGAAATCCCCAGCCCCGTCGACCTGCCGCCGGGCTGCCGCTTCGCCGGCCGCTGCGGTATCGCGCAGGACGATTGCCGGCAAACCGATCCGGCCCTGACCCGGCTGTCGCCGGCCCGGGCGGTCGCCTGCCTGCATCCCCTGGCGACCTGAACTAGCTCTTTCCCTTGCCGTTACCGTTGGCCGGCGGCTTGCCGCTGAACTTGTTCTCGCGGCGCTCGCCGAACAGCATGCGGGATTCCAGGTGGGCGCGCAGCGCGGCATAGAAGGCCTTCAGGAAGCGCTCGGCGTCGACGTCCGTATCGCCCGTCCAGGCGATCTTGTGCTGAATGCGCTTGGCCACCTCTCCGCGGGTCTCGGCGCTCTGCGGGCCCTGCTGGCGCAGCACCTCTTCCAGGGTCTGCAGTTCGTAGATGCCGTAGATTTCCAGTTGGCTGCGGGTGAAGGGAAGTTCCGGGTCCGCCGCGCCGGTATTGCCCTGGCGCACCGGTGCGCGCGCGGCCCCGGCCGCGACATCGGGCAGCAGCAAGGCCTTGGGTGCCGAGATCACCCAGGTGCCGGCGACCAGATCGCCGGCGCGCAGGCGGTCCTTGTTGAAGAACGGCAGCAAGAGAAAAAGACCCACCCATACCAGGGTCAGCAGGTTGACCCAGCCGCCGCTGCCTTCGCTGGGGGAGAACAGAAGGGTCATCGGCAGGAACAGCTCGACCTCGCGTAGCAGGTTGCGGGCGAAGACCGCATCGGGGCGCAGGTAGCCGCCCTTGCGGTCGATCACCCGGATGCCGAGGAGGCGCTTGCCGGGGGTCTGGCCCTGCCAGCGCAGCTCGAAATAGATGAAATAGAAGCTGCGGATGAGGAAGGAGATGAGAATGACCAGCCCCACGACGACGCCGCTAATGCCGACCCAGCCGAGGCCGAAAACCAAAGCCAGGACCAGGGTGGCGATGCCGAGATACATGATGACGAGGTCGATCAGCACCGCGGCGGCGCGCTCGCCACGCTCGGCCAGCTGAAAGATCAGCGGCACGCCTTCGGGCGTCAGCAGACGCCGTTCGCTGCGGTTGCGCGCCTTGTCCTCGGGGGCGGCGGTAGTGGCCGTGGCGTCAGTCGTCGTCATGGCGCCGTCCCGGATCGCCAGGCTGTTCCCGGCCGCCAAGGGTGAAGTAGCTCAGCCAGAACGCCAGCATGAGGCCGCCGATGAGGTAGCGCGCGCTGATTTCGGTCACCAACTGGCGGGCGAAGCCCTCCAGCAGTCCGGCGACGAAGAGCATCAGCACCGCGCCCATGATGAGGGTGCCGGCGGTGCGGCCGCGCCGGGCCAGGCTCTCCAGCCGCGTCTCGCGGTCGGGAAAGATGATGGCGCCGGCCAGCACCAGCCCGCCGCCGCCGCACAGCACGATCGCGAAAATCTCGGTCGTGCCGTGCACCGAGAGCCAGCCCACCAGGTCCCAGGTCAGGCCGCGCGAGTCGTAGAGCGCCAGGAAGGCGCCCAGTGTCAGGCCGTTGTAGAACAACAGCAGCACGGTCGGGATACCGAGGGCGAAACCCAGGGCGAAGGCGAAGATGCCGATGCCGGCATTGTGGGAAAACAGGTAGGTGGCAAAGACGTAGAGCATCTCCGCCGCCGTGTCGGTGCCGTCGTAGAGCCCGTCGCGCAGGTATTCGGTGGAGGCCGCCGGGCTGCGACCGCCCGCCATGTCGCCGCCCACGAAGGTGTAATACCAGTCGCCGTTGGCCTGCACGAGGAGGAAGCCGATGACGCCGCCCAGCACCATCCACAGGGCGGCCAGCAGGTTGGGCCTGAGGGTCGCGCGCACCGCGGCGGGAAAGCCGTGGGTCAGGAAGGTGACGATCCCTTCCCACAGGCTGGCACGGGCGCCGTAGACCTGGAAGTAGGCGCGGGCGCAGAGGCTCTCCAGATAGTTCAGCACGTTCTGGTCGAGCGAGATGGAGCGGGCGACGGACAGCGAGGACAGCGTCGCGCGGTAGAGCGTCGGCAGCCGCAGCAACTCCTCCGCCGGCAGCGACTTGCGGCCGCGTTTTTCGGCGCGCGCCACCATGTCCTCCAGCTCGTGCCAGGAGCTTTCGCGCTCGCGGCGGAATTCGTAGCTCTTGAGGGGGCTCTTGAGGGGGCTTTTGATGGATGCGCTCATTGCGGTGCGACCTTAGGCATCGCATGTGGCGGCTTGGCACTATAGGCAACCACACCGCTGTCGTCCCGGCACCTGATGCCGGGACCCAATGGACAGGCCGCTGTTCGTGACGCCGACATAGTGCGCTTCGTCCTTGTGGTTGGCGAAGACATCAACATTTTAGGGCAGCGCCGCGCGCCGGCGCCCATGGGTCCCGGGGTCAAGCCCCGGGACGACAGTGTCGGATTGGGCACATGCGAAGCCTGCCTCATACCAGCTCCCGCCGTTTGATCTCGAGATAGCGGGTGATCAGCGCCAGTCCGATCCGGGCGGCGCGCACGTCCAGGCAGTGTACGCCGAGCCGGCGCAGGCGCTCCAGCACCACGCGGCGCTCGCGCAGGAACTCCTCGGCGATGACCGCGCGGGCCAGCGAGTTGAGGCTGTAGGGCTCGGCATCTACCGTATCGGTCAGCAGCGGGTCGCGCAGGCAGACGAAGAGCACGACGTGGCGCTTGGTCAGCCGCTCGACGTTCTCCAGCATCAGCTCGGCGGTGATGGTGTCGACGAACTCGGTCTGCAGGATGAGCAGCGAGCGGCGGGCGAGGCGCGCGGCGAGGGAGGACAGGCCAAGGGTGAAGTTGGTTTCGTCGGGGCTGTAGTCCAGTTCGGCGGCGGCGCGCTGCAACCGCCAGAACGAGGCGACGCCGCCGACCGGCTGGCTGGTCACCCGGACCCGGGAGTCGAAGCCGTAGACGCCGATGCGGTCGCCGGCGCGCAGCGAGACGTAGCCGAGTTGCAGGCCGGCGTTCACCGCATGGTCCAGCTTGGCGATGCCGCTCAGCGGTTCGCTCATCAGGTGGCCGGTGTCGAAGGCCAGCACGATCTGGTGGTTGCGCTCGCTGCGGAATTCCTTGCACAGCAGGCTGCGGTGGCGGGCCGAAGGCTTCCAGTCGATGGCGCGCGGGGCGAGGCCGGGCACGTAGTCGCGCAGGGATGCGAATTCGGAGCCCTCGCCCTGCTGGTACTGCGGCTTCACGCCGTAGAGCGCCGTCGGATCGGCGAACTGCACCGCCGTCTGGCGCACCGCCTTGATGTTCGGGGTGACCGGGATTTCGCCGTCGACCGGCACGATGCGCAGCCGGTGAACCAGGCCGAAGGGACCGCGCCAGCGCAGCCAGATCCGTTCGACCTTTGCCTTGCCGCGCTGCCTGGCCCGCAGCGGGAAGGGCACCAGCGCCTCGCCGTCGGCATTCAGGACCGCCAGGGCGCGCCGCGGGCGTTCCAGGGTGTCGCCGACGTCGCACAGCAGTTCGATCTCGGGCCGGCGCTCGGAATCCGAACGCAGATAGACCAGGAAATCCTCGTCCTGGCCGATGTAGAGGACCGGCGGCAGGTTCACCTGCACGTTCAGCCGACCGGGCGGCAGCGACAGGAAGCTGTCGAGCAGCAGGGCGAAGCAGGCCAGGAAGAGGTAGGCCGGCACGTAAGGCCACAGGCTGGAGTCCGCCAGCAGCACGGCGAAGGCCAGCGGTATGCCGGCGGCGAAGCCCGCCACGGCGCGCGGCGTCGGCCGGATCATGGGGGAGCTCCCCTCACGTCCTTGAAAGCCTCACCCAGGGCATCGTCCACCCCGTCTACGTACCCCTGTCGTCCCGGCACATGTTGACGGGACCCCAAGACCACAACGCCAAACGGACGGTTGGGTGGGATGGAAACGGGAATGGCAATCGCCCGGTGGCAACGCCAATGGGTCCCGGGGTCAAGCCCCGGGACGACAGCCGTGAGTGTGGCGAGGGACGATGGCACCGGCGGATACTTCATCGCGGCGCCGGCACCTGTTCCAGCAGCTGGCCGATCACGGCAGCGGCCTGCAGGCCCTCGATCTCGGCGCCGGGCGCCAGCACGATGCGATGGCGCAGCGCCGGCAGGGCGATGAACTTCACGTCGTCGGGGATCACGTAGTCGCGGCCCTGCATGGCGGCATAGGCGCGCGCGGCGGTGGCGATCATGTTGGCCGAGCGCGGCGAAGCGCCGAATTCCAGCGATTCGTGCTCGCGCGTCGCCCGCACGATGTCGACGATGTAGTCGATCAGTTCGTCGGAGAGGCGCAAGGCCGCGATGGTCTTGCGCGCCCCGGCCAGGGCGGCCGCATCGGCGACCGCTTCCAGGCCGAAGTCGGACAGCTCCGGCATTACCGTGCGGTGGCCGTGACGGGCGACGATGGCACGCTCCTCCTCGCGGCTCGGATAGTCGAGGATGTGCTTGAACAGGAAGCGGTCGAGCTGGGCCTCGGGCAGCGGGTAGGTGCCCTGCTGTTCGATCGGGTTCTGGGTGGCGATGACCATGAAGTCGTCGCCCAGGTCGTGGGTTTCGCCGTCGATGGTGACCTGGCGTTCGTGCATCGCCTGCAGCAGCGCCGACTGGGTCTTGGGCGGCGTGCGGTTGATCTCGTCGGCCAGCAGGACCTGGGTGAAGATCGGCCCCTTGGTCAGCTTGAAATCGCTGGTCTGGAAGTTGAACAGGTTGGTGCCCAGAACGTCGCCGGGCATCAGGTCCGGGGTGAACTGGATGCGCCCGAAGCCGAGGTTCAGCGACGTCGCGAAGGACTGCGCCAGCAGCGTCTTGGCGGTACCCGGCACGCCTTCCAGCAGGACATGGCCCTCCGACAGCAGGGCCACCAGCATCAGGTCAAGGGCGGCGTCCTGTCCGACCACGGTCTTGCGTACCTGCTCCCGGACCTGGGCGCAGACCGTCCGGATCGGCTCTATGTCCATGAATCATCTCCTGTTTCCATCGGTAAAGGCGCACCGCCGCGCGCAAGAAGGTGGGCACCGCCGTGGCCGGGCCGGCGATCGCCGCCGAGACCTCGTGGTTTATTTCGCTGTAGCGCCGGGTGGTGCCGCGGGCATCGCCGACCTGGTTCAGCCAGTGCACCAGGGCGCGTGCCTCGGGATCGCGCGGGATGTCGCGCGGGATGTGCAGGCGGCGCGCCAGGTCGCGCAGGCAGGTTTCGCGGTAACGCCGCAGGATGTCGGCCAGGTTGCCGGCGTATTCGAACAGGCTGGCGGTGTTGGCGATCAGCACCTGCTTGCCGGCCTGAAGGCGCGGGCGCGGCGGCAGCGGCGCGCCGAAGCGCCCGGCGGCGGCCCACACCAGCACCGCCGCGGCCAGCACCGACTGCAGCACGGCCAGATTGAGCGGGAAGGTCAGCAGCGCCTGCCACAGGTCCGGCGACACGGTGAATCCGTGGATCGTTTCGTCGAACACCGCGGCGCTGCCGGGCGGCAGCATCGCGTCGACCATGGCGACGGCGAAGGCGGCATTGTCGCCCTCGTCGATGCCGGCGTTGTTGACGATACCGGGATCGGACAGCACCCACACCGTGGTCTCGGGCAGGCGGTATTCGCCCAGCAGCACGCCGGCCGCGCTGTAGACGATCGGCGTGATGCGCTCGGACTTGATGAGCTGCGCGCCGTCCAGGGTCGGCTGGATATCCCAGTCGGTGCCCTGCCAGTCCTGCGGGCCTTCGCTGCGCACGATGGTGGCGTCTTCGTCGAGGGTGGCGAGCACCTGTTCCACCGTGTCGGTGTCGACCTCGAACAGGCGCTTGATCCAGCGCCGGTTCTCGTAGCCCGGGGCGCCGTTCCAGCGCGGCAGCACGACGAGAACGCGGTCGGTTTCGAAAAGTTGCTCCAAGGCGACCAGGGCGTCGCCGTCGCGATTGGGCTGGGCGAGGATCAGCAGGCCGTCGTTGTAATAGGCCTTGGTCGCCGACTCGTTGCGACTGAGGACGACGGGAACGCCGAGATCTTCGAGAACTTCGGCCCAGGCCTTGTGGCCGATGGCGGAGTAGGAATAGGCGTTGGTGCCGTAGGTTCCCTCGGTCTGCGGATCGCTGAAGATAGCCACCAGAGCGGCCGCCACGAAGGACAGCAGGCCGACGGCGATCAGCAGCCCGACGGCCCGGAAGGAGAAAGCCCCCTCGTCGCGGCTCATGCGATCACCGGGGCTTCGCCGCTGAAGCGCAGGAAGTCGTCGCGGCAGCGGTGATAGTCGGGCTCCGCGGCCAGGCGGCCGCCGAAGTGGTTGATCTCGGAAAGCTGCACCATGCGGGTCAGCGGCGCCACGGTCTCGCCGGGCAGCGCCGGCAGACGCAGCACCTCGCGGCTGGTCATCGCCGGCGCGACGCGGGGACCCAGTTCACGGTGCAGGCGGTCCAGGGCGACCAGCAGCAGCAGGTGGATGGCCTCGCTGAAGCGCCCCTCGGCGGCCAGCCGGTCGGCCTCGGCCAGGGTATGCTCGTCGCCCCCGCGGCGCTCGCGCAGCGGGGTCTCGACCCGCAGGGGGTCTTCCGCCGCCGGCTTCTCCCGGTTGCCCTTGAAGACGCCGCGGTTGCGGGCCAGGTCGAGAAGCAGATTACCCAGGAAGAACAGCACCAGGGCCGCGACGGCCGCGATCACCACCCAGAACAGGATCTTGGCCAGCCAGGGCGGGATGCGCAGCGGCTCGCGGTCGGGCAGTGCTTCCGGCGCGGGCGGTGCGGTCTGGTAGCGGCTGTCGCCCAGCACGCGGTCGCGGCTGTCTTGGATTTCCTGCGGATCGTAACTGAGTGCCTGGGCGAAGGTCAGGCCCAGCGGGATCAGCAACAGCAGAAGGACCAGCAGCGCGGCCGCCACCGATCCTCTTCGCCCCGGTGCTGGTCCGGGCGGGCCGCTGTTCAATCTCAACTCAGAGTTCATCCATTGAGGGATATAGCCCGCCGTGCCAAAGCGATCCATGACGAAGTTGCCAAGCCGCATTTTTCCCCGCTTTCGCGGCGATTCCGAGGCGGAAATGCGGCGGCTGGGCTGCCGCCCGGCTCAGGTTCCCGGCTCAGGTCCCCGCCTCAGGTGAAGGACCCGGCGGCGGCCGGCTGGTCGGCCCACTTCGGCTTCAGCAGGGCGCAGGCGGTGAGGTCGCCGGTCACGTTGACGACGGTGCGGCACATGTCGAGCAGGCGGTCGACACCGAGGATCAGCACCATCCCTTCGGTCGGGATGCCGAGGCTGGCGACCACGGTGGTGAGGATGGCGATGCTGACGCCGGGCGTGCCGGGGGCGCCGATGGTGGACAGCACCAGGGTCGTCACCAAGGTGATGATTTCCGCCGTGTTCAGTTCCACCCCCACCATCTGCGCCAGGAACAGCACGGCGACGGATTGGTAGAGGGCGGTGCCGGCCATGTTCATGGTCGCGCCGAGGGGAATGATGAGGTCCGCACGGCTGGCGGGGACGCCCAGTTTGGTCGTTGCGGTCTCGATCGACAGCGGCATCACGGCGGCCGAACTGGAGGTCGAAAAGGCCAGCAGTTGCACGCTGGCGATGGCTTTCAGGAACTGCCAGGGACTGATCCGCGCCAGCACCGTCACCAGCAGCAGGTAGAACGCCAGAACGCCGAGCAGGCCGAGGACGCCGGTTGCCATGTAGATCGACATGCCGGTGATGGAGGAAAAGCCGACCTCGGCGATCAGCTGCGCCGACAGGCCGAGCACCGCGTAGGGCGTCAGGTACATCGCCCACTTCACCACCATCATGGCGATTTCCAGCAGGCCCTGAAAGAAGCCGAGGAAGCCGGCGAGGCGTTCCCGGTCCACCTGACGGGAGGCGATCCCCAGCAACAGGGCCAGCACGACGATGGCCAGCATGTCCTGGTTGAGGATCGACTTGGCCGGATTGACGGGGATGAGGTTGACGAGATAGTCCGGCAACGGCAGGCGGGTCGGCGGGTCCGCCACGCTGGGCAGGGTGCGCACCGCCTCGAAGCCGGAGACGTAGCTGCCGGGCTGCAGCGTTTCGGCCAGCACGACACCGAACACCGCGGCGGCGACAGTGGTGACCAGGATGAAGCCGGCCAGCTTCAGGCCGATGCTGCGCAGCTGCTCGGAATTCTGCGGCGCGATGAGCCCCTGCAGGATCGATACGAAGACCAGCGGCACCAGCACCATGGTGATGAGGCCGAGGAACAGCCGGCCCGGCAAGGCCAGCCAGTTGCCGATCGTCTCGGCGGCATGGCGGCTGACCAGTGCGGCGTCCGGACTCAACAGGCTGCCGACGACGATTCCGACGGCGAGGCCGAGGAGCACCTGGGCCCACAGGCGATTGCGGATCCAGCCGTGCAGGTGGGATTCCTGACGCCCGAGAGCGCTGGTCTGTTCGTCGAGCATGGTCCGCATTGTGCCGGGCGAGCCCGCCGCGCCGCAAGGGGCAAAGCCGGCGCGGCCTTCGCGGTTGCCTGTCCGGCGATGCGCGGCGAAGCTGTCGCGTCGCGATTTCTCCGGGAGAATGACACTTGAGAACCGAAAGGCCGCCGCGCGTTGCCGCCGTCGGCGCCTGCCATCTGGACCGCAAGGCACGGGCCGCCGCCCCTTTCGTGGAAGGCGCCTCCAACCCAGTGGCGCTGCGCGGCTGCCCCGGCGGGGTGGCGCGCAACGTGGCGGAAAACCTCTGCCGACTCGGTGCCGAGGTGGCTCTGATCACGCGGCTGGGCAGCGATGCGGAGGGCGATGCGCTGCTGGCGGGACTGCAGGCGTTGCCGCTGGACTTCACCGGGGTCGGCCGGTCCGACAGCGCGCCGACGGCCTTCCACCTGATCGCCCTGCAGCCGGACGGTGAGATGCTGGTCGCCGTCGCCGACATGCGGGTCTACGACGAGATCACCCCGGCGCTGCTGGAAACGTTGCCGCAGAGCCTCTGGACGGTCGATGCCAGCTTCGCCGACTGCAATCTGCCGTCGGAGACGCTAGGCTTCCTCGCCGGGCTGAAGCGGGAGTCGCGGTGGCTGGCGGTGAACGGCGTCTCGCCGGCCAAGGCGCCGCGGTTGCGCCCGTATCTGGTGGCCTGCGACCTGCTGTTCGTGAACCGTCGCGAGGCGGCGGCGCTGCTGGACGTGCCGCCGGAGGCACTGGGCCCGCGCGAGACCGTGGCCGCGCTGCGGTCGGCGGGCGCCGGTGAGGTGGTGATGACCCTGGGCGATGCCGGCCTCTGTGTTGCCGGCGAGAAGGAGACGGTAATGCTGGAGAACTTCGACAACCGGGTGGTGGACATTACCGGCGCCGGCGATGCCCTGGCCGCGGCCTATCTGGAGGCGCGGCTGCGCGGCGTCGACCCCCTCTCGGCGGGGCGCCGCGCGCTGGCGGCCGCGCAGTTGACCGTGGCGGTCGAGGACAGCGTCAGCCCGCAGCTCTCGCCGGCCGCGCTCGACCGGGCGGTGTCGTCATGAAGGAGCGGCTGCGGATCCTGCCGGAAATCGCCGAGGCCCTGGCCGCCCGGCGGCCGGTGGTTGCGCTGGAATCCACCATCATCACCCACGGCATGCCGGCGCCGCGCAACCTGGAGACCGCCCGGGCAGTGGAGGCCGCGGTCCGCGCCGGCGGCGCCGTGCCGGCGACCATCGCGATCCTGGACGGGACCATCCGTGTCGGCCTGACGCCGGCCGAACTGGAACGCCTGGCGGAGGAGGAAAGCGTCGCCAAGGTCAGCCGCGCCGACTTGGCCGCCGTGCTGACGGCGGGCGGCGCCGGGTCGACCACTGTCGCGGCGACGATGATCTGCGCCGATCTCGCCGGTATCCGGATTTTTGCCACCGGCGGCATCGGCGGTGTGCACAGGGGGGCCGAGCAGAGTTTCGACGTCTCCGCCGACCTGCAGGAACTGGCGCGCACGCCGGTCGCGGTGGTCTGTGCCGGCGCCAAGGCGAGCCTCGACCTGCCCAAGACCCTGGAGGTGCTGGAAACGCTGGGCGTGCCGGTGATCGGCTACGGCTGCGACGCGCTGCCGGACTTTTACAGCCGCGACGGCGGGCTGGCGGTGCCGCTGCGCCGGGAGTCGGCGGCGGCGATCGCCGCGGTGATGGCGGCCAAGTGGGACTTGGGCCTGGGTGGCGGCCTGATGATCGCCAACCCGATCCCGCAAGAGCACGAGATCCCGGCGGACACCATCGCCGCCCACATCGACGCCGCCCTGGCCGAGGCCGCGGCGCAAGGCGTTCAGGGCAAGGCGGTGACGCCCTTCCTGCTGGCCCGCCTGGAACAGTCGACCGGCGGCGCCAGCCTGGACGCCAACGTCGCCCTGGTATTGAACAACGCGCGCCTCGCCGCCGAGATCGCGGGGGCCTACGCGGTATTGTGAGCTGTTGCCCTGGGCCCTCGCAACAAGTGCGCGGCTGTCCGGTTGTGCTGCGGCAAGTGCGATACAGGCGACAGGGAACTTGTGGCCCCACCCCCCTCCTAACCTCCCCCCATCAAGGGGGGAGGGATTTTAGCGAGCCGCTTCAATAAGGTATTCCCTCCCCCTTCGATGGGGGAGGGTTAGGGTGGGGGTGACGCTCTTTCGGCGGCAAGCCGTCGCAAAGATTGGGTCCGGATGCTGTCCCGATCAGCACAAGCGGCGTTAAGTCACTGCAGCAGAATCGACCTCGCCAACAGGTCTACAGCTAAACCGAACAGCCGTGGAACAAGTCCAAGCATGATCGCGGCAGGGAGGCGTGTGCGTTGCCGCGATCAAGGCTGTCATCCGGGCACTTGTTGCCGGGACCTGATGTCCTGGCCGCTCAATCGATATAAGCGTCGGAAGACGACACCACCCACCAACGTCGATGGATCCCGGGGTCAAGCCCCGGGATGACAGTCATGGGCCTGTAGGCGCTGCGCGAAAACCGCCTGGGATATAGGTTTACCTAGCTGCGCTCGGCCAGCAGGTGCCAGTGATAGTGGCCGGGGCGCTCGTGCTCGCGGTCGAACAGACTCAGCAGCTCGAAGTCCTCGAACAGCTTCACCAGCTCGGCGGCGTTGCAGTAGAAGTGCGGGTGGTCCTTGTCGCCCGCGGCGCCCTCGATAACGAAGGTGTTGGGGGCGATCTGCTTGCCGGCGCCGTAGTGGGCGTTGCGTTTGGACAGCAGGGTGCCGTGGAACAGGCCGCCCGGTTTCAGCACGCGGTGGATCTCCGAAACAGCCCGGCTGACCACGCCGCCGTCGCCGTGATAGATCACGTTGAACGACAGCACGTAGTCGAAGCTGGCGTCCTCGTAGGGCAGTTCGGTCATCAGGCCGTCGCTGAAGGCGATGTCGAGGCCCCGTTTCTCCGCCTGCTGGGTGGCGAAGTCGAGGCCGGCGGCGCTGGCGTCCATGGCGTGGACCTGAAAGCCGGCATCGGCCAGGAAGCAGGCATGGCGACCGACGCCGCAGCCGAGATCGAGCAGGCTGTGGGCGCCGCGTCCGCGCAGCACCGGCACGACGGCGGCCACGTCGGGGTCGGGGGTGAGCCAGTCGGCACGCCCATCTTCGTTCCGCCAGCGGTCGTTCCAGGCCTGGTAGGCGGTGTCGGTGTGGGCCTGGTCTTGCATGCTCATGGCGGCGTCTTCTCCCGTAAGGCCCGCCGGCTCGCAATCCGGCGCGATTGTCTCATACTGCAACAGAAAGGCGATGACGCCCCGATGATGTCACGATGATATTGGAGTGACATTCGCTGGATGATCGAGCCGATTTGTCGAGGCGGGCGCCCTGTTTCTCCATTAGGTCAGGGCTGCACCACCAGTTGGGCGCGCTCGGCGGCCATGCGGCCCCAGCCGTATTCGATAACGCGGCCGTCGGCGTCGACGTTGATCGATTCGGTGACCAGCACCGGTTGGCTGCGCGGCAGCTCCAGCAGGCGGCATTCGTTGCCGTTGGGCAGGCGTGCGGTGATGCGGGTTTCCTTGCGGGTGTAGTCGTCGATACCGTAATGGGCCAGCGCCTTGGTGACCGACCGGCTCTGCTTGTAGACCTCGATCAGGTCGGGAAAGCGCTTGGCCGGAAAGTGGTGGGCGACCAGGGAGATCGGCCGGCCATCGACCTTGCCGACGCTTTCGATCAATACCACCGGGGCGCCTTTGCGCAGATGGAGGTTCTTGGCGAGGGCCTCGTCGGCATTGAGCGTCACGGCGCGCACCAGATCGCCGGAGGGAATGCGCGACTGTGCCTTGATGTTCTCGGTGAAACGGGTGCGCTTGCCCAGCTTGTAGTCGACCATGCGTTCCTGCACGAAGGTGCCGCGGCCCTGTTCGACGCGCAGCAGGCCCTCCTGTTCCAGGAAGGCGATGCCGCGGCGCACCGTAAGGCGGATGACGGAGAAGCGCTCGGCCAGCTCCGCCTCGGTCGGCAGCTGCTTGCCCTGCGAGAAGGCCTGCGCCTTGATGTCGCTTTCCAGGGTTTCGGCGATCTGGCGCCATAGCGCCACGCCATCCCGTCGCTGCAATGTCATCACCGCCATCCTCTTTTCCCCGATCCGTCATGCAAGGTTCACGAAGATCTGCTTTACATGACCTCTGTCGTCCTTCTACCCTAAAAACATACAGACGTCTAGACGAATATAGGACTTGTCTAATGAATGTGGCCTCAACCCTCGGGGATGAACAGCACGACGCTGCTGCGTTGCCGCGTCAGCGCTGGATGTCGGTGCTCGCCAAGGCGAAGCTCGCGGAACTGGAAAGCGCCTGGGAAGAACTCGCCGACAAGCCGGCCTACGATTGGCTGCGCCAGCCGGAGATCGGCATGGTTATGGTGCGGGCCCGCACCGGCGGCACCGGCAGCCAATTCAACCTGGGCCAGATGACGGTGACGCGCTGCGCCCTGCGGCTGGCGAACGGCGAGACGGGGGACAGCCGCGTTGGGCTGGGCTACGTGCAGGGGCGTTCCAAGCGCCATGCCGAACTGGCGGCGGTCTTTGACGCCCTGCTGCAGGACGAGGTGCACCGGGCGCTGCTGGAAGACCGGGTGATCGCGCCCCTCGAAGCGGCCCACGGCGCGCGGCGCGCCGACCGCAGCCGCAAGGCCAACTCCACCAAGGTGAACTTCTTCACCCTCGTGCGCGGGGAGAACGACCGATGACGATCGCTTACGGCCTGGCCGCCCCCGGTACCCCGTTGGGGACCGGCATCGACACTGCCGAGCTGAAGCCGGGTCTGGCCGATCCGGTGCACGACTCCCAGCGCCTGTTCCGCGGCCTGTTGGACGCCATGAGCCATCCCGGCCGCCCGATCGACCTGGCGGCGCTGAAGGACGGCCCGGTGCTGCCTGAAGGGCCGCTGCCGCTCGATCCGGCCACCACCGCGGCGGCGTTGACCCTGTTCGACTACGATACGCCGCTGTGGATCGACTGGATCGCCGACACCCCGCAGGTGCGCGCCTATCTGAAGTTCCACTGCGGTTGTGCGATCAGCGACCGCAGCCAGGCAGCGGCCTTCGGCCTGGTGACCGATCCGGAGAACATGCCGCGCCTGGGGCTCTTCGCCCAGGGCGTCGACCAGTACCCCGACCGCTCGGCGACCCTGCTGCTGCAGGTGCCGAGCCTGGAGGGCGGCCCCGAGGTCACGCTGCGCGGCCCCGGCATCCGGGATGCGGCCCGCATGGCGCCGGCCGGCCTGCCGGACTGGTTCTGGAACGACTGGCGGCTGAACGCCGGGCAGTTCCCGCTGGGCGTCGACATCTTCTTCACCTGCGGCGCGACGGTGGTCGGCCTGCCGCGCAGCATCCTGGCGGAGGGCTGATCTTATGTACGTAGCAGTAAAGGGTGGTGAGCAGGCCATCCTCAATTCCCACAAGCTGATCGCCGAGGAACGCCGCGGCGATCCCGCCGTGCCGGAGTTGACGCTGACCCAGATCAAGGAGCAGATGCAACTGGCCGTCGACCGCGTGATGACCGAAGGGTCGCTCTACGACCGCGACCTGGCGGCGCTGGCCATCAAGCAGGCCCAGGGCGACCTCATGGAGGCGATCTTCCTGCTGCGGGCCTACCGCACCACGCTGACCCGCTTCGGCGAGAGCGAGCCCATCGACACTGCCAGGATGGCGGTGCGCCGGCGCATCTCCGCCGCCTACAAGGACCTGCCCGGCGGCCAGGTGCTGGGGCCGAGCTACGACTACACCCACCGGCTGCTCGACTTCGCCTTGGCGGCCGAAGGCGGTGTCGGCGCGCCGGAAGCGGAAGCCGCCGAGACCGCCGTCGACGCGGCGATCCCGCGGGTCACCGATATCCTCAACCACGAGGGCCTCATCGAGGAAGAGATCGCTTTCGACGACGGCCAAGGGGGGGAGGGCCCGGTCGCCGACCTGACGCGCGAGCCGATGGCGGTTCCCGCCGACCGCGAGCTGCGCCTGCAGAACCTGGCGCGCGGCGACGAGGGTTTCCTGCTGGCGCTCGGATATTCGACCCAGCGCGGCTACGGCCGCAACCACCCCTTCGCCGGCGAGATCCGCCTGGGCGAGGTGAGCGTTGAATTCGTGCCGGAGGAACTGGGCTTTCCCATCGAGATCGGCGAGATCACCGTCACCGAGTGCCAGATGATCAACCAGTTCGCCGGCTCCGCCGAGCGGCCGCCGCAGTTTACGCGCGGCTACGGCCTGGCCTTCGGCCACGGGGAGCGCAAGACCATGTCGATGGCCCTGGTCGACCGGGCGCTGAGGGCGCGCGAGCTGGACGAGAGCATCGAGTATCCGGCACAGGACGAGGAATTCGTGCTCTACCACTCCGACAACGTCGAGGCCTCCGGTTTCGTGCAGCACCTGAAGCTGCCGCACTACGTCGACTTCCAGTCGGAACTGCAACTGATCCGCTCGCTGCGCAAGCGCCACGGGCAGGACCGCATGGAGGCCGCCGAGTGATGAGCGCGACACGGACACAAGAGGTCGACGGCGAGGCGGGCTACAACTTCGCCTACCTGGACGAACAAACCAAGCGGATGATCCGCCGCTGCATCCTGAAAGCCGTGGCGGTGCCCGGCTACCAGGTGCCCTTCGGCGGCCGCGAGATGCCGCTGCCCTACGGCTGGGGCACCGGCGGCATGCAGGTGACCGCCAGCATCATCGGCAAGGACGATACCCTGAAGGTCATCGCCCAGGGCGCCGACGACACCACCAACGCGGTGAACATCCGCCGCTTCTTCGCCCGCGTGGCCGAGGTGCCGCCCACCGAGGCGACGGCGGAGGCGAGCATCGTGCAGACCCGTCACCGGGTGCCGGAAGACCCGATGACGGAAGGCCAGATCATCGTCTACCAGGTGCCGCAGCCGGAGCCGCTGCGCTACCTGGAGCCGCGCGAGACCGAATGCCGCAAGATGCACGCCTACAAGGAGTACGGCCTGATGCAGGTCTCGCTCTACGAGGACATCGCGCGCTTCGGCGAGATCGTCACCTCCAATTCCTATCCGGTGATGGTGAACGACCGCTACCTGATGTCGCCGACGCCGATCCCCAAGTTCGACAACCCGAAGATGGACGATATTCCGGCCCAGCAGCTGTTCGGCGCCGGGCGCGAGAAGCGCATCTACGCCATTCCGCCCTACACCAAGGTGAAGAGCCTGGACTTCGACGACCATCCCTTCGCCATCCAGCAGTGGGAGGAAGACTGTGCCCTGTGCGGCGCCGAGGAGACCTTCCTGGACGAGGTCATCCTGGATGACCAGGGCGGCAAGATGTACGTCTGCTCCGACTCGCACTACTGCACCAAGCGGCGGGCCGAGGGCCATACCGGTACGCTCTCCGAATCCGCGGCCAAGGCCTATGCGGCGGCGGTCGGTGCCGCGCCCGAGCCAGCGAACCCCGGGCCAGCGAAACCCGAGCCGGCGAAAGAGGAGGCCTGAGCGATGGATACGACCTCTCCGCTGCTGCGGGTACGCAACCTGACCCATGCCTTCGGTCCTGTGCTGGCCTGCGCCGATGTTTCCTTCGAGCTGTATCCGGGCGAGGTGCTGGGCGTGGTCGGCGAGTCCGGCTCCGGCAAGACGACGCTGCTGAACTGCATCTCCGCCCGCCTGGCGCCGACCAACGGTATCGTCGAGTACGACCTGCGCACCAAGGGGCGCACCGACATCTACGCCCTGTCGGAGCCGGAGCGCCGCCTGCTGCTGCGCACCGACTGGGGCGTGGTCACGCAGAACCCGCGCGACGGCCTGCGCATGGACGTCAGTGCCGGTGGCAACGTTGGCGAGCGGCTGATGGCGGTGGGGGCGCGGCACTACGCCACGATCCGCGGTGAGGCCGAAGACTGGCTGCAGAAGGTGGAGCTCGACCTGGGACGCATCGACGACAAGCCCAAGCATTTTTCCGGCGGCATGCAGCAGCGCCTGCAGAGCGCGCGCAACCTGGTGACCAAGCCGCGCCTGGTCTTCATGGACGAGCCGACCGGCGGCCTGGACGTTTCCGTTCAGGCGCGGCTGCTCGACCTGTTGCGCGGGCTGGTGCGCGAGCTGCGGCTTTCCGCCATCATCGTCACCCACGACCTGGCCGTCGCCCGTCTGCTGGCCGACCGCCTGATCGTGATGAAGGACGGCAAGGTGGTGGAGACGGGCCTGACCGATCAGGTGCTGGACGATCCGCACCACGCCTATACCCAACTTCTGGTCTCCTCGGTTCTGCAGGTGTAACGCAAGATGACCGATCAAAAGAAAGATCCGATGATTCGGGTCGAGAACCTCTCCAAGACCTTCGTGCTGCACGTCCAGGGCAGCGCGCGGCTGCCGGTCTTCACCAACCTCAGCCTGGAAGTGGCGGCCGGCGAGTGTGTCGCGCTCTACGGCCCCTCGGGCACCGGCAAGTCGACGCTGCTGCGCTCGCTCTATGCCAACTACAAGCCCGGCAGCGGGCATGTCTGGGTGCGTCACGGCAACGACGCAGGGGAGCATGAGTGGGTCGACATGGCCGGCGCCGCACCGCACCGGGTTCTGGAAGTGCGCCGCCGTACCGTCGGCTACGTCAGCCAGTTACTGCGGGTCATCCCCCGGGTGCCGACGCGCGACATCGTCGCCGAGCCGCTGCATGCCCTGGGCGTCGACCCGGAGACGGCGCGGGCCAAGGCCGAGGGCCTGCTGGCCCGCCTCAACATCCCCGAGGCGATGTGGCATCTGGCGCCGGCGACCTTTTCCGGCGGCGAGCAGCAGCGGGTGAACATCGCTCGCGGCTTTGCCGTCGACTATCCGATCCTGCTGCTCGACGAGCCGACTGCCTCGCTCGATGCCGGCAACCGTGCCGTGGTGGTGGCTCTCATCGCCGAGGCCAAGGCGCGCGGCGCCGCCGTGGTCGGCATCTTCCACGACGACGAGGTGCGCGAGGAGATCGCCGACCGGGTCTTCGATCTCTCCAGGGAAAGGGCGGCGGCCTGATGCCCAGTCAAACCGCAGCGGAGCAGGTTCTCACCAACGCCAGGATCGTGCTTGCCGACGAGGTCGTCGAAGGCACGGTGTACCTGCGCGACGGCAAGATCGCCGAGATCGCGGCCGGGGGCAGCGCGGTCCCCGGCGCCGAGGACATGGAGGGCGACTACGTCCTGCCCGGCCTCATCGACCTGCATACCGACCATTTCGAGAAGCATGTGCTGCCGCGCCCCGGCACCCGATGGAACATGCTGGCCGCGGTGATGGCCCACGACGCCCAGATGGCGGCCGGGGGCGTCACCACCACCTTCGACTGCGTCTGCGTCGGCGTCAGCATCAAGCACCCGGAACGCCGCGAGATCTTCCGCCCGATGATCGATGCGGTGCGCGAGGCCGTGGCCAAGGACATGCTGCGCGCCGACCACATCGTCCACCTGCGCTGCGAGGTGACCGACGAGATGGTGGTCGACCTCTTCGATGCGGTGGCCGACCACGCCGCCGTCGGCATGATGTCCCTGATGGACCACGCGCCGGGCCACCGCCAGTATCCCGACGTGCAGCGCTTCCGCGAGCGCACCATGAAGAACCTGAAGCTCAGCGAAGCCGAGGCCGATGCCCACATCGCCCGCCTGCTGAGCACCCAGGAGTACCTGGTGCCGAAGAACCGGATCGAACTGGCCGCGCGCGGCAAGCAACGCGGTCTCGCCATCGCCAGCCACGACGACGAGACGGCGGACCACATCGTCGACGCGGCGGCCCTGGGCATCACGGTGACCGAATTTCCGACCACCCTGGCGGCCGCCCGGGCGGCGCATGACAGTGGTATGAAGATTATCATGGGGGCGCCGAACCTGGTGCGCGGCGGGTCCCATTCCGGTAATGTGTCCGCGGCGGAACTGGCCGCCGCCGGGCTGCTCGACAATCTGGCCTCGGACTACGTGCCGGCCAGCCTGCTGCAGGCGGCGTTCCGCCTGGCGGCGCCGGAGCACGGCCTGTCGCTGCCCGCCGCTATGGCGACGGTGAGCGCCAATCCGGCCGAGACGGCGGGTCTCGGCGACCGCGGGCGGATCGCCTCGGGCCTGAAGGCCGACCTGCTGCGGGTGGCGACGGTCGAGGGGCAGCCTTTCGTGAAAACAGTCTGGCGCGATGCGAAACGGGTGATGTGATGCTGCAGGAAGACGTTCTGGAAAAGCAGGCCTCGGCGCCGGCGGGTGCCGCGCTGCACCTGGCCAATGCCGAGGTGGTGACGGCGGAGACGACTTTCCGCGGCCGCGTGCGGGTCGAGGACGGCGTCATCGTGGCCGTGGAAGAGGGCGGCGGCGTGCCCGCCGGTGCGATCGACTGCGGCGGTGAGTTGCTGCTGCCCGGCCTGGTCGACCTGCACACCGATCACTGCGAGCGCCACGCGGTGCCGCGCCCGGGCGTGCACTGGGACCCGCTGCAGGCGGCTATCGCCCACGACGCGCAGGTCGCCTCGGCGGGCATCACCACGGTGTTCGATTCTCTTGTCGTCGGCCTGCGCGACGCGGACCAGACGCGCCGCGACCTGCTGGGCAGCATCATGGCGGCAGTGGAGAAAGGCGAGGAACTTGGCCTGTTCCGCAGCCAGCACCTGCTGCACCTGCGCTGCGAGGTGACCGACCCAACCCTGCTGGATCAGATCGGTCCGCACATGGACCATCCGCTGCTGCAGCTGGTCTCCGTCATGGAACACACCGTCGGCCAGCGCCAGTTCCCCGACGCCGAGAAATACAAAGAGGTGCTGGTGAAGCTGTTCGACGTGCCGGAGGACCAGGTGGAGGCGCGCTTCAAGCGCGATGCCGAGGCCTCGCGCACCTTCGCGCCGACCTTCCGCGAGGCGGTGACCCGCATGGCGCAGCAGCGCGGCATCCCGGTGGCCGCCCATGACGACGAGACCCTGGAGCATGTCGAGGAGGCCGCGCGCCTGGGCATGACGATTTCCGAATTTCCGACCACCCTGCTGGCCGCCGAGGCGGCGCGCGAACGCGGTATGGTGACCATCATGGGCGCACCCAATGTGGTCAAGGGCGGCAGCCAGTCCGGCAATGTCTCGGCCATCGACCTGGTCCGCGCCGGGCTGCTGGATGTGCTGGCCTCCGACTACGTGCCGATCTCCATGCTGGCCGCCACCCTGCGCCTGGCCGAGGACGACATCGGCCTCACCCTGTCCCAGGCGGTAAACCTCTCCAGCCGCAACGCCGCCAAGGCCGGCGGCCTGGACGACCGCGGCGAGATCGCCGTTGGCAAGCGCGCCGACCTGCTGCGGGTGCGGATGGTCGAGGATCATCCGGTGGTGAGGACGGTCTATACGGCCGGCAAGCGGGTAGCCTAGGGGCGCGTTTCCAGCGCCGGCGTCAGCCGGCTGAAGCGAGACTGCCAGAGCCGGTTGAGGAAGCCGCGGGCGGGCCTTTCAACGACATAGAAGCTGGCCAGGCCGGCGAGAACGGCGGCGCCGAGCAGCAGCGGCGTCGGCGCGGCCCCGTCGTGGGCCAGCTTGTAGAAGGGCTGCTGCCAGAGATAGAGCGAGTAAGACCAGATCCCGAGCAGGCGCAGGGCGCGGTTCTCGAAGAGCCGGCGTAGTGCGGGCAGGCTGCTGTCGAGGGTGGTGACGGCGACGGTCAGCAGAACGGTGCCGAGCCCGAAGCTGATGGCGACGTGACCGCCCCACAGTTTCGCGGCGATGCCGAGCGCCAGCGCCGCCGGCGCGATCCAGCCGGGTAGCCGCCTGGCCAGCGACCGTTCCCTCAGCAGCAGAAACAGGCCGGCGCTGATGAAGATCGGCGCCACCTGCACGTCGCTGCGCCAGAACACGTCGAAATAGCCCTGGCCGAAGCCGGCACTGCGCAGAATGCCGTTCAGCATCGCGGCGCCGCCCAGGATCAGCATCACCGCCGCCGGGTTGCCGAGGCGGCGGCGGGCCAGCAGGGCGACGCCGGCCAGAATCAGGTAGCCGTGCTCCTCGACGCAGAGCGACCAGAGGTGATCGAACAGCGCGACCGGGTGGGTGTAGATCATCGCGTAGTTGATGGTGAAGCTGAGGGCGGTCAGGGCCGCCAGCGGGCCGTGCTGGTAGGGCGTGCCGATAAAAGCCAGGCTGGCGGCGACGACGAAGAACAGGATGCCGGGATAGACGCGCGAGAACCGCCGCGCGAAGAAGGTCGGCAGCGGCGCCTGGCGGACGAAGAGAATCTCCGCCATCAGCCGGCCGGAAAGCACGAAGAAGAGGTCGACGCCGAGGACGCTGATTCCCGGCCTGAGGTCGTCCAGCCAGAAATGCCCCAGCAGCACGGCGGCGATGGCCAGCCCGCGCCAGCCGTCTAGGTAGTCGAGATGCCGCCGGGTCTCTTCCTGCAAGATCGTATGTCCACGAAAGGTTGCGCCCGCCGTTGGCGCCCACCTCAAAGTGACGGGCGCGGCGCCCGTCGAGCCAGTGACAAGGCTGGGGCAAAGGGAACGGGCCGAGGGGCGGCATGAGCGCGGGAGGGTGAGGGGGCTTGCCGGGATCCGGAGTGCTGAGGCACTCTCGGCAGCGAAAGTGCTCTCTGTTCGTGTCGCGGCCATCATGCTCATCCGGAAAGACGACCTGCGCGGGCCCGAGATCGTGGCCCTGCTGTCAGCCCACCTCGACCTCATGCGGTCGATCTCGCCGCCGGAGAGTGTGCACGCCCTCGATCTGGACGCTCTGCGCGCGCCGGGGATCACCTTCTGGACGATCTGGGACGGGGCGGCGCTGCTGGGCTGCGGCGCGCTGAAGGAGATCGGCCCGGGCCACGGCGAGATAAAGTCCATGCACACGGCAAAGGCCGCGCGCGGGCGCGGCGTGGGGCGGGGCATGGTGGAACACATCATCGCCGAGGCGCGGCGGCGCGGCTACCGCCGGCTCAGCCTGGAAACCGGCGCCACCGAGGACTTCGCGCCGGCCCGCGGGCTCTACAGCGGCTTCGGATTCCAGCTTTGCGACCCCTTCGGCGACTACGCCCTCGACCCCTTCAGCGTCTTCATGACCCTGGAACTGGGGGATGAGCGTGTCGCATAGGAATAAAGTGGTGCGTTCGATCAACGCACCGGGTGAGAGCCGCTGCGTGGATGACTTCCGGCGCACGGACGGCTCGTAAGGCTTCGAGGAATACCGCCGCGACAGCGAGGACGCGCGCGGCTGGGTCCCGATCGGCTTCTACGAGGCGCAGGTCTTCGACGCTGCCGAGTCCGCCCTCGCGGCGGCACAGGCGAAGGTTCCTTGGCTCAGCGACGCGATCAAGGGGTGACGACCCTTTCGTTCATCCGCCGGATGCGTCCGGCCAGGGTGCGCATGCCGTCGAGGGCGAAGAACGGGGTTTCGTGCACCAGGTAGACAAAGTTGCGTTCGGTGACCGGCACCACCTCGCAGGGCTCCAGCGCGACCACGGTGGCGCTGCGCGGGGAGCCGTCGATCAGTCCCATCTCGCCGAAGACTCCGCCGGCGCCGACCTCCTCGATCTGCTTGCCGTTGACGACGATGGCCAGGCGGCCCTTGCGCACCAGAAACATCTCGTGCCCCGCCGAGCCCTGTTCGAAGACCTGCTGATCCTTGTCGAAAGCGATCGGCTGCAAGCCGATCTGCGGCAGGATGCCGAAATCAATTTTCCGATTTTCAGGTGTAGCCACGAAACCAACCCCCCATTCGATAAGCCGCCGCAAGAAGTATCATGTATGGGACGTTTTTATTACGGCAATCTGTGGGAGGAAGGCGGGATCGACACGCAGGCGGGGTTTAGGCGACGGGCAGCGTGCCGCCATCGATAACCAACTCCGTGCCGTTGATCGAGGCAGCCCGCGGCGAGGCGACGAAGGCGATGAGCTCGGCGACTTCTTCCGGCCGGGCCGGGCGCCCGATGGGAATCCCGCCCAGCGAGTCCATGAGGCCCTGGCGGGCTTGCTCGGCGCTGCAGTCCTGCTGGCTGGCGAGACGCTCGATCAGCGCGGCAGCCGCCGTGGTTTCGACGAAGCCCGGGGCGACGCTGCCCACGCGAACACCCTGGGGCGCGACCTCCTTGGAAAGACCCTTGCTGTAAGTGCTGAGGGCCGCCTTGGCCGCGGCGTAGGCGAGGGTCGCCTCGGGGAGCGGCATGCGACGCTGGATCGACGATACATGTACGATCACGCCCGAACCCTGGGCCAGCATGGCGGGCAGCAGCGCGCGGTCGAGGCGGACGGCGGCCAGGAGGTTGGCGTCGAGGGCGCGGGCCCATTGGCCGTCGTCCAGCACGCTAAAGCCGCCGGCCGGTGCCGCCGACCCGCCGACCACGTGGATCAGGCAGTCGACGCCGCCCAGGCGGTCGAGCATCGCCTTCGCCACCGCTTCGCAACCGGCGGCGGTGCTGACGTCGGCTTCGACGAAGTGTTCAGGCAGCGGCAGATCGTCGGGTCGGGTCCTGGCCGTGGTGACCACGATGGCCCCTGCATCCCGCAGGCGGCGGACGACAGCCTCGCCGATGCCTTTCGTTCCCCCGGTGACCAGGGCGCGTAGACCGGAGAATTCCCCTTCCGTGCAGGTACCGCTCTGCATCTCAGCCGATCCCCAGGGCGCTGATACGGCCGTCCTCGGCAAGGCCGAAACGGTAGGTGAGGTTGGCCGGGCTGCCCGGGAAGTTGCCTGAGACCCGCGCGACGACCACGGTGCGGCCGGCTTCGGCGCGGCTTTCCAGCGGTTCTACCGTAACCTTGTACTTGGCGCCTGTCGCTTCCTTCCAGGCGCGGATCGCCTCGGGCCCGACGATGTCCTCGCCTTCGTCCCGCACCCGGGCATCTGGCGTGAAGCAGGCAACGATCGCGTCGATGTCGTGACGGTTCTGGGCGGCGAAATAGGCAGCAAGCGTGCCGGGCAGGTTGATACCGGTCATGGGGGCTCCAAATACGGTTTTCTCCGGCCCCTTATGTGCTGCTATCCTGTCAGAATGGCAAGAACCGACAAAAAAGTAAGCTACTCACCTACAGGTAAGTTAGCGGACGTCACGCCGGAGATGGCGGCGACCGGGGCCGAGGGTGCCCTGCGGCTGCTGGAAGGCCGCTGGAAGATGATCATCCTCTTCCACCTCTTCGACCGCGGCATTCTGCGCTTTTCCGAACTGGAAAGGGCAATCCCGGGGGTGTCCCAGAAAATGCTCATCCAGCAGCTGCGCGAGTTGGAGCGCGACGGCATCGTCTCGCGCAAGATCTATCCGCAGGTGCCGCCGAAGGTGGAGTATGGCCTGACGGACTGGGGCCAGGCCCTCTGCCCGGCGCTCGATGCCCTGCTGGAATGGGGCGCCCTGAAGGACAAGCTGCAACCCGGGGCCTGACTCCGGCGGCGCTAGCCTGCGTACTTCTCCAAAAACGCCTCGATCTCCAGACTCCGGAAATCGGGCAGGGCGGCGCGCAACTGGTCGTGAGACCAGTCCCACCAGGCGAGCGCCTGGAGGCGTTCGGCGATCCTGGGCGGGAAGCGGTCCTTGATCGGCCTGGCGGGGACGCCGGCGACGATGCTGTAGGGCGCCACGTCCTTGCTGACCACGGCGCCGGCTCCCACGACGGCGCCGGTGCCGATGGTGACGCCGGCCAGGACCGTCACGCCATGGCCGATCCAGATGTCGTGGCCCAGGGTCACCGCGTTCGCCCCGCGCCAGGCGAAGACCGCCGCGTCGTCGTCCTCGGCCAGGCCGAACTGGCGGCTGCGGTAGGAGAAGTGGTGCTGGCTGGCGCGCCAGACCGGGTGGTTGCCCGGATTGATGCGTACCTGGCCCGCGATGGAGCAGAACTTGCCGATGTCGCTGCCGGCCACGTGGCAGTCCCAGGTGATGTAGCTGTAGTCGCCGAAGCGGGTGTGGCTCATCTGGGTGCGGGCGCCGACCTCGGTGTAGCGGCCGAGGTCGCAGGCCACGACGGCGGCGCTGGCGTGGAGCAGCGGGCTTTCGCCGAGGATTTTCTCATTCTTGGCGGCGGGCAGTTGGGCGGCTTCGCTCATTTTCCGTTTCTCGCTCAGGGCCGGTAGTCGTTCTTGCCGATGATCTTGCCGCGCAGCCAGCCGGAAAAGGCGTCGATGGCGTAGACCGCCACCAGGATCAGCAACACGATGGACATGACCTCGTCCCAGTTGTTGGCGCTGATGCGGTCGTAGAGCAGGAAGCCGCCGCCGCCGGCGCCGACCACGCCCAGGATGGTGGCGCTGCGGGTGGTGGATTCGAGCTGGTAGAGCGCGTTGGACAGCATCACCGGCAGAACCTGGGGGATGATTGCCAGGCGGATCACCTGCAGGGGGCCCCCGCCGCTGGCGCGCACCCCCTCGACCTGCTTGCGGTCGATGTTCTCGATGGCCTCGGCGAACAGCTTGGCCAGCACGCCGATATCGGAGACGGCGATGGCGAAGATGCCGGCCAGCGGGCCGAGGCCGAAGGCGCGGATGAAGATGAGCGCCAGCACCAGCTGCTCGAAGGCGCGCAGGGTATCGAAGCCGCGGCGCACGCCGAAGTGCATCCACTCGGCCCGCAGCACGTTCTTGGCCCCGAGGAACGACAGCGGCAGTGCCACCAGGCTGGCCAGTAGAGTACCGAGAAAGGCCATGGCCAAGGTCTCGCCGATGGCGGTCACCGGCTCCAGGAACAGTTCCCATGTCGGCCAGACATACGGCGGCAGCATGAAGCTCAGGACGAAGCCCAGCTTGCCGAGGCCGTCCCACAACCGCGCCGGCGCGAAGTTGAAGGCGATCAGGGTGTAGAGCACCAGCGCGGCGAAGAGGCCCCAGGCGCTCCACGTCATGACGACGCGGGCCGGCGGCGCGGCGAAGGCGGCGGGCAGGCGGGCGCGGGCGGCGGCGATCTCCGCCGCGGGCACGTCATGGGGCTGTTTCATATCGGCTCCTCATGCGGCGAGTTTCTCGTGGCCGATAAAGGCGTGGCGGATGCGCTCGCAGACCAGGTCGATGGTGACGACGGTCAGCAGGATCAGGAGGAAGAGGGCGGAGATGTCCGTATAGTACTGGAAGGAGATGGCGGTGCGGATCTCCTGGCCCAGGCCGCCGGCGCCGACGAAGCCGATGATGGAAGAGGAACGCACGTTGATCTCGAAACGCAGCAAGGTGTAGCTCACGTGGTTGGGCAGCACCTGCGGCACCACGGCGTAGCGCACCATCTGGACCCAGTCGGCGCCCGCGGCGCGCAGGCCCTCGACCGGCTTCATGTCGATGTTCTCGTTGACCTCGGAGTAGAGCTTGCCCAGCGCGCCCGTGGTGTGCACGGCGATGGCCAGCACGCCGGCCAGCGGGCCGATCCCGAAGCAGAATACGAAGATGAGCGCATAAACCAGGTCCGGCACCGTGCGCGCGATCTCCAGAACGCGCCGGCTGATGAAGAGGATCGCCGGGTTGCGCGTCAGGTTGCGCGAAGCCGGGAAGCTGAGCAGGAAAGCGCCGCAGACGCCGAAGACCGTGGCGAGGAAGGCGATCAGCACGGTTTCGAGCAGCAGCTTCAGCCACAGTTTCACCGGCAGGAACCATTCGGCCAGATCGGCGCCGAGGCTGTCCCAGCGCAGTACCGGCAGGATCTTCGCGATGAACTCGTGCAGGCGCGGCAGGCCGTTCCAGATCTTCACCGGGTCGAAATCGCCGATCACCATGCTGACGGCGAGGCAGCCGGCGAAGCCGAGGAAGAAGAGCAGGTTCAGGCGGCGCTTGCGGCTGACCATCGCCGCGTAGCGGTCGTGGAACCGCCGCACCGCCGCATTGTTGTTGGCGGCAAAGCCCGGTGCCGAAGAAAGGGGGGCGTCTGCGATGCTTCCGGGCACGCTTGCGGCTCCGATCGTCCAGAGGGGAGAGAAGAAGGGCGAAGGCCGGCGCCTGCCTGGCACCGGCCCGCCTCGGGCGCCGCGGTTCAGCTGCCGCGGTTGCGGCGGATCTTGCGGATTTCGTCGCGCATCTCGACGATCCACTCGTAACGCTCGTGGTCGACCTTGATCCAGCCGACCTGCTTGGGGTTGCCGGTCATCTCGGCGAAGGCTTCGGGGTCCTTCTGCGGGATGTCGAGAACCAGTTGCTGCATGGTGCTCTTCAACCCGGCCGGCAGGTTCTTGCGGGCGGCGAAGGGGCCGGAGGTGATCTCCGGCGACTTCCATATCCAGCAGATCTCGCCTTGCTTGATCATGCCCTTTTCCACCATGCGCTGGGGGATGCCGGCGATGTCGTTGGTGACGTGGGTGGCGGCCGCGTCGAACTGGCCGTTGACGACGCCGAGCACGCCGGTCTCGTGGGAACCGGAAAATGGCGTGGCGGCGAAGTAGGTCTCCGGGTTGTAGCCCTGCTTCAGCAGGTTGAAATAGGGCACCGCATAGCCGGAGGTGGAGTCGGGGTCGGCGAAGGCGACGGTCTTGCCCTGCAGATCCTCGATCTTCTTGTAAGGGCTGTCGCAGCGCACGGTGATCACCGAGTAGTAGCCGGTGCTGCCGTCGTCCTGCAGGCGCGATACCAGCGGCTCGACTCCGCCGTCGGTTTCCTTCCAAGCCGCGGCATAGGAAGACGAGCCGAAGAAGGCGAACTCGATCTGGTCGGCGGCCATCGCCTGGATGACGCCGTCGTAGGACGAGGCGGTGTAGATCTTCACCGGCAGGCCGAGGTTGGCTTCCAGGTATTTCTTGAAGCCCTCGTAGCGCTGGACGCGGTCCTTCTCGTTCTCGCCGGAGAGGATGCCGAAGCGGATCTCCTTCATGCCGGCCTTCCAGTCGGCGGCGTCGGCGGGGGTGTGGAAGCCGGCGGCCAGCGTGGCGGCCATCAGGGTGGTTCCCAGGGCTGTTCCCAGGGCTGTTCCGAGGAATATTCTGCGTAGCATCTGACGTCTCTCCCTTCGGGTGGCCCGGCGCGGCGCGCCGGAGAACGGGTTCGGGTGGTGCGGTAAAGGGTGGACGCCGCCTTGAGGTCCCCGGGCGCCCCTCGGAGAGCGGTTACGCGCCCAGGGCGACCCTGGCGGCGGCCGGCTGCCGAGCCGGCCGGAGAGCGGCGTTCTCGAAGCTGGGCAGGCTGGTCGAGGTGACCGCTTCGGCGAACTCCTCCCCGCCTTCTTCCCCGTCCTCTTCCTGGCTGCCGGCGGCTCCGTAGATGCGCTGCACCGCCGCCTTGGTCAGGCGTTCCGGCGCGCCGTCGAAGCCCACCTCGCCCGCTGCCATGCCGACGATGCGGTCGCAGTAGTGGCGCGCGGTGTCCAGGGTGTGCAGGTTGCACAGCACGGTCAGGCCTTCCTCGCGGTTGATGGTGGCCAGCGCCGCCATCACCTTGGTGGCGTTGCGCGGGTCCAGCGAGGCGATCGGCTCGTCGGCCAGGATCACCTTGGGGTCCTGCAGGATGGCGCGGGCGATGGCGACACGCTGCTGCTGGCCGCCGGACAGGGTGTCGGCGCGCTGCAGCGCCTGGTCGGCGAGGTCGAGGCGGTCCAGCGCGGCGATGGCCAGCGCGCGCTCCGCCGCCGTGAAGCGCTTGGCAAGGGAGGAGAAGGGGCCGTGCCGGTTGATACGCCCGACCAGCACATTGGTCAGGACGTCCAGCCGGTTCACCAGATTGAACTGCTGGAAAATCATCGCGCAGTCGGCGCGCCAGGCCAGCAGGTCGCGGCCCTTCAGGCCGGTCACCGTCTTGCCGTTAAAATGAAAGCAGCCCTGGCTCGGCTACCGCCGCCGGTTGACCAGGCGCCGCAATGTCGATTTGCCGGCGCCGGAGCGGCCGATGATGCCGACCATCTGGCCTTCCGGAATATCCAGGCTCACCTGGCCCACCGCCCGGGTCGCACCGAAAGTCTTGGTCAGGTTCTGAATCTGCAGCATCGTCGGCCTCCGCTCGGTTTCCGTTGCGCCTGTCCGTACCCCGCCCGTCAACAAGCCCGCAGAGATATCCGGTTGTCTAGACGACTTGGGCACATCTGCACCCTCGACCGGATAACGGGCCCGCGACCAAGTCGCTCACGGCCCAGGTTGCCCACGGCAACGACGGAACCAGAATCCACCGGCTTTTGCGCCGGCAGACTGACGGTTTGCCGCCAGCCGCCTTGTTGCGCGGTAAAAGCTTTGTTCAACGGGGAGGAGTCTAACCTTGCCGCAGTGACTCTAATGTGACGCTGCAGTCACGCTTCTGGGTCAGTTTCTTTGAGCGCTGCCGCGGGGGAAGGCAACCTGTTGCGGGCAACGTGTTGCGGTTCGCCAGAGCTGCCGCCCCGGGCCCGTGGTGCCTGGACATGGGCGGAGAGGGTCAGGACTTCGTGGTGGAATAGATATAGCCGGCGCCGCGCACGGTCTTGATGACCTGGGGCTTGGCGGGATCGCTTTCGATCTTGCGGCGGATGCGCGCGATGCGGATGTCGATACTGCGGTCGAAGGGTTCCCAGTCCCGGTTGTGGGCGAGGTTCAGCAACTGGTCGCGGCTGAGCACCCGGTTGGGGTTGTCGGCGAAGGCCTTCAGCAGATCGAACTCCATGCCGGTCAGCGGGATGTCGCGGCCGGCGCTGTCCAGCAGCTTGTGAGAATCCAGATTGAGGGTGTGGCCGCCGAAGCGCGCCACGTGGGCGCTCTGCGGCCGGCCGTCTTCCGCCTCCGCCGCCGCGCGGTCGCTCCGCCGCAGCACCGCCTTGATGCGCGCCAGCAGCTCGCGCAGGTCGACCGGCTTGGCCAGGTAATCGTCGGCGCCCATCTCCAGGCCGACGATGCGGTCGACCACTTCGCCGGCCGCCGTCAGCATGATGATGCCAACCTGCTTTTCGGCGCGCAGGAAGCGCGCGAGGGACAGGCCGTCCTCGCCCGGCATGCGGATATCGAGCAGCACCAGGTCGACGTCGCTGCCGTCGACGGCCTCACGCAATTCCTCGCCGCCGCCGGCCGCCGTCACCCGGTAGTCGTGCAGTTCGAGGTATTCCTGGATCGTCTCGCGGATGCCCGGTTCGTCGTCCACCACGACAATGTGCTTTTGACCCTGCATGCCGAAAATTCCCTGCCTCACCCTTGCCAATGTCTGACGTTTTACACTGTTTCCTGCCGCAATTCCCTGCCGCTATCCCCTGCCGTCGCCCGGCGGCGGGTGCAGGTCGTCGAGGATACGGCCGACCAATGCCCGCACCTCTTCCAGAGTAAAGGGTTTCTCCAGGAAGGGGCGCTTCACACGCTGCAGGAAGACCCTTGCCGAAGGGCTGAGGGTGTCGCCGGAGATGAAGGCGGTGCGCTTCAGCAGCTCGGGTTCGGTGCGCTCAAGGGTGGCATAAAGGCTGGGGCCGTCCAGCTCCGGCATGCGCACGTCGCTCAGGATGACGTCGAAGCGCTGGCCCTCCATCAGGCGTAGCGCCTTCTGGCCGGACGCGGCGGTGACCACCCTGTGGCCTTGGGCGGCCAGGATATCGCCCAGCATCTGGGCCACTTCCGGTTCGTCGTCGATGATCAGAATGCTGGCGGCGGGCCTGGCGGCCGCTGCCGGCGGCGCTTTCGGCGCCGCGTCGGCGGTGGCGGTGCCGACCGGCAGGGCGACGGTGAACACCGTGCCGCCGCCGGGGGGGCAGTCGACGCGGATGCGGCCGTCATGCGCCTCGACGATGCGGTGGCTGACCGCCAGACCGACGCCGGTGCCTTCGCCGACGTCCTTGGTGGTGAAGAAGGGCTCGAAAATGCGGCTCTGGATTTCCTCGGGGATACCAGGTCCGCTGTCGGCGATGGTGAGGATCACTTCGCCGGCCGCCGCGTCGTAGAAGTCGCGGATGGCCAGCACGCGGTCGGCGGGGACATCCATCATCGCCTGCTGGGCGTTGACGATGATGTTGGTGACGACCTGGTTCAATTGGTCGGAATCGCCCCACACCGGCGGCACGTCTGGCGCCATATCCAGCCGCGTTTCAATGTTGGCGGTGCGCAGCGAATAGCCGGTGACGTCAAGGGTCACCTGTACGATGTCGCGCAGGTCGACGGCGCAGCGCCGCGGCGGCCGCTGGCGCGCCATGGCCAGGAAGGATTTCACGATACGCGAGCAGCGGTCGGCGGCGTTGCCGATCTTGGTGGCGCGCGCGACGACCCGCGGGGCGCCGGCGGTCTCCTTCATCAGCTGGGCATGGCCGACCACGACGGAAAGCGGATTGTTCAACTCGTGGGCGACGCCGGCCAGAAGCGCGCCCAGCGCGCTCAGTTTTTCGCTCTGGTAAAGGGCGTCGCGCTGGCGCGCCATCTGTTCCTCGACGGCGTGGCGCTCGGTCAGGTCGTAGGCGCTGGCGACGATCATCTCCTCGCCCTGGTATTCGATCAGGCTGGCGGTCAGCGACACCCAGATCGGCTGGCCGTCGGCGCGGCGCAGCAGCACCTCGTAGCCCTCGACGGTGCCTTTGTCGCGCAGCTCGGCGAGATAGCGCACGCGGTCCTCCGGGTTCACATAGAGGTCGGCGATGTAGGATGGCTCGCCGGACTGCTGCATGCGGCCGAAGATCCGGCGCGAGGCGGGACTTTCGTAGATCACCAGGCCGTCCTCGGCGCGCACCATCACCACCGGCACCGGCGAGGCCTCCAGGATGGAGCGCACCAGGCTCTCGCTTTCCCGCAGCGCGCGCTCCATCTCCTTGCGGTTGGTGATGTCGGTGCGGGTGACGACGATGCCGCCCTGGCGCGTCGGCTGGTTGGAGAACTGGAACCAGCGCCCATCGGTCTGTTGGAATTCCAGGTCGGTGCAGAACTTCTGGCGCAGGCGCTTGCGCTCTTCCAGCCAGGCCTCGACGCGGCCTCCGGTGCCGGCATACTGGCCGCGTTCGGCGCCGCAGCGGATGAAATCCAGCCACGGCATGCCGGGGGTCAGCATGTCGGCGCTCATGAAGTTGAAGTCGCGGTAGCGCTGGTTGCACATTACCAGCCGGTCTTCGGCGTCGTAGAGGGCAAAGCCATCGGTCAGCGACTCCACTGCGTCCTGCAGCATTACGCGGGCCTCGCGCAGATCGGCCTCCTTGGCCAACTGGTCGGTCAGATCGACGACGGTGCCGATCGAAATGGTGCGCCCGCCCAGCTTGCCCAGCCGCGAGGAGACGGCGCCCCAGAATTCGGTCCCGTCGGATTTCTTCAGCCGGGTGACGCGGCCATCGAGGCGGCCCTTGGCGATCAGTTCATTGGTGCAGGCCTCGCGCTCTTCCGGCGTGGCGAAGGAGCGTACGGATTAGTAATTCTCGGTGACCGGCCAGCTGTAGCCCAGCAGTTCGGCCGCCGCCGGGCTGTGGTACAGCACCACGCCGCTGTAGGTGTCGGTCAGCCACAGCGGCAGCGGGTTGTTCTCCACCAGGGTGCGGAACTGCAGCTCGTTTTCGCGCAACGATTCCTCGATGCGTTTCAGCTTGGTGATGTCGGTGCGCACGTAGACCCGGCCGCCGCCGTGGATCGGGCGGGTCGAGGTCTGCAGCCAGGTGCCGTCGTGCAGCTGGAATTCGACCGGTTCCGTCTCCGAAGCCACGACCTTTTCGAGCCACTGCCTGTCGTCGGTCAGCCATTCCTTTCCGTCCCACAGCGGCGGTTCGACCTCCTGGCCGTCGAAGACTTTCATCTTCAAGCGGGCGCGCAGGTAGTTCTCTGTGGTTGCAGTGCCGACCATGGCGTCCGGCGTGCTGTCGTAGAGCGACGCGTAGGCGGCGTTGCAGAGAATCAGCCTCTGATCCTCGCCATAGATGGCAAAGCCATTGGGCAGGTTGTCGACGGCGTCGTGCAGCAGGCGCCACACCCGGCGGAGCTCTTCCTCGGCATTCACGCGCTCGCTGATGTCGTGCAGCTCGGCGACCACGGCCCGTGTATCACCCAGGGTTATGACGCTGGCCATGACCTCGACCGGCAGGCTGCTGCCATCGCCGCGTCTGGCGGTGAGGCGCAAGGGCGTCGGTGCGGCCTGCTCCCCGGTCTGGGTCAGCAACTGGGCGACGGTGTCGCGGTACGGGCCGCGGCCGCCGCTCTCCAGCAGGGTGTCGGCGAAGTCCCGACCGCGCACCGCCTCGCAACTGGTGCCCAGCAAGGCCTGGGCCGCGCGGTTGCAGGCCGTCATGCGGCCGTCGCCGTCGCACAGAAAGATGGGATGCGAGGCTTGCTCGATGATGGCGCGGCGCTGGCGCAGAATTTCATCGTCGTCGGGCCGGCCGCGCCGTTCGGCGGAAATGTCGAGCAGCATGCCGGTGACGGTTATATCTCCTGGCATATCCCCGGGCCTGTCGTCTGGCGGGTCGGCCACGGCAATCTCGTCGCGGCACCAGCGGGTGCCGCCGCCGGGCAGGGTGAGCCGGAATTCGAGAGTGGCGCCGCCCGCCGCCGCGGCCTGTGCGAGGCCCCGCTGGTAGGCTGCCCGGTCATCAGGGTGGATCAGGGGGCCGAAAGGGTCGTCGGTGCCGCAGAGTTCCTCGGCGCTGTATCCGGTCAGCTCGGCGCAGCGCCCTGCGACGTGGTCGAGCCGCAAAGCTTCCTCTTTCAGGCGGCCGCGGTAGAACAGCGCCGGCAGCCGGTCTTGCAGCAGGGTCAGGAAATCGCCCTGCAGGCCGTCAGACCGCGCCGCGCCGTGGGGAGCCTTCTGCGACGGCTTTGCCGGCGTCGGCCCGGGTGTGTGTCCCTGGGTTGCCGGTTTCGGGGTTGCCGGTTTCGGGGATGCCGGTTTTGGGGATGCCGGTTTTGCGGGCGCCGCTCTCGGGGCCGCCGGTCCCTTGGGTTTCTGCCTCTTGGAGTCCTGCATGGGCATGGCAACCCCCTGCATCTTCGCGGTCTGGCCCGGGCGCGTAGGCAGGGTACGTGCCGAAGGCGCAATGCAGAGTAGCCGAGGGGCGCACCAGAGAAAAGGTGGCTGCGCGATACGGGAGCTGGCCGCCAAACCCGAAGGTTGCGGCTGATCCGCCCTTGCGCGTTTCGAGGGTTCTCCCATCCCTTGACCTGCCCCGGTGTGGATTGCCGGGCCGGCATTTTCCCCAAAATGCCGGCTCGGACTCGCTGTTTACGGTAGGAAGCGCCTGAGGCCGCGGCGGGGGTGCTCCGCAGCCTGCCGCGCGGCGCCGATGATGCCGGTGCGGTCCAGGCCGATGTCGCGCAGGGTCCGGTCGTCCAGCTTCGACAGCTCGACGACGGTCTTGCGGATCCGCCTGTCCCGCAGGCCGGCGGTGAAAAAGTTGCGTAGCGCCCGCAGCAGCCCTCGGCCGGTCTTGGCCGTGGCCCGATCGCTTGCGATTGCGTAGCTGGCTCCGCCGAAGGGGCTGACGGGCCTGCGGCCGGTCAGATTCATCGGCGAGCCGAAAACGTCAGAATTGCTCATGTCTCTTCACTCGGCTCTTCGGTTGTCGGTGTAGTTTGATTGCTCGCCCAAGCCGACAGTGTTCCCGGGTCCTCCAAGGGTTCGACCGTCAGTATCAATTGACGGTATAACGCTGCGCTGTTTCGCCCCGATGTCTGCGCCGGGGGCTTTCGGTATCAATTGTTGGCCGGTCAGACCCGGACGGCTGAAACAATTGAAACAAAGGGCCCGCGCCAAGCGGCCCGCTTGGCTGTAAGGTGGCGGCGGCGTTAACGAATTCTTCGAGCCGGGGCGGCAAGAAGGTTGATATCCGCGCTGGCGGAACCTGCAGGAGGCTGACGTTGGGTGCTGTGAAGTTTTCTGTGCTGGCCGGTTTGGCGGTCCTGGCGGCTACGGCGGCGGTGCCGCGGGCGGCCTCGGCCCATCCGCACGTGTGGATCGATGCCCGCACCGAGGTGATCTTCGATGCCGAGCAGCGCGTCGCGGCGCTGCGGGTGTCGTGGCGCTTCGACGACTTCTACAGCCTCTTTGCCATCGAGGGCCTGGATAAGGACGGCGACGGCACGGTGACCGAAGACGAATTGCGGCCGCTGGCCGAGCTGAACGTGACCTCGCTGGAGGAATACCGCTACTTCACCCACGTGGCCGCCGACGGCGCCGACCTGCCCTACGGGCCGGTTACCGAGTACGGCTCGCGCTTCGAGGACGGCATCCTCAGCCTGGAATTCGTCATTCCGCTGGAAACCCCGGTCGATCCGCGCCGTGCCCGGGTCAGCTTCAAGAGCTACGACCCGACCTTTTATATCGCTGTCGAGCCCGCCCTGCAGGACCCGGTGAGCTTTGCCGGCACGCCGCCGCCGCTGTGCCGGGCGGTGCTGGAGGAAGGGCAGGACGGCGAGACGTTGAGCCTTTCGGAAACCGATTTCCTCGACCCGTCGGCGAACCAGGGCCTCGGTGAGCTCTACGCCACCACCATCGTTCTCGTCTGCGACGCGGCGGGGGCGACCCAGTGAACTGTGGTCCGGCGAACTGTGGCCGATTGAACTGGGGTCCGGTGAGCCTCGCCAGGGGGTTGCGGCGCTTTTTCGGTGTCCTTTGCTTCTGTCTGGCTTTGGCGCTCGGCCTGTCGCTCGGCCTTGCCCTGGCCGGGGCGGCCGCCGCGCAGTCGCCGCTGGTGGCGCCGGGCGGCAATCCGCCAGCCGCCGCCTCCGGCGGGCTGTGGCAGCAGACCCTCGGGCGGGTGCACCAGGTCCAGCGCGACCTGCACCGCCGCCTGGCCGCCGCCGTGCGCGTGGTGAACGAGGCCGGCAGCGCCGTTGCCACCCTCTCCCTGATGGCGATCTCCCTGGTCTACGGCGTCTTTCACGCCGTGGGGCCGGGCCACGGCAAGGCGGTGATCTCGGCCTACCTGCTGGCCAACGAACGCGCGGTGCGGCGCGGTATCCTGCTCGCCTTCCTGGCTTCCCTGGTGCAGGGCCTGTCGGCCATCCTGCTGGTCGGCGTGCTGGCCGCACTGCTCGACGTCGCCGGATTGGCAGTGCGCGACTCCGCCGGTTATCTGGAATCCGCCAGCTATGCCCTGGTCGCCGCCGTCGGCGCCGGAATGCTGTGGTCGCTGGCGCGCGGCGGCCATGCGCATTCCCATGCCCACTCCCACTCCCACTCCCACTCCCACGCCCATGATCACGGCGACCCGGGTCATGGTCACCACGATCATGGCCACGACGATCATGGTCCGGACTGCGGCCACAATCCGGCGCCGGACCCGGCCCTGCTCGACGCCGCCATGGCGCGGCGGCGCGGTCTCTCCGCTGCGGCCGGGCTGGTCCTCGCGGTCGGTATCCGGCCTTGCACCGGTGCCGTACTGGTGCTGCTCTTCGCCCTGGCACAGGGCGTCTTCCTGGCCGGGGTGGCGGCGACCTTCGCGATGTCCCTCGGCACGGCGGTGACCGTCTCGGTGCTGGCCGTGCTTACCCTCTATTCCAAGCGTCTGGCTCTCGCCCTTGTTGGTTCAGGGGGCGACCGTTGGGTCGAGGCGGCCTACCGCGGGCTCGCGCTCTTCGGCGCCGGCCTGCTGTTGGTGCTCGGCGCCGGACTCTTCTGGGGATCGCTCGGCGCTGCTGGCCCCCTCTGACCGCCGGCCCCTCTGACCGCCGGCCCCAGAGCGTCGGTCCCGGCGCCGCGATTCGCCAGGTGGCGGCACGAAATCGCTGGAATACTTCGGACAAGCTCCACAGCCCCACATTTTCCCGCTGCCGAAGCGGGTTTTTGCGGCTTTTCTGACCGAAATCGCTCGCTCTGAAATCTGATTTGACGAGTAAGTCACTGTTATGTCGTCAGAAAGTTGAAGCGTTCTCTTCTGTGGTAATCCGCACAGACCCTAACCGACCTGCCGCGTAGCCTCTCCTCATAAACAGGCAGCCGGAGCTGCACGCCCAAGGGGCGACATCACGGGTCCGGGGCCTTGTGAGCAAGAGGTTTGGTGAGACCAGGGGAAGGGAGAGCAATCAATCATGTCTGAGATCAATACACTGCTGATCGGCCGCAACCGGCTGTTTCTGGAAGGCTTGAAAAGCCTGCTGCGCGACAGTTCCTTCAACGTCAGCGGCGAAGCGAGCTGCGTTGGGGTGCTGGACGACTTCGACGAGGGCGACGCGCCCGGTTTGATCCTGATCGAGCTGCGTGGCGACGTGGCGGAACTGGTGCAGGATCTGAAGCAGCTGCAGGAAGCGCTGCCCAAATCACCGGTGGTCGTGCTGACCGACGAGCGCGAGCCGCGCACTTTGGCGGCCTGCCTGAGTGCCGGTGCGGCGGCCTTCCTGTTGAAGGACATCTCGCTGGAGGCCCTCATCCACTCGCTGAAGCTGGCCATGCTGGGTCAGAAGGTGATGCCGACCGATCTGGCGTTGGCACTGATCAACGGGGCGGCCGGCGTGCAGCCGATCGACGGCAAGGGCATCGAGCGCTACGGCCTGTCCGACCGCGAGATGGAAATCCTGCGCTGCCTGGTGAACGGCGATGCCAACAAGGTGATCGCCAACCGCCTGGAGATCACCGAGGCGACGGTGAAGGTTCACATGAAGAGCCTGCTGCGCAAGATCAAGGCGGGCAACCGCACCCAGGCGGCGATCTGGGCACTCAACCACGGCCTGGCGCCGGGCCTGCCGTTCGGCCAGACCAGCCAGGTGCCGCGCTCTGCACCGCGGGCCAAGGAGATGGTGCTGTCGCAGATGATGGGCTAGGCAAGTAGCCTGGTCCTCCCTGCCGCTGTCATGTGCCGAGCCGCCGGTGAGTCCGGCGGCTGACGGCGCGGCCGGCCTTACTTCAGCCGGTCCCGTGGTGTTGTGAGTCTCCTCACGGGCCACGACTTGCGGCGCACGCCGGGTCGCGACGGTTGTCCGAGCGAGACATTGTTCCGAAGAACCATCCGGGTTCCGAAGAACCATCCGGGTTTCGAAGAACCGTCCGGGTTCCGAAGAATCGTCCGGCGGGAAGCGCCGCTCCTCAGAGCAGGAGCGGCAGAGGTGACGGCCCCTTTCGCGTCCGCCGGAACAGTCGTCTAGATGTCGTCGCCGTCGTCGTCGGAATCTTCATCGCCTTCCCCGTCGCTTTCCGGAAGGCCGTCGAGCAGCGGCAGCAGGACCGTGGCGGCAAGGACCGCCGCTTCGGTGCGGTTGCGGCAGCCCAGCTTGATGAGAATGGCACGGACCATCGACTTCACCCGCGCCTCGCTCTCGTCCAGGGCCTCGGCGATGCTGCGGTTGCTGTCGCCCCCGGCCAGCAGTTTCAGGATGGCGCGTTCGCTCTGGCCCAGGCGTGACAGCATATCCAGACAGCCGGCGCAGTCGACGCCGCCGGCGCCCGCCGTGGGCAGGATCGAATAGCCGTCTTCGGCCAGCTTCAGGCTCTCTTTGAGGTATTTCAGCCCTTCGCCCAGCAGGATCAGGCCGTCGGCCCGGCAGGGCAGTTCGCCCATCATGGTGCATTTCGATTCCGGCACCGCCAGCAGCACCCGTGTGCGCTTGCCCGACCAGCGGTCGATCTGGTCTTCCAGGCTGTGGAAGCGGCTGCTGTCGTTGGCGGCGAGGATCAGATAGTCGGCATCCGGCTCACCGCGGCCGTTGGACGGGAAAATACAAATATCGCCGACGCGGGTGTTGGGCACGCCGCGCAAAGCATCCAAAAGAGGGCCGGGCTCGATACCGGCGGCGACCACGGCGCAGCGCCGGTCGGGCGCCCCGGCGGCATTGCCGGTCTCTTTCAACTGCGGTTCGGTCATCTTGGGGGGAATCTCCTGCCTTTGCGGGGACGGCGCGGGCGGGAGGCCGGAAATCAGTCCCGGAAACACCCCAAGCGCCACATCAGGCGCAGCCTAACACGGCCCCCGGCGGGCGCCGCCGGCACAGGCATAGTACCACCGAGGAGGTAGCGGGCGAGGAGGTAGCGGAAACGGACGGTGCGCCGGGCGAGGCGAGGGGGTTTTTGTGGGGTCGGCGTGGGGTTTTCTCGGCGGCTTGTGGCAATTCTCACAGAGGCCGGGCCGGTGCGGCGCTATCTTGGGGGCGTCGTTGTGGAGGTCCTCCCTCAAGCCACGGCGACAGACCTTTCTGTGAGCCCAAAGCCCCGTCCGCTGCCCATCGGACGGGGCTTTATCCTTTTGGTATGGAGCGGTTCCGTCCGGCCGGGATCCGATCTAGTCGCCGGCCACGTCGTGGACCATGCGCTCCAGCTCTTCCATGTCGCTGATGATCAGCGTGCGGCCGTCGCGGCTGATCAGGCCGCTTTTGGTCAGGTCGTTCAACTCGCGGGTCACCGCCTCGCGATGGGTGCTGATGCGCGCGGCGATGTCGGCATGGGTCGGCGCCGGCGAGACACGCGCGGTGTTGCCGTCATGCTGTCCTTCGCGCGCCAGGCGCAGCAGTTCGGAGTGGATGCGGTTTTTCACCGCCAGGGTGCTGAATTCGAAGATGCGTTCGCTCAGCGAGCGGACCATGCCGGTGAGGTAAGTCAGCATCGCCATCGAGACGGCGGGATATTCCTTCAGGATCGAGCGGAAGGTCTCGGCCGAGACCGAGCCGATCATGACGTCGGTCAGCGCAATGACGTTGGCCGAACGCGGCGCGCCGTCGATGGCGGCGAATTCGCCGAAGCATTCGCCGGCCTGGATGTCGCGGAAGGCGACTTCCTTGCCCGCACTGGAGAACAGGATCACCCGCACGGTGCCCGACACCATGAAATAGACGTCGGTGGAGGCGTCCTGGTGGCCGATGATCTGCTGGTGGGCCTTGTAGTTCCGCCAGTTCACCCGCTGCGTCAGGCGTTCGATCTCACGCGCATCGAGATCGCGGAAGATCCCGATTCGCTCGAGCGCGTAGCCCGTGCCGCCCGAAAGCTTTTGATTGGCTGTCATCACCCCCCACTCACGCCGCCCGGGCCGGGCCCGCCGCCCCGAACCGTCGGGACAAAGTGCGCCAAGCCGTTACAAAACGGTACAAAGCCTGAAGAAGGCCCACCGCCGCTTGCAAAGCCACAAGCTTTGCCGATGTCCCTCTCCATCCCAGGGACGTCAGGCGGATGTCCTAAAGCCAGCGCAATACTACCTGTCGGCTTCGAGGATGCAACTGGCTGGTAGTTGCAGCTATAGTGCAATTTCACGCTTGGGACGCTGCGGATTCCGCTGCCCGCCTGTGCCCGGCTTGTCTTGGCGAGCGCTGCGCAGTATGGAGGCGCCGTCCCGCCGCCCCTAGCAGGAAGACGTTCGGCCCAAAAATGCCACAGAGCGTAACGGCTTTTTCCCCCGGTTTCGCCGGGGCGCGCCTGCGCCCCTGGCTCCGCGACATCCTGCTGCCGTTCTGGGCAGAGCGCGGTTTCGACGCCGCCCGCGGCGCCTTCGTCGAAAAATTCGAACCCTCGGGCGATCCGACATCGGACGATTACACCCGCGTGCGCGTGCAGGCGCGGCAGATCTATGTGTTCTCCCATGCCGCCGCAGTCGGGATCAGCGACGTCGGCCTGGCGCCGGCCCGGCGCGCCTTTGCCTTTCTGGAGGCGCATGCCTGGGATTCGGAGCACGGCGGCTGGTTCCACCGGCTGCAGCGCGACGGTGCGGTGCTGGACCGCACCAAGGACAGCTACGACCATGCCTTCCTGCTGCTTGCCATGGCCTGGCTGTACCGTGCCGACGGCGACGCGCGGGTCCTGCGGCGGGCCGGGCAGACCGCCGCGTTCATGGAGCAGGCGCTGGCGCGCCGCTACGGCGGTGACTTCAAGGGCTATGCCGAGCACCAGGTCTCGCCCGGCGGCTGGGCACCGCTGCCGCGCCGGCAGAATCCGCACATGCACTTGTTGGAAGCCTTCCTCGCCCTTTACGAGGCCTCCGGCGACCGCCTGTGGCTGGACCAGGCGCAACGAATGTTCGATCTGTTCCAGCAGCATTTTTTCGATGCCAAGAGCGGCCAGCTCATCGAGTTTTTCGACCGCGACTGGCAGGAGATGCCGCAGGACGGCAAGCGGCTGCGCGAACCCGGCCACTTCTTCGAGTGGACCTGGCTGCTGCACCGCTATGCGACGCTGACCGGCGACGACGGCGCGCTGGCGGCGATGCGCCCGCTCTATGACTGGGCCTGGGAGAAGGGCGTCGACCATACCGGCGACGCGCCCGGTGTCGTCTTCGAGGCGCTCGATCCCGAAGGCCGGGTGCTGGACGGCGGCAGCAAGCGGCTGTGGCCGCAGACCGAAGCGGTGAAAGCCGCTTTGGCTGTCTACGAACGGTTCGGCGACGAAGAGGCGCTACGGCGTGCCCATACGCTGCTGGCGGCGCTGTTCACCACCTTCGCCGGCCTCGACCGCCCGGACTGGCGCGAGCAGGTCGACCGCGACGGCAAAGTGATCCGCGACGGCATGCCGTCCAGCAGCCTCTACCACCTGTTCCTCGCCAGCGCCGAGGCGCTGCGCGTCTTGCCGGGCGCGTGAGCGCTTAGCGCCCGTCCTGCAGCACGTTGGCGCCGAGGCGTTTTTCCAGGCGGCGCACAAGCCAGGAGACGACGAGGATCAGCACCAGGTACTCCAGCACCAGCACGGTGTAGATCTCCAGCGGCCGGTAGACGGTGACGGAGAGTTCGTTGGCGCGGCGCGTCAGTTCCGGCAGGCCCAGCACGTAGACCAGCGACGACATCTTCAGCATGTAGACGAACTGGTTGCCCAGCGCCGGCAGGATACGGCGCAGCGCCTGCGGCAGGACGACGAAGCGCATTTTCTGCATATAGCTGAGGCCGAGGGAGTCGGCGCCGTCGATCTGGCCGCGCTCGATGGACTGGATGCCGGCGCGGAAAATCTCCGCCTCGAAGGCGCTGTCGCACAAGGCCAGCGCGACGACGCCGGCGACGAAGGGCGTCATCGAGAGGCCGAGCAGGATCGGCAGGCCGTAATAGGTCCATAGCAGCATCACCAGGATCGGGACGGCGCGGAAGATTTCGACGTAGACCCGGTTGAACCAGCGCAGGCGCTTGTCCCGGGCCAGGCCGGGCAGGGCGACCAGCAGGCCGATCAGCACCGAAAAGAAAATCGCCACGCCCGAGATCGCCAGGGTCAGCCAGAAGCCGCTGAGCAGGAAGAAGAAGTTGTCGCGCCCGCGCGGCGTCGTCGGCAGCACCTCGTACCAGCCCCAGCCGCTGCCGCAGCCGGCGAGCAGCAGCGCCGTGGCGGCGAGGGCGAGGACCGGTGAGAGGCTGCGGGGCAGGGGCGTCACGGCCCGTCGTCGCCGGCTCAACCGCTTGTCAGTTCAACGGCATCCACTTTTCGATGAGCTCGTCGAAGAAACCCTGGTTCTCCTTGATGCGGATCCAGTGGTTCAGGTAGTTCAGCCAGACTTGGTCGGATTGCCCGACCAGGAAGGCGATGTCCGCCGGCGCCGCCGGCTCCTCGACCGGCACGATGGTCAGGACGTCGTGCGCCTCGACCAGCTTGGAGGCCTCGACGTTGCTGGTGATCGACACATCGGCGCGTCCGGCCAGCACTTCCTGGAAGTCGCGCGCCGGTGCTTCGATGGTGCGGATGGTCGCCTTGGGGAACAGGGTCTTGGCCTGCTGTTCCTGGCTGGTGCCCAGGGTGACCGCCACCGTCACGCCTTCCTGGTTTATGTCTTCCCAGGAAAGGAAGCGGTCGGCGTTCTTCTTCTGGGTCAGTGGCACGGTGCCCAGGGTGTAATAGGAATCGGTGAAGCCGACGCTGCGGATGCGTTGGGTGGTCATCGAGGCGCTGGTCGAGATGTCGTATCGGTCGGCGACGATGCCGGGCACCAGGGTTTTCCATTCGGTCGGCACGAACTCGACCTCGACGCCGAGGTCCCGGGCCAGCTCGGTCATCACGTCGATGTCGAATCCGACATAGCCGCCGCTCGCCGGGTCCTTCATCGACATCGGGTTCCAGTCGCCGGTGGTGCCGACGCGCAGCTTGCCGGACTCCAGCACCTTGGTAAGGGCGGATTCCTGTGCCGCCGCCGGCCCGCTCCACGACAGCGCAGCAGCCAGGACGGCCGCTGCGATAACTTTCACCTTACGCATGAATCTGATCCCCCTTGTCGCCGAGCCCCGGATGGTCGCTCTCTCCCGCTGCCATCAAAGCAAGCACCGGAGCGGGCGGCAAGGCCGCTGCCGGCCCGGGGGCGACCCGCGTGGCCAAGGGAAGGCATTTAGAATAATTCTAATTGCGAATGCTTCTCATTTGCTCTATATAAGGAGGGTGCCCGGCGGGAGCGACCCGATGGGCCACGGCGAGGAGGCCGGAAATGAACCTGGATCTGATTAAGACAGCGACTTTTGCGGTGCTGCACTTCAGTGTCGGCTTCACCGTCACCTACCTGCTGACCGGTTCCGTCGCCATCTCGACCGGCGTGGCGCTGATCGAACCGTCGGTGAATACCGTGGTGTTCTTCTTCCATGAGAAGGCCTGGCAGCGCCTGATGGCCAAGCGTCAGGGCGTGGATTCCCGGCCGGCGGTGCCGGCCGTGGTCGCCCCGTGTCCGGTGCATCGCGCCGGTGTCCGTGCAGGTGCCTGGGGCCTGCCGCAGGGCGCCTGCGCCAAGCCGCACCCCTGAGGGGCGTCAGCGCAGACTGTTGAGGTTGGCGACCAGGGCGACCTGGGCCAGCTTCACCTCCTGGGCGATCTTGTGGGCCATGTCTCTGTCTTCGGGACAGCAGGCCATGGCGGCCTCGGTGGTGGAACTGGCGCACGCGCGCAGCGCATCGGCCATCAGGTCGCCGACCACTTTGTCGAGGGCCTCGTGCTGGTCCGCCGACAATTCACCGCCGACGATCTTGGCGATATCCTTCACCGCCAGTTCCGCGCGCTTTTTCAGATTCATACCTGCTTCCCCCAATCCACCCTCGGTATCGGGGACCAGCTTGACACAGGCCGGTGCTGCTGACGACTCCCACGCCGGAGACCCGGCGGCCGAAGGGTTGTCAGAGCATATCCCGGCGCTCGGCAAATTGACCCTAATGGGTCGGACTGGGCTCTAGAGAGCGGCGAGCGGTGCCACGCCGTGGTTGGCGGCGAGGGTGCCGAAGACCTGCCAGTTGTGGCTGTCGAGCGGGATGCCATCGGTGGCCCGGTCGCGCTCGACCGCCCATTCGCGATCGCCGGGGGCCATGACGCGCTCGCCGGGAAGTGCCGCCTGGCCGCGCAGGGCGTCCAGGTAGCGGCGTAGCTGCGCCTGGAAAGCCGCTTCTGCGATGAAGGTCGAGGGCTTCATGGCCAGGAAGAATTGCCCGAGGTAGCGCGGCTCCGACCAGCTCGACCGGAACATGTCGGCCATCTCATGGTCGAGGCGCATGCCGCTCAGCACGGCGGAGAGGATTTCCGCCATGCCGGCCAGCGCCGCGCCCTTGTAGCCGTAACCGGCGCCGCCGAGCGGCAGCAGCGATTCCGCCACCTGGGGATCGCGGGTGACCTGTCCGTCGCCATCCACCACCACGTCGTCGGGCAGTTCCCGGTCCAGCGCGCGATACTGCAGGATCCGGTTATAGGGGATCGAGCTGGTCGCCATATCGATAAGATAGGGGCGCTCGCCGTCGACCGGCACGGCGAAGCTGATCGGGTTGGTGCCGTGAAAGGCTTCGCGGCCGCTGTGCGGCAGCACCGCATCGTTGGCGTTGCAGAAAGCCAAGCCGATGTAGCCGGCTTCCGCGGCGGCCAGGCTGTAGGCGCCGGCGGCACCGAAGTGCGAGGAGTTGCAGACGCTGACCGCGCCGCCCCCGGCTTCCTCGGCCAGCGTTGTCGCTTCGTCCATGGCGCGGTAGCCGGCGGCGGTCCCGAGAGCATGATCGGCATCGAGGCGCCCGACCGCCGCGGCGCGCTTTTCGAAGCGCATCGTCGGCCTGCCCTTCACGCGGCCGCCTTCGAGCACCTGTACGTAGTGCGGCAGCAGGCGCACGCCGTGGCTGTCGACGCCGCGCAGGGAGGCGCCGACCAGGGCGCGGGCGGTGTTCTCCGCCGAGGGTGCATCGGCGCCCGCCGCTTGCAGCACCGCGATGACGAAGCGTGCCAGATCGTCGCTCCTGACGCGCGCCGCGACGTGGTCGCCGCTGTGGGGGGCGGGCGCTGCGCCGCTGCGCCGGCCCTCGCTCACATCACCGCTCCGATCTGCCAGTGAATGAATTCCGCGTCGCCGAAGCCCAGCGCCTCGGACTTCGACGGCGTGCCGCTGGCAACCTCGATCACCTTGTCGAAGATTGCCCGTCCGACTTCCTCGACGGTCGTTTCACCGTCGGCGATACCACCGCAGTTGATGTCCATGTCCTCGGCCATGCGGTTATACATCGCCGTGTTGGTCGCGAGCTTGATGGAGGGCGAGGGCTTGAAGCCGAACACCGAGCCGCGCCCGGTGGTGAAGCACACCACGTTGGCGCCGGAGGCGACCTGGCCGGTCACGGAGCAGGGGTCGTAGCCGGGCGAGTCCATGAAGGCAAAGCCCTTGGCCGTCACCGGTTCGGCGTACTTGTAGACGCCGGTCAGGTTGGTGGTGCCGCCCTTGGCCGCGGCGCCCAGTGACTTTTCCAGGATGGTGGTCAGGCCGCCGGCCTTATTGCCGGGCGAGGGGTTGTTGTTCATCTCGCCGCCGTTGCGCCTGGTGTAGTCTTCCCACCAGCGGATGCGGTCGATCAGTTTTTCGCCGACCTCGCGGCTGACCGCGCGCCGGGTCAGCAGGTGTTCGGCACCATAGATTTCCGGGGTCTCGCTGAGGATTGCGGTGCCGCCGTGGCGCACCAGCAGGTCGGCGGCGGCGCCCAGCGCCGGATTGGCGGTGATGCCGGAATAGCCGTCCGAGCCGCCGCACTGCAGGGCCAGGGCCAGTTCGCTCGCCGGGCAGGTCTCGCGCACCGCCGCATTGGCCGCCGGCAGCATCGCCGTGATGCGCTCGATGGCAGCGTCGACCGTGCGCCGCGTGCCGCCGCTGTCCTGGATGGTCAGGGTCTGGAAGGTCTCGCCGTGCTTCAGGCCGTAGGCATCCAGCAGGAAGGGAATCTGGTTCACCTCGCAGCCGAGGCCGACCATCAGAATGCCGGCGAAGTTGGGATGCCGCGCGTAGCCCCAGAGAGTGCGCTGTAGCGCCTCGTAGCCGTCGCCGCTGTCGGCCATGCCGCAGCCGGTGGAGTGCACGAAGGCGGCGACGCCGTCGACGTTGGGATAGTCCTTCAGGATGCCGGTCTTGTTGAAGGCCTCGGCGATGTAGCGCGCCACCGTCGCCGAGCAGTTCACCGAGGTCAGGATGCCGATGTAGTTGCGCGTGCCGCAGCGCCCGTTGGCACGGCGGTAGCCCTGAAAGGTCGCGCGCTCCGCTTCCGGCACCATCGCGGTCGCCTTGGCGCCGGCGCAGAAATCGTAATCGCGGTCGAAGTCGGCCATGCCGCAGTTCTGCACGTGGACGTGGTCGCCCGGCGCGATGGCCTGCGTCGCGAAGCCAATCACCTGGTCGTACTTCACCACGGGCTCTCCTTCGGCGACGGCGCGGGTCGCCAGCTTGTGGCCGGTGGGGATGCGCGTGCGGGCGGTGACGCCTTCGCCGGCTACTTCGGTGCCTTCCAGAATGTCGGCGCGCGCCACCACCACATTGTCCTTGGGGCTCAGCCGGATGGTGAGGCTGGCGGTTTTCGGCCCTGTCATACTCCAGAATCCTTAGGGTTATTCAGGTGGTTATTCGGGCGCCTCAGCGGCCCACCGCGCGGCGGCCGCGCCGCTGGTCCTCGTCGGCGACCTCGCCGATGAACTCCGCTTCGGAAATGCGCAGCAGGTCCTCGGCGACCTGCACCAGATGGGCGTCCATGGCAGCACGGGCCGCTTCCGGGTCGCGGCGGCGCAGCGCCTCCAGGATCTGCCAGTGGTCGCTCATCAGCGCCGGGCGCAGCAGAGCGGCGCGCACCCGCTCGTGCAGCTTCGCCCACATCGGCGCGCGGAACTTCAGGTCCCACAGTGATTCGACGGTGCGCACCAGGGCGCTGTTGTGGGTTGCCCGGGCGATGCCGACGTGAAAGCTGCGGTCGCCCTCCTCGGTCTTGAAGCCGGTGCGGTGCTCTTGCTCCATGACCGCGAGGGCATGTTCCAGCTCGGCGATGTCGCTGTCCTGGATCTGCTGGGCGGCGAAGGCGGCGACCGCGCACTCGATGGTACGGCGCGCCTCCAGAATCTCGAAGGGGCCGAGGCCCAGTTCGTCCAAGGCGTCGTCCCCGGAGTCGTTTGGCGCGTGGTCTGGGGCGGCGCTGGCGCGGGTCAGCGGCTTGTCGCGCACCACGAAGCTGCCGGCGCCGACGCGCACCTCGACCAGGCCCAGCAGTTCCAGCGCGATCATCGCCTCACGCACCGTGGCGCGGCTGACGCCCAGTTGGCGCGCCAGATCCCGTTCGGCGGGCAGGCGCTCGCCCAAGGGGAACTCTCCTCTGGCGATCAGCGCGGCCAGTTGCTCGTAGACCTGTTGGAACAGTCTCTTCGTCTGAATCATCTCGACCGGCATGGCGGCCGTATCTCCCGGTGGTGCTGGTGCTTCAGCTTCTGGGTGCTTCAGCTTCTGGGCGCTTCGGCGCCGCGGCACGATTTACGCTCGCCACAAGGTGATGATGTCTGATAGAAAGGTCAAGCTGTCAGGTGGTCAGGCCAATTTGCCCGAGCCGACAAGGACCCCGGACAGGAACAACGAAAGCCGCCGCAAAGGCGGGGTGTGCCGGAATCCGGCACCTGAACATGGGAGGAACACATGCGGATTTCCTGGAAGTCATCCATCCTTGCTGTCGGTGTCGCCGCTTTCTCGGCGGCGCTGGTTTTCGGTGGCGCCGGCGACGCGCAGGCGGCGCGCACCCTGAAGTGGGCGCACGTCTACGAGACCGGCTCGCCCTATCACAAGTGGGCCGAGTGGGCCGCCGAGGAACTGAAGAAGCGCTCCAACGGCCAATTCGAGATCGAGGTCTTCCCGGCTTCCTCGCTGGGTAAGGAAGTCGATATCAACGAGGGCCTGACCCTCGGCACCGTCGACATCATCTACACCGGCCAGCTCTTCGCCGGACGCTCCTACGGGCCGATCGCCATCGGCGGTTCGCCCTATATGTTCCGCGATTTCGAGCACTGGGCCCACTACCGCGACAGCGACCTGTTCAAGGACATGGCAGCCGGCTACCGCGATGCCACCGGCAACGAGGTCGTCACCCTGACCTACTACGGCCAGCGCCACGTGACCTCCAACAAGGCGATCAAGACCCCGGCGGACATGAAGAGTCTGAAGATCCGCGTGCCCAACGCGCCGCTCTACAAGATGTTCCCGGAGGCCGTTGGCGCCAACCCGACTCCGATCGCCTTCGCCGAGGTCTATCTCGCCCTGCAGCAGGGCGTGGTCGATGCGCAGGAAAACCCCCTGCCGACGATCCAGTTCAAGAAGTTCTACGAGGTGCAGAAGTACATCACGCTGACCGGTCACATCACCGACGCGCTGATGACCATCGTTTCCGGGTCGACCTGGAACAGCCTGTCGGACGACGACAAGGCGATGCTCACGGGCGTGCTGAAGGAAGCCGCGGCGAACTGCTCCAACGACATCGTCGAGGCCGAGAACAACCTCGTTGCCTGGTTCCGCGACCAGGGCAAGACGGTGAACGAGGTCGACCGGGCGGCGTTCCGTGAAGCGGTGGTGCCGCTGCACAACGGTCCCGCGGCGACCTGGGATCAGGCCACCTACGACAAGCTGCAGGCCATCCAGTAATCCCCGACCTTAAAAAGTCCGTCCCATGACCCCACAAAAAGACGGCAAAGGGGAGGCGCCTCAGGCGTCTCCCCATTTTCCTGACGAGGACGCGCCTGTCGACCTCAGCGACATCCGTCCGGAGGACGGCATCGTCCTGGTACTGTTCTGGGTGCTGGCCGGAGTTGTCTTCCTGCAGTTCTTTTCCCGCTACGTGCTGAACGACTCGATCGGCTGGACCGAGGAGATCGCGCGCTACCTGCTGGTGCTGGTCACCTTCGTCGGTGCCGCCCTGGCGGTGCGCAAGAACAGCCACATCGCCGTGGAGTTCTTCTACCGCTACCTGCCGGGTGCCTGGGGACGCACCCTGTCGACCCTTGTCGACCTGCTGCGCCTCGGCTTCTTCGCCGCGGCGTCGTGGGTCACCGCCAAGCTGGCGCTGAAGACCAACCAGAAAATGGCCTCCATCGAGCTGGGCAAGGACGCTCTCTATTGGGTCGTCTTCGTCGCCTTCGTGGCGATGACCCTCTACGCCCTGCGCGTGGCCTGGCGGCATTGGCGCCAGGGCTACAGCCCGCTTACGCGCCCCGGCGCGCGCCAGCTCGTCGACTGAACGGAACCTTCCCGCATGTTGCTGACGCTGCTCTTTGTCATGGTCTTCGGACTGCTGATCCTCGGTGTGCCGGTGGCCATCGCGCTCGGCCTGTCGTCGCTGGTGTTCATTCTGCTGGCCGGGCAGGTGCCGGACCTGGTGGTCATCCACCGCATGGTGAACGGCGTCGATTCCTTTCCGCTGCTGGCGGTGCCCTTCTTCATTCTGGCCGGCAACCTGATGAACACCGCCGGTATCACCAACCGGATCTTCGATTTCGCCAAGGCCTGCGTCGGCTGGATGCGTGGCGGCCTGGGCCATGTGAACATCGGCGCCAGCGTGGTCTTCGCCGGCATGTCGGGCGCCGCGGTGGCCGATGCCGGCGGCCTCGGCACCATCGAGATCAAGGCGATGCGCGACGCGGGCTACGATGCCGACTTCTCGGTCGGCGTTACGGCGGCATCTTCCACCATCGGTCCGATCATCCCGCCGTCGCTGCCGATGGTGATCTACGGCGTCGTGGCGTCATCGTCCATCGGCCAGCTCTTCGCCGCCGGCTTCATTCCCGGCCTGATGATGGCCGCGGCGCTGATGATCATGGTCGCCTGGTATGCCCGCACGCGGAACTATCCGCGCGACGCGCGCTTTGCCCTGAGCATTCTGCTCAGCAGCTTCCAGCGGGCCTTTCTGTCGCTGCTGACGCCAATCATCATCGTCGGCGGCATCCTGGGCGGCATCTTCACGCCGACCGAGGCGGCCATCGCGGCCTCGGCCTATGCGCTGTTCCTCGGCGTCGCCGTTTACCGCACGCTGACCGTTCGCCGCCTGCTCAGAGTCAGCTTCGACACCATCGAGACCACGGCGGTGGTGATGTTCATCGTCGCCGCCGCCTCGATCTTCGCCTGGATCCTGACCAGCAACCGGGTGACCGAGCACTTCGCCGCGCTGATCCTGACCATCACCGAGAACCCGATCCTCATCCTGCTGATGATCAACGTCATCCTGCTGATCGTCGGCTGCTTCATGGAAACCATCGCCGCGATCACCATCCTGGTGCCGGTGCTGTTGCCCATAGTGGTGAAGCTCGGCATCGACCCGGTGCATTTCGGCGTCATTATGGTACTGAACCTGATGATCGGCTTGCTGACCCCACCGGTCGGCATGGTGATCTACGTGCTCTCGCGGGTCTCCGGTGTGCCCTTCGAGCGCTGCGTGGCGGCCACCATGCCCTTCCTCATCCCGCTGATCATCGTACTGCTGCTGGTCACCTTCGTGCCGCAGTTGTCCATGTTCCTGCCCACCCTGATCTACCGCTAAGCTGTTCGGTAGCTGCGGCAGACGGTGCCCATGACGCAGCCGTAGGAGGATTCCATCCTGAGAAAGACCAGATCGCCTCGCCGCACAGCTTCCAGCTTGCTCCGCAGATAGCCGCGTTCTTTCTCGGAAGGAGGCCTACTGTCTCTAAGGGTGCTCTCCCGGCAGGTGACTCTCTCCAAGTCTTGCAGAGTCGGCTCGTCGATCTGCTGGATGTCGGAAACAATGTTGCCCGCTAGAATGCCGTCGCAGCGGAAATCCTCGACGCCTTCAAGAGTGAGTGACTTCACTTTCTTATCAATGGTCTCGAAGGTCAGCGTCAGAGTGGCATTGCCGGGAATCTCGATCTTGCGCAACTCGCCATCGTGGATCTCCGGCAGGATGACGGTCATGGTTGGGCCTCGCGGTTCTGCAACTGTTGATCTGCATCATTAGCGCGTCGCCCGCCGTCTGGCTATGCTGTGCGGATGAGCGATACGCCCAGGATGCACGCGATGATCCTCCGCGAGAAGGCGGCGGGCCGGGTGGAGCCGGCCGAACTGCCGCGCCCCGAGCCCGGGCCCGGGCAGATCCGCGTGAAGGTGGCTGCCTGCGGCGTCTGCCGCACCGACCTGCACGTGGTCGACGGCGACCTGCCGGAGCCCAAGCTGCCTATCGTGCCGGGGCACGAAATCGTCGGCACGGTGGATGCCCTGGGCGCCTGTGTAGACGGCTTTACCCTGGGACAGCGCGTCGGAGTCCCCTGGCTCGGCTTTTCCTGTGGCACCTGCGATTACTGCACCTCCGGCCGCGAGAATCTCTGCGGCGAGGCGCGCTATACCGGCTATCAGGTCGACGGCGGCTATGCCGACTACTGCCTCGCCGACGCGCGCTACAGCTTCGCCCTGCCGGAAGGCTACAGCGATGCCGAGGCCGCGCCGCTGCTCTGCGCCGGCCTGATCGGCCACCGTGCCTACCGCATGGCCGGCGACGCCCGGCGACTGGGCGTCTACGGCTTCGGCGCGGCGGCCCACATCATGATCCAGGTGGCTCTGTGGGAGGGGCGGGAGGTCTATGCCTTCACCCGGCCCGGCGATACCGAGGCGCAGACTTTCGCCCGCAGCCTGGGCGCCTCCTGGGCCGGGGCCTCCGGCGCGGCGCCGCCGGAGGAGCTGGACGCCGCCATTCTCTTCGCCCCGGTCGGCGCGCTGGTGCCGGAGGCGCGGAAACGCGTCGCGCGCGGCGGCACCGTGGTCTGTGCCGGCATCCATATGAGCGACATCCCGAGCTTTCCCTACCGCATCCTCTGGGAGGAACGCTCGATCAAGTCCGTTGCCAACCTGACCCGCAAGGACGCCGAGGAATTCCTGGCGCTGGCCCCCCGTGTGCCGGTGAAGACCCACACGAAGGACTATCCCCTGGCCGAGTCCTACCGGGCCCTGGACGACCTGCGCCTGGGCCGCCTGCAGGGCGCCGCCGTCCTGAAGCCCTGAAGGGGACCGTGCGTCTCTCCCTTGGGCTTTCCCTTGGGCCCTTCCTTGCCCCCCTCCCTTGAAAGGCCCCCGAAAACTCACGATCTTTATGGTTAACGGCTGCTTTACCCTGCTGGCGCCAGGATGCGCCCGGCAGGTCGGCCTCCGCGGCCGATCCTTACCGGACCTTAGGGACTTGGGCGCTACTCTTGCGTCAGGACATGAGCGGACCGCTGCGCCTCCAGGCGGCCCGTCGGACAGGCCGCGGGATAAGGGCCCTGTCCAACAGCCTGGGTGATGGGCGGGGGCCGGAACTTTGCGAGAAGGCATCATGACCCTGGGTCCTGAGAAGGAGGGGACGCCAAGCATCCGGCAGGCCGGGGCTGAGGGCGGAGCCCATCCTTGGGACCGTAGCTATCCGGCGGGCCTGACCTGGGACGAGCCGGTGCTGCGCGAGCCGCTGCACCTGGCGCTCGACCGCGCCGTCGCGGACTACGGCCAACACCCCTGTCTCGATTTCCTCGGCCGGATCTACAACTACGACGAGGTCGGCGCCCTGGTGGCCCGCGCCGCCAAAGGGCTGCAGGACCTCGGCGTCGTCAAGGGCACCCGCGTCGCGCTGTTCCTGCCCAATACCCCTTACTACGTGATCTGCTATTTCGCCGTCATGAAGCTGGGCGGCATCGTGGTCAACGTGAACCCGCTCTACGCCGAAGAAGAGGTGCACGAACTGCTGGCCGATTGCGGCGCCGAGTACGCCGTTACCCTGGATCTGAAGCTGCTGCTGCCCAAACTGGTCTCGGCGCTGGGGCCCGGTGTGGGGAAAAAGTGCGCGCTGAAGAAAATCGTCGTCGGCACCATGGGCGAGATCCTGCGCTTCCCCAAGCGCCAGCTCTTCGCCATCGCCAAGCGCGGCGAGCTGTCCAAGGTGCCGGTCGACGACGACCGCTACCTGCGCTTCGCCAGCCTGATCGACAACGATGGCGACTTCCGGCCGCCGAGATCGCCGTCGACGACGTGGCGGTGCTGCAGTACACCGGCGGCACCACCGGGCTGCCCAAGGGCGCCATGCTGACTCACGGCTCGATCTCGGCCAACGTCAGCCAGCTGCACCGCTGGTTCATCGGCGTGCGTTCCGGCGAGCAGCGGGTGCTCGCCGTGCTGCCGCTGTTCCATGTCTTCGCCATGACGGTGAACATGCACCTGGGCATCCGCATCGCCGCCGAGATCATCCTGCTGCCGCGCTTCGAGATCGAAACCCTGATGAAGACCATCGCGCGCAAGAAGCCGACCTTCTTTCCCGGGGTGCCGACGCTGTTCAACGCGGTGCTGCACTACCCGAAGCTGGAACGCTACGACCTCTCCTGCATCCAAAACAGTATTTCCGGCGGCGCCGCCCTGCCGCTGCCGGTGCGCGTCGCCTTCGAGAACCTGACCGGCGGCAAGCTGTTCGAGGGTTACGGCCTTTCCGAGGCGTCCCCGGTGGCGACCTGCAATCCGGTCACCGGTGAAAGCCGGGCCGGGTCCATCGGCCTGCCGCTGCCCGGCACCGAGATTGTCATCCGCTCGCTGGACAACCGCGATGCCCCGCTGCCGCTGGGCGAAAAGGGCGAGATCTGCCTGCGCGGCCCGCAGGTCATGGCCGGCTACTGGCAGCGCCCGGAGGCCTCGGCGGAGACGCTGCGCCACGGCTGGCTGCACACCGGCGACGTCGGCTTCATGGACGAAGACGGCTATACCTACCTGATCGACCGCCTGAAGGAGGTCATCATCTCCGGCGGCTACAAGGTCTATCCGCGCCACATCGAGGAAGCCATCCACCGCCACCCGGCCGTCGCCGAGGTGACGGTCTGCGGCGTGCCCGACGACTACCGTGGCGAGGTGCCCAAGGCCTTCGTGTGCCTGAAGGACGGCGAGAGCCTGACGCCCGAGGCGCTGCGCGCCTTCCTGGTCGGCATTCTGTCGCCGATGGAAATGCCGCGCCAGGTGGAATTCCGCGATGCGCTGCCGAAGACGATCATCGGCAAGCTGTCGAAAAAAGAACTGATCGCCGAGGAGCGTGCCAAGCAGGCCGACCGGCGCGAGAACACGCAGATGCAAGACGGCGAACCGCCGCGGCTTGAAGAGACGAAAGGTCTTTGACGATGGAAAAGAACGTTGTGATCGCCGGCTATGCCCGCTCGCCCTTCACCTTCGCCCACAAGGGCGAGATGGTGAAGCTGCGGCCCGACGAGATGGCCGCCCAGGTGGTGCGCGGCCTCTTGGACCGGACCGGCATCGACCCCGAGGACATCGAAGACCTGATCGTCGGTTGCGCTTTCCCGGAAGGCGAGCAGGGCCTGAACGTCGCGCGCCTGATCGGCTTCCTGGCGGAACTGCCGATCTCCGTTGCCGGAACCACCGTGAACCGCTTCTGCGGTTCCTCCATGCAGGCGATCCACATGGCCGCCGGCAACATCCAGATGAACGCCGGCGAAGCCTTCATCTGCGCCGGCATCGAGTCCATGAGTCGCGTGCCCATGGCCGGTTTCAATCCGCTGCTGAACCCGGGCCTGGCCGAGCGCTTCCCCGCCGCCTACATCTCCATGGGTGAGACGGCGGAGAACGTCGCGAGACGCCACCAGATCACCCGCCAACGCCAGGAAGAGCTGGCCGTGCTCAGTCACCGCAAGGCGGCGGCCGCGCGCAGCGAGGGCAGACTGAAGGACGAGATCGTTGCCGTCGACGTGAAGGGCAGTGCGGTCAGCGCCGACGGCTGCATCCGCCCGGACACCTCGGCCGAGGGGCTGGCGGCGCTGAAGCCGGCCTTCGCGCTGGACGGCAGCGTCACCGCGGCGACCTCCTCGCCGCTGACCGACGGCGCTTCGGCGGTGCTGGTGACCTCCGAAGACTATGCCAAGGCGCACGGCCTGAAGCCGCTGGCGATCATCAGGGCCATCGCGGTGGCTGGCTGCGATCCGGACGTTATGGGCATGGGGCCGGTGGCGGCAACCCGCAAGGCCCTGCAACGCGCCGGGCTTGCCATCGGCGACATGGACATTATCGAACTGAACGAGGCCTTCGCCGCGCAGGCGCTGGCCTGCGCCGACGAACTGGGAATCGACCTCGACAAGACCAACCTGGACGGCGGCGCCATCGCGCTGGGCCATCCGCTGGGCGCCACCGGCGCGCGCATCACCGGCAAGGCGGCGGCGCTGCTGCAGCGCGAGGGTAAGCAGTTCGCCCTGGCGACCCAGTGCATCGGCGGCGGCCAGGGCATCGCCACCGTCCTGGAGGCCGCATAATGGCCATCAATCAAGCAGCGGTGATCGGCGCCGGTGTCATGGGCGCCGGCATCGCGGCGCAGCTCGCCAATGCCGGCGTGCCGGTGCTGCTACTGGACATCGTGCCTGAAGGGGTGGAGAACCGCTCGGCGCTGGCCGAGGGTGCTATCGCGAAAATGCTGAAGGCCGATCCGGCCCCCTTCATGTGGAAGCGTGCCGCCCAACTGGTGACGCCCGGCAACCTGGAAGACGATCTCGACAAGCTGGCCGCCTGCGACTGGATCGTCGAGGTCGTGCTGGAAGATCCGAAGGTGAAGCGCGACCTCTATCAGCGTCTGGAAAAGGTCCGCAAGGACGGCTCGATCGTCTCCTCCAACACCTCGACCCTGCCGCTGAAGCTGTTGATCGAGGGTCTGCCGGAACGTTTCGCCAAAGACTTCCTGATCACCCACTTCTTCAATCCGCCGCGCTACATGCCGCTGCTGGAACTGGTGGCAGGCGACAAGACACGGCCTGAGGTCGTCGAGGAGATGGCGGCGTTCGGCGACCGGGTGCTCGGCAAGGGCATCGTGCATTGCCACGACACGCCCGGCTTCGTCGCCAACCGCATCGGCACCTTCTGGCTGCAGAGCGCCCTGGAGGAAACCCTGGACCGTGGCCTCAGCGTTGAGGAGGCCGACGCGGTCATGGGCCGCCCGCTGGGCATTCCCAAGACCGGCGTCTTCGCGCTGCTCGACCTCGTGGGTCTGGATCTGATGCCCAAGGTGGATGCCTCGCTGGCGGCGACCTTGCCGAAGGACGATGCCTACCAGGGTCTGCGCCGGCCCTTTCCGCTGCTCGATAAGCTGATCGCCGAGGGCTACACCGGCCGCAAAGGCAAGGGCGGCTTCTACCGCCTGAACCGCGACGGCGGCGGCAAGGTGAAGGAAGCCATCGACCTGACCAGCGGCGACTACGCACCTGCCGCCAAGGTGTCGCTGGCCTCGGTTTCCGCCGCGCGCCACGGCGGCGCCAAAACGCTGGTCGCCCATAGCGACAAGGGCGGCGCCTTCGCCTGGGCGGTGATGTCGCAGGTGCTGAGCTACGCCGCGTCCCTGGTACCGGAGATCGCCGATGACATTCCCTCGGTCGATCGCGCCCTGCGCCTGGGCTACAACTGGAAATTCGGACCCTTCGAACTGCTCGACAAGCTGGGCGCCAAGGACGTCGCCGACCGCCTGAGCGAAGAAGGCCGCGCGGTACCGCCGCTGCTGGCGAAGGCGGCCGCCGGCGACGGCTTCTACCGGGTGAAGGACGGCCGGCAGCAAGTCCTCACCGTCGATGGCGACTATGCGAACGTCGTGCGCGGCGACGGCGTGCTGCTGTTGTCCGACATCAAGCTGCAGGGCCCGCCGCTGGCAACCAACGGCTCGGCGTCGCTGTGGGACATCGGCGACGGCGTGGCCTGCCTGGAAGTGCACACCAAGATGAACACCATGGATCCTGAGGTGTTCAAGATCATCGCCAAGGCGGTGGAGATCGTGCCGCGCGACCACAAGGCGCTGGTCATCTACAACGAGGGCTCACACTTTTCCGCCGGGGCCAACCTGGGCCTCGCCATGTTCGCCGCCAATGTCGGCGCCTGGCCGATGATCGAGGAGATGGTCGCCGAGGGACAGAAGGTCTATACGGCACTGAAGCGCGCGCCCTTCCCGGTGGTGGCGGCGCCCTCGGGCCTCGCATTGGGCGGCGGCTGCGAGATCCTGCTGGCCTCCGACGCCGTGCAGGCTCATGCGGAAAGCTACATCGGCCTGGTCGAGGCCGGTGTCGGCGTGGTGCCGGCCTGGGGCGGCTGCAAGGAACTGCTGACGCGCTATGCCCACGATCCGCGCCGGCCCAAGGGGCCGATGCCCGCGGTGGCCGCGGCCTTCGAGACCATCGGCATGGCCAAGGTGGCCAAGTCCGCCTTCGAGGCCAAGGAACTGGGCTTCCTGCGTGCCACCGACCAGGTGACCTTCAACCGCGAACGCCTGCTGGCCGACGCCAAGAAGCGCGCGCTGGAATTGGTCGAGGGCTACACGGCGCCGGAGCCGGCCGACCTGTTCCTGCCCGGGCCGTCCGGCAAGACGTCGCTGGGCTTCGCGCTGCGCGATCTCTTCGCCAAGGGCCAGGCGACCGAGCACGACATGGTGGTGGCAACGGTGCTGGCCGAGGTGCTGACCGGCGGCCCCGAAGCCGACTTCACCGAACCGACCGGCGAAGACAAGGTGATGAAAATGGAACGCACCGCCTTCATGCATCTGGTGAAGACGCCGGGCACTCTGGCGCGGGTCGAACACATGCTGGAAACCGGCAAGCCCCTTCGCAACTAGCGGGCGGAATTAGGAAGACGGAAACATGGTCACTTATAACGCTCCCCTGGACGATATCCGATTCCTGCTCTACGACCTGCTCGACTACGAGGGGCAGGTGGGGGCGCTGCCCGGCTACGAGGAGGCCAACCGCGAGCTGGTCGACGCGGTGCTGGAGGAAGGCGCCAAGTTCTGCACCAACGAGCTGTTGCCGCTGAACCGCAGCGGCGACGAGGCGGGCTGCGTCTTCGACAACGGTGTGGTGCGCACGCCCGAGGGCTTCAAGGAACTCTACGCCACCTTCTGCGAGGCCGGCTGGAACGGCCTGTCGCTGAACCCCGATTACGGCGGTCAGGGCCTGCCGAAGACCCTGCAGTTCGTCATGACCGAGCTGATCTGCTCGACCAATCTCAGCTTCGGCATGTATCCGGGCCTGACCCACGGCGCCTGCAACGCACTGGAACTGCACGGCAGTGACGCGCAGAAGCAAACCTTCCTGCCCAACATGATTTACGGCCGCTCGACCGGCACCATGTGCCTGACAGAGCCGCACTGTGGCACGGATCTAGGGCTTATCAGGACGAAGGCGGAGCCGCAGGGCGACGGCACCTACAAGATTACCGGCACCAAGATCTTCATCTCCGCCGGCGAGCACGACATGAGCGAGAACATCGTCCACCTGGTGCTGGCGAAGCTGCCGGACGCGCCGGAGGGCTCCAAGGGTATCTCGCTGTTCATCGTGCCGAAGTTCCTGGTGAAGGAAGACGGCAGCCTGGGCGCGCGCAACGGCGTCACCTGCGGCGCCATCGAACACAAGATGGGCATCAAGGCCTCGTCGACCTGCGTGATGAACTTCGACGCCGCCGAGGGTACGCTGGTCGGTGCGCCGCACAGCGGCATGGCCAAGATGTTCACCATGATGAACGTGGCGCGCCTCGACGTCGGCATCCAGGGGCTTGGGCTGGCGGAGACCGCCTACCAGTCGGCGGCGGCCTATGCGAAGGAGCGCCTGCAGGGCCGCTCCCTGGCCGGCCCGGTGCACCTGGACAAGGCGGCCGACCCGATCATCGTGCATCCGGACGTGCGCAAGAACCTGCTGACCATGCGCGCGCTGAACGAGGGATCGAGGGCGCTGGCGATCTGGGTCGCCCTGGCAGTGGACATCGCCGAGAAGCACCCCGATGCGGCCAAACGTCAGGAGGCCGACGATCTCGTCGCCCTGATGACGCCGATCATCAAGTCGTTCTTCACCGACTATGGTTTCGAGGCGACCAACCTGGGCATGCAGGTCTACGGCGGCCACGGCTATATCCGCGAGCACGGCATGGAGCAGCTGGTGCGCGACGCGCGCATCGCGCAGCTCTACGAGGGCACCAACGGCATCCAGGCGCTGGACCTGGTGGGGCGCAAGCTGGGCCAGAACATGGGCCGCCTGCTGCGCCGCTTCTTCCACCCGGTCCAGGCCTATATCGAGACTGGCATGGAAAAGCCCGAGCTGGCAGAGTTCGTCGCGCCGCTGGCCAAGGCCCTCGGCCGTCTGCAGCAGTCGACCCTCTGGGTCGCCCAGCAGGGGATGAAGGACCCGGAGGAGGCCGGCGCCGCGGCGACCGACTACCTGAACCTCTTCGCCTACACCGCGCTGGCCTATATGTGGTGCCGCATGGCCGAGGCGAGTCTCGCCAAGCGGGACGACGATCCCACCGGTTTTCACGAGGCGAAGCTGGCGACGGCGCGTTTCTTCTTCCAGCGCCTGCTGCCCAAAAGCTCCGGCCACTTCTCCGCCCTCATGGCCGGGAAGGCGCCGGTCATGGCGCTGAAGGAAGCGGCGTTTTAGCGCGGCTGCGTTTGCTCGCGACGTTCATCAAACTCTTGCCACAGCCAAAGCTGTCGTCCCGGCACTTGATGCCGGGGCCCATCGGTCGTCGCCCTGCGGTCACGTCATTGGATCCCGGGGTCACGCCCCGGGATGACAGTGGTGTCGCGGTGAGGATCGCGGCGTCTCACCCCCGCTCGATGCGGCACTGGAAGCAGTTGTTGGTCGACGAGCGCAGGTGGAGGTAGGCGATCTCCGGGCGCTGGAACAGTTCGGCGGCCCGGCTCTCGATTTCCGTCGTCGGAATCACCTTGCCCGTGCCGTAGACGATGCGGTCGTCATGGCCGTAGCCGCGCATCAGGATGACCTCGCCCCGCACGAAGATTCCCGGCTTGCCGGCGGTTTCGTCGTAGCGCGGACAGTCCTCGGCATGGATGAAGATCGGGCCGATCTCGGCATAGGGCTGCGGAGCCGGGAAGGGCCGGTGGGCCAGCACCAGCATGGGCGCGCCGCCGGCGATGTCGTCCAGACAGTAGCGGCAGGGATTGCCGCCGCCATCGGAGACCTGGCGCTCGGGCGTCTGGCCGTGGGCGGCAGGGTTGCCCTGGCGCAGGGACGTGACGGTTTCGCCGTCGAGGGCGACGAAGCGCAGGCTGGTCATAAGATGTCTCCGCTGGCTGAGAGTGCCCAATTGAAGCCGGTCTTCGCATCGGCCTCTATCCGCTTCTTGCGCCGCTGTACGGAAATTGCTCCCCTTCTGCACGAACCAGAGCGGAGGGGGACATGCGCGGGGCGAAACGGACAAAGATCAAGCGGCTCACGGCGCTGTCGGCGGTGATCGTCAGCGGCAGCTCGGGTACCGGCCTGGCGACGGCGGGGGCTGTGATCCGCGCCGGCGCTGAACGCCTGCCGCCAGGTGGGGTATCGGTGATTGACAGCTCTACGCGGCGGGGTATGTATCACCGATCTGCCGCTTAGCCAGTCTGGAGAAACCGGTGTGAGCATTCAAACGGAACGCCTGCCGATTCCGGTCGAGACGGAACGCCTGTTGCTCAGGCCTTTCGTCGCGAACGATTTCGAAGACCTTTGTGCGTTTCAGACGCTGCCGGCAGTGGCGCGCTATCGCTACGCCGAACCGCGCAGCCGGGAAGAGACTCGCGCGCTTCTCGATGGCTGGCTCTGCAACGGCGGCTTCGAGGCTGACGACGACAAGCTGCTCCTGGCGGTGGCATTGAAGGACAAAGGGCGGGTGATCGGCCAGGTGGGGTTGACCCTGCGCAGCGCCCGGGACCGGCAGGGGGAGATCGGCTTCCTGATGCATCCTGATTTCCATGGCCGTGGTCTGGCCGGCGAGGCCTGCCTGACTTTGCTGGATCTTGGCTTCAAGCACCTTGCGCTGCACCGCGTCTATGGGCGCTGCAACGCACGCAACACGGCTTCGGCCCGGCTGATGGAACGGCTGGGCCTGCGCCGTGAGGCAGAGTTGCATGAGAACAAGTTCGTCAAGGGCGAGTGGACCAGCGAACTGATCTACGCTGCCTTAGGCCGCGAGTGGACACAGAGCCGCGCCGATTAAGTTCCGGACTGGATTTGCACCACGAGACGGCGGCATTCTAGACTGTCGCCGTTCCCGGCTCCGCGAGTCGGGAGACGTTCCAATTCTTGGGAGATCTCCATGCCCTACCTGGCGGACCAGGGACGCTACGAGTCGATGACCTATAACCGCTGCGGGCGCAGCGGCCTGCGGCTGCCGGCGCTGTCGCTCGGCCTGTGGCACAACTTCGGCGACGATCGTCCTTTCGAGACCGGCCGCGCGATCTGCCGCCGCGCCTTCGACCTGGGCATTACGCATTTCGACCTTGCCAACAACTACGGCCCGCCGCCGGGTGCCGCCGAGGCCAACTTCGGGCGCCTGCTGAAAACCGACTTCGCGCCCTACCGCGACGAGATGATCATTTCCTCGAAGGCCGGCTATCTGATGTGGCCGGGGCCTTATGGGCAGTGGGGCAGCCGCAAGTACCTGCTGGCCAGCCTGGACCAGAGTCTGATGCGGCTGGGCCAGGACTACGTGGACATCTTCTATTCCCACCGCTACGACCCCGACACGCCGCTGGCGGAAACCATGGGCGCGCTGGACTCGGCGGTGCGCCAGGGCAAGGCGCTCTATGCCGGCATCTCCTCCTACGGGCCGCAGAAGACGCGTGAGGCGGTGAAAATCCTGCGCGATCTGGGCACGCCCTGCCTGATTCACCAGCCGAGCTATTCGATGCTGAACCGCTGGATCGAGACCGACGGCCTGCTGCCGGTGCTGGCGGAGGAGGGCGTCGGCTGCATCGCCTTCTCACCGCTGGCCCAGGGCATGCTGACCGACAAGTACCTGAAAGAGGTGCCGGAAGGCAGCCGCGCCACCGCCGGCAAGTCGCTGCGGCCGGAGTTCATGACGGAGGAGAACCTGGCCAAGGTGCGCGGCCTGAACGAGATCGCCAAGGCGCGCGGCCAAAGCCTGGCCCAGATGGCCATTGCCTGGGTGCTGCGCGATCCGCGGGTCACCACGGCGCTGATCGGCGCCAGCCGCGTCAGTCAGGTCGAAGACTGCGTCGCTGCCCTCGACAAGCGCGAATTCAGCGATGCGGAACTGTCTGAGATCGCTGCGCTAGCGGCCGACGGCGGCATCAATCTCTGGGCCGCTTCCAGCCAGCACGGGTGAGGCGTTAGCGCGCCAGCAGGCCGCTGCCGGCGATGCCGTCGAAGATGAACTGCACCGCCAGGGCCGCCAGCAGCACGCCGAACACGCGGGCGATGACATGCAGGCCGGTGACGCCCAGGAAGCGCTGGATCTGCGCGGCGACGAGCATCAGGGCGAAGGTCGCCGTCAGCATGGCGATCAGGCAGCCGACGACGATGCCGATAGTGGCGGGGTCGCCCTCGGCACCGGCGACCAGTAGGATGGTGGCGCCCATGGTGCCGGGCCCGGCGATCAGCGGGGTGGCCAGGGGAAACACCGAGATGTCCTGCTTGCCGGTCGCCTCGCGGTTCTCCTCCTCGGTGGTGGTGACGCCGCCGGAGGAGCGGGCGAAGACCATGTCGATGGCGATCAGCAACAGCAGGATGCCGCCGGCCGTCCTGAGGGCGGGCAGGGATATCCCGAAGAGGTGCAGCAGGGAATCGCCGAACACGGCGAAAAGCAACAGGATGCCCAGGGCGATGAGGGTGCCTTTCAGGGCGATGGCACGGCGCTCGCGGGTCGTGTTATTGGGCGTCAGGGCGGCGAACAGCGCGGCCACGTCGAGCGGGCCGATGGTCGCAAAGAACGTGGTCGAGGCGACGAGCGCGGTTTCCAGCATAACCCGGATCGGAAAAGGGACGGTGTACCGCGCGCATCCTGGCAGGGCGTCCGGGAAAGGTCCAGCCGGGCATCCGCTTGGCGCGACGCGGCAGGGGATGAGGGAGAGAGTGGAAATCCTTAAACCCTGATATAGTATAGTCCCCGAGGTCAGCAGGGTTGCGGATTCCGGGTGCCGAATAGGGGTGCTGCGGGAAGGACCGTGGCCCGCCATGGCAAGGTGGGGTGCCGTGATCACGTCGATCAAGAGTCAGCGCCTGCGCGCACTTCTCGAACACTACCTGGAGGCACGGGGCAGCAAACGCATGCCGGCGCGCCAGGATATCGACGCGATGCAGTTGGGGCCCGTGCTGCCGATCATCTGGGTCAATGCCTACGAACCGGGAGCCGGAACCTTCCGCTACCGCCTGGCGGGCGAGGAGGTCAACGACATCTTCGGCGGATCGGTCGCCGGCCGCCTGCTGTCCGACTTCGTGCAGGGCGACCGCTTCGAGGCGACCAACAGAAACTTCCTGAAGGTGATCGGCGAACAGGTGGCGCTGCTGGCCTCCGGCCCGGTCTACCGCTGCGCCGATCGCATCGCCATGGGCGAACGCCTCGCCCTGCCACTCAGCAGCGACGGCGAGACCGCCGACGGCATCATCGGCGCGACGGCGCGCGATGCCCTGGTCGACTTCAGTGCCGTCTCCATGAGCGCGCAGAAGGTCGACTTCATCTCCATCGACGACCTCGAGCAGGTCTTCAAGCGCGCGGTGGGAGATTAGTCGGCCTTTTTGCGCAGGTGGCTTGCGACCTTGCGCTCCAGCAACCGCACCAGATCCGGATCCATGAAGGCATAGTTGTCGGGGATGCCCAGAACGACGAGACGCTTGTCGCGCAGCCAGGCGCGGAACCGCTGCGTCACCCAGGCGCGCTGCGCCTTCTCCATGACGAAGACGATATCGGCCCAGTCGATCAGGTCCGCTGTCAGCGGCGTCTCCGCATCCTTTGCGGTGCCGGCCGAAATTGCCTCGATGCCTTCGTACCGTGTGAAAACGGCCTCCGCCGTCGGGCTGCGCAGCCTGTTGCGGCTGCAGACGAAAAGCAGGCGCGTCAATTGGGCAATGGCGCCGCGCTCACCATACCGGACGGCCGGTGAGGGGATAGCGCGGGTCGCTGTAGCCCGGCGTCGAGGGGTGGCCCGGCGTGACCAGGGAATCGAGTAACGCCTCGTCCTCTTCGTCGAAGCCGTGGTCGAGGGCGCCGAGGTAGCCTTTCCACTGCTCCAGGGTGCGCGGGCCGGCCAGCACGGAGGTCACGATGGGGTTGGCCAGCACCCAGTTCACCGCGAAGTCCGCCGCCGTCATGCCTTTCTTCTCGGCGTGCGCCTTGATCTTCTGGGCGATGACCAAGGACTCCTCGCGGAACTCGCTTTCCATCATGCGCACGTCCTTGCGGCCGGCGCGACTGTCCTTGGGCGCCGCCTTGCCGGGCGCGTACTTGCCGGTCAGCACGCCGCGCGCCTGCGGGCTGTAGGGGACGACACCCAGGCCGTGGTATTCGCAGGCCGGCAGGATCTCGACCTCCGGCATGCGGTTCATGGCGTTGTAGTAGGGCTGGCAGACGATGGGCCGGTCGATGCCGGCCGCGTCGGCCAGAGGCACCAACTCGGCGATGCGCCAGGCGCGGAAATTGCTGACGCCCCAGTACAGCGCCTTGCCCTGGCCCAGCACGTCGGCGACGGCGCTGACCGCTTCTTCCAGCGGCGTCGTGTAGTCGTCCAGGTGCAGATACCAGATGTCGACGAAGCCGGTGCCGAGGCGCGACAGGCTGTCGTCGATGGCCTTCAGCAGCCACTTGCGGTTCAGCCCCTGCGCATTGGCGTGGGTGTCGTGCACCGGATTGCCGGCCTTGGTGGCCAGTACCCAGGCATCGCGATCCTTGGCAATGGCGCGGCCGACGATCTCCTCCGACTTGCCCTTGGCATATTGGTCGGCGGTGTCGATGAAGTTCACCCCGGCGTCGCGGGCATGGCCGACAATGCGCTTGGCCTCCTTCTCGTCGGTCTGGTCGCCGAACATCATGGTGCCGAGGCACAGGGGCGAGACGGAAAGGCCGCTGCGGCCCAGTTTGCGCGTGTCCATGGGGAGAGCCTTTCGGGGGCGGTGTCGTGTTCTTGGAAGGACGTTACTTGGCGGGGAGTTTAGTCCGCCGCCTTGCCGCCCGGCAACCGGCAGTGATCCCACGGTCCTTTAGGGCCGCATCGCCGCGGCGGCCTGCACCGGCTTGTGGCGGGCCAGCGTGATGGCCCCGCCGACGATCAAGGCGGCGCCGAAGAGTGCGGCCGGGCGCGGCCATTCGCCGAAGAAGATCAGCCCGAGCAGCGCGGCGAAGACCAGGCCGATGTATTTGACCGGCACCAGCTTGGCGGTTTCGGCGATCTTGAAGGCACGGATGTTGCAGTATTGGCCGACGATGGCGACGGGCCCCATGGAAACCAGGATCAGCAGGTCGGGCAGGGGGAGGCGCTCCCACGCCCAGGCGGTGAAGACGGCAAGGCCCAGGGCGGCGCTGCCGTTGACGATGGTCAGGGTGCGCTGGGGCGTGTCGTTCACCGCGGCAAAGCGCAGCAGCACGACCTCCGACCCCCAAGCCAGCGCCTGCGCCAGGGCGGCGGCCGCGCCCAGCGAGATCCAGCCCGGTGCGCTGGGGTCCGGGCCGGCGACGACGATGGCGCCGGCCAGGCAGACCGCGCCGGCGACGAAATCCCGCAGCGTCACGCGCTCGCGCAGGAAGATCGCCGCCAGAGCGACCGCGAAGACGCCATTGGTCATGGCGATGGCCTGAGCATTGGCCAGGGGGATGTGGAGCACCGCGTAGGTGCCGAAAGTAACGCTGCCGACGCCGCAGCAGGCGCGCAGCGCGTGCATCAGGTTGAACCGCCGCCTTGCCGGACCGAGAATCTCCGGCAGTGCCTGCCGGGGTCCGTAAGTCATGAAGAAGAACGGCAGAATGGTCAGGAATCCGGCGAAGTAGCGCAGGAAGGCGACCTGCAGCGGCGAGACGGCGTCGCTGGTGAGCTTCGGCAGCATGAACATGAAGGCGAAGAGAAAGGCGCCGAGTACCGCCCAGCCCATGGCCTTGAGAAGATCACGTGACACGGGGATGGCAGGCTTATCGCGTGGCGATGGCGGCGGCGGCACCGGCCATGATGCCGGCGCTGGTCCGGTTGGCGGCGCGCAGCGCGCGCGGCGAGCGCAACAGCCGTCGCGCCTGCACGGCGAGCCCGGCCCAGGCGCAGTCGATGGTGGCCAGCACGGCGACCATGGTCGCGATCAGCTCCAGCCAGCCGGGCACGGTCATGGCCTTCAGGTCGATGATCGCCGGCAAGAGGGCCAGGTAGAACACCATGATCTTCGGGTTGCCCAGGGTGACGGCCATGCCGGCGGCGAACAGGCGCCCCGCCGAGCGCGCCTTGGGCAGCGCGGTCGCCCCGGCATCCACCGGCGCGGTCCACATGCGCCAGGCGAGATAGACCAGATAGGCGGCCCCGAGATACTTGATGACGGTGAACAGCAGGTGGAGGCTTTCGGCGATGGCGGCCAGGCCCCAGACGGCGAGCGACAGCCAGATCGCCTCGCCGATCCACATGGCGGCGATGAACGGCAGCACGCCGCGCCAGCCGCCGGCGACCACACGGGCGACCAGGGCGGCGATGCTGGGACCGGGCGAGCCGGCGGCGACAAACAGTGCGCCAGCGAAGATCAGCAGCGAGGCGATATCCACGAGAGGGCTTCCAGACGGGGTTTCCAAAGAAGATAAAGACCGCATCTTATGTGCGATCCTGGCGATGGTATATGATAGTTTCGGCGTCGCCGCTGGAAGCTGCTGCGGTGATCAGGGGAGGTTGGCGGGGCCGTCATGGATCAGGCAAAGCGCGCGGCGTTGATCGTGAAAATCAAGGCGATAGCTGCTGCCGAGGGCAGCAATCAGGAGGCCGTGGTCGCGGTCGAGGACTTCTTTGACGGCAATGACGACCTCGGCTCCATTGGTGCGAACCTGCCGTCGCATCCCGGCCTCGACCGCTTTCGAGAGGTGTTCTTGTCGGTCCGCAGCCGCCCGGAGGTTGCCGAGTTGGTCGTGGCGATTTGGGAACTGGACGACCGCCCGAACGGGGACTGGCCCTATGCGGAGAAAGTCTACCTGGCGACCATCGCCGGCGATGAAGCCGTGGAGGATTGGTTCGCGCCGCTGGAGCCGGACGAGATCTGGGAGGTCCAGGCGGACACCCTGCGGCCCAGTCCACATCTGGATCCAGGTTATCGCCTGCTGGCGGTGTGGTGGGACTGAGATCGACTGAAGTGCGGGAAGCGGAACGCGGGAGCTCTTAGGAGTCTTCTTTTTTCTTCATCTCGTCGCGCAGGCGGTCCTGGAACTTGCCGCCGTCGGTACGGGTGGCCAGGAACTGGCGCACGGCCTCGCCCGCCGTCTCGCGGTCGTAAGGCTCCCAGCCGCCTACCTTGCTGAGCAGATGGTTGAGCGCGCTGGGATCGATCCGGTTGCGCAGCTGGCTCAATTGGCGCAGCAGGGAACGGCGGGGATCGTCGGCTTCATCGGCCATCGGCAAAGACCTGATTGCTGTGCGGCGCCCCAGCGGAGCGCCCCAATTTTGTCATCTCAGCGATTTTGTCACCTTAAGGGCACAAGGGTAAGCTTCGGTTAACGGCTGGTGGGCAGCCCCGGGGGAACGACGCGAGCCGGGACGATCCGGAATTGCCGGCGGGTTGGTCCTCCTGCGGCTTGCCTGGGGTGGGGAGCGATGGTAGAAAAAGTTGCCGCATCAAGCAAAGTTCACGAAATTTCAATCGGTTAGATAAAGCGCCAGCGGCGGGCCGACAGGGACGCCAGACCGTGGATGCCCAGGCGAGGGGTGGTGCCACTGCCCTGGCGGGCTTGTCCGGCTTCGAATATCAGCGTTGATTCAAGGACTTCATCGGGAAATGTCTTTAGGCCTTCACGAAAACCGACAGCGCCGCCGCCGCCGTTTCTGGTGGGGCGTCACCAAATGGTCCCTGGCGCTGGCAATGGTGCTTGCCGCCGGCGCCTATTCCTATCGCATCGGCACCCAACTCGCCGAGCGTGAGGTGGTGAAGGCCGAGGAGCGCATCGCCGAACTGACCGTGGAAGTTGATGGGTTGCAGCAGCAGAGCGCCGGCCTGGCCACCGACCTGGCCAAGGCGCGAGAGGCGATCACCGCCTGGCAGGCGCGCTACGAGCGCGAGGTGCCCACCGGCTTCGTGCGCGAGATGATGGCCCTGGTGCAGGACAAGCTGCAGGCGGGTGCCGACGAGGAACGCCTCGCCTTCCTCGTCTCGGCAGCGGATCAGCCGCGCAGCTGCGACGACCGGCCGGAGACCAAGCGTTTCATCGTGACCACCGAGCTGCAGGCCGGCGGCGCCAACGACGCCGTCAGCTTCGGCGACCGGGCCATCACCGTCACCGCCCTGGGGGCGGCGGCGCGCGATGCCAATGGCAACCTGGAGGCCTGGTACGATCCGGAAAAGCCGATCGACGTGACCTTCACGCAGCTGGGCGGCAAGACGGTGACCGCGGAGGGCACCCTGCCGCTGCACCACTCCGTGGTTGCCGGCGACGACGAATACCGCTTCACGGTGCTGCCCGGCGCCCGCGGCTTCCTGACCGTCACCGCCGACCGCTGCGATTATCCCTAAGGTCTCCGCCCCTAAGGTCTCCGGGCGGCGTCACCAAAAAGCCTGCTCTCGTCCCGGCACTTGTTGCCGAGACCCATTGCCCTGTCAGCTGCTCCTGCAGTGACGCCAATGGACCCCGGGGACAAGCCCCGGGGCGACAGCGGTGTTTGTCGGCAGACTGAGCAGGCCGACTGAAGCAGCCGCGGCAAACTACTTCGCGGCGACCTTTTCCTGGGCCTTGGCGCGCAGGCTGCTGAGGGTCGCGCTGGGGGTGATCGCTTCCGGGTCGATGCGCAGTTCCAGCAGCGCCGGCTTGCCCGACGCCTGGGCCCGCGTGAAGGCGTCGGCGAAATCGGCGTCGTCTTCCACCACCTCGCCGTGGGCGCCGTAAGCGCGCGCCAGGGCGGCGAAGTCTGGGTTGACCAGGTCGGTGGCGCTGACGCGGGCCGGGTAGTGGTTTTCCTGGTGCATGCGGATAGTGCCCAGGCTGGCATTGTTCACCACGATGACGATGATGTTGAGGCTGTACTGTACGGCGGTCGCCAGTTCCTGACCGTGCATCATGAAGCAGCCGTCGCCGGCAAAGCAGACCACGGTCCGGCCCGGATACACCGCCTTCGCGGCCACCGCCGCCGGCAGCCCGTAGCCCATCGAGCCGGAGGTCGGCGCCAACTGGCTGCGGAACTGGCGGAAGCGGTGGAAGCGGTGGACCCAGCCGGTGTAGTTGCCGGCGCCGTTGGTGATGATGGCTTCCGGCGGCAGGGTCCGGCGCAGCCAGTCCATCACCTTGCCCATCTGCAGCTTGCCGGGAATCTCGATCCCGGCCGGATCGTTATGCCTCCGGTAGTCGGCGTGCGCCGCGGCGGTCCAGTCCTGCCAAGCGCGGCCGTCCAGCGCCGGCCCCGTTTCGTTCAAGGCGCGGGCCGCGCGCACGAAGGCGGCGGCGCCGGCATTGATCGCCAGGTCGGGACGGTAGACGCGGCCCAGTTCCTCGGCGTCGGGATAGACATGCACCAGCGGCTGGTCAGGACTGGGGATGGTCATCAGGCTGTAGCCACTGCTGGTCATCTCGCCGAAGCGCGAGCCCAGCAGGATCAGCAGATCGGTCTCGCGTACCCGTGCGGCCAGCTTGGGATCTATGGCGATGCCGACCTGGCCGACATAGTTCGGGTGGGCGTTGTCGAAGTAGTCCTGGCAGCGGAACGAAGCGGCGACCGGCAGGCCGCTCTCCGTGGCGAAGGCTTCCAGGTCCGCCTTGGCCTCGGCGCTCCAGCCGCCACCGCCGACGATGATCAGCGGCCGCTTGGCCTGTTCCAGCCGTTGCCACAACTGGTCCATCAACGCCGGGTCGGGATAGCCGGCGCTGGCGTGGTAGGGCGCCGCCAGGGGCGGCGGGGCCACCGGCGTCGACAGCATGTCCTCGGGCAGCGCCAGCACCACCGGTCCGGGGCGGCCCGAGGTGGCGGTGTGGAAGGCGCGGCTGACCATCTCGGGGATGCGCCGGGCGTCGTCGATCTCGGCCACCCACTTGGCCATCTGGCCGAACATGCGTCGGTAGTCGATCTCCTGGAAGGCCTCGCGCTCCGTCATGCCGCGGCCGACCTGGCCGATGAACAGGATCATCGGGGTCGAGTCCTGGAAGGCGACATGCACCCCGGCGCTGGCGCTGGTCGCGCCCGGCCCCCGGGTCACGAAGCAGATGCCCGGCTGGCCGGTCAGCTTGCCGTAGGCGTCGGCCATCATCGCTGCGCCGCCTTCCTGGCGGCAAAGGTGATAGGTGATTTCCGGCGTATCGTAGAGGGCGTCAAGCACGGCCAGGTAGCTTTCGCCGGGCACGCCGAAGACGCGGTCGACGCCTTCGGCGACCAGTTGATCGACCAGGATTCGGCCGCCGTTGGCCAGATTTTGCGCGCTCATGTGATCTCGTTCGAAGGGAAGTCCCACTGCCGGAGGGCAGACTGGAACGCAGACTAGAACATGCACGCAACGGCGCAAGAGGGGCTTTCGCCGCGGGCGTCCAAGGGCGGCTTTCGCCGGGGACGTCCAAGGGCGGCTTTCGCCGGGGGCCAGGGGCGGCTTTCGCCGCTAAGGGCGCGCGTGCTAGGTATGGCCGGTTCTGCAGAGGAATCCTGCCTTGCGCCTTCTTGTCCTTCGCCTGCTTGCACTGCTGACCGTCTGCCTGGGGCTTGCCGTCCCGGCGGCCGCGTCGGCGCAGACGAGAGAAGCGCGCAAGCCCGTGACGCCGGTCTCGGTGCCTGTCGAGCAATGGGAGCGCGGCCTCGACCTGGTGGACCAGCAGCTCAGCCGGGCCGACACCACCGCCGAGAGCGCCACCCATTTTTTCGAGGTGACCAGTGAGATCCGCAAGCAGGCGCAGGCGGCTGCCGCGGCCCTGCAGCCGCGCGTCGAGAGCCTGCAGCGGCGCCTCGACGCCTTGGGGCCGGCGCCGGGAGAGGGGGGAGCCTCCGAGGCACCGGAAGTGGCGGCCCAGCGCGCGACCCTGAGCGAGGACCTGCAGCGGCTGAACGCACAGATCGCCCAGGCCAAGCTGGCCGTCGTGCGGGCGGATGAACTGGATTCCCAGATCGGCTCACTGTCCCAGCGCAAGCGTTTCGAGGCCCTGTTCCGCACCTATCCCTTTCCCTGGGCGGCGGAGACCTGGCAGCAGGGGGGGCCGGAACTTTTCGACATCCTGTCCCAGATCGCGCGTTCGCCGGTCCTTTGGTGGGAGGGCGTGTCGCGCGACCAGCGCCACCGGGCCCTGTCGCTGCGGGTCGCCGTCCTGTTGTCGCTGGCTCTGCTGGCCGGCGGCTTCCTGCGCTATTGGCTGATCGGCCGCTACGGGCGCGATCCGCAGATCGGCGATCCGAGTTATAGCGCCCGCCTGATCGCCGCCATCAGCAGCGCGGTGGCGCGCGGCATCGTCCCCGCCCTGGTCTTTGCCGGCCTGTTCTACATGGCCTGGAGCAACCAGGATGTGGAGGACGATCTGTTCTGGTCGCTGCTGTCGCTGCTGTTTGCCGTGATGGCGTTCTTCAGCCTGGCCTGGGCGGTTCCTTACGCGGTGCTGTCGCCCGATCTGCCGCAGTGGCGGCTGATGCAGGTGTCGCCCAAGAACGCCCGCAAGCTCGGTTGGCGCTTCACGCTGCTGGCGGCCTTCTTCGCCCTGCAGATCTTCATGAGCCGGGCACAGGCGCTGATCGGCGTCAGCGATGCCTATTTCTCCCTCGCCACCTGCATCCTGACGGCCCTGCCGGCGGTGGCGCTGATCGATACCTCCCGCCGACGCCTGTGGCAGCGGGTGGCCCGGCCGGAGGCGCCGGCCGGCGGGCCCGATGCCACAGTGGCGGACGACGACGAAGACGCAAGGGAGACGGCGGCACCCTCGGAATCCACCTATTCGCGCGTCGTGCGCCGCCTGGTCGGCCTGGTTGCCGCGATCAGCATTCTGGCGGCGCTGGTCGGCTATGCCGACCTGGCGGATTTCCTGCTCGTCAACCTGCTGCTCAGCATTGTCACCCTGGCAGCCCTCGCCATTCTGCGCGGCCTGGGGCGCGAGGTCGTCGGCGGTGCCCTGCGTTCGGACTTCGTGCGCGAGGCGCTGGAACTGCGGCACGTCGCACGCAGCCGCATCAAGTTCTGGCTGCGGGCGCTGCTGGACGCCTTGCTGATCACCTGCGGCGTAGTGGTGATCGCCGCCATCTGGGCCTCGCCTTTCGGCGAGTTCTGGACGGAAGTGCGCCAGCTGCTGTCCGGGGTGACCATCGGCGGGGTGACCATCTCCTTCTCCGACCTGCTGATGGCACTGGCGGTATTCGGCGCCATCCTGCTGCTGACCCGGTTGGGCCAGCGTGTCCTCAGTCACCAAATCCTGCCGCAGACCGGCTTCGATTCCGGCGTGCAGAACTCGCTCTCCGCCGGCTTCGGCTACATCGGCATCATTCTGGCGGCGGTCTTCGGGGTGTCGGCGCTGGGTGTCGACCTCTCCAACATCGCGTTGATCGCCGGCGCGCTCTCGGTCGGTATCGGCTTCGGGCTGCAGACCATCGTCAGCAATTTCGTCTCCGGCATCATCCTGCTCATCGAGCGGCCGATCAAAGTCGGCGACTGGGTGGTGGTCGGCGGCAACGAAGGCACGGTCAGGCGCATCACCGTGCGCTCGACCGAACTGCAGACCTTCCAGCGGGCCTCGGTGATCATTCCGAACTCGGACTTCATCTCGACGCCGGTGACGAACTGGACCCATAAGGACCACTACGGCCGTATCGAAGTCGCCGTCGGCGTGGCCTACGGCTCCGACGTCGAAAAGGTGCGCGAGGTGCTGCTCGACTGCGCGCAGAAGCACGAACGGGTGCTGACCTCGCCGGAGCCCTTCGTGCTGTTCCTGAACTTCGGCGCCAGCAGCCTGGATTTCGAACTGCGCTGCTATACCAATGAGGTCAGCTATCGGTTGTTGATCTCCAGCGACCTTCGCTTTTCGATTGACAAGGCCTTCCGCGAAGCAGGCATCGAAATCCCCTTCCCGCAACACGTGATTCATTTCGCGGACCCGGCGAACGCTGGCAAGCTGCTGGAATCAAAGGACGAAACGCCGCCTCCCGCGCCTCAGGCATGACCCCGCCGCGCCTGGTTGTCCGGTAGACTTATACCGGGCAACGCCTATCATGGCGCCCAAGGGTAGGGGTCATCTCCGGCCATTGGGGGGCTGGCGAAACGCGCATGCCGACGGATGCGGCGACGGCAACGGCGTCGCTGGCCGGCCCCTTGCCGAACCGCAATATGGGGCCGGGATGGGCGACGGAACTCAGCATCCGATGATCGGCGCGCTACGCGCCCAGCTTGCCGAAGGCCGCGTGACCCGGCGCGAGTTTCTGCGCCTGGCGACGTTGCTCGGCGTCTCCGCCGGAACCGCCGCCAGCCTGGCCGGCATGGGGGCCGCCGCGGCAACGGGCGTCGCGGAGGCGGCGCGGCGCGGCGGGCGGCTGACCCTCGGTGGCCAGGTGCAGGCGCTGGGCGATCCGCATGCGCTGGCCTGGCTCACGCCGGCCACCATCGTGCATCAGGTCTGCGAACCGCTGACCCGTACCGGCATCGCCAACATCACGCGGCCGCACCTGCTGTCGGGCTGGCAAGCCTCGCCGGATCTGCGGACCTGGGACCTTCACCTGCGTGACGACGTCACCTGGCGCAGCGGACGCCGCTTCACTGCGGACGACGTCGAATGGAACCTGCGCCGCATCCTCGACCCGGCGACCGGGTCTTCGGCGCTGGGGCTGATGGAAGGTTACATGCTGGCCGACAAGGTGCCGGAGGGCGAGACGCCCGTTCAGCTGTGGGACGCCGGGGCGGTGGAGAAGGTCGGCGACTTCCACGTCCGCCTGAACCTGAAGCGGCCGCAGGTCGCGGTGCCCGAGCATCTTTTCCACTACACCAATGTCATGCTGGATCCCGACGACGATGGCCGCTTCCAGGTTGGCGCCAACGGCACCGGCGCTTTCGATCTGGTCGAGCACCGTGTCGGCGAGCGCGCCGTGTTGCGGGCGCGCGAGGATGGCTCCGGCACGGTGGCGGGCCGCCGCGCCCTGTTGGACGAACTGGTGCTGATCGATCTGGGCGATGACGCCGGGGCGGCCGCCGCCGCCCTGGTCTCGGGCCAGATCGACGGTCTGGTGCGCTGCGACTACACCGTGGCCGAGACGCTGGCCGGCTACGAGGGCTTCACCGTCCACCGCACGCGGACGTCGGCCACCGGCTTGCTGCAGATGAAAGTCGACCGGCCGCCCTTCGACGACCCGAGGGTGCGCCGGGCGCTGCGCCTTGCCGTCGATGTCGAGGCGGTGCCCCGCCTGGCCCTGCGCGGCTTCGGCGAACCGGCGGAGCATCACATGGTGGCGCCGGTGCATCCCTCCTATGTGCGCTTGCCGCCGATGGGCCATCACCCGGACCGGGCGCGCGCCCTGCTGGCGGAGGCCGGGCATCCCGACGGCCTCGACATTACCATTACCTGCAAGACCTGGCCGCAGTGGGAACTCGATGCGGTGCAGGCCATGGCCGCCCAGTTCGACGAAGCAGGCATCCGCTGCAAGATCGAAGTGCTGCCGGCCGCGCGCTTCTGGGAGGTCTGGGACAAGGCGCCGCTGGCCTTTGTCGAATGGGCGCCGCGGCCGCTCGCCTTCATGTTGCTGGACCTCACCCTGCGCCAGGGCGTCCCGTGGAACAGCACCGGCTTTGCCGACCCGGAGATTGAGGATCTGCTGAACCGGGTGGAGGCGGAACTGGACATTGCGGCGCGCCGTCCGCTGATGGCGCGGATCGAGGCGAAACTGCAGGACGTCGGCCCGGTGGTACAGCCGAGCTGGCTGTCCGTGGTGACCGTGATGGCCGAGCGGGTCGGCGGTTTCCGGCTGCATCCGACCACCCTGCTGTCCGCCGAGGATTATTTCCTCAAGTCCTGAGGGGTTTTAAGCATAATTGGGGCTTCCGTGGTGTGAATTACGGTGTTGCGTCTGCCGCCGCGCGGCCTAAACTCGCCCACCCCGCCCCACGGAAACGCCGCTGGCCGGCGGGCGGCAAAGCTTGGCGCAGGAGGCTGGAAAATGAACGAAGGCTATGCAGGTGATCTGCCCCCGGCGGAAGCCTGGGCGCTGCTGGAAAAGGACCCCCAGGCGGTGCTGATCGACGTGCGCACCGTGCCGGAGTGGGGTTTTGTCGGCCTGCCGCGTCTCGACGGCCTGGGCAAGGAGACGCTCTGCATTTCCTGGCAGGTGTTTCCCGACATGGCGCGCAACGAGAATTTCGTCGCGGAGGTCGCCGCCCGGGGTGTCGCCCAGGACCAGCCGGTCCTGCTGCTGTGCCGCTCCGGCGCGCGCTCGCGCTCGGCGGCCATTGCGCTGACCGCCGCCGGCTTCGGACCCTGCTACAATGTGGCCGAGGGCTTCGAGGGCGACCGCGACGGCGCGCATCACCGCGGCAGCGTCGGTGGCTGGAAGGTCGCCGGCCTGCCCTGGGCCCAGGGCTGATTTCAGACTAGAGACCGCGAAGATGCCCATGGTCAGTCACGACAGTAACAACAGCAATCGGCGCTGGCGCCCGCAGACCGAACTGGTGCGCGGCGGCCTGGCCCGCAGCCCCTTCGACGAGACCAGCGAGGCGCTGTATCTCACCTCCGGCTTCGTCTACGGGACCGCCGAGGAGGCCGAGGCCGCCTTCAAGGGCGACAAGGACCGCTTCGTCTACTCGCGCTACGCCAACCCGACGGTGTCGATGTTCGAGGAGCGCCTGCGGCTGCTGGAAGGCGCCGAGGCCTGTCGGGCGACGGCCAGCGGCATGAGCGCGGTCTTCGCCGCGCTGATGGCGCAGTTGAAGGCCGGCGACCGTCTGGTCGCCTCACGCGCGCTGTTCGGCTCCTGCCAGTACATCGTCGCCGAACTGCTGCCGCGCTTCGGCGTCGAAACGCAGATGGTCGACGGCACCGACCTCGCGGCCTGGGAGCAGGCGCTGTCCAAGCCCACCCAGGCGGTGTTCCTGGAGACGCCGTCCAACCCGACGCTGGAGATCATCGACATCGCCGCGGTGAGCGAACGGGCTCACGCCGCCGGCGCCACGGTGGTGGTCGACAATGTCTTCGCCACGCCGATCCTGCAGCGCCCCCTCGCGCTGGGCGCCGACGTGGTGGTCTATTCGGCGACCAAGCACATCGACGGCCAGGGCCGCACCCTGGGCGGCGCCATCCTGTGCAGCGAGTCCTTCATCAAGGACCACCTGCAGAACTTCTATCGCCACACCGGCCCCTCGATGAGTCCCTTCAACGCCTGGGTCATGGTGAAGGGTCTGGAGACCCTGGACCTGCGCGTGCAGCGCCATTGCGCCAACGCGCTGGCTGTCGCCGAATTCCTGGAAGGCCGCAAGGGCGTGACGCGGGTGCTCTACCCGGGCCTCGCCAGCCATCCGCAGCACGACCTCGCCAAGCGCCAGATGCAGGGCGGCAGCACCCTGGTCGCCTTCGAGGTCGAGGGCGGCAAGGCCCGTGCCTTCCGCGTGATGAACGCGCTGGGCCTCATCGACATCTCCAACAACCTCGGCGATTCGAAAAGCCTGGTCACCCACCCGGCGACCACCACCCACCAGCGTCTGACGCCGGAAGCCCGCGCCGAACTCGGTATCGGCGATGGCCTGCTGCGGCTTTCCGTCGGCCTGGAAGACGCCGCCGACCTGATCGACGACCTGGAACAGGCGCTGAGCCTTTAGATTTCGCCCGATGCGGGAGTCCAGTCCTTCTGCGTGGAGGGGGACTTTGCTGGCTTAATCGACGGCATCGACAGCCTGGGACCGTCCACTCGTTTTGAGTTCGTCAGGCTTCAGAAATAATAATATTTCTAAAATCATTGAATTGTGAAATAAATATTCCCATATAATTGTTGTGGGGAATGTATTTTTTCGAAATCAATGATTTTTCACGGTTCCTCCAAGAGACTTTTATTTGCGAATCATACGCCGTGCGGCGCCGCCTCTCTCAACATTTTTAGGGGGCACGGCGACCGGCGACCGCACAACCAGAACAGAAGTCCGCAGAAACGCCCCGTTTAGTCCGCAACAGGCGGCTGAAGATTTTGCGGGTGGGGCGGCCTCTCAGGAGCAGACGTGATCATCCCGCAAGACGGTGCCCCGACTCCCTCGACCATCGCAACGGCAGGCTGGACTCCGTCGATATCGGAACCTGAACGTCATGCGTCGGACCGCATCGCCCGCGACCTCTATTGCCAGTATTTCGATACCCTCGTCGCCGATACAGACGATCTCCGCAGCGAAGCCTTCAGGCTGCGATACCAGGTCTATTGCGTCGAAAACCCCTATGAGGCTGCCGCCGACAATCCAGAAGAACTGGAGCACGACGATTACGACGAACGCGCTACCCAATGCCTTCTTCGGCACAAGAGCAGCGGCGCCTGGGCCGGCACTGTGCGCCTGGTCCTGCCGGACCCCGATGCGCCTTTTCACAGTTTCGCTTTGCAGGAGGTCTGCGACGAGCCAATGATCCTGGAGGGGGCCCGCTTTCCGATTCAGCGGATGGCGGAGATTTCGCGCTTTTGCATCTCCAAGGATTTTCGCAAGCGGCAGGGCGATTGGCTGTATCCGGGAAGCAACACGCCGGAAGACAGAGAGAACGACCACCGCGTCATTCCCAACATGACTTTGGGCCTGATCGAGGGGCTCGTGCGTATGAGCCTGGAAAGTAGGACCTTCTACTGGTGCGCGCTGATGGAGCGGCCCCTGTTGCGGCTGCTCGGGCGTTTGGGAATTCATTTTGAGAACATTGGCCCGCTGGTCGTTCATCATGGCCGCCGGCAGCCCTGCTTTGTGGAACTCGAAACCCTGCTGCTGCGCGTGCACGAAGAACGCCCGGATGTCTGGGAGACCGTGACCGCCGCCGGCCGACATTGGGATCAGCTGAAACGGGCCTTGGCAGCCGAGCCTCACTGGATCCCGCCCTCATAAATCGTCGAGGTCGGGCCGCTGCCGCTGACGCGAACTGCACAATGACTGGGACACCTGACGCGTCTCTGCGTGGCGGTGATCGTCCGCGCCGGAGGGTGGCGCCAAGTTACTGCCGACATCATCAGTGAACCGCAGATAGCCCTCCCCCCTGGGGGGCAAGTGTCCTCGGTTTCAACGTTCGACGGGATTTCATACTGTGCTGCGGCGCCGCTTCGCAATCGCATCTGCCGCCCTGCTCAGTCTGGTTACCCTGATCGCTGCGCCCCAATCCACCGCGCCTCAAAGTCTTTCCGACGTGGTTCAGGCGACGAAGTCGCTCGAGCGCGGGGACGGTCTGTTCGGTTCGGCCGAAGTCAGATCGAATTCGCTGAGGGGCCTGCCGCAATGGAACCGCGTGCTGGGGGTGATGAAGGGGCCAGGGCAAGCCTTTCATGCCTGCGCTGCCGCGCGGGCCGGGTGCGCGACTCCCGTTCTGGTGAAGTGGCGCGGTCTCATCGTCGCCGCCTCCAAGCTCTCGCGGCGCGAGCAGGTCAAGACCGTCAACGACTTCTTCAACCGCTGGCCCTACAAGCAGGATCGCGAGCTCTATGGGGTCCTGGAGTACTGGGCGACCCCGTTGGAATTCATGAAACGGTCGGGCGACTGCGAAGACTATGCAATCGCCAAGTACTTCGCATTGCGTGAACTCGGCTTCAGCATCGACGATTTGCGGGTCGTGGCGCTGAGAGACCGTATCCGCAATGTCGGTCATGCCGTCCTGGCCGTCCAAGTTGATGGCGACTTCCTCATCCTCGACAGCCTGTCGAACCTCATCCTGTCCCATACCCGCTACACCCACTACGTGCCCCAGGTGTCGATGAACGAGACGGCGCGCTGGGCCCATGTCGGCAGTGCCGGCAAGCACAAGGCCGATGTCTTCCAACGTATACCGACCCGAAAACGCAAGTGAACGAGGCCGCCATGTCGACCAGCAATGCAACAGAGATCTCCGACTTCGTCTCCTCCGACATCGATCCCGGTCAGTTCCGGCCCGTGCGGTCACGCGCCCTGATGCGCGGCTTGCTGGCGATAGGCCTGATCGCCGTGACCGCCCTTGCGCTCACGACTGTGCTGCTCCAGATGAAGCGCAGTGACCTGGAAGACCAAGTCGAACGGCGGCTTGACGTGCTGTCGCGTGGCCGCGCGGAGGTCGTCGAAACCTGGCTGGACGGCAGCACGCGCCCGGCAGAACGGGTTGTCGACAGCGAGCTGTTCCGGTTGTTCGCGAGCGAGATGGACTTTGTTGGGGGAGACCTCTCGAGCCGGGGGGAGGGCAGCGAGGCGGTGCCCGAGGGCGCCGACGCTGACAGTGGGCTGGGCGTGCCCCTGTCCGACCAGTTGCCCTATCTGGCGCGGGTGCTCAGCGACTTTGCGCAGAATGCCGGCTATCGCGCCGGCTACCTGGTCGACCGCGATGGCAGCGCCTATGTCGTCAGCGCCGGTGCCGAAACGATCAGCGGCGAGCAGCAGGCCATCGCCAAGACCGTCTTCGACAGCGGGCGGCTCACCTTCGGGCCGGCGCGAAACGCGCCCGGCGGGTTGGCGATAGACTTCTATGCCCCGATCTTCGAATCGCCGGGGGTGGCTGCGGAGGGGCAGGCACGGGCGGGCAAGACCGTGGGCGTCCTCCTGCTGAGTGCCACGATCACCGAGATGCTGGCCGACGTCCTGGCGCCGCAGCCGCTGGCCGAGCCGGGCGAGCGGATCGCCCTGCTGCAGCAGTCGGGCGACCGTCTGTTCCAGGTCACGCCGGCTGCTGCGCCACCGCTGCGCGCCGTCGACGGCCTTGAGCCGCCGGCGCCGGGCCAGCCCCTTGCCTTTGCCGAACGGCCGGCCATCGGTGCCGCGGGCGCCGTCTATTCGGTAGGCAGTCCCGTCGCGGGACCTGCCTGGTGGGTGGTCCAGCAAATCGACGTGGCCGCTGCCGAGGCCAGGATGGCGGGCTTCGTGGCGGCGATCGTGGTCGTCGCGGTTCTGGTCGTGGTGGCGGTGGCAGCCCTCTTCGGAGCGTTCTGGTGGCGGTTGTCGAACGAGCAGAGTTCCGCCCTTGCCGAGCAGTTCAGCCGGCTTGCCGCCCGCATCGCCTCGCAGAAGCGATTCCTGGACAGCGTCAACAATTCGATCGCCGACTATATCGGCGTGAAGTCGAAGAACGGCAAATACCGCTACCTCAATCCCGCGTTCGCCCGCGCCGCCGGCCGCGCGGTGGAAGACGCGGTGGGGCTCGACGATGCGGCCATCTTCGGCCAGGGAACCGCGGAGCGGCTCTCGGTTTCGGACCGGCAGACATTGGAACGCAAGGCGCCGGTGATATTCAATTCGGAAGTCTACCTGGATGCCCATCTGCATCACCTGCACATCTCGAAGGTGCCCTACCTCGACGATTCCGGGGAGATATCGGGCGTCGTCTCCGTGATGCGCGACGTGACGGCGCTGGTCGAGGCGCAAAAAAAACAGGAGCGGGCCGTCCAGCAGATGGTCACGGCCTTGGTGCGCGCGGTCGAACTGCGGGACTCCTACCTGGCCGGCCACTCGCGCCGCCTGGCCGGCTTTGCGCGCGCAGTGGCGCAGCGCATCGACGCGAGCGAAGAGGAGATCGCGACCGTCGAGATCGCCGCCAACCTGTCGCAGAGCGGCAAGCTGGAAGTGCCGCGGGAGATTCTGACCAAGCCGGGGCGCCTGAACGAGGCCGAGATCGCGCAGTTGCAGACCCATATCGACCACACCACGGCGATCCTGCGGGACATCGACTTTGAGCTGCCGGTGCTGGAGACCATCATCCAGATGCATGAACGTCTTGACGGCAAGGGCTATCCCGCCGGCCTGTCCGGCGGGGATATCCGGCTGACGGCGCGCATCCTGGGGGCCTGCGATGTGTTCTGCGCGCGGGTGGAGCCGCGCACCTATCGCAGCGGAATCGCACCGGGGTCGGCGCTGGAGATCCTCGAATCGAACCCGGACCGCTACGATCCCCAGGTCGTTGCGGCATTGCGCAAGGTCGTGAACTCCGTGGCCGGCGAAAAGCTGATCGCCGACCTCCCCAAGGGATAGGGCCGAATACAGTGTCGGGGTCCGTTTGCCGGAGGGCACGGTCACTGAACTGTTAATTTTCCGTTTAGATCCAGAAATTTGACACAACTTAAAGGATTCGTTGATGCTCTAGTTCCATGCCAGACTGCAACCTGTGCTTGGGCGCTCCAAATTCTTAGAGGCTTGCCGGCAAGCACCTGAAGCGGTGATGCAACGTGGTCATGAGCGAAGGGCCCAAAGAACCGGTGCGGCGCGGCCCCGCCGCAAGAGCCCCCCGGGCTGTGCCCCGGCCCCGGAAAGCACCGGGAAGAAGCGACGAGCAGCTTCGCAACATCGTCGACAATATGCCCGGTTTCGTCTTTCGCCGCGTGTTGGCCCCTGACGGAAGCGCTACCTATCCTTATGTCAGCCCGCACGTGTACAGATTGTACGGCGTCGGCCCGGCTAAAGAAGGGTCGGGGAAAAGGCCGTTCGATGAATATTTCCGCGCCGAGGACCGGCAGTTCTTCCTCGACGCCATGGCGCTTTCGGCGCGGGATCTGACGTCCCTCGAGGTCGCTGTTCGCCTTCGCACGGCGAAGGGCCCGGCAAAGTGGCTGCGTATCGCGTCCTACCCGCGCAAGCTTGCAAACGGCAATATCCAGTGGGACTGCATCGCGCTGGACATCACCGAGGCCAAGGCGCGGGAGGCGCACCTCTCCTATCACGATTCCCTGACCGGATTGCCGAACCGCGCCCTTTTTGTGAATTGGCTCAACCACGCGCTCGGGCGGGCCCAGCATCTTGAATCGCCGGCCTTCGTTATTGCCGTGGAACTGACCTCCCTCAAGGGCATCCGTGAAAGCTCGGGTTTCGACGTCGGCGATGCCTGCATTGTCGAGGCCACCAGGCGACTGCAAAGAGCGGTGCGGTTTGCCGATACGATCGCCTACACAGGTGGCGGCGGATTTCTGATCGTCTTGGTCCAGGTCGACAAGAAGAGCGACTTCACCGCACCGCTGCGCGCCATCAAGCGTCAATTCGAAACGCGGTTCGATCATGGCAGCCAGAACTTTCCGCTCAACATTTCCATGGGCATCTGCGTGGTTCCCGACGATGGCGATACGGCGGAGGCGCTCATCGGCAACGCGACCACAGCGCTGAACAAAGCCAAGGAAGACGCGGATAGGCCGTATCAATTCTACAACACGCAGATGACCGAGCGTGCGGTCCAGCGTCTGGGAATCGATTCCGAACTGCGCCGGGCCTTGGACAAGCATGAGCTGCGACTGTTCTATCAGCCGCAATACGATTCGCAGACGCTGGAGCTCGTCGGCCTGGAAGCCCTCATGCGTTGGCAGCACCCCGATCGCGGGCTCGTCATGCCCGGGGAATTCATCTCGGTGGCCGAGGAGACCGGCCTGATCGTCCCCATGGGCGAGTTTGCCTTGAGGGAAGCCTGCGCCCAGGCACGCGATTGGCAGTCAAGGGGGGTGACGGACGTTCCGGTGTCGGTCAATCTGTCCGGTGTGCAGCTGCGCCAGAAGAACCTGGGAGACAGAGTTCTCGACATTCTCGCAGAGACCGGCCTCGCGCCAAACCGCCTTAAGCTCGAGCTGACGGAAAGCACGATCGTCGACAATGCCGAAGCGGCGGCGAGCATGATGAAATATCTCGCCGATGCCGGAATCGAGTTCGCCGTCGACGATTTCGGAATCGAGCATTCGGCCCTCAGCCACTTGAGCCGGCTTCCGATCAAGACCCTGAAGGTCGACTACTCCTTCGTTTCCCAGATGACCAAATGCCGTGTGCATGCGGCCCTGGTCCAGGCCATCGTCTCAATGACCCACTCCATGGGTATGAGCGTGGTCGCCGAGGGTGTCGAAACCCAAGCCGAGCTTAGCTACCTGCAAGCCTATCAGTGTGACACGCTGCAGGGCTTCCTGCTCAACAGGCCGATGCCCGCCGAGAAGTTCGAGGCTGCGCTCAAGGCCGAAGGCTTGAAGCAGGGCGAAGTCGTTGCCTAGTTCCCGGCGCTGGGGGCCGTAGCCTCGGCCGTCTTGTCATCGGCGTTGCCGCCCTCCTGCAGGCCGCCGCCCAGCACTTTGTAGAGCGTCACCAGATTGCTGCTGCGCGACTGACGGATGCCGATGAGGCCTTGCTGCGCGCTGTACAGTTCGCGCTGGGAATCGAGCACCGCCAGGTAGCTGTCGCCGCCGCGGCGGAAGCGCGCCTCGGCCAGCCGGTAGCTTTCGTTCGCCGCGCCCACGAGGGACTGCTGAGCGTCCAGCCGTTCGTCGATGGTGCCCTGCACCGCCAGGGCGTCGGCGACTTCCCGGAAGGCGGTCTGGATCGCCAGCTCGTATTGGGCCAGCAGGATGTCGCGGTCCGTCTTGGCGACGTCCAGGTTGGCCTGGTTCTCGCCGCCGTCGAAGATTGGCAGGCTGATCTGCGGCATGAAGCTCCAAACCCCGCTGCCGCCGGTGAACAGGCTGGCGAGGGTCGTGGTGCTGAAGCCGCCGCTCAGCGTCAGGGTGACGCTGGGAAAGAAGGCGGCCCGCGCCGCGCCGATGTTGGCGTTGGCGCCTTTCAGCTGGTGCTCCGCCTGCCGGATGTCCGGGCGACGCTGCATCACCTCGGACGGCTGATCGACGGGCAGGTCTTCCAGCAGATCCACCGCGTCCAGCGACTCCACCGCCATCAGCTCGGGCGGAATCGCGGTGCCGACCAGCAAGGCCAGGGCGTTCTGGTCCTGCGCCACCAGGCCCGTATAGTTGGCGACGTCGACGCGGGCGGTGTCGACGCTGATCTGTGCCTGGCGCAGATCCAGCGCCGAAGACACGCCCATCTCGTAGCTCTTGCGGGTCAGCTCATAGGACTCGCGCTGGCTTGCCACCGTCTGTTGGGACAGCGCCAGCTGCTCGCGGTCGGCGCCCAGGGTCAGGTAGGCGTCGGCGACTTCGGCGCCCAGGCTGATCTGCGCGCTGCGCCGGGCCTCCTCGGTCGAGAGGTATTGCTCCAGCGCCTGTTCTTTCAGGCTCCGCACCCGTCCGAAGAAGTCGATCTCGTAGCTGCTGAAACCCAGGTTCACATCGTATTGCGAGCCGTACTCCGGGTTGCCGCTGGACGTGAAGTCCTCGCCGCGGCGCTGGCGCGTGTAGGCGCCGCCGGCGTCGACCTTGGGAAACAGGTCGGAGCGGGTGACGCGGTATTGGGCCCGGGCGCGCACGATGTTGAGGGCGGCGACGCGCAGATCCCGGTTGTTCTCCAGCGCCAGCGCGATCAGGCCCTGCAGCCGGCGGTCGATGAAGAAATCGCGCCAGCCGATGTCGGCGGCAACCCGACCGACGGGCTGCGAGATCGTCTCCACGTCATAGGCGGCGCCGACCGGCCAGTCCTGCGGTACCGGCGCGTCGGGGCGGGAATAGTCCGGCATCAGGCTGCAGCCGGCCAGCAGGGCGCCCGACAGAATCAAAGCGGGGAGCGAAGAGCACAGCACACGCGGGTTCATCAGCGGGACTCCAATGCCGGTTCGGCCTGGGGGTCGGCCGGCTGCGGCCGGGCCTCGGCCTTGCGGGAGAAAACCCGGCGGATCATCACGAAGAACAGCGGCACGAAGAAAATGCCCAGCAGGGTGGCCGAGATCATGCCGCCCAGCACGCCGGTGCCGATCGCGTTCTGGCCGCCCGAGCCGGCGCCGGTGCTGATCGCCAGCGGCAGCACGCCGAAGGCGAAGGCCAGCGAGGTCATGATGATCGGACGCAGGCGCATGCGCACGGCCTCCAGGGTTGCCGAGACCAGGTCCTTGCCCTGGTCCTGCAGATCCTTGGCGAACTCGACGATCAGAATGGCATTCTTCGCCGACAGGCCGATCGTGGTCAGCAGGCCGACCTGGAAGAAGATATCGTTCGACAGCCCGCGGAAGGTCGCCGCCGACAGGGCGCCGACGATGCCCAGCGGCAGCACCAGCAGCACCGAGAAGGGGATCGACCAGCTCTCGTAGAGTGCCGCCAGGCAGAGGAAAACGACCAGGATCGAGATCGAATAGAGCATCGGCGTCTGGTCGCCGGAGGCACGTTCCTGGTCCGACAGCCCGGTCCACTCCATGCCGATGCCCGTGGGCAACTGGGCGACCAGGGCTTCGACGGCGGCCATGGCCGCGCCGGTGCTCTGGCCCGGCGCGGCGGAGCCGAGGATTTCGACCGAGGGCAGGCCGTTGTAGCGCTCCAGGCGTGGCGAGCCGTAGCTCCAGGAGGACCGGGCGAAGGAGGACATCGGGACCATCTCGTCTTTGTCGTTCCTGACATACCACTGGTCCAGGTCGTCCGGCATCATGCGGTAGGGCGCGTCGGCCTGGACATAGACCTTCTTGATGCGGCCCTGGTTGATGAAATCGTTCACGTAGGATCCGCCCCAGGCCGTCGCGAGGACGCTGTTGATGTCCGGCAGGCTGACGCCCAGCGCGCCGGCGCGCTCGCGGTCGATATCGACCACGAATTGCGGCTCGTCGTCCTTGCCGTTGGCGCGGACGGCGACCAGCCGCGGGTCCTGCGCCGCCATCTGAAGCAACTGCTGGCGTGCGGCGAGGAGCTGTTCGTGCCCCAGCCCACCGCGGTCCTGCAGCTGCAGGTCGAAGCCGCTGGCGTTGCCCAGTTCGATCACCGCCGGCGGCGCGAAGGCAAAGGCCAGCGCGTCGCGGATGCCGGCAAAGGCCCCCATGGCGCGGCCGGCGACGGCCTGCACGGTCTGCGCCGCGCCCGGGCGCTCCGACCAGTCTTTCATGGAGATGAACGCGATGCCGGCGTTCTGGCCGCTGCCGCTGAAGCTGAAGCCGGCCACCGAGAACACTGAACTGACGGCTTCCCGTTCATCGTCCAGGAAGTGGTCCTCGACCTGCGTGATCACGTCCAGGGTGCGTTCCTGGGTGGCGCCGACCGGCAACTGCACCTGGGCGAAGAGGATGCCCTGGTCCTCGTCGGGCAGGAATGACGTCGGCAAACGCGTGAAAAGAAGCCCCATCACCACGGCGATCGCCAGATAAATCGCCAGGAAACGCAGGGTGCGGGCGACAATGTACGCCACCGAGCTCTCGTACTTCTGGGTGGCCCGGTCGAAGGTGCGGTTGAACCACGCCAGCGGACCGCGCCGGTGGCCGTGCTCGCCATGCTTCATCGGCTTCAGCAGGCTGGCGCAGAGTGCCGGGGTGAGGACCAGCGCCACCCCGACGGAAAGTGCCATGGCCGAGACGATGGTGATCGAGAACTGGCGGTAGATGACGCCGGCTGAGCCGCTGAAGAAGGCCATCGGCACGAAGACGGCGGAGAGTACCAGCGCGATGCCGACCAGCGCCCCGGTGATCTGGCCCATCGACTTGCGGGTCGCTTCGCGCGGTCCGAGGCCCTCGTCGCGCATGACGCGCTCGACGTTCTCGACCACGACGATGGCGTCGTCGACCAACAGGCCGATGGCCAGGACCATGCCGAACATCGTCAGGGTGTTGATGGAAAAGCCAAAGGCGGACAACACGCCGAAGGTGCCCAGCAGGACCACCGGCACGGCGATGGTCGGGATCAGCGTGGCGCGAAGGTTCTGCAGGAAGAGATACATCACCAGGAACACCAGCACGATGGCCTCGCCCAGGGTCTTCACCACCTCTTCGATGGAGACCCGCACGAAGGGGGTGGTATCGTAGGGGATCACCGTGCGCACGCCGGCCGGGAAGTAGGCCGACAACTCGTCGAGCTTGGCCTTGATAAGTTCGGCGGTATCCAGGGCGTTGGCGCCGGTCGCCAGCTTGATGCCCATGCCGGCCGCCGGCGAGCGGTTGTAGCGCGCCATCATGTCGTAGCTTTCACTGCCCATCTCGACGCGGGCGACGTCGCCGAGGTGGACCGTCGAGCCGTCGCTTTCGGTACGCAGCACGATGGCGGCGAATTGTTCGGGCGTCTCCAGCAAGGTCTGGACGGTGATGGAGGCATTGAGCTGCTGGCCGCTGACGGCCGGTGTGCCGCCGAGCTGACCGGCCGAGACCTGGCTGTTCTGCGCCTCGATGGCGGACACCACGTCCTCGGTGGTCATCTGGTAGCTGTTCAGCTTGGCGGGATCGAGCCATACCCGCATCGCGTATTCGGAGCCGAAGATATTGATGTCGCCGACGCCGTCCAGACGGCTGATCGGATCCCGCAGGGTGGCGGCCAGATAATCGGAGAGGTCGGTCTGCGTCAGCCGGCCGTCCTCGGAGATCAGGCCGACCACCATGAGGAAACTGCCGGAGGACTTGGAGACCGCGACGCCCTGCTGCTGCACTTCCGACGGTAACAGCGGCGTGGCGAGAGCCAGCTTGTTCTGTACCTGGACCTGGGCGATGTCCGGATCGGTACCGGGTTCGAAGGTCAGCTCAATGCTCATGCTGCCGTTCGAGTTGCTGTTGGCCGACATGTAGCGCAGGTTGTCAATCCCCTTCATCTTCTGCTCGATGACCTGGGTGACCGTGTCCTCCACCGCCTTGGCCGAGGCGCCTGGATAGGTTGCCGAGATGGTGACCGAGGGCGGCGCGATGGTCGGATACTGCGCGATCGGCAGGGTGAAGATCGCCAGCACGCCGGCCAGCATGGTGATGATCGCGATGACCCAGGCGAAGATCGGCCGGTCGATGAAGAAGTTTGCCATGGTCTTGGCTCCTATTCAGGATTTCGGCGCCGCTGCGCCGCCTGCCTTGGCGCCGTCTCCGCCGAGCTCGACCTCGACGGTCTGCACGCTGGCACCCGGCCGTGCCTTCTGGGAGCCCTCCACGATCAGGCGGTCGCCTGCTTTCAGGCCCTCGGTCACCAGCCAGTTTGTGCCGACGGCTTGAGAAACCTTCAACTCACGCTGCTCGACCTTGCCGTCGTCGTTCACCACCAGGGCGGTCGGTATGCCGCGGGCGTTGCGGGTGACCCCCTGCTGCGGCACCAGGATGGCGTGATTGTCGGTGCCGCCTTGCACGATGGCGCGCACGAACATGCCGGGCAGCAGGTTCTCGTCCGGGTTGGGAAAGACCGCGCGCAGGGTCACCATGCCGGTGCTCTCGTCGACCGAGACCTCCGAGAATTCGAGCGTGCCCGTCAGGGGGTAGGCCGAGCCGTCCTCCAGCGTCAGCGTCACCTTCGCCTTGTCCGGGTTGTCGCGGGTCAGGCGGCCGTCAGCCAGCGCCCGCTTCATGCGTAGCAGGTCGCCGCTGGACTGGGTGACGTCGACATAGATCGGGTCGAGCTGTTGGATGGTCGCCAGGGCGGTTGTCTGGTTCTCCGTCACCAGCGCGCCGGCCGTCACCGACGAGCGGCCGATGCGTCCGGAAATCGGCGCGGTCAGGCTGGTGCGGTCGAGGTTGATGCGCGCGGTCTGCAGCGCCGCCTCATTGGCGGCGACATCGGCCTCGGCTTCCTTCAAGGCCGCCTCGGCGTCATCGCGGTCCTGGGCGCTGACGGCGTTGATCTGCACCAGTTCGTCGTAGCGCTTGGCTTTCGACTTTGCGGTGGCGACGCTGGCGTTGGCGCTTTGCAGCAGAGCCTTGGCGTTGTTGTAGGTGGCCCGGTAGGAGGCGGGATCGATCTGGTAGAGCGGGTCACCGGCAGCGACCTCCGCGCCTTCGCGGAACAGGCGCTGCTGGATCAGGCCGCTGACCTGCGGACGCACTTCGGCGACTTGATAAGCCGTGGTGCGTCCGGAAAGTTCCGTGGTGATGGCGACCGGCCGGGGAGCGACGATGACAACGCCCACTTCCGGCGCTGGCGCGCCCGTGTTGGCGTGGGCCTGGCGGGCGGCCTCCTGGTCGTCGCAGGCGCTCAGCGCCAGACCGGCGGCGAGAAGCACCGGCAGGAGTGTGGAGGCGCGGCGGGCTTCGGTCATGAAATCACCTTCAATAGGAGTAAAGGCAGGCGGGGCGGGCCCTTGGCGCCGCGCGGGGGAAGTACGCTGCGCCGCGGCCCTGCCACGCCTGCCTATGGCGCCCTCCCAGTGATCGGAACGGGCGGAAAGGATCAAACAGAACACTAGAATGAACGTTCATTCTAGTGTTGTCAAGTGCTCAAATCTCGTGCAAAAAGGGAGCAGGCAAGTGTTATCAGGAGACGAAATTTGGCCGGAGAAACGGCGCCTAGCGCAGAAGAAGAACGTCGTTCGGCCCGGCAGGAGCAGGTGCTTGACGCCGCAGTTGAATTGGTCCGACGCCGGGGCTTCCACGGCGCGAGCATGGCCGAGTTGGCCAAAACCGCCGGCATGAGCGTCGGCCATATCTATCACTACTTCGAAAACAAGGAAGCGATCGTCGCGGCCATCGTCGCCCGCGATCTCGAGCGCGTGCTGGGCATCATGGAGAGCTTCCAGCAGCGTGGCGGCGATCTCTACGACGTCATGGTCGACGAGGTCGACCGCGGCTACGACGATACCCGCCGGGTCGAGGAAACGGCCTTGCTGTTGGAGATCTACGCCGAGGCCGCGCGCAACCCGAAGGTGGCCAAGATGGTCAAGGATGCCGATACCATTTCCCGCAGCAAGCTGCGCGATCTGATGATCGCCGGGCGCAAGCAGAAAGTACCTTGGTCTGCCGAAGAGCTGGAAGCGCGGGTCGAGGTGATCATTGCCCTCTTCGAGGGCTTGCAGTTGCGCGCGCTGCGCGACCACGACGTCTCGCGCGACGCCATGCTGCGCAGCCTGCGCAGGGTGGTCCGTCAGCTTCTCGAAGATTAGGGGAAGCATCGCTTTCTTTGGAAGATTTGCGTGGCGCTGCCGTGGGGCATCCCCAAGCGGGTATCTCTCGTGGTCAGTGACCGAAGCGCAGTTCCTGCCGCGTCGTCTCGAAAGAACCCTCGCCGACCCAGGCGTCGTTATCGGGGTCCGGCATGAGGTCGTTCGTCTGCCATGAAATGATCAGCAAGGCGGCCCAGTCTGTCTTCTGCGAGAAGCCGTAGACCGGCGAGAGGGATTGCCTCAGCGCGCCGGTCCTGGCGTCGTAGGTTGAGAGCGCCAATTTCACCACGCCCTGCTGCCGGTCGCGCTTGAACAGCGCCAGTTCCGGCAGCTCAAACTCGCCCGCCAGCGGAATCGGCAGCGGAATACTGGGCAGGCCGACCAGGGTCGACTTGCGGTCGACCGAGAGCGCGCCGATGCGCGGCTCGAACACCAGATCCGCTTCGTCGCGTGCGGCAACCAGTCGGCCACCGGCTCTGAGGATGCGGTCGCGCAGCGTCGCCACCAAGTACCGGCTGTCGGTGCCCTCGATGTAGCTGGCGTCAACGAAGATCTTGCTGTCCTCGGGAATCTGCACTGCCAACTTGTCGCAGACCCGCTCGACGGCGGCGGAGAACAGCAACTGCTCCGTCGCCGTGCGCGCGGGCTCGCTCTCGCTGAGCGTCGAGCAGGCGCCGAGGATCAGCAACAGGGCCATGGCGCCGAGGCGCCGCCGGAGACTGCGGGTAAAACGATCTGACTGCAAAATCATCTGGAGGTCTGACTGAGAACCGCCCGGGAATGTTCCCGCCGCCACCGCGGCATCGCCGTGTTACCCGATGAAAGTCACAGCGCCGGCGGGGCCAGCTGTCGGATCTTGCGGTGATTGGCGATCTGCCAGATCAGGTAGGCGACGATGGCGCTCAGCACGATGGCGCCGCCGAGGATGGTGCGCGGCGTCGGAGTCTCGTTCAGGAACAGCCAGACCCAGAACGGGCCGAGGATGGTCTCGGCGGTACCGAGCAGCGCGGCGAAAGCGGAGGGGATGAGGCGGGCGCCCTGGGTGAACAAGGCCATGCCGACGCCCAGGCTAAGACCGAAGACGCCCAGGATCGGCAGTTGCCAGGCGGCCACCGCGACACTGCCTGCCGTAAGCAGGCTGACAATCAATGCGATCGCGCAACCGAGCGCCGATCCGACGCAGACCGCGGGCGGCATTCGGATGCCGGCCTGGCGCCGGGTGATCACCGTGGCGGTGGCGAACGCGAAGGCGATCAGCAACGCCAGGCCGTCGCCGACGGGCGAGACCCGGCCGGTCAGCGAGTCGGAGACCATGACCGCCACGCCGGCGATGACGGCGGCGATGGCCAGCCCGGTGACCAGACGCAGTTTCTCGCCAAACAATATCCTGGAGATGAGAGCGGCGATCAGCGGCACGCCCGCCTGCATGAGCAGCACGTTGGCTACCGTGGTGAACTGCAGGGCCACGACGAAGGACGTCGTCGCGATGGTAAAGCAGACCGCGACGGCCCAGCCGGCCAGACCCATGCGGGCGAAGAGGGCGGCGGTGCCCGCCCGCCCGTCGCGCAGCAGCATGAAGGCAAGCAGGCAGAGCGCCGCCGTGCCGGAGCGCCAGAAGATCGTCGTCCAGGGATTTTCGACTTCGGCGAGACGCGCGATGATCCCGCCCAGGCTCCACACCACGGCCGAGCCGAAGACCAGCCAGGCCCCGAGGGGATGGCTTTCCTGGCTGGTGGCGGCGCCCTGGCCGGGCGCCGTCGGAGGGTCGGTTATCTGGTTCATGCGGGACGGTGATTACACGCTCTTGGCCGCTTCGGAAAGCACCCTCAGCTTCTGCATGGCCAGGTCGCGGCCCAGGTGGCCGAGGCCGCAGTCCGGCGCGGCGATGAGGCGTTCGGGCGGCAGGTGCTGCAAGGCCGCCTGCAGGCGCTCGCGCACTTCTTCGACCGTCTCGACGCGGCTGCGGGCGATGGCGATGACGCCGAAGATGACCGTGGTATCGCCGAAGCGGTCGAGCAGGGAGAGGTCGTTGTGGCGGTGCGCATCCTCCAGGGAGACCGCGTCGACCACCGAGGCATTCACCGCATCGGCCAGTTCCCGGTAGGCGCCCGGGTCGGCCTTGGCGTAGTTCTCGTCGTCCAGCCGGTTGGGATAGCCGCAGCACATGTGCAGGGTCTTCACGACGCCTTCGGGCACGTCCTGCCAGCAGCGCTCGATATGGGCGATGCCGTAGGCCAGCGCCTCCCTGGGTTTGCGCGCGAACAGCGGCTCGTCGATCTGGATGTGGGTGCAGCCGGCCGCGGCCAGGGCCAGGACTTCCTTGTTGAGGGCGGCGGCGAGGTCGCGGCCCAGGGCCTCCGGATCGTCATAGAAGGCGTCCGCCGTGGTGTCGGCGATGGTCATCGGGCCGGGCAGGGTGAGCTTCACCGGGCGGTCGGTGAAGCCCTGTGCCAGGTTCCAGTCGGCGGGCAGGAAGGGCGCGCGTGCGGTCACCGGGCCGCGCACCGTCGGCAGGTCGGCCTCGTAGGCACCGCCGCGCAGCACCCGGTGGGTCAGATTCTCGAAGTCGAAGCCGTCGAGGTGGCGGCAGTGATAGTGCACGTAGTTCTCCCGCCGCACCTCGCCGTCGGTCGGGATGTCGATGCCGCAGGCGACCTGGTCCTCGATCACCTGGCGTACGCCGCCGGCGATGATCTGCTCGGCCTCGGCGCCCAGCCGTTCGATCGCCGCCATGTAATCGCGGGTCGCGACGCTGGAATCCATCGCTCCGGGGTCGAACCAGTCGGGAATGCGCACGCTGGCGGGCTTCGGGTAGGCCCCGATGGTGGTGGTCAGCAATGGCATTACAACTCGTCCCCCGACTTTTACCTGCGCCGGGAGGAAGCTAGCAGGGATGGCGGGAGAGGGCTATCGCTCCTAAAGCGCCTTGGTGAAGATCACCTTGCCGTCGCCGGGGCGATAGAAGTCGGGCAGTTCGGCGGCGACGGTGAAGCCGGCGCGGGCGTAGAAGGCCCGGGTTGGCTCGTAGTGGGCGGCGGAAGAGGTGTCGATATAGATGCGCTGGGCGCCGCCGCGCGTCATCGCGGCCTCGGCTCGCGCCAGGATCTGCTGGCCGAAGCCGCGGCCCTGGCGGTCCGGATGGACGGCGATCCAGTAGAGGTCGTGGCTGGTCGCCGAGCCGGGGATCGGCCCGTAGCAGGCGTAACCGACCAGGGCGCCGTCCTCCTCCAGCAGCACGAAGTCGTAACCCGAGGCGCGGCCCTTGGCGACGCGCTCCTGCACCAGTTCCTCGGCGATGTCGGTTTCCTCGGCGGAGAACATGCCGGTGGTGGCGACCAGGGAACGGACGCGCTCGGCATCTTCCGGCTTCACCGCCTCGCGCCACAGCTGGCCTTTCGTGGTCGGTTTGCCGGCGGCGGTCTTTGCCGCGCGGGCCGGCCGTTTGGCGCCGGCCCCTTCCACCAGGCCGGTGAAGAAGTGGCGCGCGTTGACCCCCAGAGTGCGGATACGGTAGCCGCCCTCCTGAATCACCACGGTGGGATAGCCGGCGGCGCCGATGAGGGCGCCCATGCGGCGGAAGTCGGCGGCCCGGTTTGACCAGGTGCCGGTCGGGTCGCCGCGCGCGGTATCCAGCCCGAAGGCGATCACCAGATAGGCCGGGCCGTGGCGGTCGACGCGTTTCAGCGCGGTCTGCAGGGCGTCGAGGTACTGCTCCGGCGTAATGGTTTCGGGCAGCGGAATATTCACGTTGTAGCCGGCGCCCTTGCCGCGCCCGGTCTCGTTGCGGAAGCCGGAGAAGTAGGGATAGGCAAAGGACGGTGCGCCGTGAATCGACACGGTCAGCACGTCGTCGCGCTCGTAGAAGATGTCCTGTTGTCCGTTGCCGTGGTGGTAGTCCACGTCCAGCATGGCGACCCTGCCGTAGTGCGACAGGTAGTTGGCGGCGATGGCCGCGTTGCTGAAATAGCAGAAGCCGCCGAAGCTGCGTTTTTCCGCGTGATGGCCGGGCGGGCGCACCAGGGCGTAGGCCAGCGGCGCGCCGTTCAGCACCTCGTCGGCGGCGGTCAGCGCACAGTCGACCGCCTGACGGGCCGCCGGGAAGGCGTTGCGGTTCAGGGGCGTGAAGGTATCGATGCACCAGTAGCCGGCCAGCACCGAGCGTTCTTTGGGCTTGCGCTGCGGATTGCGGATCGGAAAGACGTAGGGGTAGATCGAACGCTTCAGCGGCGCCTCGGCGCAGGCGCGCTGGATGTAGTCGACCAGCCCGGCGTCGTGCACCTCGCGGATGAAGCGGTCGGGAAACTTGCGCGCCGGCAGGCGGCGGAAGAAATCGGTCTTGCCCAGCTCGCCGAGGATGGCGTTCACGCGCACCGGCGCTTCGACGTAGCCGCGGTCGTGCACGTGGTGGATGTCGTGCTTGTCGTTCACCACCAGGGCGACGTCCAGCTTGCCGGCACTGCCGGGCAGGGGCGGGGCGATCTCCTCGGCCTTCAGGTAGCGCGGCGCGCGCAGGCGGTAAGCGCCGGGCTTGACCGAGGTGACGACCTGCTCGACGTAGTCGGGCGGGCAGATGTCGGCGTATTTGCGCTCCAGGATGGCGCGGATGATCCGGCGCAGGCGCGCGGCGGGTGGCAGCGCGTGCCGCGCCAGGCCGTCGAACACCAAGTAGGGCATGTCGCTGTCGCCGGGATTGATCGGCAGGTCGTAGGCGATGCCCTCGATGGGAAAGGCGCCGTAGCGCTCGTAGAATTTCAGCCGGGCGGCGTTCTGCCGGCGCACCTTGGCGTCGGGGCTCTTGTCGGCGTCGTCCGGCAGACATTCGTAGTAGAGGCCGGTGGAACCCAGCTCGTCGGCCTCCTCGCGCACGCGGTCGTAGAGCGCACCGCCGATGCCGCTGCCGGCGCGCCCGCCCGGGGCGACGGAGATGATTTCCAGATAGGAGAAGGCGAATTCCGGGTCGTGCAGCAGCAGCGCGATGGCCTTGACACGGCCGCGGGTGTCCTCGGCGACAAAAAGCTCCGCCACGAAGCGGTAGCGGAAGGGATTGTCGAGCTGGTCGGGCAGCTTGTCCGCCTCGCTGTCCGGCATGCCGGGGAACTGGGCGCGGATGATCGCCTGGGCCTCCTCCACCGCCGAGCGGTTGGCGGGAGTCCGGGTGTCGGTGATCTTGCGGATGCGCAGCATCAGGAGGCCCGGGACAACGGGGCGGCTTCCCGCCGGCCTTCGCGGGCGGCCGTGACGATGGCGGCGATCAGCGCGGCGTAACCGAGACCGGCCCGCGCGGCGGCGGCGGCGAAGCCGGCATCGGGCGCCAGGCAGGGGTTGAGGTTGACCTCCAGGATCGTCGGGCGGCCGGCGGCATCGACCCGGAAGTCGACACGGGCGTAGCCGGTCAGGCCGAAGAGGTCCCAGGTTTTCAGGGCCAGTGCCTCAAGTTCAGCAAGCAGTGCCGTGTCGCTGTCGGCAAATTCGAAGCTGCGCGGTGTGTTCACATAGGCGGTGGCGGCGGTGTCCCACTTCGCCTCGTAGTCGACGATCTGGGGCCGCCCGGCCGGGAAGTCGACGAAGAGGATCTCGGCCGATGGCAGGACGCGCGGGCCCTGCGGCGTCTGCAGGAGGGAGAGGTTGAACTCGCGTCCCTCGATGAAGGCCTCGGCGAAGAAACGGCCGCCGAAACGCTGCTCACGGGCGAGGATCTCCTGCCGCGCCTTGGCGGCGGAAACCACCGAACGGGCGTCGATGCCGAGCGAGGCATGCTCGGTCAGCGACTTCACGATGACGCGCGCGTCGGGGGCGAAGCCTCTGCCGTCGAGCGACCACTGCGGCGTCGGCAATCCGGCGGCGGCGAGCAGCCGCTTGGCCGCGGTTTTGGTCAGCGTCATGTGATGCGCTTCGACGCCGGCACCGGTGTAGCCGAGGCCGATGTGGTCGAGCATGGCCGGTGCAAGGTGCGCCAGGGCGGAATCGCCGTCCAGCGCCTCGACCAGGTTGAACACCAGGGCCGGGCGTCGGGCCGCCAGGCCGTTCAGATCGCCGAGGTCGAGGCCGAGCCGGATGACCTTGCTGTGATAGCCGAGCCGCTGCAGGGCCGCGGCGATGGCCTTGGCGGTGGCGATGGTGTCCGCTTCGTCGGGGCGGTCTGCCGCGGCTCCGTGGAGGACCGGCAGATAAGTGGACCGGGTCATGCCGGGATGCGCCGTCGCCGCTTGGTCTGTGCCAGGCCTACGCCCGTGCGCAGCTTGGCCGCCTGCAGGATCTCGCCGATCAGCGTCGTGTAGTCCATACCGGCGAGGCCGGCCAGGATCGGCAGATCGGAATGTGTCGGATGCAGACCGGCCAAGGGGTTCACTTCGAGGAACTGCGGCACGCCCTGGACGTCGGAGCGCAGGTCGAGGCGGGCACCGTCGCGACAGCCCAGTGTGCGGTAGGCGGCCAGCGCCGTGATGCCGGCGGCCCGGGCCTCGGTGTCGTCGGCCAGACGGTACTCCACCCGCGACTCGCAGAGCTCCTTGTTCTCGAAGGAGTAGACCTCCGGGTCGGCGTTCTGCAGCAACAGGATCTCCATCACCGCGACGATGCGCGCGGCGGCGCCGTTGCCGACCACGCCGATGGTGAATTCGCGGCCCGGCAGAAAGGTCTCGGCGATGGCCGGCTGGTCGAAGCGGGCACGCAGGCTGCGCGCCGCCGAGGTGAGAGCCTTGCGGTCGTTTGCCTTGGAGGCGCGTTCGCAGCCCTTGCCGGTGCCCTCGGCCAGCGGTTTCACGAAGACCGGGAAGTCGAGGGCGCAGGTCCGCGCATCGGCATCCGATTCGATCACCGCGAAGGGCGCCGTCGGCAGGCCGGCGTCGCGCACCAGGCGCTTGGCCACCGCCTTGTCGAGGGTGACCGAGAGGGTCAGCGGGTCGGAGAAGACGTAAGGGATACCGTAGGCTTCCAACAGCGCCGGCACCTGAGCCTCGCGGTTGCGCCCGGCGACGCCCTCGCAGATGTTGAACACCAGGTCCCAGCGTTCACCGGCGACCAGGCGCCGGGCGAGGTTGCGGATGTGGCCGATGCGCTCGATCCGGCAGCCGTTGGCTTCCAATGCCTGGGCCAGGGCGTCGATGGTCTCCGGCGAATCGAACTCCGCCAGGGCGGTCTCCGAAAAGCCGCCCAGGGCGCGGTAGTCGTCGCGCAGGTCGTAGGTCAGGCCGACACGCATCAGCGGGACTCCTGCTTGCTTGCGCCCTGTTTATGGGCGCCGATCTTGCCGCCGGGGTCGGGGTAGCGGTAGACGCCGCCCTCGAAGTTGCGCAGCAGCAGGTCGTCACCGTCGCGTCCGACGATGTAGTCGGGCAGCAAGGGGATCTTGCCGCCACCGTTGGGCGCGTCGATCACGTACTGCGGCACAGCGTACCCCGTGGTATGGCCGCGCAGACCCTCGATGATCTCGATGCCCTTCTCGACCGGGGTGCGGAAGTGCGAGGAGCCGGTGATCGGATCGCACTGGTAGAGGTAGTAGGGCTTTACCCGGCGCATCAGCAGGCCGTGCATCATCGACTTCATGGTGTCGACCGAATCGTTGATGCCCTTCAGCAGCACCGTCTGGCTGCCCAGCGGGATGCCGGCGTCGGCCAGGCGGGCGTAGGCCTCGGTCACCTCCGGCGTCAGTTCCTTGGGGTGGGTGACGTGGATGCTCATCCACACCGGATGGTGCTTACGCAGCATGCGGGTAAGGGAGCGGGTGACGCGCATCGGCAGCACCGTCGGCACCTTGGTGCCGAGGCGGATGAACTCGACGTGCTTGATGCGGCGCAGGCGGCCGAGCAGGTAGTCGAGCTTCTCGTCGGCGATGGTCAGGGGATCGCCGCCCGACAGCAGCACGTCGCGGATTTCCGGATGTGCCTCGATATAGCTCAGGGCCTGTTCCCACTGGCTGGGCGAGAAGTTGTACTCGCCGCCGGCCTCGCCGACCATGCGCGAGCGCGTGCAGTAGCGGCAGTAGGTCGAGCAAAACCCGGTGGGCAGGAACAGCACCCGGTCCGGGTAGCGATGCACGAGGCCCGGCGTCTTGGTGTCGTGGTCTTCCCCCAGCGGGTCGTCCGCTTCGCCCGGCGTGCGCAGGTATTCCTGGCCGACGGGGATGTGGGTGCGACGGAGCGGCTCCTCGGCGTCGTCGCGGCTCATCAGGCTGGCGTAGTAGGGCGTGATCCCGACCGGCAACGAGCCTTTGTGCTGGGCGATGGCGCCGCGCTCGTCCTCCGACAACTGGAAGATCTTTTCCAGTTGGGCGAGGGAGCGGATGCGGCTACGCAGCTGCCAGCGCCAGTCGTTCCATTCCTCGGGCGAGGCCTCGGGGAAGAAGCGCCGGCGGAACGTCCGGCTGTCCGGCCCGCTGGGAAAACGCTCCGTCCGCTGCCGGGCCTCGAAGGTCCGCGGCAGCAAGCCGTCGCCCGTACGCCGCGCGGGCGGCCAGGAAGCCGGGGAAATCAGAGAATTGGATTGGAGGGGAGTCGATGTCGGTTCGCTCTGCGAACCGGGAGGCTCCGATGGGGGAGCCTGAAGATCGTCCATTTCTTGGTCAATCCATAAGTCGCGGGGGTCGTCGCGCGAAAATCGTCGATTCTGACACCGCACCGCAGACTGAGAATCTAATTGATCAAGTCTGACCTCAATTCAAGAAGTTTTTTGCTAAGACTTCCTAAAGATCACGGCACCGTCACAGCCACCGAAAAACTGGCGTAGCGATTGCGTCCTTCTAAGGGCCGAGCGCGTTGCCTATGATCGCCCCGACCAGAAGAGCGCATGACGGCAAGGAGTAAGGTTCCATGAAGCTATGGCGGATCGAGACGACAGACGGCATCGACGGGTTGAGGCAGGCGGACATTTCCCTGCCGGACCCGGGCGCGGGCGAGGTGCGGGTGCGCCTGCGGGCCAATGCCATCAACTACCGGGACCTCTCGGTGGTCGGCGATCCGGCGGCGCGCGGCATTGCCTTGCCGCGGATTCCCAACTCCGATGGCGCCGGGGAGGTGCTGGCGGGCGGGCCGGGGGTTGACGGGTTCGCGCCGGGCGACCGGGTGGCCGGCTGCTTCTTCCAGAACTGGACCGACGGGCCCTGTACGGCCGAAGCCATGGCCTCGGCCATGGGCGGGGAGATCGACGGGGTGCTGGCCGAGGAGGCCAACCTGAAAGCCGGTGGCCTGGTGAAGATTC